>JBBQAO010000079.1:0-16195 GCA_038316355.1 Burkholderiales bacterium
CCTGTGACTGCGCTATTCCGACCACTAGCGCCAGCGAGAGAAGTAGCCAACGCATCAGAACGCCCTTATCGCTGCACCGACCGCGTAATATATGGCAATGAGATTCATGATCTCTACGAATAGTTGACTTTTTTAGTTGCCAAATTTAGGTGACATTTTTAGTTGACAGAAATGTCACCTATTTCGGGTGCTGTCTATGCCCCCGTTCGAGTAACACGGGGGCCTACGGATACATTGCCCCTGAAATAATACGCCAGCCTTTCCTTTCGGGCGAAAACCGTGCCAAATCAGTACCCAGTTCTGTACCTGACTGGTTCCCCGACCCGGGCTCGAACTAACGGCACGGATTGCTGCGGATAGGAGGGAAAGCGGCTTTATTCCGCCCAGCCCTTGCTGCGCTCCACCGCCTTGTGCCAGCCGGCGAGTAACTTCGCAGCTTGATCACGATCCATCTGTGGCTCGAACGTGCGCTCGACCTGCCACTGCGCATCGAGTTGCTCTGAACTTTTCCAGTAACCCGTGCCCAGCCCGGCGAGATAGGCGGCGCCCAGCGCTGTGGTTTCCTGAATCTGCGGCCGCACGACTTGGAGGTCCAGTACATCGGCCTGGAACTGCATCAGTGCATCATTCTTCGCTGCACCGCCGTCGACACGCAGTTCACTCAGCGCAATGCCTGAATCTGTGACCATGGCCTGCAGCACATCAGCTGTTTGGTAGGCAATGCTTTCCAGTGCAGCGCGCGCGATATTTCCCGCTGATGAACCCCGCGTAATGCCCATGATGGCGCCGCGGGCGTGTGGCTCCCAATGCGGTGCGCCGAGTCCGGTGAAAGCCGGCACCAGATAGACGCCGCCATTATCAGCAACGCTGTTCGCCAGTGCTTCGACTTCGCTTGATTCACGGATGATGCCCAGGCCGTCGCGCAGCCATTGCACCACCGCGCCGCCGATGAACACGCTGCCCTCAAGTGCGTATTGTTTTGCTTTGTCTGTGGCGCACGCCGCGGTGCCAAGCAGTCGTGATGGCGAGTGAATGACCTTGCCGCCGGTGTGCATCAGCATGAAACAGCCGGTGCCGTAGGTGTTCTTGGCCATGCCGGGTTGCGTGCAGCGCTGGCCGAACAGGGCAGCCTGCTGGTCGCCTGCAATGCCGGCGATGGGGATCCGCGTGTCGAACAATCCTGGAGCAGTTTCAGCGAGGATTCCGCTGGAAGCGCAGACTTGCGGCAGCACCTGCCTCGGCACGTTCAGCCAGAGCAGCAATTCATCGTCCCAGCTGCCGGTGATAATGTTGAAGAGCAGTGTGCGCGAGGCGTTTGTAATGTCGGTGACGTGCGCTGCGCCATTGGTCAGCTTCCAGATCAGCCAGCTGTCGATGGTGCCGAAGGCGAGTTCGCCGGCCGCGGCGCGGGTTCGTGCGCCGGGCACGTGATCAAGTATCCACGCGATTTTGCTGCCGGAGAAATACGCATCAGCGAGCAGTCCCGTCCTGGCGGTGATGGCGGCTTCGAGTCCGCGTGCCTTCAGTGCCGCGCAGGCGGCCGCGGTGCGCCGGTCCTGCCAGACGATGGCGTTGTGGATGGGCTTGCCGGTGGCGCGCTCCCACACCACGGTGGTTTCGCGCTGGTTGGTGATGCCGATGGCCGCGATGTCGCGCGTCTGTACGCCGGCTTTGCTGATCGCTTCATGGGCGACGGCGAGTTGCGTGGACCAGATTTCCTCCGGGTCATGTTCGACCCAGCCCGGTTTCGGGTAAATCTGGGTGAATTCGCGCTGCGCGACCGCGCGAATCGCGCCGTCGCTGTCGAAGACGATGGCGCGCGAACTGGTCGTGCCCTGATCAAGCGCGAGGATCATGGGCGCGGTCGCGCCGGAATTCAGCCGCCGGATGCGGCCTTGATGCCGGCAGATTTCACCAGTTTGCCGAATTTGTCGACTTCGGCCTTCAGATAGGCGTGGAACTGTTCCGGTGAGCCGCCGATGATCTGCGCGCCGACGTCGGCATGGCGTTTCTGGATGTCCGGATCGGCGAGAATCCCGACGAATTCCTTGTGCAGGCGGCCGATGATCGGTGCCGGTGTGCCTGCAGGCGCGGCTACAGCGGACCACGACGAATTTTCGTAACCGGCAACACCGGCTTCCGCGATGGTCGGCAGTTCCGACAGCACGGCGAGCCGTTTTGCGCCGGTGGTGGCCAGTGCGCGTACGCGATTGGCCTGCACGAAGGGGACGGTCGAGATCGCATTATTGAACAGCACCTGTATCTGGCCGGCGATGACGTCGGTCAGGGACGGTGCCGAACTTTTGTATGGCACGTGGATCATTTTGGTGTTGGTCATCAGCGTGAACAGTTCGCCGCTGATGTGGCCGAAACCGCCGACGCCTGACGAACCGTAGTTGAGTTCGTTGGGGCGTGCCTTGGCGAGCGCCACCAGTTCCTTGATCGATTTCGCCGGTACTGAAGGGTGCACGACCAGAACACCGGGCGAGCTTGATACCTGGATGATCGGCGCGAAATCCTTCACCACATCGAAGGACATTTTGTAGAGATGCGGATTCACCGCCCAGGTACCGACCGTGGCGATGACGATGGTGTAGCCGTCGGGCGGTGCCTTGGCGGTCAGTTCCATGCCAATGTTGCCGCCGGCGCCGCCGCGGTTGTCGATCAGCACCTGCTGGCCGAGGCGTTGGGCGAGTTTTTCGCCGAGCATGCGACCTTGAATATCAGTTGGGCCGCCGGGCACGAAGGGCACGACAAAACGCACGGGTTTACTGGGGTAGTTCTGCGCCTGCGCCATCGGGATCACGGTTAACGCAAACAACGACAGTGCAGCGGTAATGCAACAACGGGACAGTCTCGGTTTCATCACATCCTCCTCCAGATAGTGTATGAACTGCGGGCGTACGAACCGCCGTCAGGCGCGCAAAGTTGCCTTCAGGCGCAGTACCGCGGAATCAGGGCTGGTCAGCACGCGACAGCCGCTCTGCGCCGGAATCAGCCGTGCTGCGGTGGCCATTGAGAATTGTCCGAGCACCAGCGCGTCACAGGGCATCAAGCCGGCGGCGGCATCGGCGATCAGGCGGTCGTGGGCGCCGGCATCGCCGCGCTGCAGGGCTGCGAGCGCGTCGGGCAGGGTGCGCGTGGTGACCGTGATCGATTGTTTTTTCGCGCGCGCCATGTCTTCAAGTTCGGCTTTCAGCGCCGGGATGCTCGGCGTGAAGGTCGCGATCAGGCCGATGTGGCTGCCGGCGGCGAGGGCTTCGTCGAGCATGGCCTCGTTGGGTTTCAGCACAGGGATGGTCATTGCCGCCGCCGTTGCCTCTATCGCCGGGCCGAAAGCCGAGCAGGTGAACAGGATGGCGTCGGCGCCGCTGCCATGGACATAACGGGCCAGGGTGATGAAGCGTTCGATTATTTGGCCGGTCAGGCGGCCTTCAGCGGCGAGGTCTGCGGACAGCGAGTCATCGAGCAGATTGGTGGTGCGTGCTTCCGGCCACAAACGGCCGAACGCCGCGACGATGGGGTCGATGGCGAGCGGGGTCGCGTGAATCAGGGCGATGCGCGGGTGTTTCATGACGGCAGATTATTATTGGAATGGGCGCTTATTCTACCCGTTTTGTCGCGCCTGGCAGTCCGCGAAGTTTGACAAACAGGGCCATGCGTGGACAATCCGCGTATCTTGCAGACCACGCAGCCAACACAGCGGTTCTGAATCCCGACAACCCGCCGCGCTGCGAATCCATCTGTGTATCCATAATACCGAGGAGAAATTGATGAGGTCGCTTGTTGCCGCTCTGGTTTGTTGCGCTGCGGGGGTGCTGATGGTTGCTGCGCCGGCGCATGCGCAGAATTATCCCGTCAAACCAGTGCGCCTGATCCTGCCGTTCCCGCCGGGTGGCGGCACCGACATCCTCGGACGCATCCTGGCGCTGAAGCTGGGCGAGGAGCTCGGCCAGCAGGTGATCGCCGAGAACCGGCCCGGCGCCGGCGGCAATGTCGGCGCGGAGTACACCGTGCGCCAGCCGGCCGACGGTTACACCATCGTGCTCTGCTCGCCGTCGATCTCGATCAGCCCCAGCCTCTACAAAAAACTCAATTACGATCCGGCGAAGGATCTCGCGCCGGTTTCACTGGTGGCGTCGATCCCCAATCTGCTGGTGGTGCACCCCTCGGTGCCGGCGAAGACACTGCAGGATCTGGTGGCGCTGGCCCGCAAAAATCCGGGCAAGCTCAATTTCGGGTCCGGCGGCGCCGGCACCACCAATGACCTCGGCGCGCGTTATTTCATTGCCGAGAACAAGCTGAAGATCGAGATGATCCCGCACAAAGGTGCCAACCAGGCGCAGACCGCACTGCTGTCAGGCGAGGTCGATATGCTGGTGATCGGCACTGCCGCCGCCGCGCCATACGTGAAGGCCGGCAAGCTGCGCGCGCTGGCCGCGCTGGCCGAGAAGCGCGACAACGCCATGCCCGACGTGCCTACCGTTGCCGAGGCCGGTTTTCCGTGGTTCAAGGTCGATACCTGGTACGGCGTGCTGGCGCCGGCCGGAACGCCTGCGCCCGTCATCAACCGGCTGAATGCCGCGCTGGTCAAAATGCTCAATGATCCCGCCACGCGCAAGCTGCTCGCTGCACGCGGCACCGATCCGCTGACCAGCACCCCGGATGAATTCGCGCGTTTCATCAAAAGCGAAACCGAGCGCTGGGGCAAGGTGGTCCGTGCCTCCGGCGCGACCGCCGATTAAAAGCGGTCAATGACAGTTTTCATGACAATATCAGGGAGGAATCACCCATGAGGCAGCTGAAAATTGCCACCGGAATGTTGGCCACCGCTGTTGCGCTGACTGCAGGTGCGGTTGCAGCACAGGACTACCCGACGCGACCGGTGCGCATGATCGTGCCGTTTGCGGCCGGCGGTCCGACCGATGTCATCGCGCGGGTGGTTGCGCAGAAACTGACTGAGGGCATGGGCCAGCAGGTGGTGGTCGACAACCGCGCCGGCGCCGGCGGCAACATCGGCATGGGGCTGGCGGCAGCGTCCGCGCCCGACGGTTACACGCTGATCGTCGTCAGTTCCAGTTTTGTCGTGAACCCGGGTTTATACGCGAACATTCCCTATGATCCGTACAAGAGCTTCATCCCGGTCTCCAACATGGCGGCCTCGCCCAATGTGTTCACCGTGCATCCGACGATTGCGGCGAAATCGATGAAAGAACTGCTGACGCTGGTGGCGGCGGACCCGAAAAAATTCTCGGTGGCGACGCCCGGCGTCGGCACCACGCCCGACCTCTCGGCGCAACTGCTGAAACTGACCACCAAGCTCGATTTCATCACCGTGCCCTTCGGCGGTGCCGGTCCCGCAGTGGGCGCAGTGGTCGCCAACCAGGTGCAGATCGGCTGCACGGCATTGCCGCCGACGACACCCCACATCAAGGCCGGCCGGCTGCGCGCGATCGCGGTCACCAGCCCCAAACGATCGGGTGCGATTGCCGACGTGCCGACGATGGCCGAAGTCGGCTTCAAGGATCAGGAGGCGGATACGCTGCAGGGTCTGCTGGTGCCGGCGGGGACCTCGAAGGAAATCGTCGCCAGGCTGCATGCGCAGATTGCCAAAATGATGGCGCAACCGGATGTGAAGTCGCGCGTCGAAGCCTTGGGTTTCGACATCATCGCCAGTTCGCCGGCGGAGTTCTCTGCACAGGTCAAGGTCGAGGTGGAGAAGTGGACCAGGGTAGTCAAGGCCGCCGGGATCAAGGTCAATTAGAAATCATCCGGTTAGCGCAACCGGAAATCACGGGGGAGAAGGGCATGACGCAGTGGATCGCAGTGGCAAGGCGTACGGGTTTGGCATTCTGTCTCGCAGGTGCGGGATTCGCAGTCGTGGAAGCGGCGGTTGCGCAATCGTATCCGTCGCGGACCGTGCGTCTCGTGGTGGGCTATCCTGCCGGCGGCCTGACCGATGGCGTGGCGCGCACACTGAGTGCCGGACTGGCCGAGGCGCTGGGGCAGCAGGTCATCGTTGACAATCGTGGCGGCGCCGGCAGTGCCATCGGCACGGATATCGTCGCAAAGTCACAGCCCGATGGACACACGCTGCTGATGGCTGATCAGGCGCTGATTACCAACCCGACGCTGTACAGCAAGCTGCCCTACGACACACTGAAGGATCTGCAGCCGGTATCACTGGTCGGTGCGGCATCGCTGGCGATTGTGGTGCATCCGTCACTGCCGGCGCGTTCGGTGAAGGATCTGGTGGCACTGGCGAAAGCGCGCCCGGGACAGGTGAATTACGCGTCCGGCGGTAATGGCACCGCATCACACCTGGCCGGAGAACTGTTCAAACAGGTCGCTGGTGTGGACATGGTGCATATCCCGTACAAGGGCGCCGGTGTGGCCATCGGTGACTTGCTGGGCGGACATGTCTCAATAATGTTTTCCAGCATCGGCGCCTCGGCGCCGCACGTCATCGCCGGGAAAATCCGCGCGCTGGCCGTTACTGGTCCGGCACGTGCATCGGTATTGCCCGATGTGCCGACCTTGAAAGAGGCGGGGTATCCCGCTGCTGCGCTGGTCGGGTACTGGGGCATGCTCGCGCCGGCGGGCGTATCGCGCGACATCATCGACAAACTGAGCAAAACCATGGCTGCCGTGATCAGAAAACCCGAGGTGCACAAACGGCTGGTGGATCAGGGTGTGGATCCATCGGGCGGCGAACCCGCGGCGTATGGCGAAATTATTCGCAGCGAGATCGCAAAGTGGGCGAAAGTCATCAAGACTGCCGGCATCAAAGTGGATTGATCTGGATCGCCAATGAGAATCAGGGAAATACGGGAGATTGCGATCCCGCTCAATTCGAGTCTGCGCAACGCGGTATTCGATTTCAGCGAGATGACCACTTCGGTGGTCGCGGTGATCACCGATGTCGTGCGTGACGGCAAACCGGTCACCGGTTTTGCCTTTAACTCCACCGGGCGTTATGCCTGCGGCGCGCAGATGCGCGCGCGCTTCATTCCGCGCATTCTGAAGGCCCAACCGGAATCGCTGCTCAATGCGGCGGGTGACAACATCGATCCGGAAAAAATTCTCGCTGCGATGATGCAGCGGGAAAAACCCGGCGGTCACACCGAACGTTCGGTGGCCATTGGCACCATTGAAGTGGCGTGCTGGGACGCGGCGGCGAAAATCGCCGGCCTGCCGCTGCATGCGCTGATTGCAAAAATATACAATAAAAACAATAAGATAGACAAGGTTCCCTGTTACGTCGGCGGTGGCTGGTACCAGCCCGGCAAAGGCATCCCGGAACTGCTGGATGAAATCCGCGACAAACTCGCGCAGGGTTACCGCACGATGAAAATCAAGGTCGGCGGCCTGTCGATCGCGGAAGATGTGGCGCGTGTCGAAGCGGCATTGAAAGTGCTTGGCTCGAGCAAAAATCTGGCGGTGGATGCCAATGCCGGTTTCGACCGTGATCGCGCGCTGGCCTACGCCAAAGCGCTGGCGCCGTATGACCTGCGCTGGTTTGAGGAGCCGACTGATCCGCTGGATTTTGCCCTGCTCGCTGAAGTTGCGGCGATTTATGCTGCGCCCATCGGCACCGGTGAAAACCTGTTTTCGACGCAGGATGTGTGCAATCTGGTGCGCTTCGGCGGCCTGCGCGCCGACCGCGACATCATCCAGACCGACGTGCCGCAGTCCTACGGCATCGCACAGTTCGCAAAGACGCTGGCGATGCTGAAAGAGCTCGGCTGGTCGCCGCAATCGGTGTTCCCGCACGGTGGCAACCAGATGACATTGCATATCGTCGGCGGTTTCGGCCTCGGCGGCTGCGAGGCCTATCCGGGCGTGTTCGGCATGTTTGCCGGTTTCGCCGACGATGCGAAAGTGGAGGAGGGTTATCTCAAACTGCCCGACCGCCCGGGCATCGGCTTTGAGGCGCAGAATGCGCTTTATGCTTGCATGTCGCAGTTGAGCCGCTGATCATACGGACCCATCGCTTCAGGAGTAGCGCCATGAAATTGAAGTTCAGCACCATATCCGCAGCAGCGATCGCACTGATGGCTGGGGCTGCAGGCGCAGCCAGCGTGCAGGCTGCTTTTCCGGAAAAACCGGTGCGCATGATCGTTTCGTTCGCGGCCGGTGGGCCCAACGATTTTATCGCCCGCGTCATCTCGCAGAAGTTGACAGAGTACTGGGGTTTGCCGGTGATTGTGGACAACCGGCCGGGCGCAGGCGGGAATATCGGCAGCGAACTGGCGGCCAAGGCGCCGGCGGATGGTTATACATTGACACTGGTTTCGACCGCTTTCGTGGTCAATCCGAGTCTGTACAAAAAAACCGGCTACGATCCGTTCAAGGATTTTGCGCCGATAACACTTGCTGCCGTATCACCACTGGTTTTTGTCACCCATCCATCGCTCCCGGCGAAAAACATCCGTGACGTGGTGCAACTCGCAAAAAAATCGCCGATGAGTTATGCCTCACCCGGCGCCGGCACTACGGGACATCTGGGGGGGGAACTGCTTAATGCCATGGCGGGTGTGAAAATTCAGCATATTCCATACAAAGGGGCTGGTCCGGCAGTCACCGATCTTCTGGCTGGTCAACTCAAATTCGGATTGGTTGCGTTGCCGCCGGCTGTGCCGCATATCAAATCAGGCAGGCTGACCGGCATCGCAGTGACTACCCTCAAGCGGGTTTCCATATTGCCCGAGGTGCCGACGGTGGCGGAATCAGCGTATCCGGATTATCAGGTCGACAATATGTACGGGATTCTGGCGACTGGCGGTACGCCGAAGGCGGTTGTCAGCAAGCTGCATGCGGACATTGCCCGTGCTTTGGCTGCGTCAGATGTAAAAGATCGCCTGCTTGCACAGGGTTTTGAGCCACTGGGCAGTCCGCCCGATGAATTCAGCCGATATTTAAAATCTGAAGCGGTCAAGTGGGCAAAAGTCGTTAAGGAGTCCGGCGCGAAGGTGGATTGATCCGGTGTTACGGCGAAATGCAGGGTTTGCGAAAATGCACAGGTGCTTACTGAAATTTTCGCCTGACTTTTATTACCCATTCTTTCATTGCCCACCGTGAAAAAACTGCAACACCTGTTCGACAGCAATCGCGCCTGGTCCGAACGCATCCGCCGCCAGGATCCGGAGTTCTTTCAGAAACTTGCGCGGCAGCAGTCACCGGAATATCTGTGGATCGGCTGCTCCGACAGCCGGGTGCCGGCCAATGACATCGTTGACCTGCTGCCTGGCGAACTGTTCGTGCATCGCAATGTCGCCAACGTCGTGACACACACTGACCTCAATTGCCTGTCAGTGATCCAGTTCGCGGTCGATGTGCTGAAGGTGAAGCACATCATTGTGGTCGGGCATTACGGTTGCAGCGGCGTCAGCGCTGCGTTGCGTGGCGACCGCATCGGCCTCAGCGACAACTGGCTGCGCCATGTGCAGGACGTGCGGCAGAAACATGAATCGAGATTGCTGTCGCTCGACAGTGATGTCCGCCGTGCCGATCACTTGTGCGAATTGAATGTCATCGAGCAGGCGGCCAACGTCTGCCAGACCACGATCGTGCAGGACGCCTGGGAACGCGGTCAGCCGCTGCAGGTGCACGGCTGGGTCTACGGACTCAAGGACGGGATAGTGCGGGATACGAACTTCAGCGTGGACAACCCAGGCGTCGCGGCGACTACTTACGAGTCGGCGCTATCCAGATTGTCTTGAGCAGGGCAAGCGTATGAAACGAAGTGAAATGCGGGGTCTTGTTCCCGTAATACGCTGCGCTCCTTACGGGCTACTTCATTGGTGATATAAGAAATTGGTTCGTCAGCAGAAATCGTGGGCGAGTTTTGGCCCTGGTAGTTTGCCAAGTGCATGATAGAGCGCGATTTCTGTGATGCGGAAGGTTCTGAAGCCGTAAGATTTTCTCATGGTGACTTTGGCTTTGTTGTTCAGCCAGCCCGTATGAAACGAAGGGCGGTTTCAATGACCAAGTGAAATACGGGATTCAGCTTCCCGTAATCCGCGTTGCTCCTTACGGGCTACATGCTGATGCGTTTTCTGCAGTATTGGCGAAAATTCAGATCACACCGGCGTTTTTCAGCGCAGCAATTTCAGCGTCATTTTTACCCAGCAAATCACGCAGCACCGTATCGGTATGTTCGCCAAGCAGAGGCGGCGGCACGCTGTAATCCAGCGGTGTGCGTGAATACTTGATCGGGTTGGCAACCAGCGGCACGCTGCCGGCCAGCGGATGCGGCACATCAACCAGCAGGCCGCGGTGCCTGATCTGCGGATTCTCGAAGACTTCATTGAGGCGGTGGATCGGACCGCAGGGCACGCCCAGCGGCTCCAGTGACGCGATCCATTCCGCCGTGGTTTTGCGTTTCATCGCTGGTGCGATGGCAGCGATGCAGGCATCGCGGTTGGCGATGCGCAGCGCATTGCTGGCAAAACGTGGGTCGGCGCCGGTTGCCGCAATGCCTGCAGCTTCACAGAAGCGCTTGAACTGTCCGTCATTGCCGACAGCGAGGATTACATCGCCGTCCACGGTCGGGAAGGTCTGGTAGGGTACGACATTGGGATGCGCATTGCCCATGCGCTCCGGAATCTGCCCGCCGATCAGGTAATTCGAATTCTGGTTGGCCAGCCAGGCGACCTGGGTGTCGAGCAAAGCCATGTCGATGTACTGGCCCTGACCGCTGCGATGGCGTTCCTCAATCGCGGCGAGTATGGCGACTGTCGAATACATGCCAGTCATCAGGTCGGCGATGGCGACGCCGGCTTTTTGTGGGCCGCCGCCGGGGAGACCGTCACGTTCACCGGTGATGCTCATCAGGCCGCCCATGCCCTGTACCATGAAATCATAGCCGGCGCGGTCTTTCATCGGGCCGTCCTGGCCGAAACCGGTGATGGAGCAATACACCAGGCGCGGATTCAGCGCTGACACCGCGGCATAGTCGAGGCCGTAACGCTTCAGATCGCCGACCTTGTAGTTCTCCAGCAGGATGTCGGCGTGCTGCGCCAGTTCGCGTGCAATGGCCTGGCCTTCGGCCTTGGCGATATCCAGCGTCATGGATTGTTTGCCGCGGTTGGCACAGAGGTAGTACGCGGATTCGCTGGTGTCCCTGCCGTCGCGGTCTTTGAGGAAGGGTGGCCCCCAGCCGCGGGTGTCGTCACCCTTGCCGGGACGTTCGACCTTGATCACATCGGCACCGAGGTCGGCCAGCAGCTGGCCACACCACGGACCGGCGAGGATGCGGCTCAGATCAAGCACGCGGATGCTCTCGAGAGGGCCGCCGCGTTTTTTTTCGTTTGCTGTATTCATGGCTTACGAATTTTGATTTCGCGGCTGATGGCTTTGGTGGTGCCGGCCCAGGTCGGCAGATAGGCGGCTTTGCGTCCCACGCCACCGGCGATGACGATCATCAGATCGTCGGCTTTTTCCGCGACGCGGATGAGGTCTGCCGACGGATCGGGTGCGGCAGCCATGCGGCGCTTGCGCATGGCCGGTACCAGCCGGTCGGCGGGCAGTGCGGCACGTTCCCAGATCGCTGCTTTGGTTTTTTGCTTGTCGTAACCGTCGCGATGAAAAGCCGCGGCCCATTCCGGTGGCAGGATACACAGCGGTTCGCCGCCGCCCAACAGTCCCGAACTGCTGGCGATACCGGCGATCAGCATGGATTGCGCGAAAGTCTGTGCCATGCCCTCAGCCTGCTGGCTGTCGGAGTCGTTGACTTCGATGGTGCCGGCAATGCCGACCACCGTGACTACACTGGCATCGGCGGCAAATCCGCGTTCGACATGTAATGGCAGCCACGGGCTTTCCGCCACATTCTCGGCGAAGCAGCAGGCATATTTCGCCGGTTGCCCCAGCGTCGCCATGTCGACTTCGCCGGGTTTTGCGCCGCCGATGTTCTGCAGGATCAGCGTCATTGCGCGGCCGATGGTGGCATTGGCACGATGGCCGGAGCCGAGCGCGTTGTGTCCGGCATTGAGCCCGATTATTTCCGTGATCGGGCCATTGACGATATACAGGGGTGCTGCAGATCCCGTGGTCGTCGCAATGCCCAGCAGATTAAAACTCATGTCGGCCAGTGCATCGGTCGCGGCGATCAGCACCGGAAAATATTCTGCTTTGCAGCCGGCCATTACCGCACAGATGGCGATGTCGCCGGCGGTCGCAGTTTCAAAACCCGGCGGCAGTACGGCAATTTCTTCTTCGGGTTTATAGCCGTTGAGCGAGAGCATGGCCGATATACGCTCCGCAGTCGGCGGTACCAGCGGCAGGCCGTCGCTCAGGTACGCCGCGCCGAGTTCCTGCTGCACGCGTTCCCAGTCAGCGTCGTGCGCGCCGCGCCAGATTTGCATGATATAGAGATAAATTAACTAAGTATTTGATTTTAAAAGAAATTTATGCATCTCGGTATGGTCGGAGGTGAAGCCCAGTTTTTGCTCCATCGCGTTCCATACGTCTGCGGTCGGTTTGGCGAAGGTGGTGGAGGTGTGCATCGCCTCTGCGATTTCCAGCGCGGTGCGCACATCCTTCGCCATCAGGCCGGTGGAGAATCCGGCATTGAATGCGCCGGACAGCATGTACTGCCTGCATTTGTTTTTGGTGGTGTTGTTCATGCCGCTCGAGGTATTGATGATGTCGACGACGACATTGGGGTCGAGTCCGAAGGCCTGGCCGGCATGCATCGCCTCGCAGGCGGCGATCAGTCCCGCGGCAGACACATAGTTGTTCAGCGCCTTGACCGCATGACCGGCGCCCAGCGGGCCGGCGTAATAAATCTGGCTGCCCATTTTTTCCAGCATGGGTTTGACGCGTTCGAAAATCGTTTTGTCACCGCCGACCATGATCGACAGCGTCGCGGCGACCGCACCTTTGACGCCGTTCGAGACCGGCGCATCGATGAAGGGATGACCGCGCTGTTCCAGCAGCACGCCCAGTTCGCGCGTGCCCAGCGGTGACGAGGAACTCATGTCGATGACCAGTGCATTTTTCGGCGCGCGTTCGAGCAGGCAATCCCTGAAGCCATCATCCTCGCCACACAGTGCTGCGCGCACGGCTTTGCCGTCGGGCAGCATGGTAATGAGGATGTTTGCGGCGGCGCCGAGCTCGGTCAGGCTTTTCGCAACCGTGATGCCCGGTGTGCCGGCCAGTGCCGCGCTGCGCGCGGTATCGAGATCGAACACCACGAGTTTGTAACCGGCACGTGCCAGATTTCCGGCCATCGGCGTGCCCATTGCGCCGATGCCGACGAAACCGATGATGTCATTTGAAGTGGCCATGATTACCCGTCAAAAATTGCTGATGATTACATCGGCAGCGCAGTGCCGACTTTGCGGCTGCGCGCCAGTTCTACCAGCTTTGCCGCGGTATAGACGTCCTGAATGCCCATGCCGTGGGATTCATACAGCGTGATGTCGTCCTGCGCAATGCGGCCGGCCGTTTTGCCGACCAGCACTTCGCCGATTTCCGGCAGCGTGTCCCAGCTCAGCTTGCCGGACTCCACGGCGGCAATCAGGTCGCCGCATTCGTTGCGTGCGGTACCACGCGAATCGACGGTGATCAGTTTGCAGCGGGCGATGGTTTTTGCATCGATTTCGGCGCGGGACAATGCATTCGAGCCTGCGGCATTGATGTGCTGGCCCGGCTGCAGCCAGTCACCGTCGATCACCGGCGTTGTCGATTTGGTCATGATGTTAACGACCTGCGCGCCCTTGAGCGCTTCCGCGCCGGAGGCTGCCGGAATTACCGGGATGCCCAGCTTGTCTGTCATTTTTTTGCACCAGGCTTCAAGCTTGTCGCGGGTACGCGCGTAAACGCGGGCCTCGCGGATGTTCAGCGCTCTCACCACGGCTTCGAGCTGGCCCATGCCCTGATAACCGGCGCCGAGCTGTCCGAGTATGGATGCGCCGGGATTGGCCAGATATTTCGAGGCCACACCGCTGGCGGCACCGGTGCGGGTCATGCCCAATGTGGCGGCTTCGACGATGGCTTCGAGTTTCCCCGACTCCATGCTAATCAGATGCACATAAGTGGCGCCGCGTTTGCCGGGCGGCGAAAAATAATATTTGAAGCCGATGTAACCGAGCTCCGGCGCGCAGGCCTGAAGCACGTGCTGGATGCCGGAAGTTGTCTGTATCCGCGCCCGTGGCGTATCGACGGCACGACCCAGCGCGCGGTCCTTCAGCGCACGCTCGACCTGCTCCAGCGCCAGCGGCATGGTGATCAGTTGCTGGACATCGGCTTCGTTCAGGAAAAGAACCATAAAAGACCTTTAGCCACAGAGGGCACAGAGTTCACAGAGAAAAACGTTTTATGCCGTCGATTAAACGAGTATTCCCAAAGTTGATCAGCAATGCACGCTTAAGGGCCGGTTGCTCGTAAATAAGACAGAGTTTGTGCCGAAGCTGCCGCGAGCGGATTTTTCGATGATTTCAACTCAACAACGACGTAGTTATCAACAATCAAATCCAAGCGCTGCCCTGATATCAGCTTGCCTTTGAATTCGACATCTATTGCTACTTGTCTTTTGTATTCTATGCCGCGCAATTCGAATTCGTGGCACAGTGCTTCTTCATAAATGGATTCCAGCAGCCCCGGACCAAGTATCCGTGAACCTCGATGGCAACACCGATAATTTTCCCGGTTATGTCATCCATGCCCCGGGTTTCCTCTGTGTTCTCTGTGACCTCTGTGGCTAAGTTTTTTGCTTTTTCTTCGCTTCGGCAGTGATCGCTGACAAGGTGGTGCGCGGAGAGATTGCATCCGGATCGATGCGCACCTCGATCAGCGCGCTGGTTTTGGCGGCCCAGGCGCGCTCGAACGCGGCTGCGAAGTCCGCAGTGGTCTCGACGATTTCGCCGTGCAGGCCATAGGCGCGGGCGAGAGCGGCGAAGTCCGGATTCTTCAGCAGCGTGCCGCTGACGCGTTCCGGATAGTTACGTTCCTGGTGCATGCGGATGGTGCCGTACATGCCGTTGTTGACGACGATGAACAGGATTTTCAGATCGTATTGCGCGGCGGTCGCCAACTCCTGGCCGTTCATCAGGAAGCAACCGTCACCGGAGAAGGACACCACCGGGCGATCGGGATGGGTGATTTTGGCAGCGACGCCGGAGGGCACGCCGTAACCCATCGCACCGCTGGTCGGTCCGAGCTGGGTGCGGAATCCCGGATAGGGATAAAAGCGATGCACCCAGACCGCAAAATTGCCGGCGCCGTTGGTGACGATGGTGTCCGCGGGCAGGCGTTCGCGCAGGAACACCATGACTTCACTCATGTTGACCTTGCCCGGCACCTTGACCGGCTGTTGCCAGGCTTCGAGGTCGGCGCGCGCCTCCCTGGTCCAGGCATCCCACGACGGTTTGACCGGCGCGAGCTTTTTTGCCGCGGCTGCGAATTCCGGCATGCCGCTGTTGATCAGCACATCGGCCTGATAGACACGACCGAGTTCTTCGGCGCCGGGATGTACATGCACCAGTTTTTGTGACGGACGCGGGATTTCGACCAGCGTGTAATTCGCAGTGGTCCATTCGCCAAGCCGCGCACCGACGATCAGCAGCAAGTCGGAAGTCTTGATGCGTTCCGCGAGTTTCGGATTGAGCCCGACCGAGACATCACCGACGTAATGCGGGTCGCGGTTGTCGATCAGGTCCTGGCAACGGAACGACGCGCCCACCGGCAGGTTGAAAGCGCGGGCGAAGACGAGCATGTCGTCGCAGGCCTGTTTGTTCCAGCCGCCGCCGCCGAGCATCATGAACGGGCGTTTGGCCTTGCCCAGCAGGTCACGCAATCGGTGCATGTCGAATTCGCCGGGGTTCGCTGCGACGCGCTGGTAACGGCCGGCGTTCGACGGCGGCGCCATGTCGGTCTGCATGTCTTCCGGCAGCGCCAGCACTACCGGGCCGGGCCGGCCGGATGTGGCGACATGGAAAGCATGGCTGATGTATTCGGCGACGCGGTCGGCACGGTCGATCTGTGCCACCCATTTCGCCATCTGGCCGTACATGCGGCGGAAATCGATTTCCTGGAAGGCTTCACGTTCAACGACATCGTTGCCGACCTGGCCGATGAACAGGATCACCGGTGTCGAATCCTGGAATGCAGTGTGGATACCGACCGATGCGTTGGTTGCACCGGGGCCGCGGGTGACGAAGGCGATGCCCGGCTGGCCGGTGAGTTTGCC
>JBBQAO010000059.1:0-23301 GCA_038316355.1 Burkholderiales bacterium
GAAAAGCTGTTGCCGCCCCAGGTGCCGCAGCCCATGGTCAATGAGAACGGCAGGCCGTTGTCGAAGCTGCCGCCGTTGGCGATGGCGTGGGCCTGGTTGACGATCACCCGGCACACCGTCATATCCATCCCAAGTATTTGAATTTGTTCATTATTTTTTGTGTGTATGCCGCAGGAATGGCCGTCGCCCTGATAGTCGTAAATGGCGCGCAGGGTGTTGAACGCATGGTCGAAATCGCGTGCTTTGTAGATCGTCATCACCGGTGACAGTTTTTCACCGGAGAAGGGCGCAGCAATTCCAGTATTTTTCTCTTCTACCATCAGGCATTTCGCGTTGACGACTGCGGGGCGCGTCAGTCCGGCAACCGCGCAGATTTTTGCAACGTTTTGCGCAGTGACGGCCGGCGACAGTTTCCCGCCGGGGAACATGGCTTTCTGCAAGGTCGCTTTTTCCTCCGCAGTCAGCAGCACGCCACCGACGGCGGTCAGCGCCTTGATCATGCGCTCATACACCGCGGCATGAATGATCACGCTGTTTTCCGATGAACAACTGGTCGCGTTGTCGAAAATCTTCGAACGCATGATTTTTTCGGCGGCATCCACGATATCGGCACTTTCATCGACGATCACCGCAACGTTGCCGGCACCAACGCCCAGCGCTGGCGTGCCGCTGGAATAACCGGCGCGCACATTGGCCTGCGATCCGGTGACGACCACCAGGTCCGCCTGCTTCATCAGTTCCTGGCTCAATTCCTTGGTCACCGGTTGCGGCAGCGTCTGCACCAGGTCGGCCGGCGCGCCGATGCGCGCGAACTCGGCGTGGATGAATTCCAGCAGTTTCGCCGCCGTCGAGCAGCCCTTGGGTGAGGGCGACAGGATCACTGCATTGCCGCATTTCAGCGCGTTGATGATGTTGTTGGCGGGTGTCGCGCCGGGATTGGTCGATGGCACGACGGCAGCGACGACGCCGACCGGACGCGCGATTTCGGTGATGCCGAGTTCGGGGATTTCGGCGAGCACGCCGGTGGAGATGGCGCCTTTAAGGTCGCGCAGCAGGCCGAGGGTCTTGCGGTGATTTTTGTTGATCTTGTCGGCGACGTTGCCGAGGCCGGTGTCGCGTACCGCGATTTCAGCCAGAATTTGGTTGCGGCCGGGTTCCATGATCGCCCAGCCAGCGGCGGTGACCAGTTCGTCAAGCTGCGCCTGGGAGTATTGGCTGATTGCGGCCTGTGCTTTGCGGGCGCGGGCGACCAGCGCCGCGACTGTTTGCACGGCTGGCGAAGCTGCGGTCTGCGGATTGGTTTCAGCCATGTCGGATCCCGGGTTTGCGCCGGTCAGCGTGTGCCTGCTGCCGGGGTCATGTTGATTTGGTGGAATTTGATGGACATTATAGCCAGCAGCGGACCACGACCGGTTTTACTGTGCGCGCCGGACAAAAATTGATAGACTCGCGGTTCCCTAAAAACGACAACACCAGTTTATGAAATGGCAGATACAAAGTATTTCAAATTTCAGGGAAAAATCGTTTTCATCGGTTTCGGCTCCGTCGCACAAGGCGTACTTCCGCTCCTGCTGCGCCATATCGACATGCCGAGAGAGCGGATATCCATCATCACCGCGCATGACCGCGGCCGCGCCGAAGCAGCCTCTTTCGGCATCCGTTACGAAATAAACCCCCTCACGCGCGAAAACTATCGCGCGATCCTTGGCCCCAGGCTGGAGCGGGGCGATCTGCTGATCAATCTGTCGGTTGACGTGGCGAGCTCCGCGCTGATCGGGTTTTGCTGCGAACACGGCATTCTCTACACCGATTCGTGCATCGAGCCGTGGGCGGGTGGTTATACCGACCAGTCGGTGTCGGCTTCGCGCCGTTCCAACTACGGACAGCGCGAGGAAGTGATCGCATTGCGCAGGAAATTCCCGGCCGGACCGACGGTGATCCCGACGCACGGTGCCAACCCCGGTTTGATTTCACACTGGGTGAAACAGGCGCTGGTCAATCTGGGAAAAGACATCCTCGGCCACACTGCGATTCCGCAGTCGAAGGCGGAATGGGCGCAACTGGCGATGGATCTGGGTGTGAAGAGCATTCATTGCTCGGAGCGCGACACCCAGTACGCCCTGCCGCGCAAACGGGTCGGCGAGTTCGTCAATACCTGGTCGGTGGACGGCTTCATCGGCGAAGGCTCGCAGCCCTGTGAGTTGGGCTGGGGTTCGCATGAAAAATATTTTCCGCCCGAAGGGCGGCATCATGACCACGGCTGCAAGGCGGCGATTTACCTGGATCGCCCCGGTGCTTCGGTGAAGGTGCGGACATGGACGCCGAACGCCGGCGCGTTTCACGGATTTCTGATCACCCACGGCGAGGCGATTTCGATTTCGGATTACCTGACCGTCAGAAAAGGCGATCAGGTGCTGTACCGGCCGACCTGTCACTACGCCTATCACCCGTGCGACGACACCGTGCTGTCGGTGCATGAGCTGGCGGGACGCAACTGGGTGGGGCAGGAACAGCGCCGGCTGTACCGCGACGAGATCACTGAGGGTACCGACGAACTGGGCGCGCTGCTGCTGGGACACAAGAAGGGCGCTTACTGGTATGGCTCGCAGCTGTCGATCGACGAGGCACGCAAACTCGCGCCGTACAACAATGCGACCAGCCTGCAGGTGTCCGCCGGTGTGCTCGGCGGGATCGTGTGGGCGATGGAGAATCCGCAGGCCGGCATCATTGATCCCGAGGGCATGGATTTCCGCCGCGTGCTGGAGATCGCCAATCCCTATCTGGGCAAGGTGGTGGGTGCCTATTCCGACTGGACGCCGCTGCAGGGCCGCAACCACCCGTTCGCCGAGGACGTCGATGCCTCGGATCCGTGGCAGTTCAAGAACATCCGTGTGACCTGAACGCGACAGGTCTCTCCGTTCGTCCCCAGCTTGTCCAAGGCCGAACGGATTCCCCCCCTATCAGTTCAGCGTGACTCAGTTCAGTGTGATTTTTGCGTCAGCAACTATCTTCTTGAACTTGGCGATTTCGGTGCGCACCAGATCACCCAGCTGTTCCGGCGTGCCGCCGACGGGGTCTACGCCCAGTTCGGCCATGCGCCCCTTCATTTCCGCGTTCTTGACGATGACGGAAATTTCCGCGTGCAGTTTTTTCACGATGTCGTTCGCGGTGCCGCGCGGCACGAAGATTGCCCACCACTGGCTGACTTCGAAACCCGGCATGCCGGATTCAGCGAAAGTCGCCACCTCAGGGAAGGCCGAGGAGCGCTGCGCTGAAGTCATGCCGACCGCACGAATGCGGCCGCTCTTGATATGGGGCGCCGCGACCGGCAAAGCGAGGAAGGCGCTCGGTGAGTGGCCGCCCAGCAGGTCGGTCAGTTGTGGACCGCCTCCCTTGTAGGCGACGTGAATGACGTCGATGCCGGTCAGCAGCTTCATCCACTCGCCCGCCATGTGCTGCGCGCTGCCAGATCCGATCGATGCGTAGCTGATCGCACCCGGCTGTTTCTTTGCCAGCGCGATGTATTCCTTCATGTTTTTTGCCGGCAGCGAGGGATGCACCACCAGCACCAGCGGGGATATGCCGACCTGTGTGATGGGTGTGAAATCCCTGATCGGGTCGTAGCTCATTTTCGGATACAGCGCGACGTTCAGCGCGACTTCGCCCGAGGTGCTCATCAGGATGGTGTAGCCGTCAGCCGCGCTGCGTGCTGCGATTTCGGCCCCGACCATGCCGGAGGCGCCGCCACGGTTGTCGACGAGCACTTGTTGTCCCAGCCTGTCTCCGAGCAGCTTGGCGATCGGGCGGCCGAGGATGTCGGTGCCGCCGCCCGGCGGGTAGGGGATGATCATGCGCATTGGTTTGGCCGGATACGGCGCCTGTGCTGCCGCAAAACCTGCAACCGAGAACAGCAACAGCGATACGAGTAGGCGTGCAAGCATGGTTCCCTCCGTGTTGGCGTATGGATGCCCGGGATTGCCCCGGGATTGCTGGTGTGTGCTGATTTTTGTTTTTTTGTTTGACGCAGCACAGAGACTAGAGGAGTTTCAGCAAGCAAGGCAAGGGCTTCATGGGCTGCCGGTTCATCCTCATGGTTCCGGATGTGATTGATTACAATATGATTTTCAGTATCGAGGCGCGGTAACAGTGAAAAGCGGACATCCGGGGATTGCCGAACCTTCAACATGGGTGGACCGCTGGGCGCCGCTGGTGCGCGCTGGCGGTCCGGTGCTGGACGTGGCCTGCGGCGGCGGTCGCCATGCGCTGTTTTTTGCCGCGCGCGGCCATCCGGTAGCTGCTGTGGATCGTGATCCCGCTGCGATCGCCGTGCTGGCAGCGCAATCCGGCCAATCCGCTATTGCCGCGCTGTGTGCCGACATCGAAAATGGTCCTTGGCCCTATGCCGGACAGCAGTTTGCCGCCATCGTCGTTACCAATTACCTGCACCGGCCGCTATTTCCGGCCCTGATGGCGGCGCTGGCACCGGGCGGCGTGCTGATTTACGAGACTTTTGCGCAGGGCAACGAGGCTTACGGCCGTCCCGCCAACCCGGATTTTCTGCTGCAGCGGGGCGAATTGCTGCGTGCCGTGGGCTCAGCCCGGGTGGTGGCTTATGAGGATCTGTATGTGGAGCAACCCAAGCCAGCCATGGTGCAGCGCATTTGCGCCGTGGTCACGGCAGGCGTAATCGGCGAAAATCCTTTTAATTCATACAGCTTTCGCGGCGCAACAACAACCGGTTCAAATTGACCGGATTCGGTGCAATCGGTAAAATCGGACGGTTTACTCAAGCTGGATCGGAAATGCGGGTCAAGTTCGTCGCAGGTAACTGGAAAATGAATGGCAATCTGGCCTCGAACGAGGCCTTGTTGCAGGTTCTGCTACCGGCGCTGGCGGGAATTGCCGCCGTCGAAACCGTTGTTTGTCCGCCGTATGTTTATCTGTCGCAGGTGCAACCGCTGCTCCGTGGTTCGAAAACGGCGCTGGGCGGGCAGGACTTGTGCCAGTACGGCAACGGCGCCTTCACCGGTGGTGTTTCGGCGGCGATGCTGAAGGATCTGGGTTGTAGCCATGTGATCGTCGGGCATTCCGAACGGCGCGCGCTGTTCGGCGAGAGCGATGAGCTGGTGGCGGAGAAGTTTGCAGTGGCGCAGCAGGCGGGATTGCAGCCGATCCTGTGCGTCGGTGAAACGCTGGCAGAACGCGAAGCCGGGACGACTGAAGCAGTGGTCGCCCGGCAGTTGCAGGCGGTGATCAGGCGTTCAGGTGCGGCGGCGTTGCGGAATTCGGTGATTGCCTATGAACCAGTGTGGGCGATCGGTACCGGCAAGACGGCAACGCCAGAGGAAGCGCAGGCAGTGCATGCGTTCATCCGCAGCCAGGTGGCGGGTGCGGATCTTGCGGTGGCTGATGCAGTGCGTATTGTGTATGGCGGCAGCGTGAAGGCGGGCAATGCCGGGCAGTTGTTTGCGATGCCGGATATTGATGGCGGCCTGATCGGCGGTGCTGCGCTGGTGGCTGAAGAATTTGCTGCGATCTGCCGGGCGGCGGCGCAGAAACCTTAAGGCGGGAACAGTATGGAAGTCGCGATTTTTGTGGTACACGTAATCGCAGCATTGACCATCATCGGTCTGGTGCTGCTGCAACACGGCAAGGGTGCCGACATGGGCGCGGCGTTCGGCAGCGGTTCCGCGGGCAGCGTGTTCGGTTCGTCCGGCTCTGCGAACTTCCTCAGCCGGACTACGGCGGTTCTGGCGACGATATTTTTCATATCAAGTATCAGCCTGACCATAGTCTCGTCCAAGAAAACCACGGACAAAGGCATCATGGCGCAACCGGTGGAGCAACCCGCGTCGTCGTCGTTGCCCGCACAGATACCAACTCCGCCGCCGGCAGTGCCGGCTTCCGCGGTACCGGTGCCGCAGGCACCGGTCGCCGCCGAGGGTGATGCCAAGGCGGGGAAGGTACCAAAGTAAGGTACCAAAGTAAGGTACCAAAGTAAGGTGCCGAAGTAAGCAGGGTGATAAAACCGGGCGCAGCAGCCTTGCCGGTTTCGTGACCGCAGCAAATAAGTCGACGTGGTGGAATTGGTAGACACGCCGTCTTGAGGGGGCGGTGGCGAAAGCCGTGAGAGTTCGAGTCTCTCCGTCGACACCAGATTGGGTGTTGTTGAAGTGGCAGGCAGTGCAGGGGCGCCCGACACGCGGGCCGCAAAGTTTCACGTAACGTTGCAGAAGGCAGCAGATGCTGGAAGGTTATTTTCCGATTCTGATGTTTATCGCCGTAGGCCTCGCCTTCGGCGTCGCTCCGGTTGCCGCCGGCTGGATCGCCAGCCGTGCCGTCGGGTCACATCGGCCCGGCGAGCAGAAACTGTCCCCCTACGAGTGCGGCTTTGAGGCTTTCGAAGACGCGCGCATGCGCTTCGACGTGCGTTATTACCTGGTCGCGATCCTGTTCATCCTGTTCGACCTTGAAATTGCCTTCCTGTTTCCGTGGGCCGTGGTGTTGCGGGAAATCGGCCTGTTCGGGTTCTTTTCCATGATGATTTTCCTTGCCATTCTGGTTGTAGGTTTTATCTACGAGTGGAAAAAGGGGGCGTTGGAGTGGGAGTGAACGCATGAGCCACCGAGCAGGGGCCCCGGGCTTGCCCGGGGATGCGAGTCAGGCGAATGCGTTCGGGCGCCGCCGCCGGGCAATTATTATCTTGCGAGAAATTGTCGAAGGCGCCACGGTGAGCCACCGAGCAGGGGCCCCGTCCCTCATCCCCGGCCCTTCTCCCGGAGGGAGAAGGGCGGCAAGTGTTTCCTCTCTCCCTGTGGGAGAGAGGTCAGGAGTGAGGGAACGGGGATCAACAGCAAGGCGAACGGTTTCGGGCGCCATCGGCCCGGGCGTTGGTTGCTCCCCGGTACGGTCGGAGGTGCCGACATGAGCTTTAGTCACGTAACGGTATCGAGGTAACTAAATATGGGCGCCATCGAAACCATCAACGAGAATCTCAACGACAAGGGTTTCATCACCACGTCGGTGGACGCACTGGTCAACTGGACGCGCACCGGCTCGTTGTGGCCGATGACTTTCGGCCTGGCCTGTTGCGCGGTGGAAATGATGCATGCCGGCGCTGCGCGTTACGACCTCGACCGTTTCGGCATCGTGTTCCGTCCCAGCCCGCGCCAGTCCGACGTGATGATTGTTGCCGGCACCTTGTGCAACAAGATGGCGCCGGCGCTGCGCAAGGTTTATGACCAGATGGCCGAGCCGCGCTGGGTGATCTCGATGGGGTCCTGCGCCAACGGCGGCGGTTATTACCACTATTCCTATTCCGTGGTGCGTGGTTGCGATCGCATCGTGCCGGTGGATATTTACGTGCCGGGCTGTCCGCCGACCGCCGAGGCATTGCTCTACGGCATCATCCAGTTGCAGAACAAGATCAAGCGCACCAACACCATTTCCCGCTAGCCGTCATCAGCCGCCAGCCAACCCTTCATGACCACCCGAATCGAAACCCTGACCGCTGCGCTGCAGACCGCACTCGGCGACAAGCTGGTCAGCGCGACCACGGCGCTGGGCGAGGTGACGGTGGTGGTGAAGGCGGAACAGCTGCTCGCCGCCGGCGCCATCCTGCGTGACGATCCTGCCCTGCATTTCGAGCAATTGATCGATCTCTGCGGCGTGGATTACAGCGATCACGGTGAAGGTGCCTGGAAGGGTGCGCGCTTCGCGGTGGTGTACCACCTGCTGAGCATTGCCCACAACTGGCGGGTGCGGTTGCGTGTATTTGCGCCGGACGACAGTTTCCCGGTGGTGGCATCGGTGCTCGACCTGTGGTCGTCCGCCAACTGGTATGAGCGCGAGGCCTTTGATCTCTACGGCATCATGTTCACCGGCCATCCGGACCTGCGCCGGCTGCTGACCGACTACGGTTTTGTCGGCCATCCGTTCCGCAAGGATTTCCCGCTGTCGGGCAACGTCGAAATGCGTTACGACCCCGACCAGCAGCGCGTCATTTACCAGCCGGTGACCATCGAGCCGCGCGTGGTCACGCCGCGCATCGTCCGTGAGGAGAACTACGCGGACTCCGAAGGTTTCCGCAAAGGATGATTTGAAATTTTTCCTGAAAAACGTTTGCCACAGAGGACGCAGAGAACACAGAGACAAGACAGGAAATCAGAACGTTACAGGGTTTTCTCTGTGAACTCTGTGCCCTCCGTGGCCGAATTTTTTTAAATGGCTGAAATCAAAAACTACACGATGAACTTTGGCCCGCAGCATCCGGCTGCCCACGGCGTGCTGCGCCTGGTACTGGAGCTGGACGGCGAGGTCATTGAGCGCGCCGATCCGCATATCGGCCTGTTGCATCGTGCGACCGAAAAACTCGCTGAACACAAGACCTTCATCCAGTCCGTGCCGTACATGGACCGCCTCGACTACGTGTCGATGATGGCCAACGAGCATGCCTACGTGATGGCGATCGAGAGGCTGCTGGGCCTCGAAGTGCCGGAGCGCGCGCAGTACATCCGCGTGATGTTCGACGAGATCACCCGTCTGCTGAATCACCTGCTGTGGCTGGGCGCGCACGGGCTGGACATCGGCGCGATGACGATTTTTCTGTACTGCTTTCGCGAGCGCGAAGACCTGTTCGACGTCTATGAGGCGGTGTCGGGCGCGCGCATGCATGCGGCCTATTACCGCCCGGGCGGCGTCTACCGCGACCTGCCGGATACGATGCCGCAGTACACCGCAACGCGTATCCACAACGCTGCCGCGACCAGGCAGCTCAACGAAAACCGCCAGGGTTCGCTGCTTGATTTCATCGATGATTTCAGCAAACGTTTTCCGACCTATGTCGACGAATACGAAACCCTGCTGACCGACAACCGCATCTGGAAACAGCGCACGGTCGGCATCGGTGTGGTGTCGCCGGAACGCGCGCTGTCGCTGGGCTTTACCGGTCCGATGCTGCGCGGTTCGGGCATCGAATGGGATCTGCGCAAGAAGCAGCCTTATGAAGTCTATGACCGCCTGGATTTCGACATCCCGGTGGGTGTCAACGGCGACTGTTATGACCGTTACCTGGTGCGCATCGAAGAAATGCGCCAGTCGAACCGCATCGTCCGTCAGTGCGTTGAATGGCTGCGCAAGAACCCGGGGCCGGTGATGGCCGACAGCCACAAGGTGGCGCCGCCGTCGCGCGTGGCGATGAAAACCAACATGGAAGAGTTGATCCATCATTTCAAGCTGTTCACCGAGGGCATGCATGTGCCGCCGGGGGAGGCTTATGCGGCGGTGGAGCATCCCAAGGGCGAGTTCGGCATTTATCTGGTGTCCGATGGCGCCAACAAGCCGTACCGGCTGAAAATCCGTGCGCCTGGTTTTGCCCATCTGGCGGCGCTCGACGAAATGGCCCGCGGCCACATGATTGCCGATGTGGTGGCGATCATTGGAACCCAAGACATCGTGTTTGGGGAGATTGACCGGTGAGTGAGCGATGAACGCCCCAACAATTCCTGTCACCCCGCTTTCTCCTGCTTCACTGGCGAAAATCGACAAGGCCGTTGCCAAATACCAGTCGGAGCGCAAGGATTCGGCGGTGATGGCGGCGCTGACCATCGCCCAGGACGAGAAGGGTTGGCTGTCCACCGAGACCATGGACTTCGTGGCTCAGTACCTGGGTATGCCGCCGGTTGCGGTGTATGAGGTCGCGACCTTCTACACCATGTACAACATGAAGCCGGTCGGCAAATACAAGCTGACTATCTGTACCAATCTCCCTTGTGCATTGCAGGGCGCGACGCTGGCTGCCGAACACCTGAAAAAAGCGCTGGGCATCGGTTACAACGAAACCACCGCCGATGGCTGTTTCACGCTGAAGGAAGGCGAGTGCATGGGCGCCTGCGGCGATGCGCCGGTGCTGTTGCAGAACAACAAGCTGATGCTGTGTGCGATGAGCCCGGAAAAAATTGATCAGTTGATTGGCAAGCTGAAAATGAGTTCGAAAGAGTCAGGGGAGGCCGAATAATGGGTCTGCCCATGGGTTTGCCCACGCCTCCGTTCGCTGCGGACATTTTTGGCCCCGACGCCGTGATCATGAAAGGCGTCAACGGTTTAAACTGGAAGCTCAGGGATTACGAAGAGCGTGGCGGTTATGCCGCGCTGAAAAAAATCATTGCCGAGAAAATTCCGCCCGAGCAGATCGTCAACGAGCTGAAAAAATCGGCTTTGCGCGGTCGTGGCGGCGCGGGTTTTCCGACCGGGCTGAAGTGGAGCTTCATGCCGCGGCAGTTTCCCGGCCAGAAATATCTCGTGTGCAATTCGGACGAAGGCGAGCCGGGCACATTCAAGGACCGCGACATCCTGCGTTATAACCCGCACAGCCTGATCGAAGGCATGATCATCGGCGGTTACGCGATGGGCATCACCGTGGGTTATAACTATATCCACGGCGAAGTGTGGGACGTCTATGAGCGTTTTGATGAGGCGCTGGATGAAGCGCGCGCCGCGGGTTATCTCGGCGACAAAATCCTTGGTACCGATTTTTCGTTCCAGTTGCATGGCCACCACGGTTACGGCGCCTATATCTGCGGCGAAGAAACTGCGCTGCTGGAGTCGCTCGAAGGCAAAAAAGGCCAGCCGCGCTTCAAGCCGCCGTTCCCGGCGAGCTTCGGGCTCTACGGTAAACCGACCACCATCAATAACACCGAAACCTTCGCTGCGGTGCCGTGGATCATCGTCAACGGCGGCGAGGCCTTCCTCAACCTCGGCAAGCCCAACAACGGCGGCACCAAGCTGTTTTCGGTGTCGGGTGACGTGGCGCGGCCGGGCAATTTCGAAGTCAAACTCGGCACACCTTTCCCCAAGCTGCTAGAAATGGCCGGTGGCATGCGCGACGGGCGCAAGCTGAAAGCGGTGATTCCCGGTGGTTCGTCGATGCCGGTGCTGACCGCTGATGTGATGATGGCCACCGACATGGACTATGACTCCATTGCCAAGGCGGGCTCGATGCTCGGTTCCGGCGCGGTGATCGTGATGGACGAGACGCGCTGCATGGTGAAGTCGCTGCTGCGGCTGTCGTATTTCTATTACGAAGAATCATGCGGCCAGTGCACGCCGTGCCGCGAAGGCACCGGCTGGCTATACCGGATGGTCCACCGTATCGAACACGGCCAGGGCCGCCCCGAAGACCTCGATATGCTGAACAAGGTGGCCGACAACATCCAGGGGCGCACGATCTGCGCGCTGGGTGACGCGGCAGCGATGCCGGTGCGCGCCTTCATCAAGAATTTTCGCGACGAATTCCAATACCACATCGACCACAAGAAGTGCCTGGTGGCGCCGTATGTATAAATCGATGTCGCTAACTTTCGCCCCCGTCCCATCGTTCCCTCACCCCCGCCTCCTCTCCCGAAGGGCGAGGGGAGGCAAATGTTTCCCTTCTCCCTGTGGGAGAAGGGTCAGGGATGAGGGACGGCGAGGGGGGATTTGTGAGCATCTGCCATGCTAGAACTTGAACTGGACGGTAAGTTGATGGAAGTGCCCGAAGGCAGCACCGTAATGGATGCGGCCAACAAGGCAGGCATCTACGTGCCGCACTTCTGTTATCACAGGAAACTGTCGATCGCCGCCAACTGCCGCATGTGTCTGGTGCAGGTGGAGAAGGCGCCGAAACCGCTGCCAGCCTGTGCAACGCCGGTCACCAACGGCATGAAGGTGTGGACGCATTCGGACACTGCGGTGAACGCGCAGAAGGGCGTCATGGAATTCCTGCTGATCAACCATCCACTGGATTGCCCGATCTGCGATCAGGGCGGCGAATGCCAGTTGCAGGATCTCGCGGTCGGTTACGGTGCAAGCGGCTCGCGTTACGAGGAAGACAAACGCGTCGTCGCCAACAAGAACCTCGGCCCGCTGATCTCTACCGACATGACGCGCTGCATCCATTGCACGCGTTGCGTGCGTTTCGGTCAGGAAATTGCCGGCATCATGGAACTGGGGATGATCGGCCGCGGCGAGCATGCCGAAATCATCACCTTCGTCGGTAAAACCGTCGATTCGGAACTGTCGGGCAATGTCATTGACCTGTGTCCGGTCGGCGCGCTGACCTCAAAACCCTTCCGCTACAGCGCCCGCACCTGGGAGTTGACGCGCAAGCCCTCAGTCAGCCCGCACTGCGGCCTCGGCTCCAACCTGACGCTGCAGATGAAGCAGAATCGCGTGATGCGTGCCTTGCCTCGCGACAACGAAGCTGTCAACGAATGCTGGCTGTCGGACAAGGACCGTTTTTCCTACGAAGCGCTGAATTCCGAAAAACGCCTGGCGAAGCCGATGCTGAAGCAGGGTGGCAACTGGCAGGAAGTTGAATGGCCGGTTGCGCTGGAATACATCGCCAGGGAACTGCAACGTATCAAGGCGGCGAACGGTGCCGATGCCATCGGCGCGCTGGCGACACCGCACCAGACGCTGGAAGAACTGCACCTGCTGCAGAAATTGCTGCGCGGTTTTGGTTCCGGAAATGTTGATTTCCGTTTGCGTCAGGCGGATTTCAGCGCCGACGGCAAACTGGCAGGCATTCCCTGGCTGGGCATGAACATCGCCGACATCGCCGCGCTGGACCGAGTGCTGGTGGTCGGATCCACGCTGCGCAAGGATCATCCGCTGCTCTCGCACCGCCTGCGCCAGTCGACGAAAAAACAGACCCAGCTCAACCTGATTCATGCCGCCGATGACGATTTGCTGATGCGCGTTGCCAACAAGGTCATCGTTGCACCGGCACTGTTGCCGCAGACGCTGGCGCAGGTGGTGAAGGCGGTTGCCGAAATCAAGAATGCCGCGGTGCCGGAAGCGGTGCGCGGCGCAGTGGCTGGAGTCACGGTTAATGATGCCGCTAAACGTATTGCTGAAAGTCTGACTTCGGGCGGGAAGGCGGGTGTATTCCTCGGTAACTTTGCAGAACAACATGGCGCCGCTGGCGCGCTACATGCGCTGGCACAGGCGCTGGGTGAAGTTCTCGGCTGTCCCTTTGGTTTCCTCGGTGCGGCCGCGAACAGCGTTGGCGGCTATGTCGCCGGCTGTGTGCCCACCGCTAAGGTCACCGGTAAAAACGCGCGGCAGATGATCGAGGCGCCGCTGAGAGCGTACCTGCTGCTCGGTGTTGAGCCCGAACTCGACATGCATGACCCGCGGCAGGCGATGGCGGCGCTGAAACAGGCGGAACTGGTGGTTGCGATGAGTCCGTTCCAGCACGGCGCCACTGACTACGCGCATGTGCTGTTGCCGATTGCGCCGTTCACCGAAACCGCCGGCACCTACATCAGCACCGAAGGCCGTGTGCAGACTTTCAACGGTGTGGTGAAGCCGCTGGGTGAAACGCGGCCGGCATGGAAAGTATTGCGCGTGCTCGGCAATCTGCTGGGGCTCGCCGGTTTCGAGCACGACGGTGCCGACGACGCGCAGCGCGAAGCACTCCACGGCAAGACTGAAATATTCAATAAAAACAATAATTTACAATACACACTCGGCACATTGCCGGCAGTGACGGCCGGCACGGCGCGGATCGCCGAAGTGCCGATCTACGCCGCTGACGCACTGGCGCGCCGCGCACCCAGCCTGCAAAAAACCCGCGATGCGCAATCGCCCGTGGCGCTGATGAATCGCGCGCTGGCTGATCAACTCGGTTTGCGTGATGGTGATTTTTTGCGCGTCGCGCAGGATGGCGGTGCAGCGACTGTGCCGTATGCCATCGACGATAAACTGCCCAAGGATTGTGTGCGCCTCGCACTGGCCCGCGCGGAAACCGCAGCACTCGGTGCAAGCGATGCGGCGCTGGCGCTTGAGCGCGTGGCTCAGGCGCAGAAGGTGGTCGTCTGATGCTCGATTCGCTGCTCGCTTACCCGCAGGCGCTGCTCGGCCCGCTGTGGCCGGTGGTGTGGACGCTGGTCAAGATCATGCTGATCGTCGCGCCGCTGATGCTGTGCGTGGCCTACCTGACGTTGTGGGAGCGCAAGCTGATCGGCTACATGCAGATCCGCAAGGGCCCGAACCGCGTGACCTTCTTCGGCATCCGCTGGCTCGGTGGCTGGGCACAACCGATTGCCGACGGTCTCAAGCTGCTGTTCAAGGAAGTGATCATCCCGACGGGCTCGAACAAGGTCCTGTTCGTGCTGGCACCGGTGATGGCCCTGGGACCGGCGCTTGCGGCGTGGGCGGTGATTCCGTTCTCGCCGGAACTGATCCTGTCAAACATCGACGCCGGCCTGCTTTATCTGATGGCGATGACCTCGCTGGGCGTCTACGGCATCATCATTGCCGGCTGGGCGTCGAATTCCAAATATGCCTTTCTCGGCAGCCTGCGCTCAGCGGCGCAGATCGTGTCCTATGAAATCGCGATGGGTTTCTCTCTGGTCGGCGTGCTGATGGCCGCGCAAAGCCTGAACCTGAGCGAGATCGTCAAGGCGCAGCAGAACGGCGCCGGCCTGTTTGGCTGGTTCTGGCTGCCGCTGTTTCCGCTGTTTATCACCTACCTGATCTCCGGGGTGGCAGAGACCAATCGCGCGCCCTTCGACGTCGCCGAGGGTGAATCGGAGATTGTCGGCTTCCACGTCGAATATTCAGGCATGACCTTCGCCGTGTTTTCGCTGGCGGAATACTCGGCGATGATCCTGATCTCGACGCTGACTTCGGTCATGTTCCTCGGCGGCTGGCTGTCGCCGTTCCCGGCGTCGTGGGGCGTGCTCGGCACCGGCGGTTTTGGCTGGCTTTTTGCCAAGATCTTTTTTGTTGCGTCGCTGTTCCTGTGGTTCCGTGCGACGTTCCCGCGTTATCGCTACGACCAGATCATGCGTCTGGGCTGGAAAGTGTTCATTCCGGTCACGCTGGTGTGGATCGTGGTGCTCGGGGCCTGGATGCAAACCCCGCTGTGGATATGGTGGAAATGATGATCCGGAGCATCGGCAAATTCTTTAACACCTTCCTGCTGTTCGAGCTGCTGAAGGGCATGGCCGTCACCGGCCGCTACCTCTTCGCGCGCAAAATCACCGTTGAATATCCGGAGGAAAAAACCCCGCAGAGCCCGCGCTTCCGCGGGCTCCATGCCTTGCGCCGTTATCCCAACGGCGAGGAACGCTGCATCGCCTGCAAGCTGTGCGAGGCAGTGTGTCCGGCGCTGGCGATCACCATCGAATCCGAGCAGCGTGACGACGGCACGCGCCGCACCACGCGCTACGACATCGACCTGACCAAGTGTATTTTCTGCGGCTTTTGCGAGGAATCGTGCCCGGTGGATGCGATAGTCGAGACGCGAATCTTCGAATACCACGGCGAAAAACGCGGCGACCTGATTTATACCAAACCGATGCTGCTCGCGATCGGTGATGCCTATGAAGAGCAGATTGCCAAGGATCGCGCGGCTGATGCGGCGTATCGATAACAGTGAACGAGTGAACGGGTGAAAAGTGAACGAGTAAAAGCGGAAAGTGCATCGTGGCCGGGGGGTTCCCCGTTCACCCGTTCACTTTTCACTCGTTCACCGAAATTATGACATTTCAAGATTTCATGTTCTGGTTTTTTGCGGCTATCCTCGTATTCGCCGCATTACGCGTCATTACCGCGCGCAATCCCGTGCATGCCGCGTTGTTCCTGGTGTTGGCGTTCTGCACGGCGGCGGGGTTGTGGATACAGCTTGAGGCCGAGTTCCTCGGTATTGCGCTGGTGCTGGTCTATGTCGGCGCGGTGATGGTGCTGTTCCTGTTCGTGGTGATGATGCTCGACATCAACCTGACGCGGCTGCGCGAAGGATTCTGGAGTTATCTGCCGGTGGGCGCCCTGGTTGCGGTGTTTCTGATCCTCGAGATGATGGTGTATCTGATCCAGCCTTACTTCGGGCTGGGTGAGGCGCCGCGTCCTGATCCGGCCGTGGCGGGTTACAGCAATACCAAGGAACTGGGCCGGCTGCTCTATACCGATTACGTCTATCCCTTCGAACTGGCCGCAGTGATCCTGCTGGTGGCCATCGTCGCCGCGATTGCGCTGACGCTGCGCCGACGGAAACACGGTAAATACATCGACCCGGCGGCGCAGATCAACGTGCGCCGCGAAGACCGGGTGCGCATCGTGTCGATGCCGGCCGAGAAACAGGATTGAGGATTGAGGATTGAGTGATGAGGATTGAGCTTTTATCGCTGAGGAAAGCGCGCATCGCAGGGTTGGGGATTTCTCAATCCTCAATCCTCAATCCGCAATCCTCAGGGGGAGAGCAATGATTTCCCTGTCGCACTACCTGGTGCTGGGCGCGATCCTGTTCGCGATCTCGGTGATCGGCATATTCCTGAACCGCAAAAACCTGATCGTGCTGCTGATGGCGATCGAGCTGATGCTGCTGGCGGTGAACATGAATTTCATCGCTTTTTCATATTTTCGCGGTGATATCGCGGGGCAGGTGTTCGTGTTTTTCATCCTGACCGTCGCCGCCGCCGAGTCAGCGATCGGTCTGGCGATTCTGGTGGTGCTGTTCCGCAACCTGAACACCATCAATGTTGAAGACATCAACCGGATGAAGGGCTGATGCGGTCATGACCGAGATGCAAAAACTCTATCTGTTGGTGCCGCTGGCGCCGCTCGCCGGAGCGATCATCGCCGGCCTGTTCGGCAAGGCCATCGGCCGCCGCGCCGCGCACACGGTGACCATCCTCGGCATGGTGGTGTGCCTGGTTACGTCCTTCCTGGTTTACCGCGACGTGATGGGCGGCAATATTTTCAACGGCCCGGTCTACACCTGGCTGGTGTCCGGCAATATCCGCTTCGAGATCGGCTTCCTGATCGACCCGCTGTCGGCGACGATGATGATGGTGGTGTCCTTTGTGTCGCTGATGGTGCATATCTACACCATCGGATACATGGCTGACGATCCCGGCTATCAGCGCTTCTTCAGCTACATCTCGCTGTTCACCTTCTCGATGCTGATGCTGGTGATGAGCAACAACTTCCTGCAACTGTTTTTCGGCTGGGAAGCAGTAGGGCTGGTGTCGTATTTGCTGATCGGCTTCTGGTACACCCGTCCGACGGCGATCTACGCCAACCTGAAGGCCTTTCTGGTCAATCGTGTCGGTGACTTCGGCTTCCTGCTCGGCATTGCGCTGGTGCTGATGTATTTCGGCACGCTGGATTATGCCGCGGTGTTCGCCGGCGCCGGGCGCCTCGCCGGCAACAGCATTGAGCTGTTCCCGGGCGAGAGCTGGTCGCTGATGACCGTGATCTGCATCCTGCTGTTCATCGGCGCCATGGGAAAATCGGCGCAGTTTCCGCTGCATGTCTGGCTGCCGGATTCGATGGAAGGTCCGACGCCGATCTCTGCGCTGATCCATGCCGCGACGATGGTCACCGCCGGCATCTTCATGGTGGCGCGGATGTCGCCGCTGTTTGAGCTGTCGGAAACCGCGTTGTCCTTCGTCTTGATCATCGGTGCGATCACCGCCTTCTTCATGGCGCTGATCGCCACCGTGCAGTACGACATCAAACGCGTGGTCGCCTATTCGACGCTGTCGCAGCTGGGTTACATGACCATGGCGCTGGGCGCCTCCGCCTACTCCGCGGCGATATTTCATCTTTTTACCCATGCCTTTTTCAAGGCCGTGCTGTTTCTCGGCGCCGGTTCGGTGATCATCGCCATGCATCACCAGCAGGATATGCGCAAGATGGGCGGCCTCGCGAAATATATGCCGATCACCTACATGACGGTGCTGATCGGCGCGCTGGCCAACGCCGGCCTGCCGCCCTTTGCCGGTTTTTTCTCGAAAGAAACCATCGTCGAGGCGCTGCATCACGCCACGGTGCCCGGCGCCGGGTTTGCCTATGCGCTGGCAGTGGCGGGCGTCTTCGTCGGCGGCTTCTATTCCTTCCGCCTGGTGTTCTACGCATTCCACGGCAAGGAACGTTTTGCCGATCCGCAGCATCCCGACGTCAAGGCGGCGGATGCCGAGGCGGCTGCAGCAGCGCATCACGATGAGCATAAGCATGACGACCATTCTCATGGCGATCATGCGCATGATAAGCACAAAAATGAGCACAAAAATGAGCGTGACGGTCATGGCAGCCACGCCCCGCACGAATCGCCGGCCGTGGTCTGGGTGCCGCTGGTGCTGCTGGCGATCCCGTCGGTGTGTGCGGGCTGGCTGATCGGCACTTTCGTCCATGGCAATTATTTCGGTAGTGCCATTACGGTCCATCCGGCACATACCGCGATGGCGGCGCTGGCCGCAGAATTCCACGGTGTCATTGCGATGATGACCCATGCATTGGCTACGCTGCCGTTCTGGCTGGCGGTGGCCGGCGCCGGCACGGCCTGGTTCCTCTATATCGTGCGTCCGGAATTGCCGGCAAAGTTACGCCGCAAGTGGGGCGTGGTGGTGACGATACTGATGGAGAAATACGGCCTCGACCGTTTCAACGACTGGTTCTTTGCCGGCGGCGCGCGCGCACTGGGTACGGGACTGTGGAAGGGCGGCGACATCGCGGTGATCGACAATGTGATGGTCAACGGCTCGGCGCGTCTGGTCGGCTGGATTGCCTCGGTAGTGCGCGAGCTGCAGTCGGGCTACATCTACCACTATGCCTTCGCGATGATTTTCGGCGTCCTGGCGCTGCTGACCTGGGCGTTAATCCGCTGAAACTGAAGAAAAACAACTGATGATGCATGCATTGCCCTTACTGAGCCTCGCCATCTGGGTGCCGATCATCGCTGGCGCCGCGGTGCTGTTCACCGGCGGCGACCGCAATGCGCAGACAGCGCGGGTGATCGCATTGATCGGAGCGATCCTCGGTTTTCTGGTGACCATACCGCTGTACACCGGCTTTGATGCGCAGGCGGTCGGTTTCCAGTTTGTGCATCGCGCGCCGTGGATCGAAAGTTTCAATGTCTATTACCACCTCGGTATCGACGGCATTTCGCTGCTGCTGATCCTGCTGAACAGCCTGACCACGGTGCTGGTGGTGATCGCCAGCTGGCAGGTCATCCAGTCGCGGGTGGCGCAGTACATGGCGGCGTTACTGATACTGTCGGGCCTGATGAACGGCGTGTTCTGTGCGCTTGATGCCATGCTGTTCTACGTGTTTTTCGAGTCGACGCTGATCCCGATGTTCATCATCATCGGCGTCTGGGGCGGACCCAACCGGGTCTATGCGGCAACCAAGTTTTTCCTCTACACGCTGCTCGGTTCGCTGCTGTCGCTGGTTGCGCTGATCTATCTCTACAACGTTGCGGGCGGCAGTTTCGCGCTGGTCGACCTCTACGAAGTGCCGCTGCCGCTTACCCTGCAAGTAATTGTTTTTATTGCATTTTTTATGGCTTTTGCGGTCAAGGTGCCGATGTGGCCGGTGCATACCTGGCTGCCCGATGCCCACGTCGAGGCGCCCACCGGCGGCTCCGTGGTGCTGGCTGCGATCATGCTGAAACTCGGCGGTTACGGTTTCCTGCGACTGTCGCTGCCCATCGTGCCCGATGCCAGTATCTATCTGGCACCGGTGGTGATTGCGCTGTCGCTGATCGCCGTGGTCTACATCGGGCTGGTGGCGCTGGTGCAGACCGACATGAAAAAGCTGATCGCCTATTCGTCGATTTCGCACATGGGTTTTGTCACGCTGGGCATATTCATTTTCAACACCCAGGGCGTCGAGGGCGCGGTGCTGCAGATGATTTCGCACGGCTTTATCTCGGCCGCGATGTTCCTCTGCGTCGGCGTGCTGTATGACCGCATGCACTCGCGGCAGATTGCCGATTACGGCGGCGTCGCCAATAAAATGCCGGTGTTCGCCGCGCTGTTCATGCTGTTTGCGATGGCGAATGCCGGCCTGCCGGGCACCAGCGGTTTTGTCGGTGAATTCCTGGTGATCCTGGGCGCGATGAAAACGAACTTCTGGTATGCCTTTGCCGCGGCGATCACGCTGATTTTCGGCGCCGCCTACACGCTGTGGATGTACAAACGCGTGATGTTCGGCGCGGTGGCCAATGACCATGTCGCAGAGCTCAGGGACATCAACGCCCGCGAATGCCTGGTGCTGGGCGTGCTCGCGGCGCTGGTGCTGGTCATGGGCTTGTGGCCGCAACCTTTTGCCGAGGTGCTGCATGTCTCGGTCAGCGAACTGCTGGCGCACGTGTCGTACAGCAAACTGCCGTTGCAGTAAGCGACGAACAGGGAAAAATCAGGGAAAGCATCAGGTAAAACAACATGGAATACATCACCCCCCTGTGGCCCGCCTATCCCGAGATGTTCCTGCTCGTGATGGCCTGCCTGATCCTGATCGTTGACCTGTTCATCAGCGACGACAACCGCATATTCACTTACGGCCTGACCCAGTTCACGCTCGCCGGCTGCGCGGTGCTGACTTTTTTCACTGGCAATGCCGAGCCGGTCTATACCTTCAGCGGCATGTTCGTCGACGATCTGATGGCCGACGCGCTGAAGCTGATGACCTGCCTTGCGGTGATCACCATCCTGGTCTACGCCCGCGCCTACACCGCGGCGCGCGGCATGTTCCGCGGCGAATTTTTCACGCTGGCGCTGTTCGCGACGCTGGGCATGATGGTGATGATCTCGGCCAACCACCTGCTGACGCTGTATCTGGGGCTGGAGCTGCTGTCGCTGTCGCTGTACGCGATGGTCGCGCTGCAGCGCGACTCGGTGCAGGCAACCGAGGCGGCGATGAAGTATTTTGTGCTGGGCGCGCTGGCCTCGGGCATGCTGCTCTACGGCATGTCGATGCTCTACGGCGCCACCGGCACGCTGGAAATCACCGAACTTGCGCAGTTGTCCGCGGAGGGCGTGCGTACACAGGCGGTGCTGGTATTCGGTCTGGTGTTCATTGTCGCCGGGCTCGGCTTCAAGCTCGGCGCGGTGCCCTTCCACATGTGGGTGCCCGACGTCTATCAGGGTGCGCCCACCGCGGTGACGCTGTTCATCGGTTCCGCTCCCAAGTTCGCCGCATTCGCCATTGTGATGCGCCTGCTGGCGCAGGCCATGGGTGCGGACGCGCTGGTCGAGGAATGGCGGCAGATGCTGCTGATCATGGCGGTGCTGTCGCTGGCCATCGGCAATCTCGCTGCGATCATGCAGACCAACCTGAAACGCATGCTGGCGTATTCGACGATTTCGCACATGGGTTTCCTGCTGCTCGGCGTGCTGTCGGGCACCCTTGATGGCTACGGCGCCGGCATGTTCTATGTTGTGGTCTACGTGCTGATGACGCTGGGCGCATTCGGCATCATCCTGCTGCTGAGCCGGGATGGTTTCGAGGCCGAGAACCTTGATGACTACAAGGGACTCAACCAGCGCAGCCCGTGGTATGCCTTCCTGATGCTGCTGCTGATGTTCTCGATGGCGGGCATTCCGCCGACGGTCGGTTTCTACGCCAAGCTGTCGGTGCTGCAGGCCGTGGTGCAGATCGGCTGGTGGTGGGTGGCGGTGATCGCGGTGGTGTTCTCGCTGATCGGCGCCTTCTACTACCTGCGCATAGTCAAGCTGATGTATTTCGACGCACCGCAGGATTCCGCGCCGGTGACGGCTTCGGGTGACGTGCGCGCGCTGCTGACCGTGAACGGTCTTGCGGTGCTGGTACTGGGCATCGCGCCGCAGCCGCTGATGGTGCTCTGTATCGAAGCCGTCCGCGCTTCGATCTAGGCCCCGATTCCAGGCCTGCAACCCATGGACTGGAGCAACGCGGCGCTGCTGTTGCTGGCGCTGATATTTGCTTATCCCGGTTTTGTGTATCGCTATTTCTGGCGCAAGCCGGGACTGTAAACGGAGGGTGTCCGGCATGGTGCAGCGCAAATCCGCGGATTTCAGCGAGACCACGCTGAGCTCGGAGCCGGTGTTCGACGGTGTGCTGCTCCACGTGCGCCGCGATACAGTGCGCCTGTCTAATGGTAAAGAGGCGACGCGGGAGTACATCCGCCATCCCGGTGCGGCGATGATCATTGCCCGGCCCGATCCCGACACCATCGTCCTCGAGCGCCAGTTCCGTTATCCGCTGGCACGGCATTTCATCGAGCTTCCCGCCGGCAAGATTGATCGTGGCGAGGAACCTCTGGCCACGGCACAGCGTGAACTGCGCGAGGAGTGCGGTTACACGGCCACGACATGGCGCCACCTGACCACGCTGCATCCGTGTATCGCCTATGCCGATGAGCGCATTGAGCTCTATCTCGCAGACGGGCTGACGCAGGTCGGTGCGGCGCTGGATGAGGATGAATTCCTCGAAGTGATGACGGTGCCGCTGACCGAGGCGCTGGCGTGGGTGCGCGATGGCACCATCACCGAAGCCAAGGCCGTCACCGGCCTGCTGTGGGCCGAGAAAATCCTTAAAGGGGAGTGGTGAGTAGGACGGCGCGGAAAACGGCGCGAAGAAGCACTGCGCGGCTTTAAGGGGACGGCGCGAAAAAGCGCCGCGCGGCTTTAAGGGGACGGTGCGAAAAAGCGCCGTGCTAGCTCAGGCGCGTTCGCTGTTTCGCGTACGCGTGGCTGCACCGCCGTCGCTGAGCCGGGTTACCGGCTGCAGGAACTTGCCCTGCGCGTACAGCGTTCCCGCATCCTTCAGCAGCTTCAGCGTTTCGGCGTTTTCAACGCCTTTGGCGACCACCTGCCGCTTCAGGTCGCGGGCAAGGCCGTTGACCGCCTTGACGAATACCCGGCTTTCCGCATTGTCATGCAGGTCCTGGGTGAAACTGCGGTGAATTTTCAGATAGTCGACTTTAAAGCGTTTCAGGTAATAAAAAGAGCTGAAGCCGGTGCCGAAATCATCCAGCGCAAAACGCGCGCCCAGCGGGCGCAACTGGTCGATGAAGGCCGCCGTGGCGTCGATGTTTTCCATCGCCGCTTTTTCGCTGACCTCGAAGACCAGACGTTCACCCGAGACATCGGAAGTTTTTACGATATCGACCATTTCGCGCACCCAGCTGTTGTCCGAAATCGACGCTGCCGACAGGTTGAGCGAATAACGTTGCAGGGGCGCCTGGCTGTGCTCGTGAATATGGGTCAGCACACGGCACAGCACGCGCTGGTCCAGGGCAGGGGCGTAACCCATCGATTCTGCGCTGCTTATGAACTGCCGTGCTTCGGCCCATGCGCCGCGTTCATCGCGGATGCGCATGAAAATTTCGTGGTGCATCGCGGCCCCCGTACGCAGTTGCACGGCCGGCTGCACATACAGCGCAATTTCGTCCTGCTCCAGCGCTTCAACGATCAGTCGCGACCATTGCGTGCGGCGATGATTGGCGCGCAGGGCGTCGGATCCGGGATTGAACAACGCAACGCGGTTGCGCCC
>JBBQAO010000045.1:0-27932 GCA_038316355.1 Burkholderiales bacterium
GTCTGGCTGCGGAGGTCGGGCCCAAGGCAAAATACGGCGTAAGGCCGTGATTAACAGGTATTCCGAAGGTCGGTAGCAACGTGCGGTATACGCCGCTGATTAAAGAGAGGGGAGAACGCATCATGAAGAATTTGCGCACCAGCAGGCAGGTAATTGACACGCCAGATGTCGTTCACAAATCTGCCAGAGGGCGGCGCGCCTTTCTTGCACAAGGCGCGGCGCTTGCAGGCGGCGCTCTTACTACCGGGAATAGTATGGCGCAATCCGGTGCAAATTTGCCGCCTGAAGTGCCGCAATGGATGAAGCAGGAAGGACATCCCATAACCTGGAAGCCGTACGGCCTGCCGTCGGAGTTCGAAAAACATGTCATACGGCAAGGACGAGGCGATCAAGTAATGGCGGGTGCCGGATCCGTGCAGTCTCCTCTTCAGCACCTGCGCGGCATGATCACGCCCAACGGTCTGGTATTTGAACGTTCCCATGCGGGCATTCCCCACATTGACCCGGCACAGCATCGGCTTATGGTGCATGGACTGGTGAAGCGCCCGAAGATATTTACAATGGATGACCTGAAGCGCTTTCCATCCGTGTCGCGCATGCATTTTCTTGAATGCTCCGGCAACGGCTCTCGCGAATGGAGCAAACCGTTCGGCAAAAGTGTGCAGATCAGCCATGGTCTGGTGTCATGCTGCGAGTGGACCGGGGTGTTGCTTTCAACGGTGTTGGAGGAAGTCGGCATTGATCCTAAAGGGAAATGGGTGCTCGCGGAAGCTGCCGATGCCGCTGCGATGACTCGAAGTGTGCCCATTGAAAAATGTTTTGAGGACGCGATGCTCGTTTACGGGCAGAACGGTGAAATGCTGCGTCCCCAGCAGGGTTATCCGCTACGGCTGTTTCTGCCTGGCTGGGAAGGCAACATGAGCGTGAAATGGTTGCGTCGGCTCAAGGTGGGAGAGGAACCCTTCATGACGCGCGAAGAGACTTCCAAGTACACGGACATGATGCCTGATGGGCGTGCGCGCCAGTTCACTTTCATGATGAAGGCCAAATCGGTCATCACCTATCCTGCTCCCGATCACAGACTCCGCGAGCGCGGATTTCATGAAATCTCCGGAATAGCCTGGTCCGGACGCGGGCGCATCAGTCGTGTCGACGTCTCGACCGATGCCGGCAAGACCTGGCATGAGGCTCGGTTGCAGGAGCCGGTGCTGAGCCGCGCTTTGGTGCGGTTTCGGTATCCATGGAATTGGGACGGTCAAGAAGCGGTGCTGCAAAGTCGCGCCGTTGACGAAAGCGGTTACGTGCAGCCGATGCGCACGCAACTCGTTGCAGAGCGCGGGTACGCTTCTCAGTATCACAATAATTCAATTCAAAGCTGGCGGGTTTCAAATACCGGGGAGATCACAAATGTACATGCCTAAACTGATCATCGCCGCCACAGTGTTGGCGTTGTCATCACCGGTTGGCGCGCAAATGTACGGATTTGGCAAACCCGCCGCCGACCGGGAAATCACCGGTTGGAATATCGATGTTTCACCTGATGGCAAAGGTTTGCCAGCGGGGCGCGGTAGCGTGACACAGGGCAAAGTGGTTTACGACTTAACCTGTGCGGCTTGCCACGGAGCCAAGGGCGAAGGCAAGCCGGCCGACCGTCTTGTGGGGGGAGTCGGTTCTTTGACTACAGCACGCCGCATCAGAACCGTAGGCAGCTACTGGCCGTATGCCCCGACGATCTATGACTACATCAACAGGGCAATGCCTTACAACAGTCCGCAATCGTTAACCCCGGATCAGGTTTATGCAGTGACCGCCTATCTGCTGCACTTGAACGGTATTATCGGAGCTGATGCGGTGATTGATGCCGAAATCCTGTCAAAAGTGCAGATGCCAAACCGGGCAGGCTTCATTGCCGATGGTCGTCCAGATACCTCGAACGCAAGATGTCGCGTCGATTGCAAATGACGATACGTAGTCACGGTCGAATATGAAAATGGTGTCGGCAATGCTCAGGCAAACAATAGTGGCAGGTTTCCATGTTCAAACATGATTTTCGCGCCGTCAGTTACCCGTTGCGGTTATATAGCGGGAAAGACGCACTGGAAAACCTGCCCGCGGAACTGAAGCGTTACAAATCGCAGCGCGCCTTCGTGCTCTGTGGCCGCAGCGTGTCGCGCAAGACCAATCTGGTGGACCGCATCCAGAAAATTCTCGGTTCGGCCTATGCCGGCCGTTACGATGAAATCGAAAAAGACACCACGCTGGCATCGGTGCAGGCTGCCGCTGAAGCCGCGCGTGCGGTCCATGCCGACCTGCTGATCGCAGTCGGCGCCGGGAGCGTGATTCAGGGCGCGCGCGTGGTGGCCATCCTGCTCGCTGAGCAAGGGCCGGTTGACCGGCTGATCACCCAATACCCGGACAACGCGCCCGCGATCAGTCCGAAACTGCTGGCCCCCAAGCTGCCGATCATCAATGCGCTGACCGCGGCAACCACTGCGCAGAACCGCGCCGGTTCGGCAGTGAAAGACCCGGCGCGGCCGAATCGCATGGAGTTTTTTGATCCCAAGACCCGACCTGTTGCCGTGTTCTGGGATGAAGAGGCTTTATTGACTGCGCCGGTGTCGCTGGCACGCACGACGGGAACATCGGTGTTCTGGCGCTCGCTGATGAATCTCGGTGCGCCGTGCATGGTGCCCTTGTCCGAAGGCGACCGGCTGCAGGCTTTCCGCCTCGCGCGCGGCGCGCTTGTGCGGATGAGTGATCCGCAGGATGCTGGCGCGCGCGTTGAGATGTGCGCCGCGGCCTTTTTGCAGAACCGCGATGCCGATGACGGTGGTGCGTTGACTGAAAAACACTGGCCTGCCCGCGTGACCTACGCGCTGGCCACTGCCTTGTTCAACCTGCACGGCCATGTCGGGCAGGGCGAAGCCAACTCGGCGCTGACGGCCACGATGATCCGCCATTTCGGCGCACGCGACCCGGAAGCGATGGCGCTGATCGCTGATGCCTTTGAAATCACCGACAGCCGTCCTGCACATGACCGCGCCGCCGAGGCCGTCGAGAACGCCTTCGCGCAGGCCGGCATGCCGGTGAAACTGCGCGAACTCAACATTGCCCGTGACAGTCTGCCGACCATCCTCGAAAACTCGCTGAGGAATTTCAACGCCGATCCGAAACGCGAATTTCTGCGCGAGCGCGAAACCCTGATGGCCGCCCTGGATGCGGCCTGGTAATGCAGCCTGTTTCGGTGAAATACCTTATCCTGTTTGCGCTCCTGTTCTTCAGCCCTGCTTACGCAGGCTCGACGGCACATGAACACCTGCAACTGGCGATGGCTGACTATGCTGAACAGCAGAAGGAGCAGGCGGTCGTGATGTACGCCACCAGCTGGTGTCCGTACTGTCAGCAGGCGCGCAATTATTTTCGCCAGCAGGGCATCCCGTACACCGAATACGACATTGAGCGCGATGCAAATGCGAAGCAGAGGTATCAGAAATTCGGCGGGCGGGGTATCCCGGTGATTTTTGTCGGAAAACGCCGGATGAACGGGTTCAGTGTTTCCGGCTTCGACAGGATTTTTCAGTAACACCCGTTAAAAACCAGCCCATCCGGTGATTGCCGGCTGGAAATATTAAAACCGCTGCACTTGTGGCAGGTTCTATGATAAAAATCCGGAAAAGCGAAGCTTCAGTGAAAAGCAACGCTTTGGTAAAAGGCAGGGCTTTAGTCTTTGCACAGGGGCTCAGACATGTTTGCAATCGTCAGCAAAGCAGATGGTTATCCGGTCAGCCGCAGCATCGGCGGCGGGCAACCCGATCTCGTGGTGACCTGGACTTCCGGGGACAAGGCAAAAGCTTTCCTCGCCGTCAAGGGTATTGAGAGCGATTATTCGGTCGTTCCACTTACCGAGGACACACTCAGCAAAATGGCCCAGGCCCTGGGTTGCGACGCCGACGCTATTGCTTTTGATTCCTATCCCGAGAAGTAGGCATCAACACACCACTTCCGTGGTGCCGTCAAGCCGGGCCGCCTGGCCCGATTCCTGAAGGATCACCGGCCGCAGGGCCTCGTATCCGGTAAATCCGGCGTGACCCGTCAACCATGAACATGACCAAGCCCTCTGAACTGGTATCCGAGTTAAGAGCGACCCTGCCCCACGGGCTCGACCTGAAAAGCGCCGAGAAAATCCTGCATGCGCTGCAGGACAATCTGCTGGTGCTGACCGGGCTTTACCTGAACGGGGGCTTGAATCATTTCGGCGATCAGGCTGAATTTTCCCCGGAAATCGTCGGGCTGGTGACCCGCGCAGACGGCAGCGATCTCTCGGAGCGGGAGCGCAGCAAAGTCGAGGCGTGGCTGGTGGCGACGCCGCAGGTTCTCGAATTTTCGCTGAGTGCACTGAAGCCGGCCAACAGCCCCGAATTCCAGCCGACAGGAAGTGACGTGAAAAAGTAAGACCCAGCGCTTACAATGTTTAGACTGCGCGAAGAAGCACCGCGCGGCTTTAAAATGAGCGAATACTGACAGGCAATACATTAAAACCCGATATCTTTTGCTCGTGCTTGCCGGATCACGCCGGCGCTGGCCATCAATATGGGCGGCTTCAAGGACACCCCGGTCACACGGCTTTCCGCCGGCGAGGTGACCCGTTTCCGCGCCGTCGTCATCAAAACGCTGGACACGGCGTTCGACGGCACGACGGTTGACTGGAAATCGCCGAAGACGCCGTTCGTCACCAGGGTGACGCTGGTGAAAAGCTTCTCCGAAGGCAAACGCAAATGCCGCGAGGCGACGATTGAATCCGAAGTCCGGGACCGGTCCGGGCGTGGCACCTGGAATTGATCGCGCCTTAGCGGAGGCAGGGCGGATTCAGTTAGTGGCCCCGGCGTACAAACGCTTACACATTGTTACCGGAATGCGGGCGATTCCGGAGAGGTCCCGGCGTTAGTCTGCGGGTGGGAATTGCCCCACCATTTTTGCAGGGAGTCTCGACATGAATCTCAAAACCATCATCGCTGCCGCTGTTATTGCCGCGGTCCCCGCGCTGTCTTATGCGCAGGCCAAGGACCCGGCTGCCACGCCCGGTATCGACAAGCGCCAGGAAATCCAGCAAAAACGCATCGACCAGGGCGTGCAGTCCGGCGAACTGAGCAAGCGTGAAACCACACGTCTGGAACGGCATCAGACCGGAATCGACAAAATGGAAGACAAGGCGAAAGCCGACGGCACGGTGACCAAAAAAGAGCGCGCGCATCTCCATCATGCGCAGAACAATGAAAGCCAGCGCATTCACCGCCAGAAGCATGATCGCCAGAACGCAAAATAAATCCCGCGGCTGATCAGGCGTAACCGCCCCACGAGGGGCGGTTTTTTTGCGCCGCTCGCGTCGGCTACAATGCGGGCGGATAAAACAAAAACGGATGACCGCCATGGACAGCCTGCAGGCCGGCACGACCCTCACTGTCGAGCGCGAAGTCAGCGAAGCGATGACCACCCAGCGCGGCGACTACAAGGTGTTTTCGACGCCGGCTATGGTGCAATTCTGCGAAAGCGCGGCGGGACAGTTGGTCGCGCCGCACTTGAAGTCGGGGCAGGGTCAGGTCGGCATCGTGGTGACCATCCGCCACCTGGGGCCGACGCCAATGGGAAAACGCGTGCGTGCCGAAGTCGAACTGACTACGGTGGATCGCCGCCGGCTGACGTTCAAGATCAAGGTGTTTGACGATGTGGAGCAGGTCGGTGAATGTGATCACGACCGCTTCATCGTCGATCTCGACAAATATCAGGCCAGGCTGAAGAAAAAAATCGAAGGCTGACGCGCTATTCCGGCGCAGGCCTGTTTACCGGATTACCCATGAAACGACTGATTCCCGCATTGTTGCTGCTGGCGGCGCTGAACGCGCAGGCCGATTTCGTCAAATACCACGAGGACGATGAAATGCTGTCGTATCTGGACACAACGACGATTATCCGTGCCGGGCGCGAGGTGCGCATGTGGACCATCGATGATTACCGGCAGACGCAGACCGACATTCCGAACAAACCCTATCGTTCGGTGAAATCGCACTGGATTTTTGATTGCAGCAAACGCCTGAGTGACGTGATGACGGCGCTCTACTACATGGAAGGCATGGCGCAGGGTGAATCCATCCATTCCGGCGCTGTCGTTGAGCGGCAGTGGGACAAGGTCATACCGGGCACGGTGGGCGAACTGGCGTTCAGGGCCGCGTGCGCGAAACCGGCAGCAGCGAAACCCGCAACGGCAAAACCTGCGGAGAAACCGAAGGCTCAGTAAGCAATTGTTTTTATTGTTTATTTTTTTGTGATCTGCGGTCGCCAGCGCCGTGATTCGACCTGCGCCAGAAATTCATCGGTAATGCGATGAAAGTGCGCCGCTTCCTCCAGATTGACCACGTGGCCGGTGGCCGGCACCACACTGAGGCGTGCCGCGGCGCAACAGCGTTTGATGAACACGCCGGCGTCGAGCGCATTTTCGTCTTCGTCGCCGACCACCACGTGCAGCGGCACTTTCAGCCGGCGCAGGCTGCGTTCAAGGCTGTAGATGGACGGTCGCCGCGCCTGTATGCCGCGCAGCGTGTTGGCATGGCCTGCCCCGGAATGTTCGCAGAAACGGACCCGGAATTCGCGCCAGGCGCGCGGATCCTTGTGCAGCAACTGCACGCGGTTGGGCGCGTTGCGGTATGTTTTTGCGATGTCCTGCAGCGCTAGCGTTTCAAATTCGCGAGCACGCGTCGCAGTGTCGCGCAAAAACTGTTTTCTTTTCTGCGGATCGGAGCCTGATCCCGCGCCGATCAGCGTCAGTGACTGCGCCATGCGCGGATAGCGCAGACCGAAGTGCAGTGTCGCCGCCGCGCCCATTGAGCAGCCGATGATGTTCGCGCGGCGCAGGCCGAGATGGCGCATCACTGCGGCAATGTCGTCGGTGGCGATGGTCTGTGAATATTTTGTCCACGATTTCGGCACATCCGACGGTGGATAACCCCGTGCGTTGAACGCGATGCAGCGATGGTGGCGGCTGAAGTGCCGGACCTGATCTTCCCAGCTGCGCAGGTCTCCCGAGAATTCATGCACGAATACGATGGGCGTGCCCTTGCCGGTTTCTTCGTAATAAAGCCGGGCATTTTTTGATGGTGCATAAGGCATGGTGACCTCCTGCTGCCGATTTTCGCTGCGGTCGTTCAGGACGTGACCTGCACGCCCTTCCAGAAGGCGACCCGGCCGCGGATTTGTTTGGCGGCTTCTTTGGGTTCAGCGTAGTACCACACCGCATCCGTGTTGCTGCTGCCGTTTACTTCCAGCGTGTAGTAATTGGCAGTGCCTTTCCACGAGCATACCGAGGTCGTGGCGCTGGGCTTGAGAAATGCAGCATTGACCGCAACCAGCGGGAAATAATGGTTGCCTTCAACGACCACGGTGTCGGTGGATTCAGCAATCACGGTGTTGTTCCAGACGGCTTTCATGACGCGCTCCAGGCGTTATCGGCCTTCAAACTTCGGTTTGCGTTTCTCGATGAAGGCGGCCATGCCTTCTTTCTGGTCCTTCGACGCAAACAGCATCTGCAGAGTGCGCGTTTCCAGCGTCAGGCCGGTTTCCAACGACGCATCCATGCCGCGGATCACCGATTCCTTGGTCTGCTGGATCGCCAGCGGCGCCAGCTCAGCGATCTGCGCGGCCATCGCCACCGCGCGTTTTTCCACCTCGGCATCGGGCACGACTTCGCTGACCAGGCCCATGGCTTCCGCTTCCTTTGCGCCGAACAGGTCACCAGTCAGCACATAACGCATGGCCTTGTATTTGCCGACGGTACGCGGGAAACGCTGGGTGCCGCCGCCGCCGGGGATGATGCCGATTTTGACCTCGGGCTGGCCGAACTTCGCCGATTCACCGGCGATGATGATGTCGCAGGTCATCGCCAGTTCGCAGCCGCCGCCCAGCGCAAAACCGCTGACCGCGGCAATCACCGGTTTCGGGCAGGCGTAGATCGTGCGCCACATTTTCTGCGTGCCGCGCAGCAGCATGTCGATGGTGCTGGCATTGGCCATTTCCTTGATATCGGCGCCGGCAGCGAAAGCCTTGTCATTGCCGGTGAGCACGATGCAGCGCACGCTGTCGTCATCGGTCATTTCGCTCAGGTACTGGCCGATCAATTTGCGCACTTCGAGGTTCAGCGCATTGCGCGCTTCCGGACGGTTGATGCGAATCAGGCCGACGCCCTCGGCGGGACGCTCGGTAATGACGACGGGTGCGCTCATGAAAACTCCTTGATGCGTGATGCTGCGGTTATTGTTTGGCCAGACCGATATCGACCAGCACGGCCTTGATGTCGTTGTAGTCCTTGACAATGTCCTTGCTGAACTGCGCGCTGCCGACGAAATCATCCGACCAGTAGTTTTTGTCGAGATCGGCTTTCCATTCCGGGGTGGAGGTCACCTTGCGCAGCACGCCCTCCCAGTAGGCGATCTGCGCCGGGGTGATGTCCTTGGGCGCCATGATCGAGCGCCAGCCGCCGTAGACCAGGTTTGCACCCTGTTCCTTCCAGGTCGGCACCTGGGCAAATGCGCCGGGGAAACGTTTTTCCGAAGATACGCCGATGACGCGCAACCGGCCTTCGGCAAGGTGTGACGCGACATTACCCGCCGCCGTGGTCACCATGTCGATGTGGCCGCCGAGTACCTGGGTGATGGCTTCGGCTGAACCCTTGAAGGCGATGGCCTTCAGGTTGCGCGCATTGACGCCGACGCTTTTGGCGAGGAGTCCTGCGGCGATGTGGTTGTGGCTGCCGAGAGTGGTGGCAAAACCGATCGACACCGATTGCGGATTTTCCTTGAGTTTGGCGATCAGGTCACGGCCGGTCTTGATCGGCGAATTGACATTGACTGCAAACACCACGTAGTCGTTGAACAGCGAAGCCACCGGCGTGAAATCCATGTAGCTCAGCGGACTGGTGCCGACGATGTGATTGGTCAGCAGTGCGGTGGTGCCGATCAGCAGCGTATGCGGATCGCCTTTTTTCTGGCTGACGTAATTGAAAGCGATCGAGCTGCCGCCGCCGGGACGGTTGACCACGGTCAGCGAGGTCGGAATCAGCTTGGCCTCGACAATCGCTTTCTCAACAGTACGCGCGGTCTTGTCGTTGCTGCCGCCGGGGGCGGAGCCGACGACGATTTCAACGTTGCGGGTCGGCGACCATGCCTGGGCGTAAGCAGCCGGGGTTGCGGCCGCGGTGGCGGCGCAGACAATCAGGGAAATCAGGTTTTTCACGGGTAGTCCTCTGCTGGATTGATGATTTACAGCGGCTTGATGCCGGCTTTCTTGATCACGTTGGCGTATTTTTCGGTTTCCGCGCGGATGAACTTGTCGAAAAACTCGATGGTGCCGCCCTTGGTGATCACACCGTCGCGGTCGAATTTCTCCCGGACATCCTTCATCGCCAGCGCCTTGTTCACGTCGGCATTCACCTTGTTGATGATGTCTTTCGACACCTTGATCGGTGCCATCAGGCCGAACCAATTGCTGGCTTCGTAACCCTTGACGCCGGATTCGTTGAATGTCGGCACTTCAGGAACGGCCGGAAAACGCTCAAGGCTGCTGATCGCAATGGAGCGCAACCGCCCGGACTTGATATGCGGCACCAGCGCCGGCACGCCGCTGAACACCATCTCGACGTTGCCTGAAATGGCGTCGGTGATCGACGGCGCATTGCCCTTGTACGGCACATGCACGATCCGGATCCCGGCCATGAAATTGAGCAGCTCGCCGGCCATGTGGTTGGAGCTGCCGAGTCCGGCGTGGCCGTAATTCAGCTGGCCCGGCCGCGATTTGGCCAGCGCAATCAGTTCCTTTGCGTTTTTGGCCGGCAGCGACGGATGCGCGGCGAGTAGCGCCGCGCCCTGCACGCACCACACCACCGGCGCGAAGTCGCGCGCGGTGATGTATGGGGGTTTTGCGTAGAGCGTCATGTTGATGGCGTTGGAGGCACCGCCCATGAACAGCGTGTAGCCGTCAGGTGCGGCAGTGGCGGCGAGTTCCGACCCGATGTTAGTGCCGCCGCCAGGACGATTATCGACAACGACCTGCTGGCCCCACATTTCGGAGACCTTGGCGGCGACCGTGCGCGCGGTGTAATCGGTGTTGCCGCCCGCGGCATAGGGCACGATGATGCGCACCGTGCGCGCCGGCCAGGTTTGCGCGAATACCGGAGCGGCGATCAGCGCAGCTATGACGATAATAGATAACCTATTGATTTTATTCATATATTCTCCTCGTTTTTGGTTTAAGCCCGGTCTACTGCGTTGCGGAGCCCCTGGCCGTGATGCCAGCATTCGAGATTGCCAATGAACATCTGGTAGACCCGCTCGTCGTTACCTGCCGCCGCCGCTGAATTGTGCGGTGTAATCAGCACATTCGGCAGCTCCCACAGCGGGGATTCCGCCGGCAGCGGTTCTGTTTCGAACACGTCCAGATAGGCTCCACCGAGGCGTTGCTCGCGCAACGCCGCAATCAATGCAGTTTCGTCGATGATCTCGCCGCGCGCAACATTGATGATGCGTGCGCCCTGCGGCAGCCGCGCCAGCATGCCGGCGTCGATCAGGCCACGGGTCTCCGTGGTCAGCGGGCAGGCGACAATCAGCCAGTCGGCGCGCGGCAGCAGCTCCGCCAGTTTGTGCGGCGGATGCAGTTCATCGACCAGATCGCCGGGTTGTTGCGGGCTGCGGCGCAGACCAATGACCTTGAGGCCCAGCGCCCGGGCGAGCCGCGCGATTTCACTGCCAATGCTGCCGAGCCCAAGCACGATCGCAGTCTGGCCGACGAGGTCGGGGGGGAAGTCCGGCATGCGCATCGGATCCCAGCGCCGTTCGCGCTGGGCCGTGAGCCAGCGCGGAAAATTGCGCGCCAGCATCAGCAGCCCGGTGATCGCGGTCTGCGCGATGGGTACGGCGGTGGAGCCTGCCGAAGTCGTCAGACGCACGCCGCGCTGGAGCATCTCGGTATAAATCGGATGATCGACACCGGCATTGAATACATGCAGCCATTTCAGTCCCGGGGCCTTGCGCAGCGTTGAAAAAAACTGGCGGGAGTAAGTCGGGAAAATATCGTTGGAAAAAAACGCCAGATCAAGCCGGGCGCAATCGGCATCGCTCAGCCGGCCTTCGGGGTCGGCCGGCAGCACCACCAGTTCCAGCGCCATGCCGAGGCGTTGCGCATGGGCACTGATGTCGGCGCCGCGTTCAGCGTGCAGACGGGAGGAAAGCAGCAGGGTGGTCATTGCAGGGTCATGCGGGGTGCGGCCAAGGAAGAGGGGCGATTTTACCCGCTCTTTGCTACCATGCGGCACAGGCTTGCGTCACAATTGCACTGCAACATTCACGAAAGTCCATTCAATGGAAATCAACACTCTGGAGCTGACCCGGCAATTGATCGCGCGTCACTCCGTGTCGCCGGACGATGCCGGTTGCCTCGAACTGGTGATGACACAGCTGAAACCGCTGGGTTTTGAGTGCGAGATCATCGCCATGAACGGCGTCACCAACCTGTGGGCGCGCCGCGGCAAAGCGGCGCCGCTGGTGTGTTTCGCCGGGCATACCGATGTCGTGCCCACCGGTCCGCTGGAACAGTGGCAGATCGATCCCTTCACGCCGACGGTGAAAGACGGCGTGTTATACGGCCGTGGCGCCTCCGACATGAAAACCTCGATCGCGGCGTTTGTCGTGGCGCTGCACAATTTCATCAGGGCCCATCCTGACCATCCGGGGTCGCTGGCGGTGCTGTTCACCTCGGACGAAGAAGGCCCGGCGACAGACGGCACGGTGCGCGTGGTCGAGAGGTTGGCAAAACGCGGTGAAAAACTCGATTACTGCATCGTCGGCGAGCCGACCTGCGTCAAGCAGCTTGGCGATACCATCAAGAACGGCCGCCGCGGTTCGCTGACCGGCATCCTCACCGTCAACGGCGTGCAGGGCCACGTCGCCTATCCGCACATGGCACGCAATCCGATCCACGAAGTTGCCGCTGCAATTGCCGAACTGGCCGCGACCGAATGGGATCGCGGCAATGAATATTTTCCGCCGACCACCTGGCAGGTATCGAACTTCACCTCCGGTACCGGTGCCAACAACGTGATTCCCGGCACCGCACGGGTGCAGTTCAATTTCCGTTTTTCAACGGCCAGCACCGTGGAATCACTGCAGACGCAGGTGCAGGGCATCCTCAATAAACACGACGTGAAATATGACCTTGAGTGGCGGCAGGATGGCCGGCCGTTCCTGACACCCAAAGGTGATCTGGTGGCGGCGATATCGCAGGCAATCAAGGAAGTCACGGGAGTGACCACTGAACTGTCCACCACCGGCGGCACTTCCGACGGCCGTTTCATTGCCGACATCTGCCCGCAAGTGGTCGAGTTTGGTCCAACCAACGCCACCATCCACAAGATCAATGAATGCCTGCCGGTGGCGGAAGTCGAGCCACTGCAGAAAATCTATTTGCGCGTACTGGAAATCCTGCTGCGTAAATGAAGTGGCCTGCACGGCTGGCGATTACTTTTACCGTTTGGCTGGCGGTTGCAGTTACGATGGCAACCGTCCTGTTTATCCTGCTGTGTGTTGTCGCCGGACCGCACTCCGGCGTGTTGCTGCGGCCGCTGGAGGTGGCGGTGTGGATTGCCGGCTACGCGGTAATTATTGTGGTGCCCCTGTTCGCAGCGGTTATTGTCTATCGCAGATTGGGACCGCCGGTTGCCACAGATCCGCAGCGGGACTCAGCTTGACTGTGTGGTGATTGTGCTGATGGCAGTTTGCAGATATTCCAGTGCGCCGTTCCCCGCGGTCCGGCCGCTGGCAAAACACGCAGTGAGCAGATAACCGCCGGTCGGCGCCTCCCAGTCGAGCATTTCACCGGTGCAGAAAACGCCAGGCAGTGTTTTCAGCATCAGCTGTTCATCCAATGAATCGAAGGGTACGCCGCCAGCGCTGCTGATCGCTTCATCGAGCGGGCGCGCTGCGGCCAGCCTCAACGGCAATGCCTTGATGGTCGCGGCGAGACGCTGCGGGTCATGCATCTCTTCTGCGCTCAGCGCCTCCCGCAGCAGCCCGGACTTGACGCCCTTGATGCCGAGACGGCCCTGCAGATGGCTGGACAGTGAACGCGAACCGCGCGGGTGCACGACTTCCGCCGTCACCCGTGCCAGATCCTTGTCCGGTGCCAAATCGAGTTGCAGGGAGACGCTGCCCTGTGCTGCGATGGTATCGCGCAGCGCTGCCGACAGCGCGTAGATCAGGCTGCCTTCGACGCCGTAAGTGCTGACCATCAGCTCACCGCTGCGTTTGTGCGTAATACCGGCGGCATCGGTAAAGCTTGCGTTGACGGCTTTTACCGGCTGCCCGGCATGGCGTTCGCGGAAGTGTGCGCTCCAAGCGATTTCAAAACCACAGTTGGAAGGCAGCAGCGGGGCTACCGGCACGCCGCGTGCCGTTAGCAACGGCACCCAAGCGCCATCCGAACCCAGCCGTGCCCAGCTGCCGCCACCCAATGCGAGCACGGTGCAGTCGGCTTGGACGATCTGCTCTCCGGCCGGTGTGGCAAAACGCAGGGCACCGTCATCATTCCAGCCGGTCCAGCGATGGCGCACATGGATGCGCGCGCCGGCGGCGCGCAGGCGATGCAGCCAAGCGCGCAGCAGCGGCGCGGCTTTCATTTCCTTCGGGAATACCCGCTGCGAAGTGCCGACGAAGGTATCGATGCCGAGGTCGTAGGCCCAGGCGCGCAGCGCATCGGCGTCGAATGCCGCGAGCAGCGGCTTGATCTGTGCCTGGCGTACGCCATAACGCAGCAGGAATTTTTCCGCGGGTTCGGCATGGGTGATGTTCAGGCCACCTTTGCCGGCAAATAGGAACTTCCGGCCCACCGAAGGCATTGCATCATAGAGGTCGACTTGCATGCCACCTGCAAGCAGCACCTCTGCGGCCATCAGACCGGCGGGGCCGCCACCGATAACCGCCGCGCGAGCGGCTACAGCCACTTGGCTTTACGGAAGCGGTAAAACAGGTAGCCGTCGATGATCACCATCGCGGCGAGCGACAGGGGATAACCCCAGACCCACTTCAGTTCCGGCATGTGCTCAAAGTTCATGCCGTAGATGCCGGCGATCAATGTCGGCACGGCCACCAGCGCCGCGTAACCGGCGAGGCGCTTGGTGACTTCGCTTTCCTGCAGCGTGATCAGCGACAGGTTGACCGAGATTGCGGTGGTGACCATGTCTCGCGCGGCATCGATGCTCTGGTTGATGCGCACCAGATGGTCGGACACATCGCGGAAATAATCGCCCAGTCCCGTGCATATTTGCGGCACACGACCGCCGTACAGCTTGCCCACGGCCTCGAGCAGTGGCGCGGTGGCATGTTTCAGCGTCATCAAATCCTGTTTGATGCCGTACAGCGCTTCGATATTGGCGCCGGGCGACTTGCCGGAAAAAATCTGCCCCTCGATGACTTCCAGCTGGGTTTCGATGCTGTCGAGGATCGGGAAATAGCGGTCGACCACCGCGTCCATCAGCGCGTAGAGGATGTAACCGGTGCCGTGCTGCATCAGTTCCGGTTCGCGCTCACAGCGTGCTCGCACGTCCTGAAAGTTCCGTTCGCTGCGGCTGCGCACGGACAGCACATAATTTCGTCCGACGAAAATATCGACCTCGCCGACCCGCAGTTCATCGCCGTCAGGCTCGATCATGTGCAGCACAAAAAACAGCGAGTCGCCGTATTCCTCGAATTTTGGCCGCTGGTGACCGTGGCGCGCATCTTCGATGGCCAGCGGATGCAGATCGAACTGTTCTTCCAGCTGGTCAAGTTCATGCGGTTCCGGATCACGCACGGCTACCCACAGGATGCAGTCGTTGCGCGCGAGATAGGCGTGAATATCCTCACGCGCGACGTCCGCGATTTTCTGCCCGTCCTTGTAGGCGACGCTGTTGACCAGCATGGGTGTTCCCTTTCGCCCCGATGATAACGCAGCAGCAGCGGGTTGGACCGCCGGCGGTCAGGCCAGCCAGGGCCGATCGCTGTGGTAACTGCTCTCGAAGGACTCGATGCCGGGCAGCTGTTCGAGCACCAGCCCGATGTCGTCGAGGCCCTTCAGCAGGCGTTCCTTGTACACCGGGTCAATGGTGAACGGGTGTGCCGTGCCCTCGGTGTCGGTCACGATCTGCGCCGACAGGTCGATGGCCAGTGTCGCACCCGGATTGGTCTGCAGCTGGTCGCGCAGTCCGCGGCAGATTTCCTCGGGCAGGGTCACCGGCAACATGCCGTTCTGCAGTTCATTGGCGTAATGGATGTCGCCGAACGAGGGTGCGATCACTGCACGGATGCCGTAGTCGAGCAGAGCATAAACCGCGCCTTCGCGCGACGAGCCGCAGCCGAAATTGGCGCCGGCAACGATGATGCCGGCGCGACGGAACGCCGCCTTGTTCAGCACAAAATCCGGCTTTTCGTGGCCGTCGTTGTCAAACCGCACGTCGTGGAACAGATAGCCTTCATACCCGGCCTGGGCGTTGCGCAGTTTGCGCAGGAAACGCACGGGGATGATGCGGTCGGTGTCGATATTCGCCATGTCGATCGGCGCCGCGATGGCGGTGAGCGTGGTGAAGGGTTTCATAAAAATCCTTGGTCGCCGATGCTGTATTTTGCACAACAATTTTTTGACGCCAATGAACGCCGATGAACGCAGATAAACTGCAACCCCGGTGTAATAAAGGCTTTCATCGGCGGTTTCGCAGTTTTCACGCCAGTAACTTGCGCACGTCGGTGACGTGGCCGGTGATCATCGCCGCGGCGGCCATCGCCGGGCTCATCAGGTGGGTGCGCGCGCCCTTGCCCTGGCGACCTTCGAAATTGCGGTTGGAGGTCGACGCGCAGCGCAGTCCCGCCGGCACGGTGTCGCCGTTCATCGCGGCGCAGCTCGAGCAGCCCGAAGCGCGCCATTCGACCCCGGCGTCGAGGAAGATGCGATCGAGGCCCTCGGCTTCCGCCTGCGCTTTCAGCGCGGTGGAGCCCGGCGAGACCCAGGCCGGGATCATCGATTTGCGGCCTTTCAGCACTGCGGCTGCGGCACGCAGGTCTTCGATGCGGCCGTTGGTGCAACTGCCGATAAAGGCGCGGTCGATGCGGATGTCGGTCAGCGCCATGCCCGGCTTGAGGTCCATGTAGGCGAGGGCCTGCGCGGCATGTGCGCGCTGGTTCTCGTCGCCCAGTGTTTTCGGATCAGGGATATAGCCTGATACCGGCAGTGCTTCCTCAGGGCTGGTACCCCAGGTCAGCATCGGTTCGAGTTTTGTGCCGTCGAGCGTGACCGTGCGGTCAAAGCGCGCGCCGTCGTCGGTGGGCAGCGCGCGCCATTGCGCCAGCGCGCGATCCCAGTCCGCCCCCTTGGGCGCGTATTCGCGGCCATGCAGGTACTGATACACAGCATCGTCGGGCGCGATCATGCCGGCGCGGCCGCCGGCCTCGATCGCCATGTTGCATACGGTCAGCCGGCCTTCAACCGTCAGGTTGCGAATCGCCGAGCCGGCGAATTCGATGACGTGTCCCGTGGCGCCTGCGGTGCCGATCTTCGCGATGATCGCCAGCACCACGTCCTTGCCGGTGACCTGCGGACCCAGTGCGCCGTTGACGACGACCTGCAGCGTCTTCGGTCGTTTCAGCCACAGGCACTGCGTGGCGAGGATCTGTTTCAGCTGCGAGGCGCCGGTGCCGAAGGCGTAAGCGCCCAGCGCGCCATGCGTGGAGGTATGCGAGTCACCGCAAGTGATGGTCAGGCCTGGCTGCGTGATGCCGAGTTCGGGACCGATCACATGCACGATGCCCTGGCGTTCGTTGTCGATGCCGAAATGCATCACGTTATTGACGCGACAGTTTTCCTCGAGCAGCCGGATCATGTGGCGGGCATCGGCATCCTCGGCGCCGTCCACGCCGCGTTCGCGGCCGACGGTGGGTACGTAATGGTCGGCGACGGCAAAGGTCTGCCGCGGCTTGCGCACGCGGCGAGCCTCCTTGGCCAGCGCACCAAAGGCGTGGAACGAACCTTCATGGACAAAATTGCGGTCGATGTGCAGCAGGGCATCACCGCCGGGCTTTTCCATGATGACGTGGCTGTTCCAGATTTTGTCGAACAAGGTCAATGCCATCTCAGCGTCCTTTGGTAATGTTTCTCTGCCCTGAAAGTTACATAACTTATTGTTTTTATTATATATTTTAGTCGGAGCGGATATTTGCGGCAGTGACCACTTTTTGCCACTTCGCATAGTCCTGACGGATATATTCGCCAAATTCGGCGGGCGAATTTCCCAGCGTGGTTGCACCCAGGGCGGCAAAACGGTCACGTATCGCCTGCTGTGCGATGACTTTTACGATGGCGGCGTGCACCTGGTCGATGATTGCGCCAGGTGTTCCTGCCGGAGCGAGCAGGCCGGTGATCGTCGTTGCGTCAAATCCCTTCAGGCCCTGCTCGGCCAGCGTGGGCACGTTGGGCAGCAGCGGCGCGCGTTTGTCGGTGGTGACCGCGAGCGCGCGGATGCGGCCCGACTGGATATAAGCCATCGATGCGGTGAGCTGATCGACATGAGAGTCGACCTGGCCGCCGAGAAGATCGGTCAGCGCCGGGCCGCTGCCTTTATAGGGTACGCTGGTCATGCGGATGCCGGCGCTGATCTGGATCAATTCACCGACCAGGTGGTTGGACGTGCCGGTTCCCGCAGTGGCCATGGTCATCTGTCCCGGTTTGCTTTTGACCAGCGCGATGAACTCCTTCAGATTCTTCGCCGGCACCGAAGGATGCAGCACCAGCACGAACGGCACGTTGCTGATGCCCGAGATCGCGACAAAATCCTTCACCGGATTGAACCGCGGTTTGGTAAACACGTTGGGCGCCACGCTATACACCGAGTTCGATGCCATCAGCAGCGTGTATCCGTCGGCCGGTGCCTTGGCAACCACTTCGCCGCCGATCATGCCGCCGGCACCGGGGCGGTTGTCGACGATGATCTGTTGTTTCCACAGCTCGGTGAGTCCAGGTGCGATCGCGCGGGCATTGATGTCGACGTTGCCGCCGGGCGCGAACGGCACCACGATGCGCACCGGTTTAACCGGATAGGCCTGTGACCAGGCGACGCCGCAGAGTAATGCCGGAACGATGGCTGCCGCACAACGAATAAACCGCTTCATTTTGTTCTCCTCCGTTATGGTGTGCGGCATCTTACACCGTGATCCCGGCTACTTCGGCAGGTCGATCGGGGTGTCGATGAACACTTGGTACTTCTGGTTCTTGGGCTTGTTCAGGTCGTCAGCGTTGACATAACTGATCGAGGATTTGCCCAGCAGTTCGCGCGGCAGGATCATCACGCGGGCAAATGCCGAGGCTGCGCTTTTCGAGGTGGCGGCATAAACCGGGTCAGGCCCGGCCTCGAACCACGGCGCCAGCGGCGCGTAATGATGAACCGTGCCCTGGGTGTGGATGTCGATGTCGCCGAACAGCAGGCAACGGATACCGCCGCCCTGATGCGTGTGTGTCAGCGCTTCGCCGCCGGGCAGAAAATCCACGCGGTCGCAACGCAGCAGATACTGCTGGGCCGGGTCGAGCGCCATTGCAACTTCGAGCAGCAACGTGCTGCTCACGCCGGCACCGGCGGCGATTACCGGCGTCGTCGCACCGACGCTCAGTTCCCAGCGCAGCAGGGTGGTGGCGAGGTGACCGCCTTTGAGTTGCAGGCCGATGCGGCTGGTATATGCGCTATTGGCACCGAGCGTGGCCTCCAGGGTATCGCCGGCGACGCGCAATCCACCCGCCATCACATAAACTGCACGCACGGCATTGTTCGCCGGCAGCACGATGGCGGATTGCGGTGCGACCTCGTCGCGGTACAGCCGCAGCAGATGGTTCCGCTGTGAGTCGGTCATAACCCGGCGCGCTGGTCTTCCGGCAAGCCGTAGAGTTTTTCCAGTTCCTGGATTTCCGGCAGGCCGGCGATGTCGGTGAACTGTTTGAAATTCGCTACCTTGTCGCGCATGTGCGCGATCGAGCCGGTTTTTTTCAATTCACGCAGCAGGTTCTGTATTGCCGGTATTGCCGCGAGCATGACCCAGTTCGGGTAGATCGCCAGCTTGAAGCCGAGCATGCCCAGTTCTTCCGCCGGCAGGTCCGGCGTTTTGCCGCTGGATGCCATGTTGTAGAGCAGCGGCACGCCCTTGAAGCGTCTGGATACGACCTCGACCTGTTCGCGGCCCACCGGAGCTTCGATGAACAGCACATCGGCGCCGGCTTCGCGATAACGTTCGCTGCGCTCCAGCGCCGCGTCCATGCCTTCGACCGCGATGGCATCAGTGCGGCTGATGATCACAAAATCCTCATCGCGCCGTGCGTCGCAGGCCGCCTTGATCTTGCCGACCATTTCCGCGGTCGGGATCACACGCTTGCCCGCGAGGTGGCCGCAGCGCTTGGGCCAGGCCTGGTCTTCGAGATGGACGCCCGCAACCCCCGCTTTTTCGTAATCGCGGATGGTGCGCCGGGTATTGATCGCATTGCCGTAACCGGTGTCGGCATCAGCAATCACCGGCAGCCCGGACGCATCAACAATGCGGCTGGCGTTGTCGATCATTTCATTGGCGGTGAGCAGGCCGACATCAGGCATGCCGAGCCGGCTCAGCGTGGTGCCGAAGCCGGTCATGTACACCGCTTCGAAACCTTCCATTTTCACCATGCGTGCGGCAAATGCGTCGGCGACGCCGGGCACGACCAGGCAGCCGGGACGCGCCAGCAGTGCGCGCATGCGGGCGGTCATACGTTCATTGTTTTTGGCCATTGGATACTCCAGTGATCAAGCGATAAAAATCAGTTATTCGAATTTCAGGTCGAGTTTTTTCACCAGCGCCCGCCATTGTGTCAGCTCATCACGGATGCGCGTGCTGAACTCTTCCGGCGTACTCGCGCCGGGGTTTGCGCCGAGGCCGCGGAAGCGTTCGGCCACCGCGTTGTTGTCCATCACCTTGCGCACGGCAGCGTTGAGTTTGGCCACCACCGCTTTCGGCGTGCCTGCCGGCGCCAGCAGGCCGAGCAGTGTCGAAGCCTGGTAATCCTTGTAGCCGAGCTCATCGAGCGTCGGCACGCTGGGCAGTGCCGATGCGCGTTGTGCCGTGGTCACTGCCAGCACTTTCAGCCGACCGTCCTTGACGTAACCGATGGACGCGGCGAGCTGGTCGACCATGGTCTCGACCTGGCCACCGAGTAGTTCCGACAAGGCCGGGCCGCTGCCCTTGTACGGTACATGCAGCACTTTGACCCCGGCCATTTGCGCAAAAAGTTCGATGGCAAAATGATTGGTGGTGCCGGTGCCGGCCGAAGCCATCGTGACTTTGCCGGGCCGTGATCTGGCTGCGGCAACCACATCAGCAACCGAACTGAATCCGGACTTGGGGCTGGCCAGCAGCACCAGCGGCACGGCCTGTACCGTGGAAATCGGCGCGAAATCCTTCAGAGAATCGTAGGGGAGATTCTTGAAAATCACCGGGTTCACCGACAGCGGTCCGCTGGAGCCGACCAGCAGCGTGTAGCCATCGGGCGTGGATTTGGCGACCAGCGAAGCACCGAGATTGCCGCCGGCGCCGGGGCGGTTGTCCACCACCACAGTCTGACCGAGTGCTTCGCCCAGCGGTTGCGCAATGATGCGCGCGGAAATATCGACATTGCCGCCCGGAGCGTAAGGCACGATCGCGCGGATGGGGCGCGACGGAAACGAATCGGCTGCAAATGCGGGAGCACAGTACAAAACCAGCACGAACAAAGCGCAGATGTTTCTCATATACGGCTTCCTTGGGATGTGATCGAAAACGTGGATAGCAACATAAGATCAGTCACAGAGTGCAAATCCATATCTAATTCTATCGCCTGCTGCCCGGTGCGATATCTGCCAGAGGCGCTGCATGCTTCAACAATATCCCCAGCCTTCAATTGGGGCGGATCAGGCCGCTCAGGATTTTCCCGCCTGCAGCGCCACCCAGCGCGCCACCGCCCGTGAAATGCTGGCGATGCCGGCCGCGTTGATATTGCCGGGCCAGCGATCACTGGCATCATGGAAATATCGGTTGGCACCGGCCATCGACAGCACCTTCGCGCCCTGTTTTACCAGGTCATGACCTTCACCCGAAATTTTCGCAATGGGTTCGACGGCGACAAAATCCGCGGGATAAGCTTCCTCGATCAGCAGGTCACGCATCAGATGTCCGTCATCAGGATTTTCTGCGCGGATCATCATCTGCAGATTGCTGGCAGTACCAAGATTGGCGCCAAGATGCAGCCAGCAACTGGCGTCCGGCACAAGGTCTTTGCGTTGCCTGAGTAATTCATCCAGGCCGATATGCCCCAGTTCATGGCCGCAAGTGGCATACGCAAGAACCTGACGCCGCAGACTGTTCCCGTTCTGCATTTTCCCGGCCATCCCGACCGCTGCGAGCCAGGCAAGCAGCCCGCCGGCACGCTCAGCGGTGGACTCCCACCAACCGGTGCGCGGGGTTGCAATGACCAGTGGTTTTGCGGAAGGGACCGCAGCAGTGTGCGCTTCAACATTGAATGATTGCGTGTGTTCCCTGCGGATGGCGCTGAAAACTTTGACCGGTGTTTTTTGCGAGGCCTGCGCCTTGAGAAATTCGCCCTGCATTCCCGCCACCTGCAGCACCGGCGGTCCAAAAGGCGCTGAAAAATACTGTGCATTGATGGGGCACAGCGCCCCGCTGGGCGAAAGGGTCGCCACAACCAGCGCGGAATGCGTTGTGGTGGATCGCAGCAACTCCAGCGGCTGGCCCTTGATGGAGGCTGCATTTGGTGGAAATTCGGCATAGCCCACCGCTGCGCCTTCCCCGTTCAGGGAAAATGAACCTGAAATGCCGCTTGCCGGTGTTGCAGGAGCGTCAAACATGGGCAGCGCTTCAATACGCCGCTGCGCACACTCAACGTAGGCTTCCTCAATGATCATCCGGTCCAGGGCAACAGGCATTTTCTCGACATGGATGCCCTTCATCGAGGCCTCTTTGATCAGCCAGTCACCGCTGCGGATGTCGCCTGACGTGCCTATCCTGTGTCCGCCCGATCCGTCAAAGTCGCGAACTTTTTCTGAGGCCCAGAACGAGGTTAATGTTTTCATTTTTCGAAAGATTATCGACAAGTTCAAGGCTTGAGATTGGGCTCATCCAGGCCCACGCCCTCAAGGGCGCCAAACAACTCATGCAATGTCTTTATGTCCGCTGGCGGCAGAGGCGGCGCCAGGATGGCTTTGATGTTGGATGCCACATGCGCCGGATTGCTGGTGCCGAACAACACGACATCGGCGCCGGGTTCATGCCGCGCGTAACGATAGGCAGCTTCGATGACGCTCTGCGCGCCGCCGTCGTGCAGCAGAAAATCCAGTGGCTGCGCTTTGTCCGCCAGTGCTGCGGGCACTTTGCCCGCGGCCGCCAGGGCCTGGAGATCCTGCTGCAGGCGTCCTGGCGTGCTGAACAGGCTGCGCACGGCAAACATGATCATGGTCCCGACCTGATGCGACTGCGTTTGTGGAAACACCTGCTGCCGCGCATTTTGGTTGAGCATGTGAAAGGCGAACATCACCACGTCCCAGTAATCGTCTTTGAGCGCCTGTTGGAGCATTTCATGACGCGCATCCTTGGGCGGCATCTCGGTGATGCCGAGAAAACGAAACTTGCCCTTTTCCTTCTCCCGCAGCAGCGCCGGCAACACCTCATTCACGGCATGGTCATAAGCATCCGGCAATACCGTATGCAGATAAAAAATATCGACATGATCGGTGTTCAGGAGCTTTAGCGAGTTGTCCAGACCCGCGACGACTTCGGCCGCGGGAATCAGGTTTTTCCCCTGCGCGACCTTCTGCTTGGTTGCGACAATGACGGATTCACGCGCCAAAGACTTCAGTGCCGCGCCGACGATGGCTTCGGTGCCATAGGCCTTGGCGGTGTCGATCAGATTGACCCCCAGATCAAGCGCCTTGCGGATGATACCGACGCACTGCGCTTCACTGTGACCTGCCGTCAAGCCCAGCCGGCTGCTGCCGCCGCAGCCGAGTCCTGCAACGCTGACCTTGAGTCCGGTACGTCCCAGTGTGGTGAATTCCATAACAAATTTATTTCGATATTGTGTTGATTGTATTGAATAAAGTCGTTCAGTCGCTGACGTGAATGCCGGCTTTGCGCACCAGTTCGCCGAATCGCGTGCGTTCAGCCAGGATCAAGGCGTCATACTCTTTCGGTGTGCCGCCAACCGAGACCGCGCCGTCGCGCACGATGCTGTCCCGCACGTCAGGCATATTGATCGCCCTGGCCGCCTGGCTGTGCAGGCTGTCAATGACCGACTTCGGCGTACGTGTCGGTGCCGACAGTCCCCACCATTGGGTAATCTCAAAACCCGGGAGGGTATCCGCCATAGTCGGCAAATCCGGCAGCACCGGATTACGCTGGAGTCCGGTGGTGGCAAGGGCGCGCACCCGGCCGCTGGTGATATGCGGTCCCGCGGAAATCGGCGAGGTAATGATGAACTGAATCTGTCCGGCGATCACGTCAACCAGTGCCGGTGCCGCGTCTTTGTAGGGCACATGAGTCATGCGTATGCCCGCCATCGTGTTAATCATTTCTCCGGCAAGATGTGCCGGGCTGCCGTTTCCCGCAGATCCGTAATTCAAGGTGCCGGGTTTGGACTTTTCGAGGCGAATCATCTCGGCCACGTTTTTGGCGGGGACCGATGGATTGACCACCAGCACGTTGGAGGCTTGCGCGAGTTGCGTAATCGAAGAAAAATCTGCAATGGAATCGTAAGGCAGTTTTTTCCTGACATTGGGCAGTATCGCGAAGCCCATGGTGGTGGAAACAAACAGTGTGTAGCCGTCTGCCGGGGCCTTGGCGGTCATTTCCGCGCCTATGACGCCACTCGCACCCGCCCGATTGTCGACCACGATCTGCTGCCCAAAAGCACTGGTTAATTTGGGTGCGATAGCGCGTGCAAGCACGTCCGGTGCGCCTCCTGCGGCAGAACCCACGATAATGCGTATGGGCTTGTTGGGATACGACTGTGCTTGTGCTGCGCCGTGAAGCAGAAAATAACCGCTCAATACGATTGGAAGCAGGCAATGCAAAGTGGGATGTAAAACGAATCGCATGATCAGACTCCTCCGGAAAGTGCCAGGCTAGCCACGGTGCGCCTTCAGTGTGCAGTGCGTTCTCGAACTGGAATTTAACCCGCGGCGCGTTTCGACCCTGCACCGGTGTCGTAATCGACATTCGCCAGTTTTTCAGTGTTCCACAGTTGCTTCAGCAGGGACGCCGCCGCAGCCTTGCCCAGCACCGGTTCGGCGAGTTCGGTGAACTTGTCGTTCAGTTCCTCGTCAGTCAGCGGCAGCTCCGGGTCACCCTTGCGGTAAGGCTGGAAGTATTCGAGCTTGCGGCCGTCGACGAGCTCGATTTGCACGCGCGATTCGCGGCGCTTGGGATAACCCGCGGAAATTTCCGGGTCAGCGATCGGCTCGATCTTTTTGAGCAGTGCGCGGATGTCGGGGTCATTCAGGTGGTCGGGATCGAAAGCGTTAAGGCGCACGCTGCCGCGCACCAGCGCGTGCGCGACGGTGTACTGGATGCTGAACTTGGCCTGGTATTCGCCCTCGGGATTGTTGTTGTCGATGATATTGAGGCCGGCCTTGTAGGTGTGCAGTTTGATGTGTTTGATGTCCTTGTGGCTGAAGCCGTGTTGCTTCTGCAGGTGCAGCGCGCCGTCGATCGACGGAAAGGTGTGGCCGCAGCAGCCATGGTTTTTGAAGGTCATCTGCTTGATGTGGTAGTCGGTGCCGAGGCCCTTGGTGGCCTTGCTCCAGTCCGGGTCCACGCTCATCGCATTGCCGAAGCCGACTTCGCCCTCAAGCATGTCCAGCGCGCCGGTGACACCTTTGACCGCCATCATCGCGGCCCAGCAGCCAGCGTCGGCTGCGTGACCGCCGTGCAGCGGTTTGGTCATCGCCTGCGAACGGAAAGCCTGCTGCAAACCGGAGGCAAAACTGCCGACGGTCGCCAGCGCATGCATGAACTGTTCCTTGTTCGCACCGAGGATGGTGGCTGCCGCGGCCGCCGCACCGAACGAGCCGACGGTGCCGGTGGTATGCCAGTACTTGTAATGCGAAGGCATGATCGCTTCGCCGATGCGGGTGGAGATTTCATAACCGACAATCACGCCGCGCAGGAATTTGTCGCCGGAGGCGCCGCTGGCCTGGGCTGCCGCCAGGGCCGCGGAAATCACCGGGCTGCCCGGGTGGTACCCGGCATCGCGGTAAATGTCGTCAAACTCGACCGCGTGCGAAGCCGCGCCGTTGATCAGCGCCGCGGCGCGCAGCGTCGCGCGGCGGCCTGTGGCCAGACGTGCGCGGCCGCGGTCGAGGTCCTCGGCAAAGGCCTGCTCCATCAGGGTCGCCGGCGCGACGATGCTGCCCGGCAACAAGGCCGCGTACCAGTCGATCACCGCGCGTTTGGCGTGGTGGATGACGTCAGGCGGCAGCTTGGAAGTCTGTTCTTTGATTGCGTAATCGGCCAGTTGTTGCATCAGCATGATGGGTCTCCTCGATTAGGTGCTTGGCTCAGTGGGCTTCAGTTCGCTGCCTGTGCCGTTCAGCGGCGAACGATCAGACCGTCAACGGCAACCACGCCTTCATTTTCCTTCTTGACGATCAGCGGGTTGATTTCCGCCTCGGCAATGTCATCAAACGCCGCCAGTTGCGAAAACGCTGCCACGGCCTGTGCCAGCGCTGCGCAGTCGCCGCGTGGCATGCCGCGATAACCGCGGATCACCGCCAGCCCTTTGACTTCCTCGATCATCTGCATCGCTGTCTCGGGCGTTACCGGGGCCAGGCGCATCGCGAAGTCATGATAAAGCTCGGCGAGCACGCCGCCAACCCCGATGACTACCAGCGGTCCGACCTGTGGGTCGCGCTTGTAACCGACAATGACTTCGGCCAGCCCGCGCTCCATGCGTTGCACCAGGATGCCGTTGAGTTTCGCCAGCGGGTGTTTGGCTTTGACGCGGTTATAAATGTCCCCCGCAGCTTTTTTCAACTGCGAGGCATCACCGACATTCAATACCACGCCGCCGGCATCGGTCTTGTGCGCGATGTCCGGTGAAAGGATCTTGGCCACGACCGGATAACCGATATCCACCTTGGTATTGGCATCTGCCATTACCGCGGTCTGCGCCTGCGGCACACCCAGCGCGCCAAATACGGTGCAGGCCTGCTGTTCATTAAGTTGTTTGCCGGCGGCTGCCTTGAGCAATGTTCCGGCGGCTGCCGTGCATTTGGCATCCACAGCGGGAATGGTTACGGGCGGTGCCCAATCGCGCCAGGCTCGGATCGAGTCGGCGCAGGCTTCCGGCGTACGGAAACCTGCAACACCGGCACTTGCCAGCAATTTCAGTGAGGCTTCGGCGTGCGGCGCGAGAAAAACGGCCAAAGCTTTGTCGCCGCGGCCGGCTTCAATCAGCGGTTCGACGGCGATCTGCGGCTGGAACTGCGCCGAACTGCCGGCAACGGCCAGCACCAGATCGCAATGGTCGGAAGCGAGCAGCGCATTCAATACGCCGCCGTAGATTTCCTTTTTCGCGCCAGCCAATGTCAGGTCGATGATGCGCGATTTGTTGATGGTGATGTTTTTCTGTGCCAGCGTGGCGACCAGCGCGTCGGTGGGGCCGACGACGTCGACGCCATAAGTGCCGATGCGGTCGACGACACAGGCCGCGCCGCCGCCGGTGGTGGTCATTGCTGCAACACGATGTTTTTTGTTGGGCTTGCGGCCCTTGACCAGCGCCGGCAATTCGAACAACGATTCCAGCGTATCGACGCGCAGCATGGCGTGCGCCTTGAAAAACGCATCGACGGCTTCATCGGTGCCGGCCATCGCGCCGGTGTGCGATGCGGCGAGATCCTGGCCGACTTCGGAGCGCCCGAGTTTGTAGACGATCACCGGTTTGTTCACGGCGTAGGCGCGGCGCGCGGCATCGGCCAGATGCGGCGCATCGCGGATGGTTTCCATAAATAACAGGATTGCATCGGTGTGCGGGTCATCGACCAGCAGGCCGGCCAGTTCGCCGACACCGAGGTCCGCCTCATTGCCGACAGAAATCAGTTTCGAGAAACCGACACCACGGCCGAGTCCGCGCGACATCAGGCCGCCCATCATGCTGCCGGACTGCGACACAATCGCCAGCCCACCCGGCGTGATTTCGAGTTTTTCCAGTACGGCATTGACCGACAGCGCGAGGTGGGTCTGCGTGCTCATCAGGCCGATGCAGTTCGGGCCGACCAGGCGTGTGTTGCTGCCGCGGATGATGTCGTTCAGTTCCAGTTGCTTGACGCGGCCTTCGGCGCCGGTCTCGGCAAAACCGTCGCTGTAGACGGTGACCACCGGAATTTTTTTCGCGACACATTGCTTCACGGCTTCGGGTACAGCTTTCGCCGGCACCATGACGAAGGCGTGATCGACTTCGTCCGGAATCGACGTGACGTCCGGCCAGGCCTTGTCGCCAAAGATTTCGGCACGGGCCGGATTCACCGGAATGATCTTGCCGGTGTAGCCGTGACGACGCAGGTAGCGCTGCGGACGCGAAGTGTTTTTCTTTTCGTCGCTCGACGCGCCGACCAGCGCGATGGAACGGGGGTCAAATACGGCTTGATAGAGTTTATTGGTCATGATTTAAAGCGTGATTAAAACCGGGATGTAGCGTAGCCGCGCTTTTACCCAGTTACCCAATCACTTTTCACCGCCCTTGGGCGGCCGTTGCGAGAAGCTGCGTTCAAACACGCCTTCAGCAATGCGGTTCTTCAGAATTTCGATCGAGCCGCC
>JBBQAO010000136.1:0-7191 GCA_038316355.1 Burkholderiales bacterium
CTCATGCGGGGTGAAAAGGTGGTCGATGCAGGATCAGGCGGTGGATTCGACTCTTTCATTGCTGCGCGCCAGGTCGGCTTTGAAGGCCGGGTAATCGGCATAGACATGGTTCCAGAAATGCTGGAAAAATCCCGCGAAACCGCGGAGCAGATGGGGCTATCGCAGGTGGAATTTATCGAGGGTATCCTCGAAGAGATGCCGATAGAGGACAGTTGGGCTGACGTCGTGATCAGCAACGGCGTCATCAACCTGTGTGCAGACAAAAAACTGGTCTTTGGCGAGCTGTGGCGGGTTCTTCGTCCCGGCGGCCGTCTGCAGTTCGGCGACATTGCCAACGGTAAGCCTGTGCCCGAGTCGGCGGTCCGCAACATCGACCTCTGGACGGCTTGAATAGCCGGTGGCCTCCCGTGCGAAGGCTGGCAGACGATGATGAAGGAAACCGGCTTCGTCAATATTGAGGTGAGCAAACCGTTCGACACGTTCGGTGACGCCCGGGGTGAAAAGAATGCGCGGCAGTTCGATGTCTACGGCTACACTTTCATGGCACGTAAGCCCGGCTAAGGAATCCAGCAGCAAGAGGCAAATTGAACTAGTGGAAAGTCCTACCGTTCTAATTCAACAGAAGCAATCCTTTCAAGAGGAGGGTCTCTATAGAAGAAGATCACTACTGTTTCACCCCAAAGCCGGTGACTATGCATCGGCATACGTTGCGGTAGCGCAACGAAATGAGGCCACAGCAATGTGGCGATCCTGTGAAGCCCTGCGATAATCGCGGGGCTTTGCATTTGAGTGGATGATTCGCCGGGGGTGCAACAGGTCGAAGCGAACATTCACCTCCCCGCCCCGCCACACTCAGTTGTGGCAATCCACTTTACTCGACTTTGACCCCGCCGGATTCGCGCATCAACTTGCTGTATTTGGCGATATCGGCTTTCAGCACAGCAACAAATTGTTCTTGTGTATTCCCTATGGGTTCCGCGCCCTGACTCAGCAGTCGCTCCTTGACGTCCTGCATTTTGAGGATGCGCACGATTTCACTATTGAGCAGCGCGACAATGTCTTTGGGTGTTCCGGTTGGCACAAACACGCCCAGCCATGAGATCGATTCATAACCCGGCAAGCCGGCTTCCGATACCGTCGGCAACTCAGGATAAGCGACCGAGCGTTTCGCGGAAGTAACGGCTAGTGGCCGTAATTTTCCCGCTTGGACATGCGACGTAGTTTCCAGCACGGTCGCGAATGACAACGACACATGGCCTGCCAACAGGTCAGCGACCGCCGGTGCGCCGCCCTTATACGGGATATGCGTCAATTTGACACCGGCCATGCTTTGAAACAACTCCGCCGCAACATGCATAGAACCACCGCTGCCGGAAGTGCTGTAATTGAGCTGTGCAGGCCTGGCCTTTGCGAACGCGATCAACTCTTTCACCGATTTCACAGGTAGCGATGGGTGAACCAGCAGGAACAACGGCAGACCGGCCGCCTGTGTAACCGGAACGAAATCCTTGACCGGGTCATATGGCAGCTTTGAATACAGACTGATGTTAATCGCGTGCGTGCCGATATTACCCATCATCAGCGTGTAACCGTCAGGCACAGCCTTGGCAGCAAGTTCAGTGCCGATGATACCGGCTGCGCCGCCCCGGTTATCAACCACCACCTGCTGGCCGAAGCTCGTGCTGAGTTTTTGCGCGATAAGGCGTGTGCCGATATCGGTGCCGCCACCGGGTGGGAACGGAACGATGAAGCGCAACGCCCGGTTGGGATATTGGCTTGTCGGTGCCTGTGCCCAAATGGGCGTAGCAGTAACCAGCAGCAACACGACTCCAAAAACATTATAGGCAGTGCGCATGGAATTCCCCCTGATTGTGTTGCAGCATTAACCAATTGCGGCAGTGTATATCACCTTCGGCCGCCACAATCCCGCCACACTCCGCTGTGGCATTTGCGGTCAACGCACCCCTCCCTTGCTTTCCTCCCTGGCCTTGCCACATTGGCCTTTGCACTACTTTGATTAACCCAAGTGTGTTGACGCCGGCCTCGAATTGACCACCAGTGCCGGTTGAAAGCTGACCAGGAACAACGGACTGCTTTCCCAGGGCTGGCCGCCTTCCGCGAACAGATATGATGGTCAATTCTGGATCGGCGCATTGTGGGGAAAGTGATCAGTTTGAGGGCGGCGGCAACACCCTACTACCCCTAAAACCCATACAGCCCCGCATGTCCCTGATTCGCGATCGCTTGCGATGCGCGCAGCAGGCACACCTGATTGGTGCCGTCGGAATGCAGAAAGCTCGACGCATCGCGAAGGTATTTTTCGACCGGGTGTTCGTGCATGATGGATGCGCCGCCGAGAATTTCGCCGGCAAACCGCGCGCATTCGAATGCAGTCTCTGACGCGTTGACCTTGGCGAGCAGGCCGAGCGCGCGCGCTTCGGGTTGCTTACGGTCGGCGAGCCATGCGGCTTTCCAGATTTGTAGGCGTGCGGCGTCGAGTTTCATCGCCATGGCGCCGAGCATCATCGCCACCGCTTGCTGTTCGACGATGGGTTTGCCGCCCTGCACGCGTTTTTTGGCATAGTCGAGCGCGTATTCGTAGGCGGCGCGGCCCACACCGAGCGCGGTGGATGCGGCCTCTGCCTTGCTGCCCCACATGTAGTCTGAGCGCAGTTTGCCGAGCAGGCCTTCGCCCACCAACATGTTGCTCGCGGGGACGCGGCAATTCTCGAAATGGAAGGTGCCGTTGGTGGCGAGGCGCTGGCTGCTTTTTTCGTGGAAGAATCCGGCGCGAAAGCCCGGTGTGTCGCTGGGCACGACGAAAATGCTGCCGCCTTCGCGCAGGGTCTTTTTCAGATCCGTGCGCGCCACCACGAAATACAGCTTCGCCATGCTGCCGTTCGACACATAGCGTTTGGCGCCGTTGATGATGTAGTGGTCGCCGTCGCGCACCGCGGTGGTTTTGAAATCGATGTCGGGTGCGTCGTAAAACCCCTGATGATCGGAGCCCGCGCCCGCTTCGGTGATGCCGATGGCGGTGGTGGCCTCGGGGTCGGCGACGAATTTCGGAATGAAACGCTGCTGCTGCTCGACGTTCATCGCTTCGCCGAAAAGATTCGCCATCTTCCAGCACTGATCCATGATGACGGCAAAGCCAAGATCGCCCACTGCGAGTTCTTCGCCGACCAGGCACATGGTAAAAATGTCGCAACCGCCGCCGCCGAATTGTTTGGGCACGCCCATCGTTCGAATCCCTTGTTGGTCGGCTTCGCGGATCCAGTCCCACGGTATGCGCTCGGCGGCGGTGGGCAGCCGGTCGCGGCGCATCACGTCGGGCTTGATGATGTTTTCTGCAAACTCGCGCGCGAGATTGCGCCAGCGTTGTTGGTCTTGGGTGAGCGAGAAGTCCATATCAGGCCTTGGGAAAAAATAACCTAAGCATTTGTTTTTAAATGTTTTTTATACTTAATCACAACGGGCTACATAGCGCTGCCGGCACGCTGCCGCCACTTGCGTAACGCAACGCCCATCCACACCACCTCAACCACGCCGAACGGCCACGCAGCCTGCAAAAATCCATAGATGAAGCCCAGCCCTGTTGGCGCCGGTTGAAAATTGACCACCTATGCCGGTTGAATTTTGACCAGAGGCTTTTGCTGACCTGACTTGACTGCAGCCAGCTGTGTATAACTATACCCCTTTAGTGGTTTTTGCTTTTCTATATTGTTGACGCCGGCCTCGAATTGACCACCAGTGCCGGTTGAAAGCTGAACATGCTTCTCCGGCCGCTTACTTCCGCGAACAGATATGCAGGTCAATTCTGGATCGGCGCATTGTGGGGAAAGTGATCAGTTTGAGGGCTGCGGCAACAGGTTAGCGGCAAAATTACACATCGCAGACGAAACATTTAGCAATTTATTCTTAGGTGTTCCGGAGGACAAGAAGACTGCGCCTCCTTTTTGCATATCAACTCTTGACTCCATCAATCTGGAAATTAGAGAAAGGCCTGCTATCCCTTATGGCGAAAATGAACCCCGTGAACCGGAAATTCTTGGCGCACTAATTTACTTCGAAGCCGATGAATATAATGATGAGCTGGTATTCTCCAGATTCGATGTTTCAAAAACGTTATTTGATTACATTGAAAAGATGGTGAACCAACCCAACTCGACCTTAACTGCCACTTTAAAAATGAAATGCTGGCATTGGCTTGGCCCAATAGGAGACAGCCAAATTTATTTGGCAAAAGAGCGCAAAGGTTTCCCCGTGTATTTAACGAAACTGATGACAGACACACGCATGCCGACAATCAGCCAGCTCGACCATGATGCCAAAGTGCCCGATGTAACGCTTGCAACTGTGGTCGATAGAATAGCCGCACTCCAAGCTCAAGCCACATCCATTAAAACTTCAACGCGGATTATCGCTGTTGTCGTTGGATTTCTTGCACTAATAGCAATGCTTCGGTAGCAGTAGCAGATTTCCCAATCAGCGGCCAAAAGCCAGCAATAGACGTGCCGATGTAGCTTGCGTGAGCCACCCACCCGCCACAATTCCGCCACACTCAACTGTGGCGATTGTGGCCACTCCCCTAACAAACCCTCCTTGCTTTCCTCCCTAGTCTTGCTACATTGACCTTTGCACTACTTTGATTAACCCATTGCAAAACTGTTGCCGATCCATCAGTAACGGAAAAGATAAAAATAACGCCCCCATGAAATCGCTCCCTCGTTTCATCTGGTGCATATTCGACGGCCTTCGCCGCGACATGATCACGCCAGACATTGCTCCACGTTTGCGCAGCTTTATTGACGCAGGGGCAGACTTCCCATCCAGTAGATGCGTATTCCCGTCCGTGACACGGGTTAATGCAGCGGCAATGGCCTGCGGCGCCACCCCTGGCGCCACCGGCGTAGTTGCCAATATGCTTTATGACCCGAGAGTTTATTCCGACAAATTGATGCAAACTCGTCAATACGACCATATAGCTCAAGCTGAGAAAGTCTATGATGGACGTTTTGTCACCGCACACTCTCTCGGCGACATTCTTGCAGACCATGGCTTAAAGGTTGCCATCGTTAGTTCGGGAAGCGCTGGGGCTACCCATCTGCTTGATCCCCGCGCTGCGCAACTGGGCAATGTCCGGCTGTGCCTCAGTGATTGGCGTGCATCGACACCCGCAGATTATGCTGCTGATGTGCTGGAACGTTTTGGTCCGATACCGCCAAGTGCCAAGCCCAATGCAACACGCATCGAGTTGCAAATCGACATGGTTCTTGGCGCGGTGCTGCCAGAAATCAAACCTGATGTATTAATCGTTTGGTTCTCTGACCCGGACTCAACCTATCACTATTGCGGAATTGGCTCGCCTGACAGTATTGCAGCCATCCGACACGCAGATGCGCAATTTGGACGCCTTCTCGATCACCGCACACAGGCCCCAGACGGCGCTGACTGCCAAATAATTGCCTGCTCTGACCATGGCCTGATCACCGCTCGTGAGCGCATTGACGTCAAGCCGAAAATGCGCAATGCAGGAATTCGCATAGGAACCTCTTTTTCTGAAGGTAACGTAGTTGCAGGAAGCACTTCCTACTGCGGTGCCTTACGCATTGCTGCAGACAACGAAGCGTCCATGCGAGACGTGGTCAACTGGCTACTTGACCAGCCTTGGTGCGGCCCGGTGTTTACTTCAGGAGGCAACGGCATGATCGGGGGCGTCAAAGGCACACTGGATCACGCGCTGCTATCACTCACGCATCCACGCACTCCAGAAGTTTATTACGTCATGAAAGCCAACGACACGCCAGACCGCTGGGGATGGCCTGGAAGTTGTTACTTTAACGAGGACGCCATTCCGATAGGCGGCGCAACCCACGGAGGCTTGCATCCGATTGAGATGAATAACCTGCTTGCATTAGGTGGCTCGACCTTTAAACAGGGATATGTATCCCCTTGGCCTGCCGGCCACACTGACATAGCGCCAACTATCCTTCAGGCTTTTGGCATCAATGCGCCCAGTAGCATGACCGGTAGAGCACTTACCGAGGCTTACTCACGCCTCGCAACCGAGCCGCCACAGCCTCAATCGGTCACCTACATCAGTGAATCCCGCTCTCGCCGCCAACATCTGAACCTGTGGAACGTCGGCGCAACAACCTATATAGATCGCGGCTGGACAGAAAGCGTTTAAATAAATCGACCGGTTACTGTTACCCGCCACAATCCCGCCACACTCAGCTGTGGCAATTGTGGCCAACCCACCCCTCCCGGCTCCTTGCTTTCCTCCCTCGGCTTGCTACATTGGCCTTTGCACTACTTTGATTAACCCAGTGCAAAACTGTTGCCGATCAACGATCTGCGCCGCGGAGACGAATCAAAGGTCCGATTTGCCCGCGTTATAATCCGCGCTGGCCCCGGTAGCTCAGTGGATAGAGCAGCCCCCTCCTAAGGGGCAGGTCGGACGTTCGATTCGTCTCCGGGGCGCCAATCTGGTACGAAGCTGGGCACCTCCCCCAGCTTCGCTTCTTTCGATAACGTGACGGCACGCGCCAAGGCACGATAGCTGCCCCGGATGTGCAACTCGTCACCGTCGAGCCGGATCTCTTCCACCAGCAGGTTTAGATAAGCCTTGCCGAACCCCGAGGTGGTATCGAGCAACCGGGTCCTCAGCGCCCGTGTGAATTTCTGGACATGCGCCGGCGTGAGCCTGTTCAGCGGGACATCCCATGAATCGCGCAGGGCGGCGCTGGCGACCACCACGTCCTGTCGGCGTGCCTGGAGCTTCTGCGAGCGCTCCTGGAGCCTTGCGTCCAGCGGCAGCAGCCCTTTTTCGACCGCTTCATACAGACGTGCAATGCCGGCGTCGATTTCCTTCAATTCCCGCGTCAATTGCTGGAACCGGGCATCCTCCGCACTGCGTGTGGCACGCTGACGCTTTCTTAATTCCCGGAACATGATCTCCACCCGACTGGGCGTAATCACCTTGTCGGCAAGGGTGGCAAGAACAATCTGCTCCGTCGATTCGCGGCGCAGGTTGCGGGCGGTGCAGCGGTGCACGCCGATGCCCATTCGGGTGGTGCATTTGTAGTAACGATAGCGCCCGCTCTTGCCCGTCGCCTGCGTCATGCCGGCGCCACAGTGCCCGCATTTCATCAACCCGATGAGAATGGCCGGGGACGCCAACTGTTG
>JBBQAO010000006.1:0-85200 GCA_038316355.1 Burkholderiales bacterium
AAAGCTGACCAAGAGCAACGGACTGTTAAGCCAGGACTGGCGGCCTTCCGCGAACCGATATGCCGGTCAATTCTGGATCGGCGCATTGTGGGGAAAGTGATCAGTTTGAAGGCGGCGGCAACAAGCTAGCGATATGGAAGACATTACGAGTGCGCAATCGCTGCTCGGACATGAATCCCCAACAACAACAAAGCGACACTATCGCCGTGCACCGACCAAGTGCGCCCGCTGCGGTGACTTGCAAACGGAAAATATTAGTAAGAACCCACTTTTATTAGGAAGACTGCTCACGCAGCGCTCCTAAGTCATTGATTTTGGGGTGGCTGACGGGACTCGAACCCGCGACAACCGGAATCACAATCCGGGACTCTACCAGCTGAGCTACAGCCACCACCGAAGCAAACCAAAACCCGCTGTTTTGTGGTGCGCCCGGCGGGACTCGAACCCACAACCCCCGGCTTAGAAGGCCGGTGCTCTATCCGATTGAGCTACGGGCACAAATGAGCGGATATGCCGGGAATTTTTCCGCCGGAACCGAAGGCGCGTAATATACTCCGCCCCTGACTCCAGCGTCAATTACACGCCCCTTGCACAGCAGGGTTACGCGGCCCGCCACCCTGCTTGCGGCAGGTATCGAATTCTGTTATTAAAGCTCTTTTTTAAAGCGCATAATCGCCCTCATGGCCACTGAAATACTCAAGAATTACCCTGCATACAAGCCCGCGAAGGCAAAAGAGGAATACATGAACGCGCGGCAGCTGGCGCATTTCCGCAAGATGCTCGATGAAATGAAACAGGGACTGTCCCAGGACATCGACCGCACCGTGCATACCATGCAGGATGAGGCCACGATTTTCGCCGATCCCAATGACCGGGCGAGCCAGGAATCCGACATGTCACTGGAATTGCGCAACCGCGATCGTGAACGCAAGCTGATCAAGAAAATCGATGAAACCATCGCCCGCATCAGCGCCAAAGACTACGGTTATTGCGATTCATGCGGCGTGGAAATCGGCATCAAGCGGCTGGAAGCCCGTCCGACAGCTACGCTGTGCATCGACTGCAAGACACTGGATGAAATGCGCGAGCGTCAGGTCGCAAAATAAACCCGTCGCCGCAGCAAAAAAAAGGGAGCCTGAGCTCCCTTTTTTGTTTTCACACCTGCGCCTGGATTACTCCCGGCGCAGGCTGAAACCGCTTACTGTACTTGTTGCGCAGGCTGTGCTTCAGCCGGCGCTCCCACTGCCTTCATCGACAGACGCAGGCGCCCTTTTTCATCGGCCTCGAGCACTTTGACGCGCACAGCCTGACCTTCCTTGAGATGGTCGGCCACGCTGTTGACACGTTCGTTGGCGATCTGAGAAATGTGCAGCAGGCCGTCACGTCCGGGCAGCACACTGACAATCGCACCAAAATCCAGCAGCTTGAGAACGGTGCCATCGTAGATGCGACCGACCTCGACATCGGCAGTCAGCTCTTCAATGCGCTTGCGGGCATTCTCGCCGCCCTCGGACGACACGCAGGCGATAACCACGGTGCCGTCATCCTGAATATCGATGGTGGTACCGGTTTCCTCGGTGATGGCGCGAATGACCGCCCCGCCCTTGCCGATGACGTCACGGATTTTTTCCGGCTTGATCTTCATGGTGATCATGCGTGGCGCCCAGGCGGAGAGTTCGGTGCGCGGCGCGTTGATCGCGCTGCCCATCTTCTCCAGGATATGCAGGCGGCCTTCGCGCGCCTGACTCAGCGCGGCGTGCATGATTTCCTTGGTGATGCCGTTGATCTTGATGTCCATCTGCAGTGCGGTAACGCCATTCTCGGTGCCAGCCACCTTGAAGTCCATGTCGCCGAGGTGATCTTCGTCGCCAAGGATGTCGGACAACACCGCAAATCGGTTGCCTTCCTTGATCAGCCCCATCGCGATGCCAGCCACCTGCGCCTTCAGCGGCACACCGGCATCCATCAACGACAGACAGCCGCCGCAGACCGATGCCATCGAACTTGAACCGTTGGATTCGGTAATTTCCGATACGACGCGGATGGAATAAGCGAATTCTTCGGCCGACGGCAACACAGCCGCCAGGGCACGTTTGGCCAGGCGGCCGTGGCCGATTTCGCGACGCTTCGGCGTGCCTACACGGCCGGTTTCACCAGTCGAATAAGGCGGAAAGTTGTAATGCAGCATGAAACGTTCGCGGTAGGTGCCCTGCAGCGCATCGACAATCTGTTCATCACGTGAAGTGCCCAGCGTGGCGACCACGATAGCCTGGGTTTCGCCGCGGGTGAACAGCGCGGAACCGTGGGTGCGCGGCAGCACACCGGTGCGGATTGTGATCGGACGCACGGTGCGGGTATCGCGACCATCGATGCGAGGTTCGCCGTCGAGAATCTGGTTACGGACGATTTTCGCTTCGAGATTACCCAGCTCGTTTTTGACGGTATTGATCAGATCCGGTGACGCATCCGCCGGCAGCAGTTCGGCCACCACTTTGGCGCTGATTTCCTTGACGCGGACAGTGCGCGCCTGCTTCTGCTTGATTTGATAAGCCTGACGCAACTCGACTTCGGCGATCTGGGCCAGACGCGCGACGAGCTGTTCGTCTTTTTGCGGCGGAGTCCAGTTGTATTCCGGAACACCGATTTCATCGACCATTTCGTTGATCGCGGTGATGACGGCGCGCAGTTGTTCGTGACCGAACACGACTGCGCCCAGCATCACGTCTTCGGGCAGTTGCTGGGCTTCGGATTCGACCATCAGAACTGCTTGCTGCGTTCCCGCAACCACCAGATCCAGTTGCGAGGTTTTCAGTTCGGTAGCAGTCGGGTTGAGGATGTATTGGCCTTCGCTGTAACCCACTCGTGCGGCACCGATCGGTCCGTCGAAGGGCATGCCGGAGAGCGCCAGTGCGGCGGATGCGCCGATCATGGCCGGAATGTCCGCGTCAATCTCGTTGTTTGAGGACATCACCGTGGCGATGATCTGTACCTCGTTGTAAAAGCCCTCGGGAAACAGCGGGCGAATCGGACGATCGATCAGCCGACAGGTCAGGATTTCCTTTTCAGAGGGACGGCCTTCGCGGCGGAAAAAACCGCCGGGAATCTTGCCCGCGGCATACGTTCGCTCCTGGTAGTCAACGGTCAGCGGGAAAAAATCCTGCCCCGATTTTGCGTTGCGTGCACCGACGACGGTAACCAGCACTACCGTGTCTTCCATGGTGACCATGACAGCGCCGGAAGCCTGGCGCGCGATTTCGCCGGTTTCCAGTGTCAGCTGGTGACGGCCCCACATCAATGATTTTTTTACCGGGTTCAAAATAAATTTCCTTTTCTCTTTGCTCTGCTCAAAAACAAAAAGACCGCACACGCGGTCTTCCGGAGGATCAATAAAGGCTAAATACCGGCGCTCCCCAGCGTCGGCTTGCCGTCCTTGCGCCGTGCGGACTGCGCACGAACGCTGGCATTACGGGCCTGCATACGCCGGCTTACTTGCGCAGACCAAGACGCTCGATCAGCGCCTTGTACTGTTCGACTTTGGTTCTTTTCAGATAATCCAGCAGTTTACGGCGCGTGCTGACCATCCGCAGCAGGCCGCGGCGGGAATGGTGATCCTTGCTGTGCGCTTTGAAATGCTCGGTCAGATCCGTGATCCGTGCAGTGAGCAACGCGACTTGGACTTCGGGGGAACCCGTGTCGCCCTTGGCACGCTGAAAATCCTGCAAAACCTGCGCCTTTTGGGCAGTGGTTACAGCCATGTCTTCTATCTCCGACGAAAAATCGCGTTATTTTACCCCGTAACTACCGGATTACTCAAGCCGTTTTGACCCGGAACCGTGGGTGCCGGCTGACTGACCAGGCGTCGCGCCACCAGCGTCCCCGCCTCCACCTCTCCGATGCCGAAAAACCCGCCTGTGGGGCCATATAGCCGGCACAGACCCGGCTCTGCGGCTGCCTCCAGATCTAGCTTTTGCCCGGTAAATATCCGGCGCTCTTCGTCTGCTGCGACGTCGCAACGGCGCAAGCCAGCCGCAAACGTCTCCAGCGGCAGCAGCCGTTCCATGCGCTGCGGCATGGTCATGCCTTCCAGATCGGCGATGGATACGGCATTTGCCAGATCCAGGAGGCCGGCGCCCTCCCGTGTCAGTGCCGTCAGGTGGGCGCCACAGCCCAGTGCGGCGCCGATGTCCTCGGCCAGCACCCGGATATAGGTGCCTTTGCTGCAGGAAACACGCATCGTCAAAATTTTATCAATTAAATCAATAATTTGTATGTCATTTATGATAATGGATCGGGGCTCACGTACCAGAGTTTCACCAGCCCGCGCATAGGCATACAACGGCTTGCCCGCAACCTTGATGGCAGCGTGCATCGGCGGTATCTGCTGCAACGGCCCGACAAAACGCGGCAGCACCGCGCTGACCTGCGACAGAGTCACGGCCACTGGCTGTTCCCTGATGATGTCGCCCTCGGCATCGCCGGTTGTGGTTACTGCTCCCAGACACAGCGTCGCACGATAACGTTTGTCGGCATCCAGCAAAAATTGTGAAAATTTGGTGGCTTCGCCCAATCCGATCGGCAGCAAGCCGTCGGCCAGCGGATCCAGCGTCCCGGTATGGCCCGCCTTGCGCGCCTGAAAAAGCCGTTTGGCGCGGGACACGGCCTGCTGGGAAGTTAACCCCCGCGGTTTGTCGAGCAGCAGGACGCCGTCAACCGCGTTGCGGGCGACGGCAACTTTCATCACGGCTGCTTTTTGTCCGCGCTGCCGCCAGCGACTGCTTCGTCGATGAGTTTTGACAAGCGCACGCCGCGCTCCACAGAAATGTCGTAGTGAAAGTGCAGTTGGGGCACGGTGCGCAGCTTGATGCGCTTTGCCAGCGCACTGCGCAGGAAACCTGCGGCATGTTCGAGCGCTCTGGTCGCAGCCTCCTGCTGCACAGGCTCACCGAGCGCCGTGAAAAATATCTTGGCGTGCGAGTTGTCCTGGGTGACCTCGACATCGGTGATCGTGATCAGATCAACGCGGGGATCCTTGAGCTCGAGCCGGATGATTTCGGACAATTCGCGCTGGATCTGGTCAGCTATGCGTCGGCCGCGGGGGAAATCTTTAGGCATGTGATAACTGGTCTGCAGCCGACGGGGTATCGCCGGTCCGGACCGCAGTCCGGCGCTGGGTTACAGGGTCCTCGCCACTTCAACGACCTCGAAGGCTTCCAGCTGATCGCCCTCCTTGATGTCATTGAAGTTCTTGAGGGACAAACCGCATTCGAAACCGGCCTTGACCTCGCGCGCATCGTCCTTGAACCGTTTCAGCGAATCGAGTTCACCTTCGTGGATCACGACGTTGTCACGCAGCAGGCGCACCTTCGATCCCCGGCGCACCAGGCCCTCAAGCACGTAGCAACCGGCGACGGCACCGACTTTGGAGATGCGGAATACCTGGCGGATTTCAACCAGGCCAACAGCACTTTCCTTGCGTTCCGGCGACAGCATCCCGGTGAGCGCCGCCTTGATTTCGTCAACGGCGTCGTAAATCACGTTGTAATAACGGATGTCGACGCCGTTGCTCTCGGCCAGCTTGCGGGCCATGCCGTCGGCACGGGCGTTGAAGCCGATGATGACCGCCTTGGATGCCAGCGCAAGATTGACGTCGGATTCAGTGATGCCGCCGACAGCGGAATGCACGATATTAACTTTAACTTCGTCAGTCGAGAGTTTGCCCAGCGCGTGCGCCAGCCCCTCGAACGAGCCCTGCACATCGGCCTTGATGATCAGCGACAGGGTTTTGACCTCGCCCTCGCCCATCTGCTCAAACATGTTTTCAAGTTTGGCAGCATGCTGTTTGGCCAGCTTCACGTCGCGGTACTTGCCCTGGCGGAACAGCGCAATTTCCCGCGCCTTGCGCTCGTCGCCAAGCACCATGACTTCGGCGCCGGCTGCCGGCACGTCCGACAAGCCAAGCACTTCCACCGGAATGGACGGGCCGGCCGTATCAATGGTTTTGCCGGTTTCATCAAGCAATGCCCGCACCCGCCCGAATACCGAACCTGCCAGCACGATGTCGCCCTTTTTCAGGGTACCCGACTGGATCAGAATAGTTGCCACGGGGCCGCGCCCCTTGTCCAGGCGCGCTTCCACGACGATGCCTTTTGCCGGCGCATCGCGCGGCGCTTTCAGTTCCAGCACTTCAGCCTGCAGCAGAATCCGCTCCAGCAGGCTGTCGATGCCCTGACCGGTCTTGGCCGAGACCTCGACGAACATGGTGTCACCACCCCACTCTTCGGGAACCACTTCGCGCGAAGACAGATCCTGCTTGACGCGCTCGGCGTTGGCTTCCGGTTTGTCGATTTTGTTCAGTGCAACCACGATCGGCACTTTACCGGCCTTGGCGTGATGGATCGCTTCCTCGGTCTGCGGCATCACCCCATCGTCGGCAGCCACCACCAGAATGACCAGGTCGGTGACTTTTGCGCCGCGGGCACGCATTGCCGTGAAGGCTTCGTGGCCAGGCGTGTCGAGGAAGGTAATCATCCCGCGCGGGGTTTCCACGTGGTAAGCACCGATATGCTGAGTAATGCCGCCGGCTTCGCCACTGGCAACCTTGGTGCGACGGATGTAATCGAGCAATGAGGTCTTGCCGTGGTCGACGTGGCCCATCACCGTCACTACCGGAGCGCGCGACTCGGACTTGACCTCGGATTGCCCGGCCGATTCGGCGAGGAAGGCATCGGGTTCGTCGAGTTTGGCGCGTTTCGCGGTATGACCCATTTCTTCGACGAGAATGATCGCGGTGTCCTGATCGAGAACCTGGTTGATGGTCGCCATCGTGCCAAGCTTCATCAGCGCCTTGATCAACTCGGCGGCCTTGACCGACATTTTGTGCGCAAGATCACCCACGGTGATGGTTTCCGGCACCATCACGTCGCGCACCATCGGCTCGGTCGGCGCCATGAAACCGTGCTGCTGGTCTCCATCCTGCTTGTGGGTGGTGCGATGCACCTTGCGTTCGCGCCAGCCGAGACCGCCGGTAGCGTCACCGCGCGTCTTGATGCTGCGTTTGCGTGCCGTGGGATCCTGCCAGACAACCTGTTTGACCGGTTTTTTGGCGCTTTTCTTCGCTTTGCCGGCGGCATCGCTGGCCGGAACGGCAGGCTTGTGCAGCGTGCCCTCCACCACCGGCTCTCCCGCCGCTGTTTCGGGGGCCGCCACAGGCTCGGCTTTGGCGACCACCACTTCCGCGACGGTTTCAGCTGCGACCTGGGCCTTTTTCCGCTTTTCCTGTTTCTTGGCGGCGTCCTCGGCCTGGCGTGAAGCCAGCTCGGCATGCTGCTTCGCTTCCGCTTCGCGAGTTGCAAGTTCTGCGGCGTCGATGACGGGCTTCTTGACGACGGGTTGCGGTTCCTCGATCTTTTCCGGTTCCGCTTCGCGCTTGACCAGCACGCGCTTCTTGCGCACTTCGACCTGGATGGTGCGTGCTTTGCCCGTCGTGGCATCGGCCTTCTTGATTTCAGTCGTCTGCCGGCGGGTCAGCGTGATCTTCTGCTTGCTTTCCTTGGCACCGTGCGCTTCGCGTAGATAATCGAGCAACTGCGTTTTGTCTTTTTCGGTCAGCACGGCCTCAGCGGTCAACGCCTTGGTCACGCCGGCGGCACGCAACTGCTCAAGCAGCAGTTCCGGCTGGAGCCCCAATTCCTGGGCAAATTCTTGGACTTTGATCTGGGCCATTGATGATTACTTTTGCGGTCTCAAGCGTTGGTTTCAGCGAACCACGGCGCACGGGCCGCCATGATCAGCGTTTTGGCGCGCTCAATGTCGAGCGCCGTCAATTCGACGAGATCGTCAGTAGCGTAGTCAGCGAGATCTTCCTGCGTGGCGATGCCTTTCGAGGCCAGCAATCGTGCCGTATCGTTGTCCATGCCCTCGACTTTCAGCAGATCTTCGATGTCATGTTCAACTTTTTCTTCATTCGCAATCGCCTGTGTCAGCAGTGCATTGCGGGCGCGGCTGCGCAACTCGTTGACGGTAGCCTCGTCAAACGATTCGATTTCCAGCATCTCGGTAAGCGGTACGTAAGCCACTTCTTCGAGCGTAGCGAAACCTTCCTGCACCAGGATATCGGCCACTTCCTCGTCCACATCCAGTTTTTCCATGAACTCGGCGCGCGTGCGCGAGGTTTCTTCTTCGCTCTTTTTCTTGGCGTCGACTTCGGTCATCAGATTCAGTTCCCAGCCGGTAAGTTCACCCGCCAGACGTACATTCTGTCCGCTGCGACCGATGGCCTGCGCCAGATTTTCCTCGTCAACGACGATGTCCATGCTGTGTTTTTCTTCATCGACGACGATACTGCTGACTTCCGCCGGCGCCAGGGCATTGATCACAAACTGTGCAGGGTCCGGATTCCACAGCACGATGTCGACGCGCTCCTGGGCCAGTTCGGCGGTCACCGCCTGCACGCGCGAGTCGCGCATCCCGACGCAGGTGCCGATCGGATCGATACGCGCATCCTTGGAATGGACGGCAATCTTGGCCCGCGAGCCGGGGTCGCGCGCGGCGCCCTTGATCTCGAGCAGGCCTTCCTCGATCTCCGGCACTTCCAGCTCAAACAGCCGGGCGATGAATTCCGGGGCCGTCCGCGACAGTATCAGGTGCGGACCCCGCGCCAGACGATCGACTTTCCAGACATAGGCACGCACACGGTCGCCCAAGCGCAGGTTTTCCTTCGGAATCATCTGGTCGCGTGGCAGCATGGCTTCCAGGCGGCCGGATTCGACGATGGCATTGCCGCGCTCCATGCGTTTGATCACCCCGGTAACGAGGTGCTCCTTGCGCGCGAGGAAATCGTTGAGGATTTGTTCGCGTTCGGCGTCGCGGATTTTCTGCACGATGACCTGCTTGGCGGTCTGCGCGCCGATGCGGCCGACTTCCATGGCGTCGAGCGGTTCCTCGACAAATTCGCCGATTTCGAATTCAGGGTCTTCCTCCTGCGCCTCGTGGAGCTTGTACTGTCGCGACGGCACTTCGATTTCCTCGTTCTTCACCACTTCCCAGCGGCGGAAGAAGGAGAACTCACCGGTGGTGCGGTCTACCGAAGCGCGAACATCGACGTCCTCGGTAAATTTCTTCTTGGCCGCCGAAGCCAGGGCGAGTTCAAGCGCGCCGAACACGATTTCCTTGTCGACGTTCTTTTCGCGCGCCAGCGCGTCAACCAACAACAGAATTTCACGATTCATTTCCGTCTCCCGCTCAAAGCACCGGCACCAGCCGCGCCTTATCCACATTGCCCAGGTCCAGCGACAGCAGCTGCCCGTCGATTTCCAGACCCACTTTGCCCGCCTCGGTATCGCACAGCACACCGACAAAATTGCGTTGCCCGGCCACCGGCACGCGCAGCTTCAGTCGCGCTTTTTGCCCGCTGAACCGCGCAAAATCCTTCGCCGTGCGCAGCGGCCGGTCCAAACCTGGCGACGATACCTCCAGACGCTCGTAACCGACCTTTTCCACTGCGAGCCACCGGCCCAGATGATTGCTCACCAGAGCACAGTCATCAACATTGATACCGCCGGATTTGTCGATAAAAACGCGCAACAGCCCGCCCTTGGTCGAACGCTCCAGTTCCACCAGTTCGTAGCCAAGTCCGGCCAGCGTGTTTTCGAGCAAACCCTGCAAATCCATGCAAAATCAGCGACACAAACAAAAAATGGGCGATCCGCCCATATCCGCCCATCCGTGTGCGCTGCCCAATTCGTTTTACAGAACTTTGAAGTATAACAAAAAATTGGCTTTCGTCCAATAATCCGCCGCAACACCTGGATTGTGGCTATCGGCTTAAATATTGTTTAAATACAATACTTTAAATCATTAAAGTGCAACAAATTACGGTTTCATGCAGGTGACCGCTTGGCAAGCCAGAATAACTGTATATAATTACAGTCATGAATGATGAAAACCGCACTGGAAACCAAGCCGGAAACCACGTCGAAAGTCAGGCCGAAACCCAGAAACCACTGACCGCACGTCAGCAGGAAGTTCTGCGCCTGATCGAGGCCCATGTTGAAGAGTCGGGATTCCCGCCGACACGGGCTGAAATCTGCGCGGCCATGGGCTTCAGCTCACCGAATGCCGCAGAAACTCACTTGCGGGCGCTGGAACGCAAAGGCGTCATCGCAATGACGTCTGGTGCCTCACGAGGTATCCGCCTGACACAGCAACAAGACAGCCTGCCTGTCGTTGGACGTGTCGCCGCCGGCAGCCCGATGCTGGCAGAACAAAACGTCGAACAGCGTTATCGCGTCGACCCTGCCATGTTTGAACCGGCCGCCGATTACCTGCTGCGGGTACGTGGCATGAGCATGCGCGATGCAGGCATCCTCGAAGGTGACCTGCTGGCAGTGCACCGTACGCCGCACTTCAAATCGGGACAGATCGTGGTTGCCCGCCTGCACGACGAAGTCACGGTCAAACGCATCCAGCGCAACCGCAATACCGTCGAGTTGATTGCGGAAAATCCGGATTTCAAACCGATTGTGGTCGACCTGAAACGCGACCCGCTGGAAATCGAAGGCATTGCCGTCGGCATTATCCGCAACGGCAAAGGCTTCTGAACGCAGCGCCGGAGCAGGCCTCCCTCCTCAGGAATAATCCAGCCCCATCACTTCACGCACGTCGCGCAAGGTCTCCTGCGCCATCTTGCGCGCCTTCTCGCAGCCATCAGCAATGATGTTGCGCACCAGCGTCGGATCATCAAGATAACGTTCGGCACGTTCGCGCATCGGTTTCTGCTCGGCGATGATGGCATCAATCACCGGCTGCTTGCACTCGATGCAGCCAATGCCCGCGCTGCGGCAGCCCTCCTGCACCCATTTCCTCTTCGCTTCGTCCGAATACACCATATGTAATTGCCATACCGGGCATCTCTCCGGATCACCCGGATCCGTGCGCTTGATGCGCGCTGGATCGGTGGGCATGGTTTTTATTTTTTTCGCCACGTTCTCCGGGCTTTCGCGCAAGGAAATAGTGTTGTTGTAGGACTTGGACATTTTCTGACCATCCAGCCCGGGCATTTTGGAGGCTTCCGTCAGTAACGCCTTGGGTTCGGTCAGGATCACCTTGCCCCCGCCTTCGATAAAACCGAACAGCCGCTCACGGTCACCCAACGGCAGATTCTGCGTTTCTTCGAGCAGCGCCCGGGCAGCTGCAAGCGCTTCGACATCGCCCTGCTCCAGGTAATCGGTGCGCAGCTTGCGATAGAGTTTGCCGCGACGCGCGCCGAGTTTTTTGATGGCGGCCTCGGCCTTGGCCTCGAAACCGGGTTCCCGGCCGAAGACATGGTTGAAGCGGCGGGCGATTTCACGGGTGATTTCGACATGCGGCACCTGGTCTTCACCGACCGGTACCAGATTCGCGCGATAAATCAGAATGTCCGCGCTTTGCAGCAGCGGATAACCGAGGAAACCGTAGGTCGCCAGATCTTTTTCGGCGAGCTTTTCCTGCTGGTCCTTGTAGGTCGGCACCCGTTCCAGCCAGGACAGCGGCGTGATCATCGACAGCAGCAGATGCAGTTCCGCGTGCTCAGGCACTTTCGACTGGATGAACAGCACGGCCTGTGCCGGATCAACACCGGCGGCCAGCCAGTCCACCACCATGTCCCAGGCGTGGTTCTCGATAGTTGCCGGATCATCGTAGTGCGTCGTCAGCGCATGCCAGTCGGCAACAAAGAACAGGCATTGATGCTCATGCTGGAGCTTGATCCAGTTTTTGAGTACGCCGTGGTAGTGGCCAAAATGCAGTGCGCCGGTCGGGCGCATGCCGGATAAAACGCGGTTTTCAAACATGTAGGGTTCCGGAAGATGCCATCGGGATCGCCTCGACGGGAGACATGCAAATCCTGCGCCCGAAGCCAATCCGCATTAAATTATTAATAAAAACAATGGTTTATAAATTATGATTCAGCGCAATATCGCGCCATGATGCGGCCAATTTTAACTGATGCCCCAAATTGCGTCGCAGACGGCTGATTTTTCTGATTTTTTACAAGCCGAACGGCACCAGGCTGCCCTTCCCTGCTCGAGTGACGACAGGCGCTGCTCCGGTCAGGTCTACCACCGTGGTTGGTTCCAAACCACAGGAACCGCCGTCGAGGATCAGATCGACCTGATGCTCCAACCGTTCACGGATTTCTGCTGCATCGGTGTGCGGCTGCTCGTCACCGGGCAGCAGTAGCGTCGACGACAGCAGCGGTTCACCGAGTTCAGCCAGCAATGCATCCACTACCGGATGATCGGGGATGCGCAGGCCGATGGTGCGCCGTTTCGGATGCTGCAGCCGTTTCGGCAGTTCACGGGTGGCTTCGAGGATAAACACATAACTGCCCGGCGTGACCGCCTTCAGCAAGCGGAACTGCTGATTGTCGACCCGCGCGTAGGTGGCCAGCTCCGACAGATCGCGGCAGACCAGTGCAAAGTGATGCCGCGCATCAATGCCGCGGATCGTGCGAATGCGTTCCATGGCGGTCTTGTCGCCGATGTGACAGCCGAGCGCATAACAGGAGTCAGTCGGATACACGATGATGCCGCCAGAGCGGATGATTTCCGTCGCGCGTTTGATCAGGCGCGGCTGTGGGTTGTCCGGATGAATGGAAAAAAACTGCGACACGGCGAACGGCCAGCCCGGTTACGGCGGCGCTTAAAAAGCCGACCAGACCGGATCACAGCCCGCGGGCAGTACCGGCACATTACCGATATCACGATAACCTTCACCGGGACCGTGAAAATCGGAGCCCGCCGAAGCGCGCAAACCAAAGCGTTTTGCGTAGCGCGCCCAGATCACAAACTCATCAGGAGTGTGCGATCCCGTGACTACCTCTACAGCAGCGCCACCCAGTTCGACAAACTCACCGAGAAGGCGTTCGGCCTGTTGCTGATTCAGGGAGTAACGCCCCGGATGTGCAATCACAGCCAGCCCGCCGCTGCCATTGATCCAATCAACGGCATCGGCCAATGCCACCCATTGATGCGGCACGTAACCGGGCTTGCCCGGTGTCAGGTAATTACGGAATACCGCATTGGTATCGCGGGCATGTCCTGCTTCCACCAGGTAACGCGCGAAATGCGAACGACTGAGCAGTTCCGGATTTTTGGCATAACGGCGTGCGCCTTCGAGGCTGCCGGCGATGCCTGCGGCGGCGAGGCTGTCGGCCATGCGTTGTGCCCGATGTTCACGACCGGCGCGGATCGCGGCAAGCCCATCCGCCAGCGGCGCATGATCAGGGTCAACGTCAAGACCGACGATATGCAGTGTTGTGTCTTCCCACTGCACCGATACTTCGACACCATCGATCAGACGCAAACCCCACTGCGCGGCGGCAACTCGCGCGGGCGCGAGGCCGGCCAGTTCGTCGTGATCCGTCAGTGCCAGCATGTCCACGCCACGCAAGACGGCGCGCTCTACCAGTTCGGCCGGACTGAGCAGTCCGTCGGAACAGGTTGAGTGGCTGTGCAGATCAACTTTCATTGCAGGAATAGTAATAAAATCACAATAAATCACAATAAAATCAATATATTAGATACATACTCCGGGGCATCATAGCAAACTTCGCCAAAATCGCGCAGTTGTAAGCAATAGCCGCTTACCGCGACCACTCAACATGCAGATCTCACGCAAACTCACCGCCGCTGCCTTGGCGCTGCTGCTCGCAACCCCGGTGACCGCCGCCACCTGCAGCGCCGAGTCGGGTCAATCACGGGTGGCGCTGCTTGAGCTGTACACCTCCGAAGGCTGCGACAGTTGCCCGCCGACCGACCAGTGGTTCAGCACACTGCCGCAGCGCGGCTACACACCGCAGCGGGTGCTGGCACTGGCTTTTCACGTCGACTACTGGAATTACCTGGGCTGGAAAGACCCATACGCGCAGGCCCGATTCAGTGCCAGGCAGCGCGACGCCAGTCGCCGCAACCAGGCACGGGTGGTGTACACGCCGCAACTGCTGCTGGACGGTGCAGACTACCGGCGGGGTCTGTTTGGTGACGATCTTGGTCCGCGGATTGCGTCCGGCAAAAATCAGGTGCCGGGCGCGCAAATCAGCATGACCGTCGATACCGGCGGCGCACAGCCGCGGTTACGCGCCCGGATCAGCACGGCGGCCAATGCAGCGCAAGCCTACGCGGCGATTTACGAAAATAATCTGGTCACTGAAGTGGCTGCCGGCGAAAACCGGGGCAAGCGCCTGCGACATGATTTTGTGGTCCGCGAACTCTACGGCCCGTTTGCGCTGACTTCCGCCGCGCCGCTGCTCATCGACCAGGGCATCCGCAGCGAACGCGGATGGAAAACCGCCGATCTGCATGCCGCCGTTTTTGTGCAGGACACCGGTACCGGCACGGCGCTGCAGGCACTCAACCTGCCGTGGTGTAACGCAGGATAATCAGGACTCTTTAAAAACAACGGGTTACCAGTGCCCGCGTGTTGGCGAATCGGCTATACTGAAAACGCTCAACTCAAAGGACGCCTCCGGGCATGAACAGAATTCAAGGCATTGCGCTGGCCATCGCCGTGGCCAACCTGCTGCTGATCACACTGTTCCCGCCGGTAGATCAGTACTCCGTCGTATCTTCGGCCGTACCCGTATTTGCCGGTTTTTATTTCATTGCCGGCAAACCGCTGCTGAGTGTCGTCAATACCGACCTGCTCACCATCGAAGTCGTGGTGGTATTGATCAATCTGGCCATCGCCTGGCTGCTGTTGCGCGACAAACCGGTCGGCATCAAAACCCGCGGCATGAATCTGCAAAACGCATCGCTGTTTTTCACCGGTATCAATCTCGTGCTGATGCTGCTGTTCCCGCCAATGGAATCCGTATTTGCGCTGACCAAGGCGGCGATCCCGACATTCGAGGGCTTTTATTTCATTTTTTCGCAGAAGCCCGCGCACGTGATCGTTGAAACACTGCTCTACCTGGAAGTCATGTTCATCCTGGTCAACGGTGCATTGCTGTGGCTGATTTTCCGCGAAAAACGCCCGCCTTCGGACAAGGAAATGCTGGCGGCGATGCAGCAGTTCACGCACAAGTAAAACACGGCACTGACCTGCGCCAGCAAAGCCCGGGGGACTAACGCGGCTGGTGCAGCCGGCTTTGCGCCGGCACGTGTTGCGCGAGAAATTCCATCTGGTCGGCGAGGATGCGCCGGTTGGTGAGAATCAGGTATTCGGCACGATTCGGCACATAAGGCAGGTACACCAACTCCATGCCAGCGCCTTCCGGGGTGCGGTCGCTTTTGCGTTCGTTGCAGGCACGGCAGGCCGTCACCACATTCATCCAGGTATCCCGGCCGCCCTTCGAAAATGGCACGATATGGTCTCGGGTCAGGCGCGTACCGGCAAAACCGGTCGCACAATAGGCGCAGATCTGGCGATCACGATGGAACAGTTCGCGGTTGTTCAGCGGCGGCACCTGGTTGAACGACTTCATTGCCATCGCCTTGCCCTTGATGGCGATGATGCTGGCACCGCTGATCATCGAACGTTCGCCGGTGATGCGGTTCATGCCGCCGTGCACGGTAAACGCATGGTTGCCCATGCTCCAGGCCACCTGATCCTTGGCATAGTAGTAGCAGGCATGCTGCCAGCTGATCCAGCGATGCGGCACGCCGTGCGTGTCCAGGGTCAGGATCAACGGGAACGGACGGAGCCCCGTCGGGTCATTCAGTGTCGGGTGATAGCCATCCATTGCGGGCAGTTTTCATCCAGAAATGACGCATGTTGAAGTGCAGCAACAATTTACCAGATTTTTGAATATTTGGAAGTTTTCGGGCCCCGGCAGGCTCCGGCTGGCCGGCAGACACCGGTCGCGCTATACTCCGCCGGCGTGATTTACCCCGTTCCATATTCCGGTTCACATCCCGGCTCTCCCCCACATCCGGCTTCGCTTCGTTGTCTGATCCAGTCTTGCGGCCCTGCGCGCCTGTGTTGCGTATCATGATGGCACCACGCTCACCGGTTTGTGCCGTTTCTGTGTTCTCCGGCTAGCGCCCGCCTTTTACCGCGCATTTTTACTGATATGTCCTTTGCTGACCTCAATCTGATTCCCGAACTGCAGCGCGCCGTCGCTGATGAAGGTTATACCGAGCCGACGCCGATCCAGGCCAAGGCGATACCGGCCGTGCTTGAACGCCGCGACATCATGGGCTGCGCCCAGACCGGTACCGGCAAAACCGCCGGCTTCACGCTGCCGATGCTGCAGCTGCTCGCGCCGTACGCCAACTCCAGCCCCTCACCCGCGCGGCACCCGGTGCGGGCGCTGATCCTGACCCCGACCCGTGAACTCGCAGCCCAGGTCAGCGACAGCGTGCGCGGCTACAGCAAACACCTGAAACTGCGTTCGACCGTCGTCTATGGCGGCGTCGACATGACACCCCAGACCAAGGCACTGCGTGAAGGCGTCGACATACTGATCGCCACGCCCGGCCGCCTGCTCGACCATGTGCAGCAGAAAAGCGTTTCGCTGGGCCAGGTCGAAATCCTGATCCTCGACGAAGCCGATCGCATGCTCGACATGGGTTTCCTGCCCGACATCCGCCGCATCATGGCCTTGATCCCGACGCAGCGACAGAGCCTGCTGTTCTCGGCCACTTTTTCCGAGGACATCAAAAAACTCGCCAACCAGTTGCTGCGCAATCCCCTGCTGATTGAAGTCGCGCGCCGCAACGCCCCCCCCGACCTTGTCGAACACCAGGTCTATGAAACAGCGGCAACCAGCAAGCGCGCGTTGCTGGCGCATTTGATCCGCTCCCGCGAGATGAAACAGGTGCTGGTGTTTTTGCGCATGAAAAAGGATTGCAACAAGCTGGCCCGCGAACTGGTTCGCGACGGCATCAATGCCGAAGCCATCCATAGTGACCGCACCCAGGCTGAACGCGAGCAGGCCTTGAATGATTTCAAGGAGGGCCGCACCACGGTGCTGGTGGCCACCGACATCGCTGCGCGCGGCATCGACATCGCCGAACTGCCGTTCGTCATCAACTATGAACTGCCCTACACCCCGGAGGACTACGTGCACCGCATCGGCCGCACCGGTCGCGCCGGCCTGCCGGGTGAGGCGATATCACTGGTCAGCCCCGACGAGGATCGCCTGCTGGCTGAAATCGAAAAACTGCTGAAGCGCGCGATACCGCGCAAGGCGGCAGAAAACTTCGATCATGACCGCGGTCGTGAGCAGCGTCCGCGCCGTGAAACGCGCAATGAAGCACCGCGTCGCGAACCGCAACCGGTGGCACCGCGTGCCGCAGCGCAACCGCATTCACCACCACCGCCGCCGAAACCGCAACGCAGCAGCGACGGTTTCGATTTCAGCAAACCGTACGAACCCTCAGACGGATCCGGTGGCGGCAACGTCGCGCACAAGCCGCTGGCGTCACGCGAGCACCCTCATCGCCCGGCCGCTGCCCTGCTTGGCGGCCTTGCCTTCAAAGACAAAAAATAACCAGTCGCGCTGATCCGTGGAATCGCTGACGACCGCGGAACTGCTGTATTTCTGTTTCATCATTGTCATCTCCTACGCCATCCGCGGCAGCGCAGGCTTCGGCGGCATCACGGTACCGCTGCTCACCTGGGTACTGTCGCTGAAAACCGTGGTGCCGATGGTGACTTTTCTCGGCATAATTTCTTCGATTGCAATCCTGCGCACGGACCATCGCCATGTCATCTGGCGTGACCTGTGGCGTCTGCTGCCGTGGATCGTGCTGGGCGTCGCGATCGGCGTTTATTTTTTCAAAATCCTTGATGCTGCCACGCTGGCGCGCATCCTCGGCGGCGTAGTGCTGGTTTACGGCGGTTACGCATTGCTCGCGACCTGGCGGCCGTCGGGAAAAATGAACTTGCCGATGTACGCCATTACGCCGGTGGCCGGCACTTTCGCCGGTTTCGTCGGCACCATGTTCGGCTCCATGGCCGGCATGTTTTTCGCCATCTATCTGGACATCCTCCGCCACAGCCGTGACGCGTTTCGTGCGACGGTGGCAGCCATACTGCTCGCGCTGGGGATCCTGCGTGGTGGCGCCTATGTGATCGCCGGCGAATTCACCCGCGATGTGCTGATCGCCTGCGCCGTTGCGTTGCCGATGATGGCGCTGGGGATTTTCATCGGCAACCGCATCCACGCCAACCTTGACGACCTTGCATTCAAACGCCTGGTGGCCGTGATCCTGATCATCAGCGGCCCGCCCCTGCTGATCCGTTGACTGTTCCGCCACAGCTATAATCGCCGCTCATATTTCTGATTTAAAGGCACACCATGACTCAAACCCGCTCCATGGCTCCTGTCGAACTCCAGAATGCGCTGCACGACGGCCGCGAAATTGCGCTGCTCGATGTTCGTGAAGACGGCGAGTTCGGTGAAGACCACCTGCTGTTCGCCACCCCGCTGCCGTACAGCCGGCTGGAACTCGGCATAGCCCCGCTGGTGCCGCGCAAGAGCGCGCGCATCGTGCTGTGCGACGACGGTGTTTCCGGCATTGCGAAACGCGCTGCGGCACGCCTGTCCGCACTGGGTTACACCGACCTTGCCGTGCTTGACGGCGGCACACGCGCCTGGAAAACCGCCGGTTATGTGCTGTTCAAGGGCGTCAACGTGCCGAGCAAACTGTTTGGCGAGCTGGTCGAACATGCCTACAATACGCCGCGAATCACCGCGCAGGACCTGATGAAGATGAAGGAATCGGGCGAAGACTTCGCGCTGTTCGACGGCCGCCCGCTGCACGAACACCACAAGATGACCATTCCCGGCAGCACCTGCTGCCCCAATGCGGAACTGCCGTACCGCGTGGCAAGCATGGTCAAAAACCCGAAAACCAAAATCATCATCAATTGTGCCGGGCGCACGCGCTCCATTCTCGGCGCGCAGACCCTCATTAACTTCGGCATCCCCAACCCGGTGTATGCGCTGGAAAACGGCACCCAGGGCTGGTATCTGTCGGATCTGCAACTGGAATACGGTTCAGCGCTGCAGTATCCGGATCAGGTCGACCAAGCCGCATTGCCAGCGCAACGGCAGGCCGCGCAGGCGCTGATGGCGCGCTTCAAGGTGCGCAGTGTGACTGCCACCCAAGTCACAGACTGGTTCAAAGAAACTGACCGCACGACTTATTTGTGCGATGTGCGCACGCCGGAGGAATTTGCCGCCGGCAGTCTGCCCGGTGCGCAACACACACCCGGCGGCCAGTTGATCCAGGCCACTGACCAGTGGGTGGGCGTGCGCAACGCGCGCATTGTGCTGGTCGACGGCGGCGAGAACGTGCGCGCACCGGTGGTCGCCAGCTGGCTGCTGCAACTGGGTTGCGATGCCTGTGTGCTTGAAGGCGGAATCAAAGCCCCGCTTTCCGCCGCAGCCGCCGCCGGACCGGCACTGCCGGAATTGCCATTAATCAGTGCTGATGAATTAAAAAAACTTATCAATGCCAAAACCTGCACCATGTTCGATGTTGGTCCCAGCATGGCGTATCGCAAAGCACACATTCCCGGCAGCCGCTGGAGCCTGCGCACACGCATCGCCAAGGATGCTCAAGGCACGAAAACACCGATCGTACTCACGTCCGAAGATATCGACGTCGCACGACTCGCCGCAACCGAACTGCGCGATACCGGAATCAACGACATCCTTTTTTATGCCGGCGGTGCCGCAGCCTGGAGCAAGGCCGGCCATCAGACTGCCGCATCAATGGACATTCCCGCCGACCGCGAATGCATCGATTACCTGTTCTTCGTGCATGACCGCCATGCCGGCAACCGCGCAGCGATGAAACAGTACCTGGCCTGGGAAACCGGCTTGATGGCGCAACTCGGGGAGCAGGACAAATCAGTGTTCCACCTGTCTCCGCTCTGATTGAAAATATTCAATAAAATCAATTAGTTATATTAATTTCGACTGCGCGTGGCCATTGCTGGCACCGGCTGCGGGGCCGTGCCGGATCAGGGCGCTTTGCGCAGACCCAGCGTACTGACCAGGCCGTCGACCTCACCCGCATATTCGGTCACCGCGGCCACGGTCTTCGCAGCATTCAGAAAATTCCACGCCCAGAGATTGGCTTCCAGGTCTTTTTTCCACTCGTCCAGCGCAGCAAGTTCAGCGTAACGAGCCTCCCAGAATTTCACTGCGGCAGGATCCGCGCCTCTCGGCGCAATCACTGCGCGGAAATTGGTCATGGTGCCGTTGATGCCCTGCTCATTCCAGGTCGGCACCGCGGCCAGTGCGCCGCCGAGGCGTTGCGGTGCGGATACCGCAACCGCGCGCAACTGCCCGCTGCGCACATGCGGCACAACCGTGGAAACCGCCGTGGATACAGCATCGACATGACCGCCCAGCAATGCCGTGACCGATTCCGCACTGCCTTTGAAAGCGACAAATTTGACCCGCCGCGGATCAATACCCGCGCGCTGCAATGCCAGCGCTGCCGACAGGTGGTTCGCGCCACCGATCGATGTCGAAACACCGATCACCACCGAACCCGCATCCTTGAGCAGTCTGGTCGTCAAGTCCCGGCCATTGATCATCGGCGAATCGGCGCGCACCGAAAGCGCAAAGAATTCATCGAACAGCATCGCGATCCAGGTGTAATCGCTGTGCGCGTAGGGACTCAAACCTATGGCCCTGCTGATCAGCACATTGAAATTGCCGATCATCTGGTAATGCCCGTTGCCCGCATGCTGATTCAGATAGCTCCAGGCGATCAGGTTGCCGCCACCCGGTTTGTTGACCACGGTGACCGGACCTTCGTAGAGGCCGCGCGTCTGCCACAGGCGCTGGATCAGGCGCGCCGTTTTGTCCGGGGCGGCGCCGGGTGCCGTGCCAACAATGATTTCTGTCACACGCTCAGGTTTCCAGGCCGTTGACTGCGCCGGAACATGGGCAGCGAACAGCAGCGCCAGCAACCCGCACAGCCATACCGCGTTGATACAGCCCACAGAAGTCCGCATGTCCTGCTCCTCCGCGTTTGATTTTTTATATGATCACTGCAGCCAATATAGCAAAGGCCCGCAGTGTTAGCATTGCGCCTTTCGCAAACCACAAATGGATGTCATTGATCATGGACGAATCCGCAGCACGCCAGTCATTTGAGCAGGCACTGGCCACCTACGAACAGGACTTCGGAAAATTTTTTCTGGCGCGGTTGTTCGGCCTCGAATTGACATACACCGCTGACGAATGCCGCATCCATTTTGATCTCAAGGATTTCATGTTCAATCCTCAGGGTGGATTACATGGCGGCATCAGCGCCTTTGTGCTGGATATTTCGATGGGCCACCTGCTGCACCGGACCAGCGGCGCCGGGACCACGCTGGAAATGAAAGTGCAATACATCAAGGCCGCCAAAGCCGGCCGGCTGACCTGTGTCGCGCGCTTCATCCGCCACGGCCGCAGCATTTCATTCCTGCGCTCGGAACTGACTGATCAACAGGGGGAACTGATTGCCTATGCCACCTCGACCTGGAAGTCATTGAAACCGGTCGCGGCCAAAGCAGGATAAATCGTGCTTCGGCTGGTACTCGACACCAACGTCTGGCTGGACTGGCTGGTGTTTGACGATCCCGGCATCTCGACACTGCGGGCGCTAAGCGCTGCAGACAAGGCCGAAATCATCATCAACGCCGAATGTGAAGCCGAACTGATTCGGGTGCTCGCGTATTCATTGCAGCAATGGACGCTGGATGCGCATCGTCAGTCGGCATGTCTCGCAGAATGCCGGGCAGTTGCGCAGTCCATGGATACCAGTTGCGACATCACCCTCCCCGACTGCGCGGACCCTGACGACCAGAAATTCCTGGTGCTGGCCGCTGGATGCGGCGCGGCCTATTTACTGAGCAAGGACAGGGCTTTACTCGCACTGCAAGGCCGCCGCCCGCCGCTGCCGTTCCATATCGTGACTCCGGCAGAATTTACCCGGCAACTGGGCGTAAAATAATCCACCATCGACAATCAAGCAACATCATCCGCATTCCAGGAGGAAAAACCAATGAATGTGATACCACTGGGCCCGGGATTTGCCGCCGAAATACGCGGCGTCGGCATGGCCGATGTTGCCGCAAGCGATGATATTTATACTGCGGTGCGTGCCGCTTTCGAAGAGCACTCGGTACTGCTGTTCCGCAAACAGCCGATTACCAATGAACTGCAGATGGCATTCTCGGCCCGATTCGGCCCGCTTGAAATCGCCAAGGCCGCGTCGCGCGGCGAAGGCACACCGTTCAGCATCCTCACCAACGTCGAACCCGATGGCACCTTGGTGACGCCCGGTCACAAGGAAGAACTGCGCGCCAAGGCCAATCAGCTCTGGCATACCGACAGTTGCTTCAAGATTCCGCCGGCGCTGGCTTCCGTGCTTTCAGGACGCACTGTCGCTTCTACCGGTGGTGAAACCGAATTCACCTCCATGCGCCTGACCTGGGAGCGGCTCCCGGCGGAAACCCGGCGAAAACTCGACAATGCCTGGGCCTGGCATGACTACGCGCACTCCCGCGGCAAGATTGCGCCGCAACTCGCTTCAGAACGTGAACGCTCGACCATGCCGCCCGTCTCCTGGCGCATGCGCTGGCGCAATCCGGTGAACAGCCGCGATGCGCTGTACATTGCATCTCACACCTGCGAGATCGACGGCATGGAGCGCGGTGAAGCGCTGCGGCTGATTGAGGAATTGACCACATTCGCCACACAACCGGAACATCTCTACCAGCACCGCTGGCAAGCCGGTGACGTGATCATGTGGGACAACCGCGCCACCATGCACCGCGGCCGGCCCTGGCCCGTAGCCCAGCCCCGCCACATGATCCGCACCACGATTTCCGCCACTGATACTGACGGACTCGCGGCCATGTGGCCCGAACGCAGTGCCGCCTGAAGCCTGACTGCACTACAAACAAAAACGCCGCCCGAGGGCGGCGTTTTTTATCAGGCGTAATACTCAGGCCTTGATGCCCACCGCACGCACTACCTTGCCCCATTTGTCGTACTCGGACTGGATGAACTTTTTGAATTGCTCCGGCGTGGACGGCGCGGCGTCGGTACCGGCACGTTTGAAACCCTCAATCATTTCCGGTGACTTGAGCAAGGCCGTCGTTTCACGGTACAGCTTGTCGATAATGGCTTTCGGCGTACCTTTGGGCACTGCCATGCCCATCCAGAACGTCGCTTCGTATCCCGGCAATCCGGCTTCCGCGATGCTGGGAATTTCCAGCATTTGCTGCGAACGTTCAGCCGTAGTCACGGCCAGTGCACGCAGGCGCCCCGACTTGTGATGCTGAAGAGCGATGGCTATGCCGGGAAATCCGATTTTCACCTGCCCCCCCAGCAGGTCCGCTGCGGCCGCGCCGCTGCCCTTGTACGAAATATGGGTGATCTTGATATCCGCCATCGACATGAAGAGTTCGCCAAACAAATGCTGGCCGCCACCGGTGCCGGAGGACGCCCAGTCCAGTTTTCCCGGCTGGCCTTTGGCCAATGCGATCAACTCCTTCACCGATTTAACCGGCAGCGAAGGATGAACAATCAGCACATTGGGCGCCGAACCGAATAGCGTGACCGGCACAAAATCCTTCAAGGGGTCATAGGACAGTTTGCTGTAGACATGCGGGCTGACCACGAAGGGCGTCGCGGTCTGCAGAATCGTGTATCCATCAGGCTCAGCCTTGGCCGCGACTGCAGTACCCAACGCGCCGCCCTGACCCGGCCGGTTATCAATGACAAACTGTTGTCCCAGACGCTCCGCAAGTTTGGCCGACACCAGGCGCGTCGGCACGTCCGTCGCACCGCCTGCCGCGAACGGGATGATCATCCGCACCGGTCTTTCGGGATAACTTTGCGCCACTGCTGCAGACGCCATCATCATGCCGGCCGCAATGCATGCCAGTCCTCCTGCCGTTGCTTTTTTCATAATCTCCTCCACCGTTGTTTTTCAAAATCCGGGTGCATGGTAACAACTTGGCCACGATTCGCCAAAAAAATGAACGCCGCATTGCGCGGCGTTCTTAATCAAGCAATCTGTTGCAGTGCAAAACTAATTGATTTCAGCACCGCTGACCTTGACCACTTTGGCCCATTTGGTCGCCTCGACTTTGAGGAAATCGAAGAATTTTTCCGGTGACTCCTGCCAGGCCGGCTCCTGCCCGACTGCCTGCAGGCTGCTGTGCATCTCCGGGGTTTTCAGCACGCGCAGCAGATCGCCATGCAGTTTCATCTGGATCTCGCGTGGCAATGCCTTGGGGCCGGACACACCGAACCAGGCCACCATCTCGTAACCCTTGACGCCGGCTTCAGCGATGGTCGGAACATCCGGCAGCTCGGGGGAGCGCTTCGCGCCGGTGACGCCCAGCGGCCGCAGTTTGCCACTCTTGATGTGGGGCAGCATGCCGGCGATGCCCGGGAATGCAACCATCACCTGCCCGCCGAGCAGATCGGCAGTCACCGGACCGCTGCCGCGATACGGGATGTGGGTAATTTTAATGTTGGCCATGCTCGCGAACAAGGCACCGTTCAGATGCTGGGTGCTGCCGTTGCCGGAAGAGGCGTAATTAATCTGGGCGGGCTTCGCTTTCGCCAATGCAATCAGGTCCTTCACCGATTTCACCGGCAAGGAGGGATGTACCACCAGAATGTTGGGCGCGCTGGTGATCTGGGTCACCGGCGTAAAGTCATTCAGCGAGTCGTAAGCCAGTTTTTTATGCAAGGCCGCGCTGACAAAATGCGTATTGCTGATCATGAACAGGGTATAACCGTCGGGTGCAGACTTGGCCGCGAGTTCCGCGCCTATGCTGGAACCGGCACCGGGACGGTTTTCGACGATCACCTGCTGCTTGAGCGCCTCTCCCAGTTTCTGCGTCACGATACGGCCAGGCACGTCGGCTGCGCCACCGGCTGAAAACGGAATGATCATGCGCACCGGTTTGCCCGGATAGTTTTGCGCTGCAGCCGGCAACGCAACCAGAGCGCCCAGCATTGAAGATAATATATAAACTATTGATTTCATTGTTTTAAATTCCCCTCTTATCACAACGCTTCATCACAGTGTGACAGCCGCTGATAATAACATTGCAATACCGCACCGCACCGCGGCCGTGCCACATCTCTGCCATGACAGCCGCAGCATCCACCACAGACCACCCGGGAGACCATCCATGCCTGCACCCGTCAACCTGATTCATTTTCCCGGCGCATTTGGAACGCCACTGGCGGCACGCCTCGACCTGCCGGCAACTGCGCCAGTGGCCTATGCCCTGTTTGCCCACTGCTTTACCTGTTCCAAGGACACGCTGGCCGCTGCCCGCATCAGCGCTGCGCTGGTCGCCCACGGCTTCGGCGTACTGCGCTTCGACTTCACCGGTCTCGGCGGCAGTGCTGGCGATTTCGCCAATACCAATTTTTCATCCAATGTCGCTGACCTCGTCGCTGCCGCAAACTGGCTGCGGGAGCACCATCAGGCGCCAAGCGTGCTGATCGGGCACAGCCTGGGTGGCGCGGCAGTACTGGCCGCAGCCGGTGAAATCGCCGAAGCCGCAGCCGTGGCCACCATCGGCGCACCGTTTGATCCCGGTCATGTTCAGCACCTGCTCGGCCCGGCCACGACCGAAATCAGCGCCAGGGGCGAAGCCGAGGTCACGCTGGCCGGCCGAAAATTCCGCATCCGCAAACAATTTCTCGACGATCTGGCCGCCAGCAGCAACGGCGAACGCATCGCGCATCTGCGCAAGGCGCTGCTGGTGTTTCATTCGCCACGCGACACTCAGGTGGATATCGAGAATGCGGCACGCATCTATGCCGCGGCGAAACACCCTAAAAGTTTCGTCTCTCTGGACACTGCCGATCACCTGCTCACCGGCAAGGCCGATGCCGCCTATGTTGCCGCGGTGCTGGCGGCCTGGGCGGGGCGTTACGTCGGATCAGCCGCTGCAGCGCCTGTGAAGACCGCCGAAACGGGCACGGTCACCGTGGTGGAAACCGGAGAAGGCCGTTTCACACAGGACATCAGCGCCGGCGCGCATCACTTGCGCGCCGACGAACCAGCGGCCGTGGGCGGCAATGATTCCGGCTTCTCGCCCTACGATCTGCTGCTGGCCAGCCTCGGCGCCTGCACCGCGATGACCCTGCGCATGTATGCCGAACAGAAAAAATGGCCGCTGGAGCAGGTTAGCGTGAAACTCCGCCACGACAGGATACACGCCGGGGATTGCGCTGAATGCGAAACCCGTGAGGGCAGGATAGACCGCATTGATCGCGAAATCCGTCTCAGCGGAAATCTGGATGATACGCAACGCACAAGATTGATGGAAATCGCTGATAAATGTCCGGTGCACCGCACTCTGCATTCCGAAGTGCAGGTCAGGACCAGCACTGCTCAATCCTGATGAATTAGGCGACAGCCAGGGGCAGACTGGGAGTTTCCTGCAGCAGCGATTCAAACTGACCCTGCGGCAACGGCCGGCTGATCAGGTAACCCTGAATTTCGTCGCAGCCGTTCGCCGCCAGAAAATCCAGTTGCTCGGTGGTTTCCACACCTTCGGCCACCACGCCCAGACCGAGACTGTGTGCCAGTGAGATCACGGCTTTGACGATGGTGGCATCGTCGGGATCGGTGGCGATATCGCGGACGAAGGTGCGGTCCACTTTCAGGCGGCTGACCGGAAACCGTTTGAGGTAAGCCAGGTTCGAATAACCGGTGCCGAAATCATCAACAGCCAGTTGCACACCCAGCCGGTCCAGGGCTTCCAGCGCGGCGACAAAATGCTCCGCGTCGTGCATGACCAGGCTCTCGGTCAATTCCAGTTGCAGGAATTCGGGCGCCAGGCCACTTTCGTCCAGCACGGCCCTGATCCTGTGGATCAAGTCACGCTGGTGAAATTGGCGCGCCGAAATATTGACAGCCACCTGCAAGCGGCCAAACCCGGCATCATGCAACTGCCGCGTGTAGCGGCAGGCCTCGCGCAACACCCATTCGCCGAGCGGCACAATAAAGCCGCTTTCCTCGGCCAGAGGAATGAACTCATCCGGACCGATCATTTGCTCGCCGGGCGGCAACCAGCGCAGCAAGGCCTCCATGCCGATGACCGTGCGTGTGGCCAGATCCACTTTCGGCTGGTAGTACAGCGCAAATTCGCCCTGCTCCAGCGCCCGGTGCAGCCGCGACTGCAAATCCAGGCGCTGGCGCACCGCGGCGTTCATTTCAGCGGTGAAAAACTGGATCTGGTTGCGGCCCATTTCCTTGGCCCGGTACATCGCCGCATCGGCATTTTTCAGCAGCGTCGCCGGATCGTCACCGTCGCGCGGATAGAGGCTGATGCCGGCGCTGCAGGTCACCACGATTTCCTGACCCCGGTCGCGCCACGGCCGGCAGACGGCCTGGATGATGCGCTGCACCGCACCCGTAACCTCTTCCTCGCCTTTTTCATTGCGCAGCAGGATCACGAACTCGTCCCCGGACAGCCGGGCCACGGTATCGCTGCCGCGCACGCTTTCACACATGCGCTCGGCCATGGCCTTCAGCAGGTTGTCACCGGTTTCATGTCCCAGGCTATCGTTGATCAGCTTGAAATTATCCAGGTCGATGAACACCACCGCTACCAACTGGTTATACCGTTTGGCGTGCGCCACCGCCTGCCGCAGCCGATCGCTGAGCAACGAACGGTTGGGCAGCGCAGTCAGCGCATCATGCGTGGCCTGGTGCTCGAGGCGCTGCTGGTAACGCCGGCTTTCGGTAATATCCTCGACCGAACCCTCGTAATACAGCAGCCTGCCTTCTTCATCCCGGACGGCCCGGCCATTCTCCGAAATCCAGATCACACTGCCATCGCGACGGCGCACTTCCGAGACGAAATTCTTGATCACCCCGTGCTGCTGCATCTGCCGCACGAATTCGTTGCGTTGCCCGGGATTGACGTATAACTGGCCGCCGATATTGCTCAGATTGGCCATCAGGTCCATCGGTGATTCGTAGCCGTAAATGCGCGCCAGGGCGGGATTGGCGCGCAGGTATTTGCCGTCAGCGGTGGTCTGGAATATGCCTTCCAGCGCATTTTCAAAAATCCCGCGATAACGCTCCTCAGCCTGGCGCAGCGCATGTTCGGCCACTTTGTTGCGCGAGACGTCCTGCACGAACCCTTCGATGGCAGTCAGCGTGCCGTCCGGCGCATAAATGCCGATGCCGGCCTCCCATACCCACTTGACCGCGCCTTCCGCGGTGGTGATGCGATAGTCAACAAAAAATCGGCGGTGGTTCTCCAGTGCATCGCGGATTTCGGCGCGCACCCACTGCCGGTCTTCCGGATGGGTAATGACTTCGTATGAAATGCGGTCGTTGCCCACCAGCTCGTCGCGCCGGTAGCCCGTCAGCATCTGGCAGCCGTCACTGACAAACTCCATGGTCCAGTGTTGGTCGTCACGGCAGCGGTAAACCATGCCATCCAGATTGCTCATCAGCGTCGAGAGCATGCGCTCTTTTTCGCGCAGCACTTCACGCGCTTGCGTCAGCTCCGCTTCCTGTATGCGGAGCGATTGCAGCAGCAAAGCGGGGCTATCGGTGGAATTCATGGCTTGTCGGGGAATTGCTGCACCAGTAATTGCTGCGCCTGTAGTATGTAGTTGACAACCATCTGGTTAGCAACAATCATTTCCAGAATTTGCCGGAATACTACGTAAAATCACACACTTTGACTTGAAAAATCCCGCTCCGGCATGGCCACCCGCACCGCGACTGTGCCGCAGGCCCTTCAACGGTGCGATCCCGTACCGACACCGGCGCTGACGTGGAAAGCCCCGCGGGTGCGGGGCTTTGTTACGACCGGTTGCCCGGTGCGGCGCCACCATAGAGCGGCGTCCTTTGATGAATGGCATTACACCACTCCGGATTTGCGCCGGCTGCAGTTTGCGGCTGCCGCCTTGACAGGCGATACCCGGACGTTTGCCCGGTATCTCGCACGCTGCACATCCTGGTAGCGGATACGCAGTGCTGCTCAACTCTGATTACAGTTCTACGCCTGCACCTGCCATGCGTCAAAGGATTTCTCGCCCTTTTTTTTCAGTCGTAACCGGCATTATCCGGTGACGCCGGAAAAACAAACGCTTAGCAACTTTATCTGCGGTAAAACTCAAGCCACAGCAGCAACAGCTTCAGCCTTCTCGAAGCTCATGCCGCCCTTTTTCACGTCGACGCGGATCACATCCTTCGGCCCGAAGCGGCCTTCGAGGATGTGTTTGGCCAGCGGGTTCTCGATTTGCGACTGGATGGCCCGCTTCAGCGGCCGCGCGCCGTAGACCGGATCAAACCCCGCCTCGGCGATCGCCTTCAGGGCGCCATCGCTGATCTCGAGTTTCATTTCCATCTGCGCCAGGCGTTTCTGCAGATACGTCAACTGGATGCGCGCGATTGATTTGATGTGTTTCTCGTCGAGCGCATGGAACACCACGATCTCGTCGATGCGGTTGATGAATTCAGGACGGAAATGGGCCTTGACCTCGCCGAGCACCGCCAGTTTGATGACCTGATAATCATCACCCTGCATACCCTGGATCATCTGCGAACCGAGGTTTGAGGTCATCACGATCACCGTGTTCTTGAAATCAACGGTACGGCCCTGGCCGTCGGTCATGCGCCCGTCATCCAGCACCTGCAGCAGCACGTTGAATACGTCCGGATGCGCCTTTTCGATTTCGTCGAGCAGGATCACCGAATACGGCTTGCGGCGCACCGCCTCCGTCAGATGGCCACCCTCTTCGTAGCCGACATAACCCGGTGGCGCGCCGATCAGCCGCGCCACGGAATGTTTCTCCATGAATTCCGACATGTCGATGCGGATCAGGTGGTCTGCAGCGTCGAACATGAACTCTGCCAGCGCCTTGCACAACTCGGTCTTGCCGACACCCGTCGGACCGAGGAACAGGAAGGAACCATAGGGCCGCTGCGGGTCGCCGAGCCCGGAGCGCGAACGCCGGATGGCGTCGGACACCAGCCGCACGGCCTCGTCCTGCCCGACCACGCGGGCATGCAGACGTTCTTCCATTTTCAGCAGTTTCTCGCGCTCGCCCTGCATCATTTTTGATACCGGGATGCCGGTCGCACGCGATACCACTTCGGCAATTTCTTCGGTGCCGACCTGGGTACGCAACAGCCGATGTTTGGGCTCGGCAGCGCTGGCCGTCTCAGCCTGCTTCAATTGCGCTTCAAGCTGTGGCAGTTTTCCGTACTGCAGCTCCGCCACCTTATCGAGTTTTCCGGCGCGTTGCAGTTTGACGATGTCGGCGCGCACACGTTCAATTTCTTCCTTGATGTGCGCGCTGCCCTGCACCTGGGCCTTCTCGGCTTTCCAGATGTCGTCGAGATCGGCGTATTCGCGCTGCAGCGATTTGATCTCGCTCTCCAGCAAAGCCAGGCGCTTGCGCGAGGCCTCGTCTTTTTCCTTCTTGATCGCTTCACGTTCGATTTTAAGCTGGATCAGGCGCCGGTCGAGTTTGTCCATCACTTCCGGCTTGGAATCGATTTCCATCTTGATGCGTGACGCCGCCTCGTCGATCAGGTCGATCGCCTTGTCCGGCAGGAAACGGTCGGTGATATAGCGGTGCGACAACTCGGCCGCGGCAACGATCGCCGGGTCGGTGATTTCGACACCGTGGTGCAATTCGTATTTTTCCTGCAGCCCGCGCAGGATCGCGATGGTCGCTTCCACCGACGGTTCGCCGACCAGCACTTTCTGGAAGCGACGCTCCAGCGCGGCGTCTTTTTCGATGTATTTGCGGTATTCGTCGAGCGTGGTCGCGCCGACGCAGTGCAGTTCGCCGCGCGCCAGCGCCGGCTTCAGCATGTTGCCGGCGTCGATCGCGCCCTCGGCCTTGCCGGCGCCGACCATGGTGTGCAATTCGTCGATGAAGACGATGGTCTGCCCGGCGTCCTGCGAAATTTCCTTGAGCACTGACTTCAGCCGCTCTTCGAACTCGCCGCGGTATTTGGCGCCGGCCAGCAGGGACGCCATGTCCAGCGACAGCACGCGCTTGTTTTTCAGCGTTTCCGGCACTTCGCCGTTGACGATGCGCTGGGCCAGGCCTTCAACGATCGCCGTCTTGCCGACGCCAGGCTCGCCGATCAGCACCGGATTGTTCTTGGTGCGCCGCTGCAGGATCTGGATCACGCGGCGGATTTCGTCATCACGGCCGATCACCGGATCAAGCTTCGCGGCGCGCGCGCGCTCGGTCAGATCCATGGTGTATTTTTTCAGGGCTTCGCGGCTGCCTTCGGCTTCCGCATTACCCACCGACTCGCCACCACGCATGGCATTGACGGCCTGCTCGATGTGGGCGCGGTCGCCGCCATGCTGCTTCAGCAGCCGGCCGGTCTCGCCCTTGTCCTGGGTCAGTGCCAGCAGGAACAGTTCGGAGGCGATGTACTGGTCAGAGCGTTTCTGCGCCTCCTTGTCGGTGAGGTTCAGCAGGTTGCCCAGCTCCCGCGAAATGGTCACCTCGCCGCCGGTCCCCTCAACCTTGGGCAGACGGTCCAGCGCAGTTTTCAGCCCACCCCGCAGGCCGGAGAGATTGACGCCGGCGCGTTGCAGCAGCGACGCGGTGCCGCCCTCCTGTTCGTTGAGCAGTGCCTGCAACAGATGCTGCGGCTCGATGTAGGCATGGTCGCTGCCGACCGCGGCACTTTGTGCATCGGCGAAGACCTGCTGGAATTTGGTGGTGAATTTGTCGAAGCGCATTTGAGCCCCATTGCCGGTGAATACGGATAATCACGAAATGGGGTGTTATTGCGGGAATTTCAATGCGCAGCGCATGGGTATCGCCGAATATAAAAAAATATTCAATAAAATCAATTGTTTAATATTTATGCTCGCAACCATCCATTCCGCGTTCAGACCGCGATACTGGCGGATTTCTGCGTCGCAGCCGCCATCCGGCCCCGCGCACCCACTTCCGGATAGGGATACAGCATGTTCAGCGCGATGCTCTGGTTCGCGGTCTGCACGATACGCACATGCTCGCGCTTCAGCTCCCGCGCATGGCGACAGCCGCAGGCGTGGGCGATCATGTCGATTTCCTTGTTCATGTTGTTGCAGTAATTGGCCACGCGCAGATATTTCTCGGCGACGACCAGCCCACGCTGCAGCCGCTTGTTGTGCGTGGTGACCCCCGTCGGGCAGGTGTTCTGGTGGCAGCGCAGGGCCTGGATGCAACCCAGCGCAAACATGAAGCCGCGCGCCGAGTTGATGAAATCCGCACCCACGCACAGCGCCCAGGCCGCCTTCGCCGAGGTCACCAGTTTGCCGGCAGCGATAATGCGCACCCGGTCGCGCAGATCAGCCTGGATCAGCGCATCAACCACCCGCGGCAGGGCTTCGGCAATGGGCAATGCCATATGATCCATCAGCGTTTGCGGCGCAGCACCACTGCCGCCTTCACCGCCGTCGATGGCGATGAAGTCCGGCGCGAACTCGCGGCCGCGGCGCAGCACGGCATCGCACAAATCATTCATGAAAGCCCAGCCGCCAATTGCGGTTTTGATGCCCACCGGCCGGCCGGTCAGGTTGCGGATATAGGCGATCTTGTCGAGCAGGTCATCGACATTGGCTATGTCGTGGTGACGGTTCGGGCTGATCGAGTCCTGTCCCGCCGGTATGCCACGGATACGGGCGATTTCTTCGGTGACCTTTTCACCGGGCAGCACACCGCCCTTGCCGGGTTTGGCACCCTGCGACAACTTGATCTCGAAGGCTTTCACATGTTTCGCCAACTCCTTCGCCTTCTCCGCGGAAAAACCGCCGTCGAGTTCGCGAATGCCGTATTTGGCGGTGCCGATCTGCATGATGACGTCGCAACCGCCGCTGAGATGGTACGGTGACAATCCGCCTTCGCCGGTGTCCATCCAGCATCCCGTCTCAAAGGCACCTCGCGACAATGCTTCCACCGCCGGCTGTGAAATCGCGCCGAAACTCATGCCGCTGATGTTGACGATGGATTTGGCCTCGAAGGGCTGTTCGCAGTAATCGTTGCCAATCAGCACCGACGGCGTCGGCAGCCGGTCTTCCTCAAGCACCGGATAGGGGTGATTGACGAACAGGATCGAGCCCGGCATGTTCAGATCACTGGTCGAGCCGAAGGCAATGATGCCGCCTTCGTTTTTCGCGCTTTTGTAGACCCAGCCGCGGGTGGCGCGGTTGAACGGCATTTCCTCGCGGTCGTTGGCGAAAAAATACTGGCGGAAATATTCACCGAGGTCTTCGAAGAAAAAACGCAGGCGCCCGATCAGCGGATAATTACGCAGAACGGTGTGTTTTTTCTGGGTGACATCGTGGATGATCATGAATATCAGCCAGCCGATGATCACAAAGCCGAGCACTGTGCCTATGCCGTAAGACAGCACACCCATGATTTCGCCCATGCGCGCTCCCCCTGCCACTCGGTTAAAATTCTTTCCGCACTATAGCAGTTTGCCGACAATCGCAAAGCGTTCCCCCCATGAACCTGGCCGCCGAAATTGAACGTAATGTGACCGCTGCCTTAACGGAGGATGTCGCTGCGGGTGATCTCACCGCGCAGTTGACACCTGATGTGCCGTCCGCACGGGCCCATGTGCTCTGCCGCGAAGACGCAGTGCTCTGCGGCACGGCCTGGTTTGCAGCCTGTGTGCAGCACCTCGATCCCGCCGCGCACCTGCACTGGCTGATGAGTGATGGTGACCGTGTTGCCGCAGGCACGCGGGTATGCGACATCACCGGTTCATCGCGCGCCATTTTGACTGCGGAACGCAGTGCGCTGAATTTTCTGCAACTGTTGTCTGCGGTGGCGACCACCACGCGGTGTTACGTGGATGCCGTCAGCGGCACCCGTGCCGCCATCCTGGATACGCGCAAAACCCTGCCCGGCCTGCGCGTCGCGCAGAAATACGCGGTCACGGTCGGCGGCGGCCGCAATCACCGCATGGGTTTGTGGGACGCAATCCTGATCAAGGAAAACCATATCGCCGCAGCTGGCGGCATCGTTCCCGCGCTGGCAGCTGCGAAATCGCAGAAAAATGCGGCATGGGTGCAGATCGAAGTGGAAACGCTGGCTCAGTTGCGCGAGGCCGTCACTGCGGGGGCGACCATGGTGCTGCTCGACAACATGACGCTGGATGACATGCGCGCTGCAGTAACCTGGACCGCGGGCCGCGCCGAACTTGAGGCGTCCGGCGGGATTACGCTGGACAATGTGCGCGCCATCGCTGAAACCGGCGTCGACCGGATTTCAGTCGGCGCGCTGACCAAGGATATTGCCGCCGTTGATCTGTCGCTGCGTTTCGCGTCGCGGCATTGATATGCGCCGGGCCGCAGTAAGTACTATAAGCATTTGTTTTTAAACAATATTTACTTGGTGCGCCCGGCGATGAAGGTTTTCACGGCCTCAACATCCGGATCCATCACCGCCACCCGCTGCAGACGGCTCTCCAGCCCTTCATAACCCGGCGGCACCGCGGGATCATGACCCAGTGCCTCGCGGATGGTCTGCGCAAATTTCGCCGGCAAGGCCGTTTCCAGGCAAATCAGCGGCACCCCGGGTTCGCGTTTCCGCAATCCGACATTCACGCCATCCGCGGTATGCGGATCGATGATTACTCCATGCTGCTCGCTGAAGCGGCGGATCGTCGCCAGCCGATCGGCATGGGTGCTGCGGCCCGACACAAAACCGTATTGGGCAATGCCCTGCCAGTACGGCGTTTCACCGAGGTTGAAACCGCCGGCATCCTCGACCTCGCGCCATAACCGCGCCACCATCGCCGGATCGCGCTCCACCAGATCAAACACAAAACGCTCGAAATTCGAGGCCTTGGAAATATCCATCGACGGGCTCGAGGTCTGCGCCGTTTCCCGCCCCGAACGCACCCGGTAACGTCCCGAACGGAAAAACTCGTCGAGCACGTCATTTTCATTGGAGGCGAGGATCAGGTGTTTGATCGGCAATCCCATCATGCGCGCGATATGGCCGGCGAAAATATTGCCGAAGTTGCCCGAAGGCACCGCAAAAGATACCTGTTCATCGTTGCTGCGTGTCGCTGCAAAATAACCCTTGAAGTAGTACACCACCTGCGCCACAACCCGCGCCCAGTTGATCGAATTCACCGCGCCGATGCGATGTGCGTTCTTGAACGCGGCATCACCGCTGACCGCCTTGACGATGTCCTGACAGTCATCGAACACGCCGCGAATCGCAATGTTGAAAATATTGGCATCCTGCAGCGAATACATCTGCGCACGCTGGAACGGGCTCATCTTGCCGTGCGGTGACAGCATGAAGACACGAATGCCCTGCCGTCCGCGCATCGCATATTCGGCGGCGGAACCGGTGTCACCCGAGGTCGCACCGAGGATGTTCAGGGTTTTGCCTTCGCGCTTCAGCACATACTCGAACAGCTCGCCGAGCAGTTGCATCGCCACGTCCTTGAACGCCAGCGTCGGGCCGTTGGACAGTTTCAGCAGATGCAACCCCGGTTCCAGCGTCTGCAGCGGCGTAATGTCCGCCGAACCGAAGGTTTCCGCACGATAGGCGCGGCGCACCAGCGCCGCCAGATCCTCCGGCGGAATATCGTCAACGAAGCGGCTGATGATGGCGTACGCAAGGTCCGGATAGGACAAGGACCGCAGCGTAGCGAGTTCGGCTGCATCCAGCCGCGGGTACGCCTGCGGCACCACCAAGCCACCGTCAGGGGCCAGGCCGCCGAGCAGCACGTCACAGAAACGCGCGCCGGACATCCGCCCGCGGGTGCTGACATAACGCACGGAGGTACCGGCTGCAGCCGTTTTCGGGACTGCGCTCATTGCAAGGCTTCCATGCGGATGCGGGTGATTTTCCCGGAGACCACAGGCAAGGCTTCGATGCTGCGGATCGCGGCATCGATTTTCTTTTCCCGCGTCAGGTGGGTGAGCAGGATGATGTCGACATATTCCTCGCCGGCATGCGGTTCCTTCTGCACCAGCGCTTCGATTGAAACGGCCTGATCTGCCAGGATGCGCGTGATATCGGCCAACACGCCGGCCTTGTCCGCGACGCGCAGCCGCAGGTAATACGAAGTTTCGACCTCGCCCATCGGCAGCACCGGCACGTTCGACAACTGGTCGTGCTGGAACGCCAGATGCGGCACCCGGTGCCCCGGGTCCGCCGTCAGCGCACGCGCGACATCGACCAGATCGGCAACCACCGCCGACGCGGTCGGCTCAGCACCCGCACCTGCCCCGTAATACATGGTCTGGCCGACGGCATCGCCCTTGACCAGGATGGCATTCATCACGCCCTCGACGTTGGCGATCAGTTGCCGCTTCGGAATCAATGTCGGATGCACACGCAGCTCGAAACCGGCCGCCTTGCGTTTGGCAATGCCCAGCAGTTTGATGCGGTAGCCCAGTTCTTCGGCATAGCGGATGTCTTCCTGCGCCAATTTCGAAATGCCTTCGACGTAGGCCTTGTCGAACTGCACCGGAATGCCGAAACCGATGGCCGCCATGATCGCCAGCTTGTGCGCGGCATCGACGCCCTCGATGTCGAAGGTCGGATCCGCCTCGGCATAACCCTTGCTCTGCGCCTCCTTCAGCACATCAGCGAATGCCGCACCCTTTGCCCGCATCTCGGAGAGGATGAAATTGCTGGTACCGTTGATGATGCCGGCAATCCATTCGATGCGGTTGGCGCTCAGTCCCTCGCGCAACGATTTGATGATCGGAATGCCGCCGCCGACGGCGGCCTCGAAAGCCACCATCACGCCGCGGGCCCGAGCTGCGGCAAAGATTTCATTGCCGTGCAGCGCCAGCAACGCCTTGTTCGCCGTCACCACGTGTTTGCCGTTGGCGATGGCTTTCAGCATCAACTCCTTGGCGATCGTGTAGCCGCCGATCAGTTCGACGACGACGTCAATCTGCGGATCATTCACCACCTCGAATGCGTCCGCAGTGACCCGCGCCGCATCACCGGCGACAGCCTTGGCACGCACCACATCCTTGTCCGCAACCACGGCGATACGGATCGTGCAGCCGGCGCGGCGCGAAATTTCCTCGCTGTTGCGCTGGAGCACCCTGAACGTGCCGCCACCGACAGTGCCGGTGCCCAGCAACCCCACATTGATCGGTTTCATGTTTCTGCTTTGCTTTCCTGTTGTTTCCGGTGCCCGGTTACTTGACCAGTCCATCCTTGCGGAACATTTCCTTGATGGTGCGTATTGCCTGGCGGGTCCGTGCTTCGTTTTCGATCAGCGCGAAACGCACGAAATCGTCGCCGTAATGGCCGAAACCGGTGCCTGGCGCCACCGCCACCCTGCCCTCGGCGAGCAGTTTTTTCGAGAACTCCAGGGATCCCATCTTTTTGTACGGTTCGGGGATCGGCGCCCAGATATACATTGTCGCCTGCGGCTTGGCCACTTCCCAGCCCATGGCATTCATGCCTGACCACAACACGTCACGACGGCCCTGGTAGATCTGACGCACGTTTTCCACGCAGTCCTGCGGGCCTTCGAGCGCAATGATCGACGCCACCTGGATCGGCGTGAAGGTGCCGTAGTCGTGATAACTTTTCATCCGCGCCAGAGCGGTGACCAGATCGCGATTGCCGACCATGAAACCAACGCGCCAGCCGGCCATGTTGTAACTCTTGGACATGGTGAAAAATTCAACCGCAACTTCCCGCGCACCCGGCACCTGCAGGATTGACGGCGCCTTGTAACCGTCGAATACGATGTCGGCATAGGCCAGGTCGTGCACCACGTAAATATCGTGTTCCCGGGCAATCGCGATCAGCCGCTCGAAAAACGCCAGATCCACGCACTGTGTCGTCGGATTGCTCGGAAAATTGACGATCAGCATTTTCGGCTTCGGATAGGTATCCTTGATCGATTGCTCAAGAGCCGCAAAAAAATCGACGCCGGCATGCATCGGTATATGGCGGATGTCAGCGCCGGCAATCACCGGACCGTAGATGTGGATCGGGTAACTCGGATTGGGCACCAGCACGATATCGCCCCGCTCCAGGGTCGCCAGCGCGAGATGGGCAATGCCCTCCTTGGAACCGATGGTGACAATGGCCTCCGACTCAGGATCCAACTCCACGCCATAGCGGCTCTGGTACCAGCCGCAGATCGCCTTGCGCAGCCGGCCGATGCCCTTGGATACCGAATAACCGTGGGTGTCCGTACGCTGCACGGATTCAATCAGTTTGTCGACGATATGCCGCGGCGTGGGCTGGTCGGGATTACCCATGCTGAAATCAATGATGTCCTCACCGCGCTGGCGGGCGGCGAGTTTCAGTTCACCAGTGACGTTAAATACGTACGGCGGCAGGCGTTTGATGCGCGGAAATTCTTCCATGTCTGAATCTCTGAGTGGTACTCTGGCGAGCCTGGGTAAACCCTGGTGACGTAAACTGTCCGGGTAAAATCAGCCGGGAACGATCCACCGCTTCTGCTGCAACGCCAAAAACGCGGCATTCCGGCTGCTTGCGGGTGGAAAACACACGATTGTATCGAAGCGGATTATTCGCGGCAAATCAGAGAGTTATGAAACTGCATCTGGCAGACAGCAAAAACCGTTACGCGGTCACCGGCTACGGCGTGGGTTACCTCGCCGTCAACACCATCCGCTACGAGCAAGCGCTGTTGATTACGCCCGACCAGGCCCCGGAACCATGGGCGGTACTGCAGTTTGCCGCACTGGATGCAGCAGCGATGGCCGCGCTGCTGGAAAAAAGCCCTGAAATCATCGTTCTGGGCACTGGTGCCACACAGCGGTTTGCCGCGCCAGCCGTTCTGCGCCCGCTGATTGAAGCCGGAATCGGCCTCGAAACCATGAACACCCCGGCAGCCTGCCGCACCTACAACATCCTGATGGGTGAAGGCCGGCGCGTGCTGGCGGCTATGTTGCTGCCCTGACCTGCACCGCCAGTTCGCCGGTGCGCACAGCCTGCAGCGGCAGCGTGAAGTAAAAGGTCGCGCCCAGATCCGGTTCGGCCTCGGCCCAGACCTGGCCACCGTGGCGCCGGATTACGCGCTGCACCAGTGCCAGCCCGATACCCGTGCCCTGGAACTCCGACTCGCTGTGCAGCCGCTGGAAGGCGCCGAACAGCTTGTTGACGTACGCCATGTCAAATCCGACGCCGTTGTCGCGGACAAAGTAAGTGCGGCCGTCCGCAGCTTCGACGCAGCCCACCTCGATCACGGCGCCAGGCCTGGTGCCGGTGAATTTCCAGGCATTGCGCAGCAGGTTATCCAGCGCAATGCGCAACAGGCCGGCGTCCGCCGCCACCACCATGCCCGGCGCCACCTCGACATGGACCTTGCGACCGGAATCCGCCGCCGCCAGTTCTGCAGCGATGTCCAGCGCCAATGCCGTCAGGTCGCAGGCGCGGATTTGCGGATCGCGGCGGGTGACGCGCGCCAGCTCCAGCAGGTCATCAATCAGCTTCGCCATGCGCTGGCTGCCGGCCCGCACCCGGTCCAGATAGCTGCGGCCGGTTGCATCCAGTTTCATCGCATACTCATCGAGCAGGATCTGGCTGAAGCCGTCGATGGTGCGCAGTGGCGCGCGCAAGTCATGGGATACCGAGTACGAAAACGACTCCAGCTCGCGGTTGGCTGCCGCCAGCGCGCGCGTGCGCTGCTCGACGCGCTGCTCGAGCTCGGCGTTAAGATGGCGCACTTCGGCTTCGGCATGGCGAAAATCAGTCAAGTCATAACCCATCAGATGCACCCCGGTCACGGCCCCGTCATCGGCAACATGCGGAATCAGCGTCAGGCGGGCGACGCGCGAACCGGTTTGGGTATCCAGAGCGCGTTCCGTGGTGACTTCATCGCCATTCAATGCGCGGGTCAGCAATGGCGCCAGCGTTTCCCCGTATTGCGACACATCCTGCTCGACCCGCAATGCACCGCCCAGGACATCCAGCCTGGCGGGACCAAACCAGCGGTCAAACGCAATGTTTGAATATTGCAGATGCTGCCGTTCGTCGAAAAACGCGATGACCGCCGGCACATTGTCGGCAATGGCGCGCAACCGGCTTTCGTTGTCGCGCAGCAGTCGCTCCATGTGCAACTGGTCGGTCATGTCACGGAGCAGCACCAGCCGGACTTTCTCTCCTGCGAGCATGGTCGGATAGGAGTAGGCCTCGACGTCAACCACCTCGCCGTTGCTGCGCATATGTTGCTTCTGCAGCCGTTCGACAATGCCGGTGGGCCGCCCCTCGATGCCACCAAGGTAGCGTTCGCGGCCGGCGGGGGTCTGAATGTCGAGCAGGTTCATCGTCAGCATCTGCTCCCGGCTATAACCGTACATCTCCAGGCAGGCGTCGTTGCAGTCGATGAAATGCAGTTTATCCTCATGGCGCAGGTAAATCGGCAACGGGGTCAGCGTAAAAATCTGCCGGTAGCGGGCTTCGCTTTCAAGGACCCGGACTTCGCTTTCGACCTGCTCGGAAATATCGGCGATGACCGATATCAGGTACGGCGTTTTTTCACTGCCCTGGCCTTCATCAAATCTGGACACCGAAAGATTGACCCAGACGTTTTTCCCGTCCTTGCGCCGGTAGCGTTTGCGACGGGAATATCCTGTCGTGGTGCCGGACATCAACTGCTGATTCATGTCGTGCGTGGCAGCCAGGTCCTCCTCATGCGTGAGTTCGGTGGTGGTTTTCTGCAGCAGTTCGCTTTCCGTATACCCGAGGATTTCACACAGCTTCCTGTTGACCCGCAGAAACCGCGGTCGCGGCGAAAACTCCCTGATCGCAATACCTACCGAAGCCTGTTCGAACACCAACCGGAATCGTGCTTCACTCTCTTCCAGTGCCAGTTGGCCGAGCCGGCGGTCGGTGATGTCCATGGCCAGTATCAGCCGCGCCGGTTGGCCGCCATACTGAAACGGCTGCGCGGTAATTTCAACAGTGATGATCTGCCCGCTCTTGGTGACATGCCGGCGCTCGAAATGCGCCGGCTGCGCCGGATCGCGATTGAGCAGTTGCTGCATCACCAGACCGCGCTCTTCCTCATCCTGCAGGTCGACCACGCTCATCGCCTGGAACTCCTCGCGCGTGTAGCCATATTTCGCGATGGCGGCATCGTTGACCGCGAGGAATTTCGGAGCATGTATTTCAGTCACCCACATCGGCAACGGTGTCGCAGCAAAAATCCGGCGATAACGCTCCTCGCTCGCCTCCAGCGCCTCGACCATCTTCATGCGCTCCGTGACGTCCTGCGCGGTGGCCAGCACTCCGGTGAATTTTCCGGACTCATCAATCAACGGCGTATTGCTCCATTCACAAATGATGCGGCTGCCATCCTTGCGGATGTTTTCGTTGCTGCCCGAGACATTCATCTCGCCGGCCTGCAGGCGGGCGCGCCGTGCCGACACCTGTTCGCTCACCGGTCCGGAAACAATCAACGCGGCGATGTCACGGCCGCGCAGCTCTGCGGTGGTGTAGCCGAAAATCCGTTCCGCAGCGGGATTGCAGTACACCAGAAGGAAATCCTGATCCTGAAGCAGGCAGGCCACCGGCATGTGCTCCAGTTGCAGCTCCAGCATGTCCAGCAGGTGGCGGCGTTCGCGCTCAAGATCCGTGCTGGTCTGCTGTGCCTCGGCGCGGTCCATGAACTGACCGATCTCGCGGCCAATCACCTCCAGGGTGTCGAGCATCACCTGGTCGGGCGCCTCGACGCGCTCGCTGAAAAATTCCAGGGCGTCCTCGGTAATGCGGTTGCGGCGGATAGGCACGGCAACCGCGCCACGCAATCCGGCCCTCTCGGCAAAATAGCGCCGCCGTTCGCTCTGCTGCGTAAAATCCGCATACCAGACAATTTCATTGCGGGAAACGGCAAGGCTGACCGTTCCCGTCTTCATGTTGGCCATTTGGGGCGTCCGCGCAAATTCGACAAACGCATCCGCCCGGATGCCGGGCGCCAGCCAGTACTCATGGCAACTCAGCATCGAGGTTGCGGGATCAATGTGTCGCCGCGCGCCCCAGCCCCACTCCATGGTCCGGCAAACGGTTTCGATTACCGCCTGGATCGCCTGTCCCTGGTCTTTTTCCTGGGTCAGGATGCGCGCAACGTCATGCTGCATGCGCAATTGCTGGCGCAACACAACCTCGGCGGTAATGTCATTACCCACGCCGCGGTAACCGGCCAGCGTCCCGTCTTCGCGGAAAACCGGTTCACCGTTGAGACTGCCGTACGCCACCCCCCCCTGCGGGCTGGTATAACGCAGGGTCAGATCGTGGAAAGGCGCGCTGCGCGCGATCGCAGCCTTGTGAGCCATCCAGTCGGAGCCCACGGGTGTGATGAACGTATTTTCCCAGCGTGATTTCCCCAACATTTCGTCGGCAGACCTGCCCGTCAACCGGGAAAAACCCCCGGAAATCTGCGTCATGCGGTATTCAGCATCCGCTTCCCAATACCAGTCGGAGCCCAGTGCATTCAGCGCTTTGAAGCGGGACTCGCTGCTGCGCAGCGCGCTTTGCGTCGCCTGCTGCCGCGCCAGCAATACCAGCAGCACCAGCGTGCCCCCGGCAAGCAGCCCGACCAGCAGGCCGGCGATGATGCGGAAGCGCAAGGCTGTCCTGCTGCTGCCAGCCATTACCGCACTGGCATTCACCCCGACCCCGACCAGCAGCGGATGATCGCTCATGGCGCAAAAACTGCTGATGCGCCCGATGCCGTCCACCGGGCCGCTCATCATGCCTGTGCGGCAACCCTGGCCGAGCTGCAGCACCGGCCGGAGCCCGTCATTGCCGCTCAAATCATTGCCGGCAATGACAGCGTCCCCGCTCATGCTGACGATCAGCGTGCCGTCTTTCCTGAGCAAGGACACCATGCCGTCTGCACTCAGGTTCATCTCGCCACGAATCTGCTGCAGCCGGGAAATATCGGCCGTCACGAGCGTGAGGCCCAGCAATTTCCCTTCGCGGTCATTCACCGGATAACTCAGGTGCAATGCCCAGACGCCGGAATTGCCGGACTGCATTGCCGGACTGATATGCACCTTCAGCACGGTCCGCCGGTGAGCGGCAAAGTGCGCGGCAATGACCTCCGGCGGCGTTGCCATCGCCTGACTTTCCCAGACTTTGGTACCGGCGGCATCGAACAGCGAAAATTCGGCAAACTTTATGCTTCTTCCAGCAACCATCCGCGACATGCGCAATGCCGCGACATCCAGTCCGTCGCGCTGCGCTTCCACGGCAACCAGCCGCACCAGACCCTCGGCTGCGGCAAGCCTCGCATCGAGCTGGTCGCGCAGCGATCTGGACAGCGTTTCGGTTAGCCGCTCCACAGATTGGCTGGCGGCAGTGCTGGCCTTGTGGATCGCCGCCTCGTCGGCGACATATATGGCCACGCCGAGAAACAATGCACCCAGCGTCAGGACATAGCGCGGATTGTGCAGACTCGCAGGCAGGCGGCCGATCAGCGACCGGGTATTGCGCGCATCACCGCTGTTCTGCAACGTTCCTCTCCCCGATGAATTTGTCACAGTCTTTTATGTACGCTCCGGCTGTCATGGACACTGGCGCGCGATGGTTCATCTTATAATTGCACCGCCACCTTGTCTAATTCGTTTCAGTCCTTATTCGTTTCAGTCCTTACTTTCTCTGCACATTCCCCCACGAAAGCCTTTCTGCCATGCCTTCACAGATCAATGCTGTTGCCGAACAGATCAACAGCATCATCCTCGGCAAATCGCAGCAGATCAGGCTGGCCATCGCCTGCATCCTCGCCCGTGGCCACCTGCTGATCGAGGATGTGCCGGGCGTCGGCAAAACCACGCTGGCCCATGCCATTGCAACGTCGCTGGGCCTGAAATTCCAGCGCATCCAGTTCACCAGTGACCTGCTGCCGGCCGATATCCTCGGCGTATCCGTCTACAACCGCGACAGCGCCAGCTTCGAATTCCACCCCGGCCCGATATTCACCAATGTCGTGCTCGCCGATGAGGTCAATCGCGCCACACCGCGTGCGCAAAGCGCACTGCTCGAAGCGATGGAGGAAAACCAGGTCACCACCGAGGGTGAAACCCGCCCCCTGCCGCGCCCGTTTTTCGTGATTGCCACACAGAATCCCTCGCACCAGATCGGCACTTTTCCGTTGCCGGAATCCCAGCTCGACCGTTTCCTGATGCGTATCGAACTGGGCTATCCCGATGCGCAGGCCGAACGCGCATTGCTCAATGGCATTGACCGGCGTGACCTGCTGAGCCGGCTGCAGCCGCGTCTGACTCCGGACGCGCTGGCGCAACTGCAGCGTGAAGTGCAGCAGGTTCACGCCTCCCCCGCCCTGCTCGACTATCTGCAGGCACTGGTCAATCACACCCGCCAGGCGCCGTATTTCGCGCACGGTCTCTCGCCGCGGGCCGCGCTGGCCATGCTGCATGGCGCCCGTGCCTGGGCTTACATGGATGACCGGAATCATGTCGTGCCGGAAGATTTGCAGGCCGTGCTGCCGGCCATCATCGCGCACCGGCTGAGTCCCGCCAGCGAACCCGGCGGCGCAAGCCGCAACGATCTGGTGGTACGCCTGCTGCAGCAGGTCGCCATCCCCTGATGCCCCCGGCAGCCGGATCGCCGTCGTTGTTCGGCGCGCTTAAAAACGGCGTCCTCGAATGGATGTTCCAGTGGCGCGGCCCTGAACGTGGCACCATCGTGCTGGTGCAACGGCGCGTATTCATATTGCCCACGCGTCAGGGACTGCTGTTCGCCGGAGTGATCGTGCTGATGCTGATCGGCTCGGTCAATTACGACCTGTCCCTCGGCTTCATCCTTGCGTTCCTGCTCGGCGCCACCGGCATCCAGTCGATGCTGCACACCTTCCGCAACATGGCCAACCTGCGCATCGCCGCCGGGCGGGTGCAGCCGGTGTTCGCAGGCGAACTGGCACAATTCCAGATCCGCATTGCCAACCGTGCGCGCATCCATCGCTACAGCATCGGCGTCACCCGTGACCGGCTGAACGCCGTCTACGTCGATGTACCGCCCGGCGACGAAATCACCGCAACAATAGGCGTGCCCGCAACCCGGCGCGGCTGGTTGCGCCCGGGACGCCTGACCCTGTTCACTTTTTTCCCGGTCGGACTGTTCCGCGCCTGGTCTTACGCCGACCTCGACATGCAGGGGCTGGTGTATCCCGCGCCGGCGTCTCCGGGACTCTCACTGCCGCTGCCGGAGGCCGGCAGCGGCGACGGTGGTGCGCATGGTCAGGGGCATGATGAATTCTCCGGACTGCGCCAGTACCGCCCCGGCGACTCGCCCCGCCACATCGCGTGGAAGGCCGTGGCACGTGATGACACACTGCTGACCAAACAATTCGCCGGGCGCGCCGATGCCGAACTCTGGCTGGCCTGGGACACGCTGCCGCCGGCCATGGACAGCGAAAACCGGATTGCGCATCTCGCGCGATGGGTCATCGACGCGGACCGCGCCGGTCTGGCTTACGGCCTGCGTCTGCCCGGCCTGACATTGCCGATCGCCAACGGCGCCACACACCGCGATAATTGCCTGCGCGCACTGGCCTTGCATGGTCTCGCTGCCGACCACGCTTAACACGCGGATCATCGGATCCCGTGACATCCTCTGGCTGAGCGCCGGGTTCCTGTTCGCCAGCCTGCCCCATCTGCTGCGGATGCCGGTCTGGATCTCCGCGCTGACCATCGGCATTGCCGGCGGCCGCCTGCTGCAGTTGCGTTTGCGCAGCAAACCATCGGCCAAATGGCTGCTGGTGCTGATCGCCATTGCCGCCAGCGCCGGCATCCTGCTGCAATACCGGACATTGTTCGGACGCGATGCCGGCGTTGCATTGCTGGTGGTCATGCTCGCACTGAAACTGCTGGAAACCCGCACCCAGCGTGACGGCATGCTGCTCGGATTCCTCGGCTGCTTTCTGCTGGTCACCAATTTCCTGCATTCACAGACCATCCCGACCGCGGCGTACATGCTGGGCTGCGCATGGCTGCTCGTCGCCAGCCTGATCGGCATGCAGTTCACCGGTGCATGGCCCGGCTGGCGACAACCCGTGCGCCGCGCCGGCGTACTGATCCTGCAGGGCATACCGCTGATGCTGGTGCTGTTCCTGCTGTTTCCCCGTGTCCAGGGGCCGCTGTGGGGGCTGCCGCAGGACGCCTATGCCGGATTGAGCGGCCTGTCCGACACCATGAGCCCGGGCAGTCTGAACAGCCTGATCCTGTCTGACGCCGTCGCTTTCCGCGCCGCCTTCAGCGGAAAAATTCCGGAACCCAAGGATCTCTACTGGCGCGGACCGGTGTTATGGGATTACGACGGCAAGACCTGGACGGCACCACGCATCGTGCAAAGAACCAACGACCTGCCGGACAACGGTGCGCAGATTGATTACACGGTAACTCTCGAGCCCCACAACAAACGCTGGCTGTTCGCACTGGAGTTCCCGGGTCTGCGACCGCCGCGCTCGGTTGCCACGCGTGACATGCAGTTACTCAGCATCACCCCCGTGCGCAGCCGCATGCGCTACGACATGGTGTCGTCCATCGGCACCGCCTATGGCGCCGACGATGACCAGAGTCTGCTTGCGCGCAACCTGCGACTGCCGGCCGACACCAACCCGAAAACCCACGGCTTCGCGCTGGAGCTGCGCAAAAAGTTTCCGGACGACCGCAACCTCGTCGCCGATGTGCTGACGCGTTTCCGCAACGAAAATTTCGTTTATACCCTGTCGCCGCCGCTGCTCGGCGAACATCCGGTCGACGAATTCCTGTTTGAAACGCGCCGCGGTTTCTGCGAGCACTTCGCCTCGGCCTTTACGGTACTGATGCGCGCCGCAGGCATTCCGGCGCGGGTGGTCACCGGTTATCTCGGCGGCGAAGTGAATCCGGTCGGTGAATACATTCTGGTGCGTCAGGCCGACGCCCATGCCTGGGTGGAAATCTGGCTGGAGAGTACCGGCTGGGTGCGCGTGGATCCCACCGCAGCAGTGTCCCCCGCGCGCGTGGAACGCGGCATAGCCTCCGCGCTGCCGCGCAGCGATCCGCTGCCGATGTTCGTGCGCGGTGATTTTGCACTGCTGCAGCGCATGCGGTTGACCCTGGACTCGGTGACCTATACCTGGAATCAATGGGTGCTGGGCTACACCCCGGACCGCCAGCGGCGCCTGCTGTCGTATTTCGGTTTCAGCGAGGCAACGTGGCGGACACTGGCCTTCATCCTGATGTTCTGCGCCGGAGTCGCGGTGCTGATCGGTGCGTTTTTTGCATTGCGCGATCTGCGTGGCGGACGCGAGGATCCGGTGAAAAAAATCTATGGCCGGTTTTGCCGAAAACTGGCGCGGCGCGGATTGCAGCGCGATGCGGCTGAAGGTCCGGGCGTTTTTGCGCGCCGCGCCGGGCAGCAGCGCCCCGAACTGGCGCAGGCGGTGGCTGAAATCACCGCCCTCTATGTCGCCTTGCGTTACGGCGGAGAGTCGGGTCCGGAACGGGTGCAGGCCTTCAAAAAACGGGTGCGGGCCTTTTCGGCCTGAAATGTCAATAAAAACAATTAGTTACATTGATTTACGCCGGCGGCAACAAATCCGCCGGATCCACCGGCTTGCCCTGCCTGCGGATTTCAAAATGCAGTTTCACCTGATCGGTATCGGTGTTACCCATTTCCGCGATTTTCTGGCCACGCGTCACCGTCTGACCTTCCTTCACCAGCAGCTCGCGGTTATGCGCATACACGCTGAGAAATTTTTCATTGTGTTTGATCACAATCAGCTTGCCCAGACCGCGGATGCCGGTGCCGCTGAAAATCACCCGCCCCGGTCCGGCCGCCACCACCGGCTGGCCCATTTTTCCGGCAATGCCGATCCCCTTGTTCGAGGCCTCGTTGAACGGACTGACGATCTTGCCGGTCACCGGCCAGATCCACTCGACTTCATCCGCACCCGGGGGAAAAGGTTTGGGTTCTGTTTGAGCGGGCGGTTTGGCCGCTGCTGCCGGGTCGGGCTTCGCGCCTGAGATCTGGGCATAAGTCTGGTCCGAATAAGGCACCCGCACGCCGCGCGGCTCCACGCGCGCAGCGGCGGCAGCGCCGACGCCAGAGCCCAGCGGTTTCGCCTCCACCGTGCCTGACGGTGTGCGCAGGGGGGAGGCCACCACACCGCCCGGCGGCGTCAGTCGCAATGGCTGGCCGATGCGGATGCGCGACGGTTCAATGTTGTTCCAGGCTGCCAGTTCGCGGTAATCCAGGCCAAACTCCAGCGCAATGCCGTACAACGTGTCGCCGGCTTTGACCGTATAGGAATCAGGCCGCGGCTGGTCGACCACGGGCGCCGGTGCCACGCGCGGCGCCGGTTTGGCCGGCGGCGCCTTGGCCTGCGCGGGCAGCCGCTCGGTGACCGGCGCGGGACGGCCGGTCATGCAACCGCTCAGCGAAAGTAGCGCTGCGCAGCACAGCACGACAACAAAACCGCCGGTAACGGGGTGATCAGCCATGCGCTGCGCCGGTGCCGCGCGCGGATTGTGCTCAGCCCAGACCGGGGAGCAAGGGAACAAAGTTGGCCACTTCCACTTTTCTATCGACATAACCTTGTGCGGTTTTTTCAATGACGTGCAAGGACTGCTTGCCATGGTGCGTCAGCGGGATGACGAGTTTACCACCCACCGCCAACTGATCACGCAAGGCCTGCGGCACAAGAGTAGCTGCCGCAGCCACGACGATGCCGTTGAACGGCGCCTGTTCAGGCATGCCCAGGTTGCCGTCAGCGTTGCGCACCCGCACGTTGTGCGCGCGCGCATCGCGCAGATGGCGTCGCGCCTTGGTCAGCAACGGGGCGAGTCGCTCTATTGAATACACCTCGCGCGCCAGTCGCGACAGCACCGCGGCCTGATAACCGCAGCCGGTGCCGATTTCCAGCACCTTGTCGAGCGCACCGCTGCTGCGCAGCAGTTCGAGCATGCGCGCCACGGTGTACGGACTGGAAATCGTCTGACCGAAACCCAGCGGCAGCGACATGTCCTCGTACGCCCGGCTGGCCAGCGCCTCATCGACAAAAATATGCCGCGGCACCTCGCCCATCACCGCCAGTATCACTTCATCGCGGATGCCCTGCCCGCGCAGCCGCTCCACCATGCGCATGCGCGTACGCTGCGAAGTCATGCCGATGCCGGAGTTGGCCGCGTTCATGCGTTCCGGCCCAGCCAGCGTTCGACCGTTTCCATCTGCGCAAACCGCGTCAGATCCATCTGCAACGGGGTGATGGATACCTGATTCGACGCTGCGGCGTGGAAATCGGTTCCGTCGCCGGCATCCTGCGCGCCGCCCGCAGCACCGACCCAATACACCGTTTCACCACGCGGCGTGACCGCCTTCAGTACGGGCTCCGCCTTGTGCCGTTTGCCGAGACGGGTGACCTTGATGCCCTGCAGTGCCGCATGCGGCACATCAGGCACGTTGACGTTGAGCAGCATCGGCTGCGCGGCGCGATGTTTCGCAAAACGGGCAACCAGCTCTGCAGCAATCCGCCCCGCGGTGGCGAAATGATCATGCCCTGCGCTGACCAGAGAAATCGCCAGCGAGGGTATGCCCAGCAGGAAACCTTCGGTGGCCGCGGCAACGGTGCCGGAATAGATCGTATCGTCGCCCATGTTGGCGCCGTGATTGATGCCGGACACCACGACATCGGGCAATTCCGGCAGCAGTCCGGTCACCGCCAGATGTACGCAGTCGGTCGGCGTGCCGTTGACATAGTAATAACCGTTGCTGGCGCGCCGCACTGACAGCGGACGGTCGAGGGTCAGTGAATTGCTGGCACCGCTGCGGTCACGTTCGGGAGCAACCACGGTGACCGTGCCCAACGCGGCAAGCGCCTGTTCCAGGGCGGCAAGGCCCGGTGCGAAATAGCCGTCGTCGTTGCTGAGCAGGATGCGCACGCTGATGTTTCGATTTGCTTTGTTATGTGCCCTGCATTGCGGCAGGCGGTTGTTTCAGGATCCCCGGCGCATCAAAGTCGCCGCGATTCAAAGTCCCCGGATATGCCGCGAATTTTAGCATGTGCTGCTGCGATATCCGGCGCGATGCTACGATACGCATCCCTTTAAACCACCGGTTCACGACCATGGCCCCCATCGGCTTGCGCATTCTGCCCTTCCCGCCCCAACCCGCGGCAAAAATCATCGCCGCGCTGCGTAAAATCGCGACCGCGCACCTCAGCGACAACATGCATCGTCTGCATGCGGTCGGCTCCGACCTCTGGCCCTGCCACCGCGGCGGCAAACTGGTCGGCACCGCGCTGACCGTCAAAGTGAGCCCCGGCGACAACCTGATGGTGCACAAGGCCATCGACATCGCCCGTCCGGGAGACGTGATTGTGGTCGATGCCGGCGGTGTCAACACCCAGGCCATCATCGGCGAAATCATGGCGTCACTGGCCGAGCGGAACGGCGTCGCCGGCATGATCATTGACGGCGCGATCCGTGATGCCGACGCACTGGCGCTGTCGAGCTTCCCCGTCTATGCCAGTGGCGTCACCCATCGCGGACCGTACAAAAACGGCCCCGGCGAGATCAATGTGCCGGTGGTCATCGGCGATGCCGTGGTTAATCCCGGCGATATCATCATCGGCGACGATGATGGCCTGTTGGTATTGCCGCAGGCATTGGCCGAAGAGACCATCGCGCTGGCACTGGTCCAGGCCGGACAGGAAGCCGCCCTGCTGAAAGCCATCCGCGGCAAGGGCAAGGTGGACCGCAGCTGGGTTGATGTAACGCTGCGCGCCAAGGGTTGCGTGATTCCGGCGAAGCTGCGCAGCCGATGAGCAGTCCGTTATGAGTGGTCCGTTATTCGGGCTCACCGTGGTCGACCTGACCACGGTGGTCATGGGACCCTATGCCACCCAGATCCTCGGTGACCTGGGTGCCAGCATCATCAAGGTCGAAGCCCCGGGCGGCGACAATGTGCGCCATGTCGGTCCGATGAAAAATCGCGGCATGGGTCACATGTTCCTGCACCTGAACCGCAATAAAAAAAGCATCGTGCTCGACCTCAAGCAGTCGGCCGGCCGCGATGCGCTGCTGCGGATTGTCGCAAAAGCCGACGTGCTGATCTACAACATCCGGCCGCAGGCGATGCAGCGGCTGCGGCTGGGTTATGCCGACGTCGCCGCAGTCAATCCGCGCATCATCTACGTCGGCGCCTGCGGTTTCGGTCAGCAGGGACCCTACGCCGCAAGACCGGCGTATGACGATCTGATTCAGGGCATGTCGGGACTGCCGTGGCTGCTGCTGCAGTCCGGCGCGACGGAACCCCGCTACATCCCGGCAACCCTGGCCGACCGCATCGTCGGCCTGCATGCGGTTTATGCAGTGACCACTGCGCTGTATCACCGCGAACGCACCGGTGAAGGCCAGGCTGTTGAAGTGCCGATGTTCGAATGCATGAGCCAGATGATCCTCGGCGATCATTTCGGCGGCCGCAGCTTCGATCCGCCCTTGGGCGTCGCCGGTTACGCGCGGGTGCTGGCGCCCCAGCGCAAACCCTTCCGCACTGAGGATGGCTACATCTGTGTGCTGATGTACAACGACAAGCAGTGGCAGGGGTTTTTCCGCCTGATCGGCCGCGACGACCTGTATCGTGACGACCCGCGCTTTAATTCCCACGAAAACCGCTCGGCACGCATCGACGAGGTCAATGCCTTTGTCGCCACGGAAATGCTCAAACGCAAGACCGGCGACTGGCTGAACGCATTGATGGCCGCCGACATCCCCGCCACGCGCATGAACACGATTGATGATGTCATCGACGACGAGCACCTGACCGGCACCGGTTTTGTCGCACTGGAAGAACATCCCAGCGAGGGCACGCTGCGCACCACCCGCGCGGCAACGCGGTGGTCGCTCACGCCGCCGGCGCCGCAATGCGGTGCGCCGCGACTCGGTGAACATGGCGCCGAAGTGCTGCGTGCCGCCGGCTACAGTGACGATGAAATCGGCGCGCTCGCAGCAGCGGGCGTGACTGCACTACCTGCCTGAGCGATCACATGGACTTCGAATTTTCAGCCGACCAGCGCGCCATCAAGGATGCGATTACCCGTGTCTGCTCGCGTTTCGGCGCCGACTACTGGCTGCAGAAGGATCGCGACGGCGGCTTCCCTCATGAATTCCACGCCGCAATCGCCGCCGACGGCTGGCTGGGCATAGCCATGCCGGAACGGTATGGGGGCAGCGGCCTCGGCATCACCGAAGCGGCATTGATGATGGAAACCATCGCCGCATCAGGCGCCGGATTTTCCGGCGCCTCCGCCATCCACATGAACATCTTCGGCCTGCACCCGGTGGTGGTGTATGCGACTGACGGGCAAAAGCAGCGCTGGCTGCCGCCGCTGATTGCCGGCACCGACAAGGCCTGTTTCGGCGTCACTGAACCCGGTGCCGGCCTCAACACCACGCGTCTGACAACCAAAGCCGTGCGTGACGGGGATGATTACATCATCACCGGACAAAAAGTCTGGATCTCGACCGCGCAGGTCGCCAACAAGATCCTGCTGCTGACCCGCACCACGCCGCTGGAGCAGACGGCAAATCCAATCGACGGGCTAACACTGTTTTACGCCGACATCGACCGCAGCAAGGTCGAAGCCCGCGAGATCGACAAAATGGGCCGCAAGGCGGTGGATTCGAACCAGGTGTTCATCGACGGCTTGCGCGTGCCGGCAGCCGACCGCATTGGCGAGGAAGGCAAAGGTTTCCGCTACATCCTCGACGGTCTCAATCCCGAACGCATCCTGGTCGCCGCCGAAGCGGCGGGCCTCGGCCGCGCCGCGCTGAACCGGGCCGTGCAATATGCCGGTGAACGCATCGTGTTCGACCGGCCGATCGGCCAGAACCAGGCGATACAGCATCCCCTGGCACAGCGCTGGATCGAACTCGAGGCAGCGCGCCTGCTCACCTACAAGGCAGCGAGTCTCTACGACGCCGGCAAACCCTGCGGCGCCGAAGCCAATGCGGCAAAATACTTCGCCGGCGAAGCCGGATTCAAAGCCTGCGAAACCGCGGTGCTGACTCATGGCGGCATGGGCTATGCCAAGGAATTCCACGTCGAACGTTATTTCCGCGAAGCGATGATTGCGCGCATCGCCCCGGTCAGCCCGCAGTTGATCCTCTGCTACATCGCTGAGCGTGTGTTGGGGCTACCGAAGTCCTATTGATCCCCGGCGCTGCCGCGTCGGCGCGCACCGTGTTTTTGCAATGACTGGTGTACCTGCCGGACCCCGACCGCAACATCATCGCCGGGCTGCACCAGCGGCAGAAACCCGGTAACCCGCCGCCGGTAATTAAAATACACCGGCAGGATCGGTACAGCGGCCGCACGGGCAATCCGGTAAAAACCGGATTTGAAGCGCGCGCCCTCGGTACGGGTGCCCTCAGGGGTGATCGCCAGCCACAACGGCTCTCTTTTGCCGAATTCCGCGGCCATCACAGCAGCCAGATTTTCCGGCTGCGCCCGGTTCACCGGTACGCCACCCAGCCAGCGCATGAAACCGCCGAGCGGCCAGCGGAACAGCGTGTGTTTGGCAATGAATGCGATCCGGAGCCCGAGCACATACAGAAGCGCCGCACCGATGATGAAATCCCAGATCGAGGAATGCGGTGCAATGGCAATGACCAGCCGAGGGTGATCCGGAAATTCCCCTTCGGTATGCCAGCCCAGACCGCGCAAAATCCAGCGCCCCAGCAACCGCAACAGGCCGTAATTGCGGCGCGGCACTGTACCGCCGACACGAATGGATTCCGCCGCCACACGGCGATCTGCACCTGCCGAATCAGCCATCGATTCCTCCAGCGCTGTCCACGGCATGGCTGGCCACGCTGTCACCCATCAATTCAATAAAGCATTATAACTTATTGTTTTTGTTGTATATTTTTATATTGTTTTGTAACCGCATACGGTCGGTCATGCTGCAGCGAGGGCATCATGCTGCGGATTTTTGCCACACGCGCGGGATCAATTTCGGCGTAGATGATGCCCGGCTCTTCACCGCCATCAGCCAACACCTCGCCCCATGGATCAACGATCAGCGCATGGCCATAGGTCTGGCGGTTGCCTGCATGATCGCCGCACATCGCCGGCGCCAGGATATAGGCGGCATTTTCAATGGCCCGCGCCCTGAGCAGCGTGTGCCAGTGCATCTTGCCGGTCTGGCGCTGGAAAGAAGCTGGCACGCTGATGAACTGCGCGCCCTGCTGTGCCAGCGCGCGATAAAGATGCGGAAAACGCAGGTCGTAACAAACAGTCATACCAAGCGGGCCCCACGGCGTCTCCGCGATCACCGCCTGTTCACCGGGGCGATACGAGGACGATTCGCGGATCACCTTGCCGTCGGGCAAGGTGACATCAAACATGTGGATCTTGTCGTAGGACGCCGCCACCGCACCCTCAGCGGCAATCAGGTACGAACGGTTTACGATGCGCTCCTCGTCAGTCTTCAGCGTCAGCGAACCCAGCAGCAGCCAGATGTTCAGTTGCGCCGCCAGAGCGCGCAATTCTGCCAGCACGCTGCCGCCGTCAGCCGGCAACGCACCCTCGCGCATCACCCGGCCACTGCCGTCCATCAGCAGGCAGTATTCCGGCGACAGCACCAATTGCGCGCCGTTGCCGGCGGCTTCAGTCACCATGCGCCTGAGCTGGTCGAGATTGGCTGCAAGGTCGCTGCCGCTGTTCATTTGCAGACACGCCACGCGAAAAAGCGGATTCATCGACAGACCCGGAAAAGAATGGTGTATTCGCGGCAGAGTACAGGTTGGCGATGCAACGGGCAAGACTGACTGACCGGCCGGTGATACTCAGCCGAGGGTGAAATAGAACGTCGCGCCCTCTCCCGGTTTCGCGTCCACCCACACGCGGCCGCCATGTCGCGCCACGATGCGCTGAACGATGCTCAAACCGATTCCCGATCCTTCAAACTCCTCCCGGGAATGCAGACGCTGAAACGGGGCAAACAACTTGTCTGCATACCGCATGTCGAATCCGACGCCGTTGTCACGGACGAAATAGGCATCGACATCATTCCATTGCGTGATTCCAAATTCGATACGCGCGCCATCCGCATTGGCAGTGAATTTCCAGGCGTTGCCAAGAAGATTTGCCACCAATATACGGAACAGTCCCGGGTCCGCTGTTACCCGAAGACCCGGTTGCACCTGAGTGTCGATATGGCGTTGCTGCGGGGATTCGCGCAAGATGCATAGTTCCCGCTCCATCATTCCGCTCAGATCAAGCTCTTGACGGACCATCTCCACCCGTGACAGTCGAGACAAGTCCAGCAAATCGTGGATCAACCCCTCCATTTGCCGCACACCGTCCGAGATCCTCTTCAGATTTTTCAACGTCGGCTCATCGACGCCCTTGGGAGCGCTGGCTACCACCATCTTGCTGAACCCGTTGATGACACGCAACGGTGCGCGCAAATCATGGGAAACCGAGTAGCTGAATGACTCCAGTTCCTGGTTGACCCGCTTGAACTCCGCGGTCTGATGGGCAATACGATTTTCGAGATCCGCGTTTGTCCGCCGTAATTCGGCTTCCGTGCCTTTGCGTCCGGTAATATCCATAAACGCGATGCTGAAATAGACAGGAAGTCCCTGATTTCCGAGAATGGTCCCGATAGAGACCCATACGCAATAATGTTCGCCATCCCTGCGCCTACCCCAGACCTCTCCCTGCCAGGTCCCATTGGCGTTCACCGCGCGCCATGCTTCATCAAAAATTCCCGTCCACTGCCACTCGGCGACAAATTCACCGATGGATCGACCGATCACCCAATCAGCGTCACACCCGGTAATTCGGCTGAACGCCGGATTGACGAGAAAGATGCTGTTGTCGCAATCAATGATCATGATGCCTTCGGACGCGTGCAAAAAGACCCCGGCAGCCAGTTGCATCCTGTCTTCCGTCCGCCGGTGGCGATGGATATCGTGACAGGTTATGACCATCAGTCCCCGTTCTTGCGCAGGATCAAGCAATGGTGTCAGACTGATTGAAACCTCTAACGACGATCCATCGCAATGCAGGCAGGTCAACTGACGGCGAGCAGCGCGTCCACCGCGCATCAGGATGCTCAGATGCAGCGCGCTTTGTTCGCGCGCCTTGTCCTCGACCAGTTTAAGGACTGAGGTGCCAACCATGTCGGTGGCCCTGTAGCCGAACAGGCGCTCCGCCGCGCGATTCCAGGCCTGCACCGTACTGTCAGCCGAGCAGCAGACGATCGCATCGACAGATTGCTCGACAAAGGAAGCCAGGCTCACTTCTGCCAACGCGCCGACCGCAACGGGTTTGTGGACTATTCCTTGTTCCGGCATTCGATGCTTCTCCTCGCCACAAGATTACTTACGGGGGATGACAATTGCATGATTCGCCGGTCGAATCAAATCTAACAAAATGGTAGGTTTTTTATAACAAGCCTTTGATATTTAAAATATTTTTTATCAAAACCTGTCACAGCCAGTATGAAGCCTTACCGAAATGGGCGCGGATTGCGGCTCAACCGGTGAGAAAACTTTTTCCTTAACATCGGACTGCAACCGCCGGTGCCTCGTATGCGATCCTGGGCAAACTTTCCACTCAACGCAGGAACTTGGCCTCGAACTTGTCTGCGGGCATGGGAATTCCGAACAGATAGCCCTGCACCTCATCACAATGGTGCGCGCGCAGGAGATCAACCTGTTCTGCGGTTTCCACCCCTTCGGCGATCACGCGCAACCGCAGACTATGTGCCATTGCAATGATGGCCCGCGTAATCGACACATCATCCGCGTTACCGGGGATATCCTTGATAAAGGAACGGTCGATCTTCACGTGGTCTATCGGAAATCGCTTGAGGTAACTGAGTGACGAGTAACCGGTTCCGAAGTCGTCTATCGCGAGCTGTATGCCTTGCGCCTTGAGTTTGCGCAACACAATCGCTGCGTGTTCCGGGTTGTCCATCATCACGCTTTCGGTAATCTCCAGCTCCAGCCAGGTCGGATCGAGTTTGGTTTCTTCAAGCACGCGCGTCACGGTGGAATGGAAAATGTCCTGAACAAACTGCCGTGGCGAAAGATTCACTGCCACCCGCAGCGGCGGCGCACCCCGATCCCTCCACGATCTTACCTGCGCGCAGGCCGTGCGCAGCACCCACTCACCAATCGGCAGGATCAGGCCGGTCTCTTCAGCCAGTGGTATGAATTTGTCCGGCGGAATCATGCCCACCCCCGGCTGCCGCCAGCGCAACAGGGCTTCCATGCCGGTAATGCAGTTCGTTGTCAGATCGAACTTCGGCTGGTAATACAGTTCGAATTCGTCGCGCTCCAGAGCACGGCGCAAAAGCCGCTCCAGCACCAGCCGCTCGAACGAGCCCTGGTTCAACTTCGCGGAATAAAACTGGAAATTGTTCTTGCCCAGTTCCTTGGCCCGTGACATCGCGCTGTCAGCGTTTTTCAATATGGTCTGTGCGCTCTGGCCGTCGCCCGGGAAAGCGCTGATGCCGATGCTGGCCGTGAGATGATAGTCGTTGTCCAGCAGCTGGATCGGTTCGGCGATCGCCGACAGCAGGCGCTGCGCTGTCTGCGCGGCATCTGCAGGCATCACACAGTCGCGGAGCATCACCACAAATTCATCGCCGCCGAACCGGGCCATGGTTGCGCGCCGCGGCAGCGCGTCGGCGACGCGTTTTGCGATCTGCCGCAAAATCGCGTCGCCGGAATCGTGACTCAGAGTGTCGTTGATCAGCTTGAACCGGTCGAGATCGATGAACAGCACTGCAACCTGTTTTCCGGAAAAAACCGACTCCGACAGCGCCTGCTCAAGAAGCTGGCTGAACAGCAGCCGGTTCGGAAATCCGGTCAGTTCATCGTAGTTAGCGAGCTGCCTGATCCGCTCTTCCGCCCGCCTGCGGCCAGTGATGTCACGGATGATCCCGGCGAATTTGGTGTGGCTTTTTACGCGCATCACACCCAGGGTGAGTTCGATCGGAAACAGCCCGCCGCCGCGGCGGACCGCTCTCAGTTCGCGGCCTACACCCACAATTTCGCTTTTTCCCGGCAATCCCTCCTTCGACAATACGCAGGTCTGGATATCGCGTTGCCCGCTTGCACCGATCAGGGTATCTATGTTCAGCCCGATCAGTTCCGACGCCTTCCAGTCAAACATCCGTTCGGCCGCGGCATTGACAAATTCGATGATCCCGCCTTCGTCAATCACAACGATGCCGTCTGCAGCGGTGTCGACAATCGATTTGATCATTGCCTCACTTGTGCGCAGATTTTCCTCCGCGGCCCGGCGCGCCTTGCGTTCGGCGGCGTCCGTCAATTCGCGATGCACGGCCGGCAGCAGACGGCGCAGGTCATGCTTCATAACGTAATCATGGGCACCGGCACGCATTGCCTGCACCGCGGTATCCTCGCCGATGCGTCCGGATACCAGAATGAACGGAAGATCGGGGCAAAGGGACGAGACAATCTCCAGCGCCTCGAGTCCGTCGAACTGCGGCATCGAATAGTCCGAAATGACCAGATCCCAGTCCTGGCCCTGGAGTTGCCCGTTAACGCCGGCTCGCGTCCAGACGCGCTCCCAAGCCACATCATATCCGCCAGCAATGATCGCCTCCACGATGAGCAGCACATCGCCTTCACAATCATCGATGCACAGCACCCGCAACGGTTCGCGCTGCGGTGATTGTGTCCGGCAGGAGTCGCTGTTTCCCGTCGCCACCGCCGCGTATCTGGCTGCCGGGATCATCGGACCTGGCACCGGTTTGTGCCGGTAACCCGCGGGTTTGCGCTGCGGCTTTGTTCAGTCATTGGTCATACCATCCGCAAGTATTGGGAAAGATACAAAAAAACGCGCCCCCTCGTCCTTGGCGCCTTCCGCCCAAACCAAACCGCCATGACGGCCAACGATGCGCGCGACGATAGCCAGCCCGGCGCCACCTCCTTCAAATTCATGGGACACATGCAGACGCTGAAAAATCCTGAACAGCCGGTCAGCAAATTTCATGTCGAAGCCAGCGCCATTGTCGGTTACGCAGATGACGATATCCGTATTCTGCTTCCAGGCCGCGATTTCGATCTGTGGACATACGCGTCCGCGCGTGAATTTCACTGCGTTTCCCAGAAGCTGGAAGAGCACCCGGCGCAGCAGCATGCGATCGGCCCAGACCACCGGAAGGTCGCTCACCTGCCAGTCGATCCGACGATCCAGGATCAGTGGCGCCAGCTCGTCTATGACCTCGCCGATCATCGGTTGCAGGACGACCGGGGATTGCTTGAGTTCGCCGCTGGTATTACGGGCATAAATGAGAAGGTCATCAACCATCCGTGCCATGTTTGCACACGCCGCAGAAATCTTGTCGAGGCATTGCCTGCTTTCTGCATCAAGCCCCGCTGTCGCACGGTTGCGGAACATCGCAACGAAGCCGTCAATATGGCGTGCTGGAACACACAACTCATGCGACACCGAATAAATCAGCGCTTCCATGTCCCGGTTTGCGGCCGCGACGATACGGTCCTGCTGAACCAGCACCGCACCACCGGCCGTTGCTGCCTGGGGCACTGAAGTCCCGTTGCTGTTGTTTTCATTGACCATACGATGTTGGGTTGCAGAATTGACGATCGCAGCTAACTGACTGATTTACATTGGTTTTCATGCAACTCCCCGCTCACCGGCATCGGGCGCGCTTGCTGCCGCTACCTTGCTGACACTACCTTGCCGACACTACATTAAGCCCGCCATTTGTTCTTGCCGGCACGATCTCTCCTTACCTGTCGAATACCAGCCGGCGCCTGACGACTCGTGCCCGCAGCCATCCGCATTCGCAGCCTCTTGGAACGGGGGTCAGCGCATTCACCCTGCCTTTCAGATATCGGCACATGCGGGCCTGAACTTAAATTTCCCCACCGGCAGTCTCGAAAGGCGGAGGGCATCGTATTCGTTTATCATGCCCGGGCTCACGGTTTTAGCATCCCGCTTGCATGTGACTTTCTACCCTTGACTTTCTTGGGCACAATCATCTTGGGCACGATCATCTTGGGCACAATCATCTTGGGCACAATCAGTCTGTGGGTGGCAACTCTCTTGCGCTTAGAATTGCTGCAATTAAATACGCAAAGATAGCGATTTCTTCAATGACCCGCCCGCTTCGTCTACTGCTGATTGAAGACTCCGAAGAAGATGCCGAACTGCTGCTCGCAGAGATCAAAAGTGGCGGTTACGCAATCACTTGCCTGCGAGTGGACTCTGCCGCCGCCACGCGTCGGGCACTGGCATCAGAGTCATGGAACATCGTGATCTCCGACTACTACATGCCCCAGTTCACCGGGCTTGACGCCGTACGGATCGTTCTGGAGCATGACCCCGATCTTCCAGTAATCATCACCTCCGGCAATATCGGCGAAGATATCGCGGTGGAGGCAATGCGCGCCGGGGCACGCGATTACATGATGAAAAACAATCTTTCCCGCCTGACCCCGGCCATCGACCGCGAACTGCACCAGAGCCAGTTCCAGCGCGAGGCACGGCGGGCAAGTCTGGCGCTGGAAGAAAATGAGGCGCGGTTTCGCGCCATTGTCTCGAATATTCCGGGCATGGTCGTGCAGTTGATAGTCAATGCAGGAGAACCCCTCCGCTTCACTTATGCAAGCGCCGGAATCAAGGATCTGCTTTCCACAACGCCCCAGGCACTTCTTGAAAGCAGCGACGTATTCTTCCGCCGGTTGCTTGACGGGGGACCATCTGGTCTGCTTCACCGCCTGGTTGAAAGTACACGGACTCTGCGACCGTTCTACTGGGAAGGCATGATCAACAACGGCACTGGCGATGTCATCCACTGGCTCGGCGCACACATGAGTCCCTACCCGCTTGGCAGCGGTGCCGTCCAGTGGGACGGCATCATCCAGAATATTACCCAGCGCAAAAAAGCCGAAATCGAGCTAAGACGCTCGCGTGAGCAACTCTCCGCGCTTTCCGCGCATTTGCAGAAGGCCAAGGAAACCGAACGCGCAAGGATTTCCCGTGAAGTGCATGACGATATCGGCGGAAACCTTACAGCAATGAAATTCGACGTGCTTTGGCTGATCAATCGCCTGGGCAGTTCGGACGCCGAGGCCTTGACCAGGCTACAGTCGCTGGATGCACTCACAGCCCGCACCATGAATACGGCATCCCGCATTGCGCACGACCTGCGCCCCCCCCTTCTCGATCTGGGCCTGCTTGCCGCAGTGGAATGGGAAGCGTCGGAATTTGCCAAACGCATGGGAATTCCATGCACGATCCAGTGCGAGGATGAAGAAATCGCGGTTGATCCGGAACGGGCCAATGCGCTGTTCAGCGTCTTCAGGGAAACCCTGACCAACATCACAAAACACTCATCGGCGACCCGCGTCGACGTGGAAATCGAAATTGACGATGAAAACTGCACCCTTACCGTCGCCGACAACGGCCGCGGCATCACCCAGACGGATTTGCTCAAGGAAAAATCTTTCGGATTACGCGGTATGCTCGAACATGCGCGCAACCTGGGCGGCGAGATCACCTTTAACAGCAGCCCGAATTACGGCATGACGGTCATTGCACGATTGCCGCTGACTGTCACCACTCCCGATCAAGACAACCAGTACAGTCAATCAGAATTGCCATGGTTAGAGTCATAATTGTTGACGACCACGCCATCCTCCGTCGGGGATTGGCACAGATCATCAACGAAAGCGGGACGTTAAGAGTCGAAGGAGAAGCGGAAACCAGCTCCCAGGCACTGAAGGTGCTCAGGAAAACACCGTGCGAGGTGGTGGTCCTCGACATTTCCCTTCCGGACCGCAACGGTATCGAGACGCTGAAGCTGATCCGCAAGGAATTTCCCCGGTTGAAGATACTGGTACTTTCAATGCACCCCGAGAACCAGTATGCGCTGCACGCCCTCAAGGCAGGCGCTGCGGGTTATCTGACCAAACAGAGCGCACCTGCTGAACTGGTGAAAGCGATCGAGCAGGTCAGCCGCAATCGAAAATACGTAACTGCGGCAGTTGCCGAGGAACTGGCCAACTCGATTGGCGACGACGATATCGAGGCTCCGCACAAGAAATTATCGATCCGTGAATACCAGACCCTGTGTCTGATCGCATCGGGAAAATCACTCACGGAAATAGGCCAGCAGATGGCCATCAGTGTCAAGACGGTCAGTGTCTATCGCGGCCGCGTTCTCGAAAAAATGCGGATGAAACACAATGCGGAGCTGACGCATTACGCGATAAAAAACAATATCGTCAACTAGTTACACCTCTTTTGAGCAGGATTGCACGGTCGCGATCCCGCCGCGGAAGCCGCCTTCCGCCTCCCCTGCATAAGAAGCGCTTACGGATTCAAGTTTTGCCTGCATCCAGCCGATAAGTTGACTAATCAGATGAACTTGATCGATCGCTTGGCGTGGTAACGGCTCGCCCAATCGGGAAAAGGGGAACGGGATGGCACGGCAAAGCAAATCGAGTGAATTGGCACGGCAGACATTGCTGGAACTGGCGGCACGCAAACTCGAGCCCACACCCGACAATTATCGCGCCCTGTATGCTGAGATCGCCGGCATCGACGACAGTTGCAAGGACCACAGCCCCGAGACCGTTCTGCGCGATTTTACCGCCCGTCTGCACGGCAACTCGAAGGGCCTGGCGCATCTGGGGAAAACGCTGACCGCAGCGGTTGATTCCCGCGACTGGCAGAAAGTGCAGCGCGGTCTGGACCTGCTGGTCGACCGTGCATTTACCCAACACCAACCAGCGGCAGACGGCGCCGCCGCGCAGCAAGTCACTGCACGGCTATACGCATTGCTCGCACAAACGCTGGAAACAGGTATCAGCACGCAATTGATCGGAACCCCTTCCCTCTTGAGCGAAGCCGCATCGCTCGCAGAATACCTGCGCGAGGGTGCGGCTGTGGACATGGACAGGCTTCAGCAGCGCCTCAAGTCTCTCTGGCGTGGAATCGAGCTGCAAGGCAAGCAGCAGACCGGGCTGCAAAGCGCCTTGCTGGATCTGCTACGGCTGATGATCGACAACGTTGGCGAACTGGTCGCCGATGACCGCTGGCTCACCGGGCAAATGCAGGTTGTGACGCAGGCGATCACCGGTCCGCTCAGTCTGGACGCGCTGGAGGTGGCGCGGATCAACCTGCAGGAAGTGATTGCGCGGCAACGCCAGCTCAAGCAGAGCCTGTCCGAAGTACGTTCCACCCTCAAGCAGATGGTGGTGGCCTTTGTCGACGCATTGGGAAAACTATCGGAGACCACAGGCGATTACCACGACAGCATAGAAAATCTCTCGCAGCAGATTCGCCACACCGACGACGTGAACCAGCTCAGCCAATTGCTGGAAGAAGTTCTGCGTGAAACCCGTGACGTGCAGGCGAGCACCTTACGCTCGCGCCAGGAAGTATTGGACGCACGGCAGAAGGTGGACGAAGCCCAGCGCAAGGCTGCGCAACTCGAAGCCGAACTTCAGCAGGTCAGCGAACAGGTGCAGAACGATTACCTGACCGGGACCCTGAACCGGCGGGGGCTGAAGGAAGCCTTTGACCGCGAACTGGCGATCGCCGAACGGGAAAATACCCCAACCAGCATCGCTCTGCTCGACATCGACAACTTCAAGGACTTGAATGACAACTTCGGTCACCAGGTCGGAGACCGTGTACTCACCCACCTTGCCACACTGATCAAGGACACCGTGCGTCCTGGCGACCGGGTTTCGCGTTACGGCGGCGAGGAGTTCCTGATTCTGCTGCCCAATGCAGATATCGATCAGGCCATGGCAGTGCTGACTCGCCTGCAGCGCGCGCTGACCAAACATTTCTTTCTTAACGATGAAGCGCCGCTGCTGATCACTTTCAGCACCGGTGTCACGCGCCATCTGCCGGGCGAAACGCAGGATGCGGTGATTAATCGCGCCGACCAGGCCCTCTATCAGGCGAAACGCAGCGGCAAGAACCGGGTTGTAGCGCTGCTACCCGAAGGCATGGACTGGATACCGGAAACAGGTGCGCCGGCACTCGGTACCAGTGCCGCAGCCGCCTGAAGCGACTGCAACCGAATTGCCGCCCTGTTTGGCCTCTATTCAGGGCATGCAGCCACGCCAGTCTTGATACTGTTCTTTTCCATGATTCCTGCGGGTTATGCCCGAATATTCAAAGGAAAGAACAATGGAAAGCAGCGATAAATCGCGATTGAAGCTGATTACGGGCACCTGTGCGCCCGTTCATCTCCGCCACGCAGTGCCCCCAAAGTCCCTGCGCTCGCCCTACGGCGCCTATTACCGGCGCATCAAAGCGTATGCAAATCGCATCCGAAAAACAGAAAATATCATTGAAATCATAGATATACTCGATCAAGCCCTGACCGAAACGCGACGCCTCGAAAACGCTGCCGAAGAACGCACAGCGCCGCACACCATGCACCGCGCAGAGTCGGAAATCCGCGCGCTGAAGGCCGAGCTTGAACAGTTGCGCGGCCTGGTGCATGTCGATCAACTGACGGGGCTGATGAATCGCGGCGGCTTGCAGGAAAGCTTTGCCCGCGAAGCGGCGCGCGCCGACCGCGCCGGCCGGGAACTGGCCGTGGCCCTGCTCGACCTCGACGATTTCAAGCTGATCAACGACCGCCATGGACATGCCTCAGGAGACCAGGCGCTGATCCATCTGGCGGCCATCATCCGCCATTCCATGCGACCCAGCGATGTCGTGGTGCGCTTCGGTGGCGAAGAGTTCCTGTTTCTGCTCCCTGATGCGGACGCGTGTCAGGCGACACGAGCATTGCAGCGGGTGCAGGACGACCTTGACCGCAGACCATTACATTTCTCTGGCCAGGGCCTGACCCTGGCATTCAGCGCCGGAATCGCGATGCGCCGCAACGGGGAAAGCTGCGAAGACGTGGTGGCACGGGCGGATTCAGCCCTCTACGCAGCCAAGCGCGCAGGAAAACGCCAGGTGCGCCGATCGTCGCCGCCCCTCTCCGTCGGCAGCCCCGTGAAACACGCTTGAGGCAGGCGGCGGATACGGAACCGGCAAATCCGCCTGCACGGTTTACGGTCTTCAAGCTGCCGCTGCGCTGGTTCCGCAACCGGGTTCCAGGCGCAGCGGGAAATTAAAGTCCTACCTGACCGGTGCCGTAACTGACTATGACGGCGGTTCACGCACGTGGGTGTGGCAAACCAAAGTCACGGCACGAAGCCGCTCAAATTCAACCGCCTCAAGGAGAACTGAAATGCAAGTCATCAACACCAATATCGCCTCACTGAACGCGCAACGCAACCTCAACGCGTCGCAATCTTCGCTCGCGACTTCGCTCGAGCGGCTGTCCACCGGCCTGCGCATCAACAGCGCCAAGGACGATGCAGCCGGTCTCGCCATCTCCGAACGATTCACGGCACAGATCCGCGGCCTCAATCAGGCCGTGCGCAACGCCAACGACGGCATTTCCCTGGCGCAAACGGCCGAAGGCGCCCTCGGCGAAATCGGCAACAACCTGCAGCGTATCCGTGAACTTGCGGTGCAGTCCGCCAACAGCACCTACAGCGCCAGCGACCGCGCGTCGCTGGATGCGGAATCCGCGCAGCTGATTGCCGAAATCACCCGCGTTGCCGGACAGACCGCGTTCAACGGCACCAACCTGCTCGACGGCAGCTTCACTTCGAAATCGTTCCAGGTCGGTGCCAACGCCAACCAGACGATCACCATCGCCTCAATCTCCGATGCGCGCGCCACCGGCCTCGGCAGCAACGTCCTCACTGCTGCCGGCACTTTGATGGGCGCGACCAAGGCTGCAGCCACCGACCTCACCGGCGGCAACACGGTGGCGGTTGAAGCGGGATTGACCGTCACCACGGCCAACGGCGGCACCACGGCGGCCTTCGGCTACGCAGCAGGTGCCGATGCCAAGGCGATCGCTGCCGCGATCAACACCAATGCGTCCAGCGTCGGCGTCACCGCGACGGCTTCGAACAGCGCCACACTGAGCGGCATATCCGCCGCGGGCACCGTGAGCTTCACGCTCAACGGCAGTGCGATTTCCGCCGCAGTGACCGATCCGACCGACCTGACCGCGCTGATGGGTGCAATCAACGGCGCGGCAGGTGCCACCGGGGTTACTGCGAGCTTCTCGTCGACGTCGGCAAAAAGCAGCCTCACGCTGTCGACCACCGACGGCCGCGACATCAGCGTTCTCGACTATGCCAACTCGACCGCCGGCAACCAGACCGCAACTTTCTCTGCCGTAACGCTGACCGAGGCCAGCACTGATTCCTCGATCAAGACCGGCTCGGTCTCGGTGGCAAGCAGCAAAGGCGCGATCACGCTGGCCGGACACAATGCCGACGTGTTCAACAGCGCTTCCAGCACCTTCTCCTCAATGGCATCGGCCAGCCTGTCCAGCGACGCGAATGCGCAACTCGCCATCGCGGTTGTTGACGCCGCGTTGAACCAGATCAATACCATGCGCGGTGATCTCGGCGCCTATCAGAACCGCTTCTCTTCGACGATCGCCAACCTGCAAACCACGTCGGAGAACCTGTCGGCTTCGCGCAGCCGGATCCAGGACGCCGACTTCGCTATGGAAACGGCCAACCTGACGCGCGGCCAGATCCTGCAGCAGGCGGGTGTGGCGATGCTGGCGCAAGCCAACGCATTGCCGAACAACGTGTTGTCCCTGCTCCGCGGCTAAAGCGGAGATTGACCCGGCCGGCCGCAAGCCGGCCGGAGTTTTACCACAGAGATTGTTTTGCCAACCCCCTGCGGGTTGTCAAAACAAGTTCAGGAACTGAAAACCATGCTGCCCGGTCCACTGCAGGCGCCCACCACAACAGGTATCCACGCCTTCAGGCCTGGTGCCGCGAAGGCAGTGCAGCCTGCAGCGCCGAAAACCGTGGATAAGGCCGCAATGCGCGAAGCCATTGTCATCGCCAACAAGGCCATGCAATCGCTCGAATATGGACTGGAATTCAGCATGGACAACGAATCAGGCGAGATGATGGTGCGGGTGATTGACCGCGCAACCCGCGAGGTGATCCGGCAGATCCCCTCCGAGGAGATGCTGGCGATCGCCCGCGCGCTGGACCGCCTGCGCGGCCTGTTGGTGAATCATGATGCTTAACGCGGGGTAATCTGCCATGCCCATCGCCTCTGCGGGAATCGGCTCCGGTCTGGATGTCAATGGCCTGGTCAGACAATTGATGGCACTCGAAAGCCGTCCGTTGACGACGCTGGCCACGCGGGAAGCCAAATACCAGGCCCAGCTGACCGCCTACGGCAGCCTCAAGGGCGCGCTCTCGGCATTTCAGATCAGTGTTGCAGCGCTGGCCTCCCCCACACGTTATTCCACAGTCAATGCCAGCGTCACCGACGCTGCGGTCGCCACCGCCAGCGCCGGGGCGAATGCCGTGTCCGGCACCCATACCCTGGAAGTCCAGGCACTGGCACAAGCGCAAAAGCTGGCCTCGGCGGCGCTCCCGTCAGCAACAGACGCAATCGGCAGCGGCACTCTGAGCATCCAGTTCGGCACCTATTCCGCCGGCAACTTCACCTCCAACCCGGACAAGGCGGTAAAGACCATCATCATCGGCAGCGGCAACTCTTCGCTGGCCGGGGTACGTGACGCCATCAACGCTGCCGCCGCAGGCGTTACCGCCAGCATCATCAATGACGGCAGCGGTAACCGCCTCGTCCTCGCCTCCAATGACACTGGTCTCGCCAACGCACTCCGGATCACCGTTGCTGACGATGATCTGGTCAACACCGACCAGTCGGGCCTCTCTCGGCTGGCCTATAACGCCGCCACCGGGGGTGTCAGCAACCTTACTCAGACCGCTGCGCCTGGAAATGCGGCGCTGGTAATCGACGGTATCGCGATCATCAAGGCATCGAACACCGTGGATGATGCGCTTGAAGGCGTCACCCTGAATCTGCTCAAAGTCAGCACACCCGGGACGACTGCGATCAGCGTCAGCCGCGACAACGCCAGCGTGCAATCCGCCGTGCAGTCCTTCGTAAAAGCCTACAACGACCTCAACAAGACCGTCACCGACCTGTCGAAGTACGACGCCGCGACCAAACGCGCCTCGACTCTGACCGGCGAAGCCACGCTGCGTTCTGTGCAGTCCCAGATGAAAGGCGCCCTCAACAACGCACTGTCATCCGCCGGGGGCGGATTCAGCACCCTTGCCGACATCGGCGTCACCTTTCAGAAGGACGGCACACTCAAGCTCGATGCGAACAGGCTGAATACGGCTCTCGCCGATCCGGGCCGCGACATTGCTACGCTGTTTGCAGTGGTCGGCAAACCCACCGACAGCCTGGTGTCCTACGCCGGGTTCACCGAAGACACGCGGAATGGCACATATCTGCTGAACGTCAGCCAGATTGCCACCCAGGGGCGCGCAGTCGGCAGCGGCCCCGCTGCCCTCACCATCAGCGCCGGCGTCAACGACACCCTGGACATGACCGTCGACGGGGTTGCAGCATCGCTGACCCTTGATGCCGGCACCTACACGGCGGACGCTCTCAGCGCCACCATCCAGTCCAGAGTGAACGGTGCGACAGCATTGACGGAAGCCGGCATCACCGTTTCAGTCACCCATGACGCAGGGGTGCTAAACATCACCTCCAGACGTTACGGCGCCTCATCCAGCGTGACCGTCACCGGTGGCAATGGAAAAATCGACGTCTTTGGCGCGCCGCTGGAAACCTCAGGCGTCGATGTCGCCGGAACAATCGGCGGCACGGTTGCCGTCGGATCCGGCCGCACCTTGACTGGCAGCGCAGATGCGAGCGGCCTTGCACTGCTGATCCAGGGCGGCACCACCGGATTTCGCGGCTCGGTCACGCTGACCCGGGGATACGCCTATACGCTGGAAAAACTCGCGGCAAGAATGCTCGACAACGACAGCCTGCTCGACGGTCGTATCGACGGCATCAACGCATCGATCAAGGACATCAACGCACAGCGCGATGCGCTGTCGCGTCGACTGGAGGTCATTGAAAAACGTTACCGCGCGCAGTTCAGCGCGCTGGACGGCATGATCGCCAGCATGAGCAAGACCAGTGATTTCCTGCAACAACAACTGGCAAACCTGCCCAAGAGCAGTTAGCAACGGCAAATACCAAGGAGAATGAAATGTTTGCAACAGTGCGTAATCAGCTTTCCGCCTATCAACGGGTGTGCGTAGAAACCGATGTGCTCACCGCGGATTCGCATAAACTCGTGCTGATGCTGTTCGAGGGCGCGCTGCTTGCACTTGCCGATGCACAATTGCACATGCAGCGGCGCGAAACCGCCGAAAAAGGACTCGCACTCTCCAAAGCGCTGATGATCATCGACGGCGGGCTCAAAGCCAGTCTCGACGTCAAGGCCGGGGGCAAGCTTGGCGAGCATCTGGCAGCGCTTTACGATTACATGTGCGACCGCCTGCTACACGCCAACCTGCATAACAGGGTGGATATCGTCGAAGAAATACGCCAGCTTTTGCTCGGGTTGCGCGGTGCATGGTTGCAAATCAGCCCTGAAAAAACACAACCACCGGTGCATCAAGCCTACGCCGCTCAATCTGTCGTTGCCACCCAAAGCAGCACTTCAGTTCTGGCCTGACACCAATGGATAATCAACAGGTTATCGCAATATTCGAAGATGCAGCCAGACTGACCCGGGAGATGCTGGGGGACGCGCGCGCGCAACAGTGGGATAACGTCGCGGCCAAGGAAAAACGGTGCGCCGAAGAGCTGGCCAGACTACCATCAACCATGCCCGGGGAGGCAGATCCCGTGCACCAGCGACGCAAGGCCGAGCTGATCCGCGACATGCTCGAAAATAACGCCGAGATCCGCATGCTGGCCGAGCCCTGGCTCGCGCGTCTGTCCGAACTGATCGGCTGCACCCGGCAGCAGTCACGCCTGCACCGCATGTATCGCGATTGATGAAACTGAATCGACGCAACCGTACCCCCCATGTTCAACCGACTTGCAGACCGCGTGCGACTGCGCACGCAAAACGGCGCATCTGAAACGTCCCGAGGTCCTGCTGCATCCCCGGGTGCGCGGCCACGCGAACTCGCGCCGGGTGATGTCGTGCAGGGATATGTGGAGTCGGTGCAAGATGACGGCATCGCAAAAGTGTTTATCGAGCACCGTCCTTACCTGCTGCGGTTGCCGATCGACGTAAAAGCCGGTTATGCACTGCAGTTGACGGTGAGTGCGCGCGATCCGGCGCTGCGCTTTACGCTGAGCGAAAATCCTGATTCGCCAGATCCTGGCACCCGCTTGAGCGAGGCTGCCCGGTTCATTACGGCGCTGCTGGCGGAAAGCGAGAAATTGCCGGTAACGCGCGCAGTAACAGGCGGCATCCCCCTGTTGCCGAATCCGCCGCTTGACGGCGCCGAGATGGCGGATGCGCTGCAGCATGCTTTCACCGAAAGCGGCATGTTCTATGAAGCCCACCAGGCGCAATGGGTTGCCGGTGAACGTCCACTGGATTCGCTGATGAACGAGCCGCAGGCGCGGCTGTCGCCGCTCACCCCGGGCAGCACGAACGAATCCGACGCCACTGGCGCGACCATCATTCAGAACACAGACGAACTGCCGGTACATCGCGATGCATTGCCCATTGTCAGACAGCAACTGGAGACTCTGGACAGCCGGAAAATCGTATGGCGGGGCCTGGTCTGGAACGATCAGCCTCTGGAATGGCACATTTCCCAACCGGCAACCGGCGGCCAGGCGTTCGATGAGGAGCCAGCCTGGCATGCGCGTCTCGTGCTCACCCTGCCACGCCTCGGCACTCTGGCGGTGACATTGCTCGTCAGCAGCCGTGCTGCATCCATCAGCATCGAGCCCACTGCGTCAGAAACTGCAAAGGAGATCGCCCTGCACCGCAAAAGACTGTTGCAGGCACTGCAAGCCTCTGGCATCCACCCAGTCACCGTATCGATTGACATCGATGAAATACGCTGAGACAAAAACGTCCGCCATCGCGCGGGTATACAGCGTACGCGGGGAAACGACATGTGCTTCGGCGCAGGATGATCGACTAATCGCAGAGAACATTATCCGAACCTCGCGCGAAGCAGGCATCTACGCCCACCAATCTCCATCGCTGGTCGCGTTGTTGATGAAAGTCGATCTTGATGCCCGGATCCCGCCCCGGCTGTACACGGCAACCGCGGAATTGCTGGTGTGGCTGCATCAAATCGACACCACTGCCGAACCGGGAAACGCCTCGCAGAAGGGTTGAAAACGGGCTGCGCTGCCCGGCGATGCGCGGTCACCGGCAATTGCCGCGGTCACACGAATTCCCCGGATTATTCCGCCCTGTTCCGCGCTTTGCATGCTTTGCGGTTCGCTAGACTTGCGCTACAGGATACCGCTCAACCACGTTCAGACATAGTCAACTGCAGACACAGGACCGCGCACCATGGCTGTATCACACAACGCCTTCATGATCGGGGCAAAACTCGAAATCCTGCATATCCTCAACGCGCTGATGCGCAAGGCGGCGCTGATAACCGTCAACATCGATGCCCGCGAGTTCTTCCTGACCTCGCTGCTCGGCATCGATGAAAAGTCGAACCGCCTGTACTTTGAACGCGGACGAGCCTCAGCCGGAATCCCGAACATCAGGACAGACCGGAAAATCTCATATCGAACCAAACTCGATCAGGTGGAGATCCGCTTCAGTAGCACCGGCATGCGCAGCACGATTTATGCCGGAAACGAGGCTTATGAAATTCCATTGCCTGAAGAATTGCAGCGTATACAGCGCCGCGATTCGTACCGCGTACAAACCCCGCTGATCAAGGCGCTTAAATGCCGGCTCACCCGCGAGGACGCACCAAAATTGGACGCTGTGGAACTGAACATCATCAACATCAGTTGCGGTGGCATCGCAATCCAGTGTCCGCCTGAACAATTCAAACCGCAAATCGGCGACCGCTACGATTGCTTACTGCTGCTTCCGGGCTCGTCGGGACTTCAGGTGACTGTGACGGTCTGCGATACCAATGAAACCAAACTGCTGAACGGCAACAAGAGCCGGCATACGGGCTGCGCCCTTGTCGCACCTCCGGAAAGCACGCGTGCAGCCATCCAGCGCTATATCATGACAATGGAGCGGCAGCAGCGCATGCAACACGCAGCGCACAATTGAGAAACGGGCAAATCGCCCTCCACACACAAGACGACCATCACTGGTCAGCCGAGCAGATTTCTCGTCGCCTCCACCGCCTTGTCCAGCTCTTCGCCTGCCGAATCAAGGTCGGCGTCTCCCGGAAACAGCTGTGCTTTTGATGCTGCCGCGTCAAGATCCCCGGGAGTTGCAAGCGCTTCGCCATACCCCCTGGAGCGAGCCAGCAGATTGGCCAGGTGCACAATCAGCAGCTGGCGGGACATCGTCTTGGCGCTGCCAAGATCATCGTGGTATCCGGCCACGACCAGGAAATCTTCGTCAAACCGCCAGCGCCGCATCAGAGCAACGCCGAACTGCGCATGATGGGTGCGCAGGAACATGCGAAACAGGGCAGCGCCTTCTTCGCCTTCGATGAGTTTGCCGCCGACATCGGACTGTGCAATCGCATGCAGCATGGCCAGCTTGCCGACATCGTGCAAAAGGCCGAGCGAGAACAGCTTGGTGGTGGGAGCCCTTTCAACCAACCGCCCCAATATCATGCATGCGTGGGCGCAAGCCATGCTGTGCACCCACAGTTCATCCAGGAACGGCATATATGCAGGACTGCGCGAGCTGTAAAGCGAACGTTTTGCCAGCATCTCGGCCATGTTGCATGCACCCGCGAGGCCGATGCGGCTCACCGCGTTTTCGATGGTGTCAACCTTGCGGACATTCGCATACTGTGCCGAGTTGGCGACCTGGAGCAGTTTCGCACTGACTGCCGCGTCCTGTGAAAGCAGCCGGGAGATCTCGCTGATACCGACGTCGGTGTCCAGCAGTTCACGCAACTTCATCGCGATCTGCGGATAGGCCGGAAGCGCGAGATCGCCGCTGCGCAGACGCACCGCCAGTTCTTCATTGAAGCTGCGCTTCGGAGATACCGGCACCACCGGCCGTGCCGCGCCAACGGCATGGTCGCGCCCCGCCTTGGCGTCATTCTCCAGTTCGCCAATGCGCTTGCGCAACTCGGCCACCTCGCTTCGTAGCGCAACACTGGCGCAATTTCTCGAGATCACTTCTTCCAAAGCTTGCGGCACTATGTCTTCGTAGGCTTTCACCTTCACCAGATAGCAGGCGGCACCCTTGCACATCGCGGTGACAGCGCGAGCCTGGTCCTCCACCGTCGTGGTCACCAGCAAGGGCACGGGCATCCGCCTGAACGTTTCCAGCAAAGCGCCGGTTTTATCCCCGTCAATGATGTTCAGATCGAGGATCAGCGCAACCGACCCGGACACTGCGACGCTCAGCATGGCAGCATCGACCACGATTTTTACTTCGTACAGCGGCGCAAGCGCGGCCGACAGGGCGCGCGATTCTCCCGGATTGCGGTTCGCGACAATGACAGTTTTCAACATCTGGAAAAGTATCCTTTGACCCATGGTTCAACGGCCGGATACGCGGAATCTTTAAGCAGATTTGCGACGACGCATGGCGCCGGCATGAGCGGATTCCGGATCATGGCCCGCTTGAGAAACGGCGCAGGGAACAGCTTAAAACCGCCTGGTTATGGTTCCGGGTGCCTGCCGGCGGCGGTAGAACTATGCCTCTACACCTGCATGTTCATGATGTCGTGATAGGCAGAAACCAGCCGATTGCGTACTTGAACCGTCTGCTGGAACCCGATATTCGCCTTCTGCAGCGAAATCATCACGTCCTGCAAATTGGTGCCCGGAACACCCAGTTCGAACTGCTTTGCCATCTGGACGGCCTGTTGCTGGCGGCCGTTCACACTGTCGAGGGAAGTCTTGAAGACCGTCGCAAAATCCGCTTGCTTGATGCCATTGAGCTCAGCTGCAGGCGCTGCTTTGTTAATGCCGGTGCGCGCAGCCGCACTGCGCAACTGCGCAAGAACCTGGTCAATCGCACTGGTTTCCATGAAGCCTCCGGCCATCGGATGTCTGCTGCGTGATTGCCGTTGTGGCTGATCTGATCGCACCAGATGGAACGCATCATAAGAACACCCACCGGAGGCACAACGGCAAAACAGGACCGGAAAACCGGCGTTATCCGGCGCATCCCTCCCGGAACACGTGTTGATAATCGGATCACTGCCAAAAACACGGCATCAACGCTACAGATCACCGCATGAACAGCCGATAACGCCGATGGATACCCAAGCACAAACACTCGCCATCCCCGCACGGGGAGTCATGCCTCTCCTCAATCCGCAGCGTCTCGGGTTCATGCTGGCCACGGCTACTGTGGTCGCCGTGCTGGTCGCCGGATACATGTGGAGCCAGACACCCGACTATCGAGTGCTCTACGGCAACCTTTCGGACCGCGACGGCGGTGCCGTCATAGCCGCACTTCAGCAAATGAACGTTCCCTACAAGTTCGCTGAAGGCGGCGCATTGTCGGTACCGGCGGGACAGGTGCATGAGGTAAGGCTGCGGCTGGCAGGACAAGGACTGCCCAAGGGCGGACTGATCGGATTCGAAGTGATGGAAAGTCAGAAATTCGGTACCAGCCAGTTTGCCGAGCAAATCAACTACCAGAGGGGTCTCGAGGGTGAACTCGCACGCTCGATACAGGCCCTCTCCTCGGTGCAGAGCGCACGTGTCCATCTCGCACTGGCGCGACAAACCGCTTTCCTCAGGGAGCAGTCGAAACCCAGCGCCTCGGTGATTCTCGGCCTCTTCCCCGGGCGCACCCTGGATGCGACACAGGTCAGCGCTGTTGTTCACCTGGTCAGCAACAGTGTCCCCGACCTTCAGGCCAAGAATGTCAGTATCGTCGATCAGCACGGCAACCTGCTCAGCGCGCCCAGCACTGAAAGCGCACGCGGCGTCCTCGAACCGACGCAGATCAAATACCGCCACGATCTCGAGCAGAGTTACATCAGCCGCATTGAGGCGATAATCTCGCCGCTGACCGGCGCCGCGAATGTCCGGGCCCAGGTGACGGCCGATCTCGATTTCACCCAGAGCGAACACGCCGAGGAGATTTACAAGCCGAACCAGGCAACGGCGGATTCCGCGGTACGCAGCCGACAGACCAGCGAAACGAATGCCGCTAGCGCCGCAACGACAGGCGGCGTCCCCGGCGCGCTCTCCAACCAGCCGCCGGCCCAGCCGACCAGCCCGGTCACCGGCGTCGCCACCACTTTGACGGCACAACCGGCACCTTCCAGCGCGCGCAAGGATGCGACCATCAACTACGAGGTCGACCGAACCATACGCCACACGCGACAGGAACTCGGACGCATCAAACGGCTTGCCGTCGCGGTGGTCGTAAACCACCGTTCAAAAATCGACGCCAAGGGCAAGGAGACTCTGGCTCCGCTGAGCGAGGCCGAACTCGCGAAACTGACCAACCTGGTCAAGGAAGTGATGGGCTACAGCCAGGAACGCGGCGACACGATCAGCGTCATCAACAGCCCGTTCAGCGTCGCCGCGAAGGAGAAGCTGCCGGAAATTCCGGTGTGGAAAGATCCGGAAACGCTGGATCTCGCCAAGGTAATCGGCAAAAACGCGCTGATCGCGGGCGTGCTGCTGTTCATCGTGCTGGTTGTGCTGAAGCCGGTGCTCAAGTCCTACGCGCTGGTGGCACCGCTGCAGCTCGAATCCGGGACCGGCCGGACACCGGAAGAAAACCAGATCGCACAACTGGGCAGCTACGAGCAACAAGTCGACCACGCCAAACAGATTGCACGTTCCGATCCCAGGGTCGTGGCCAATGTGGTCAAGGATTGGGTAGGCAGTAATGGAAAATGACGGATTGACCAAAAGCGCCATCCTGCTGATGGCCATCGGGGAAAACGAGGCTGCCGAGGTGTTCAAACATCTCGGTCCGCGCGAGGTGCAGAAAATCGGCACCGCGATGGCGGCGCTGAAATCCGTCACCCGCGAGGAAATCACCGGGATCATCGGTGAATTCCGTGATCAGGCCGGGGAACAGTCGTCACTGACCATGGGATCGGGCGACTACATCCGCAAAGTACTGAGAAAAGCACTTGGCGACGACCGCTCTGCATCGGTCATCGACCGGATTCTCCAATCCGGCGACATCAGTGGCATAGACGGCCTCAAATGGATGAGTGCGAACGCGGTAGCTGAGTTGATCAGGAATGAACACCCCCAGATCATTGCCACCATACTGGCGCATCTGGAGCGCGATCAGGCGTCGGAAATACTGTGCCAGTTCACGGATCGCACGCGAAACGACGTGCTGCTGCGTATCGCGACGATGGACGGTATACAGCCCGCAGCCCTGCAGGAACTCAATGAAGTCCTGACCAAACTGCTGGCAGGAGGCGCCAGTGTCAAAAATGCCCCGATGGGCGGGATCCGCGCAGCCGCCGAGATCCTCAATTTCATGCCAGGGCCGCAGGAAACATCGGTAATCGACGGCGTCAAGGAATTCGATTCCGAACTCGCCCGGAAAATCGTCGACGAAATGTTCATCTGGGAGAACCTGCTCGAACTCGAAGACCGCGGGATACAACTGCTGCTGAAGGAAGTGGAATCGGAGGCGCTGATCCTCGCGCTCAAAGGCTCATCAGAGGCATTGCGCGAAAAAATATTCGGCAACATGTCGCAGCGCGCCGGCGAGATGTTGCGCGAGGATCTCGAGGCAAAAGGCATGGTGCGTGTATCCGAAGTCGAGGCAAAACAGAAGGAAATCATCACCATAGTCCGCCGGCTTGCCGAAGAAGGACAGATCACCGTGGGCGGTGGTGCGGAAGGCGGATATGTCTAGCAGCCCCTTGATCCCCAGGGAAAAACTTTCGGCCTATCAGCGCTGGGAGCTGCACTCTTTTGACCTTCCGGGTGGATTTGATCAAGCCGAGAGCCCGTCGGCTCCCGCCGCACGTGCAAACGACGCGACAGAGGCTCTACGGCGTGCCGCGTACGACGCCGGCCACGCCGATGGCCAGCGCGAAGTCAAGGCCAAGGCTGCCGCTGAAGCCGGGCAATTTCAGGAACTGCTGGCCAGCGCCGCGCAGCAAAACCGCTCAATTGGCGAACATCTCGCTGAAGAACTGCTCGGACTTAGCCTTGCAATCGCCCGGCAGATGGTCCGCCAGACCTTGACCGTGCGCCCCGAAGTCATTCTGCCGCTGATCAAGAATGCGCTCGCGGAAATTTCCACCGCATCCGCGCACCCCACTCTCACCCTGCATCCGGCCGATGCCGCACTGGTTCGCGCGCAGCTCCCCGACTCGCTGGCTGAGGGCAACTGGCAGATTGTCGAAGATGCCGCAATCGCGCGCGGTGGCTGCCTGGTGCACACCGCAGCCAGCCATGTCGATGCCACGGTTCAGGGCCGCTGGCAGCACCTGCTGAACCAGCTGGGGATGAACGGCTCGTGGCTGGACTGAAACAGCGCGCAGCACATCCGTCACTGGCACTGCCTCACGCGCATGTACATGCCCGTCAACCTGAAAAATTATTCGAAATTAATTACTTAAAATGACACCCGGGCCTTTCCTCAAAGACTGCGTCGATCTGGTTGCAACCACGCGCACCTTGCGCGTTTCCGGGAAACTGACGCGGGTCGCCGGAATGGTGCTGGAGGCATCGGGTCTGCGCCTCGCCGTCGGCAGTTGCTGCGAGGTGCTGTTGCCGCACCGCGCGAGTGTCGAGGCCGAAGTCGTCGGCTTCTCGGAAAACCGCCTGTTCCTGATGCCCGTCAACGATGTGGAGGGACTGATGCCGGGCGCGCTGGTGCGCTCGCTGGAAGCAAAGCCGCTGCGCCCCTCACTGGATGCGCCGCCGCGCCCGCGCCGCCGTGCTGCGGATCAGGCAAAACAGGTGCCCGTTGGCGCGGCACTGCTAGGGCGTGTGCTCGACAGCAATGGCACCCCCCTCGACCAGCTCGGCCCCTTGCACAACGAGCGCTATGTCTCGCTGCATAACCGGCCGCTGAATCCTCTGGAACGCGCGCCAATCACCGAAATCCTTGACGTCGGTGTACGCGCAATCAACAGCCTGCTGACCATCGGACGCGGCCAGCGCATGGGGCTCTTCGCGGGCAGCGGCATCGGCAAAAGCATGCTCCTCGGCATGATGGCGCGTTATACCAGCGCCGACGTGATCGTGGTTGGACTGATCGGCGAACGCGGACGCGAAGTCAAGGAATTCATCGAAAACATACTTGGCGCAGCGGGATTGGCGCGCTCCGTCGTAGTTGCGGCACCGGCCGACACCAGCCCGTTGATGCGCCTGCAGGGCGCGGCCTACGCGACCGCCGTTGCAGAGCATTTTCGCGATGAGGGCCGCCACGTGCTGCTGATCATGGACTCGCTGACGCGTTTTGCGATGGCGCAGCGCGAGATCGCCCTCGCTATCGGCGAACCGCCGGTGACCCGCGGTTATCCGCCATCGGTGTTTGCCAAGCTGCCGCAACTGGTCGAACGGGCCGGCAACGCCGGCCAGGGCGGCGGTTCGATTACAGCCCTCTACACGGTACTTGCCGAGGGCGACGACCAGCAGGACCCGATCGCCGACAGCGCCAGGGCGATCCTCGACGGCCACATCGTGCTGTCGAGGACACTCGCCGACCAGGGCCACTATCCCGCGATAGACATCGAGGCTTCGATCAGCCGCGCCCTTACCAGCCTGGTCGATGTCAGGCAATTTGAGCGGGTGCGCCAGTTCAAAAGCCTCTACGCCCGCTACCAGCGCAACCGTGACCTGGTCAGCGTCGGCGCCTACGCAGCCGGAAGTGATCCGGTGCTGGATCGCGCACTGTCTCTTTATCCGAAAATGGAAGCATTCCTGCAGCAGCATACCGATACCCGCGCCGCCTACCCGCAAAGCATTGCCGCACTCGACGGACTCCTCGGCGAGGCCGTCGCGACATGATGATTCCATCCAGTCCAGCGGGCGCTGAACGATGAATCGCGGATTCGTATTGCAGGGATTGCTCGAAATCGCCGATTCCGAAACGGGGTCGGCAGCGGTCAACCTGGGCAAACTTGTACATCAACTGCAGCAGCAGGAGGAGAAACTGGCCCTGCTGGTGCAATACCGGAGCGACTACCAGTCGCGCCTGTCAGGCGCCACAGACAGCGGTCTCGACAGCAGGAATTTCCGCAACTTCAGCGCATTCATGAAACAACTCGAACAGGCGATCCACCAGCAGCAGGCCGTCGTCTTTGAGGCCCGCAGGTGTGTCGCCGCCGGCCGTCAGCGCTGGCAGGAAAAGCAGAAAAAATCAAAAGCTTACGGCACGCTCGCACAACGGGCATCGACCGCCGCAGTGCGGGCCGAGAACGGACGTGAACAAAAGCTGCAGGACGACTTCGCCAGCCGCACATCAAAAAACAAAATCCTCGCCGATCATTGACGGATCGGCCGCTACGGTCAACCCACACACCTCAACCTGAACGGGACACTCATGGAGATTTCTACAATAAATACACCCAAGCTGCCTGTAACCTCGCCATCCGGAGAAACCGAAGGTGAACCCGGCGCAGACGCCATCGACTCCATTGCGGCGGCCGATTTCCAGGAAATGTTGCAGGTGTTGATGCAGGGTGCCCCGAACGACGATACGGCTGCGGTCGGTATCATTCCCCCAGACGCCAATGTGGCTGCAAGCCAGTCTGAAGAAGAACATGCCGCCACGAGTTCAGGCATGGGCGCTCTCCTGCCCGGCGCGGCGTTCCCGCCTGATCTCATTCCCGCTTCAGCTGCCACTGGCATGCACGTAATGGCGCCGTCTGTGAATTCAGCCATTGCGACTGACGGGATTTCGGTCACAGGCGCCCCCCCGGTCCCGGCTGCACCGATATCCGACGCACCTGCCGATCCGCGCTCGGCGCGAACCCTGAACGCCCAAAACGACGCCGGCAACGAACGCTTCGCAGGAAATGCCGATGCGACAGGAAACCTGTCCGCTGCAACCGCATCCGGCCTTGCAGCACAACAGGCAGAAAACGCAACGGGCTACCGTGATCCAGGAGTAACCGCGCTTTCACTGCCGATGACAGCCTCTGTATTTCGCGGAGCCGATCATGCTGCGGCATCGCCGGCATCGCAACCGCGGCTCGAGTCACCGGTGGGCACGGCAGGCTGGAGTGGCGAATTCGCACAGAAGGTGATGTGGATCGCCGGCGACAGGCAGCAGTCGGCAGAACTGCATCTGAACCCGCCTGAACTCGGTCCGCTCAGCATCAGGCTCGCCATCGAGGACGATCAGGCCAGCGCCGTATTCCATTCCGCACACAGCGAGGTGCGTGAAGCGATACAGGCGGCGCTGCCGCGGCTGCGCGAAGTGCTGGCGGAAAGCGGCATCGCACTTGGCAATGCCAGTGTGACCGCCGACAGTCCGCGTGAAGGATCCGCTTTCGAGCGGAAACAGCAGCCGCAGTCCTCGGCAAGCGGCAGTGCGGCCGGGGTTGGCGCCGAGGATCCTGCAGCCGTACAACACCCGCGCAGCAACGGCGGCGGATTGGTCAACCTGTTCGCCTAGGAGGCTGTGCAGGAAAGTCCGGAGCAGGCAGGGATAGACCGTCCTATTCATCCAATACCACCCGCTCCTCCCTCGCGATAATGGGCCGGGTAAAACCATCGGGATTCGATCATGGCCGTCAGCTCAGTGAAAGCAGCTAAAAGTCAAAGCGCCCCCGCACCAGCGGCGGATGCAGCGCCGGCGCCGGGAAAAAGTGGCAAGGTATTGAAAATAATCGGTGTGTTTGTAATCGCCAGTGCCATTGGCGGCGGTGCATTGTACTGGCATCTCGAACAGCGGAAAAACGCTCCGGCGGAAGAAAAACCGCAACCGGCGAAGCCGCCGGTTTTTGTCGCGCTCGAGCAGTTCACGGTCAATCTACAGCTTGAAGACACGCCCCAGTTCATGCAAGTAGGACTCTCGCTCCAGGTGGTGGACAGTACCGTCATCGATACCCTCAAACTGCATATGCCGGTGGTCCGCCACCGGGTGTTGCTGCTGCTCTCCAGCCGCAAGGCCTCGGAACTGCTGGCACCGGAGGGCAAGCGCAAGCTCAGCACCGACATCGTCAGCGCAATCAACGACATCCTGATTCCGCCCGACCCGAATGCGAATAAAGCCCGTCCGTCGCAGAAGATCGAGCCGGTCGAAGCAGGGACCGACGCGACCGAAAGCGCTGAAAAGGCGAAGCGTGATCCCGCGGGAAGCGACGCGGAGCCTGCCGAGCAGTCCGTGCCTGCAGCTCAACCGCCCGTGATCACGGTGCTGTTCACATCCTTCATCATTCAGTGAACGCGCCATGAGCCAGGATTTCCTGTCGCAGGACGAGGTTGATGCGCTGCTCAAGGGCGTCGCCGGCGACGTTGATGAAACCGAAATGCCAGGCGACGGGCCCGGCGTGCGCCCGTACAATCTCGCGACGCAGGAACGCATCGTGCGCGGGCGCATGCCTGCCCTGGAAACCATCAACGAACGTTTTGTCCAGTCGTTCGGCTCCGGGCTCTACGATTTCATCCGCCGCAATGCGGAAATCTCCGCCGGCCCGGTGCGTACCATCAAGTACAGCGAGTTCCTGCGCAACCTCGCAGTACCCAGCAACCTGAACCTGGTGCAGGTCAAACCGCTGCGCGGCACTGCGCTTTTCATCTTCGAGCCGAACCTGGTGTTCCTGGTGGTGGACAGCATGTTCGGCGGCAATGGCCAGTTGCAGGCTGGCGCTGAAAGCCGGGACTTCACACCGACCGAGCGGCACATCATCCAGCGACTGCTGGCTCTGGCGTTTGGCAGCCTCGAGAAGTCCTGGGCGTCCGTGCATCCGGTCGAGTTCGAATACCTGCGCTCCGAAATGAACACGCAGTTTGCCGGCATCGCGATGCCCAATGAAATCGTCGTGGTCACTACGTTCACCATCACGCTGGGTGCCACCGGCGGTCTGTTCCACATCTGCATGCCGTACACCATGCTGGAACCGATCCGCGACCTCCTCCAGAGCAGCATGCCAAGCGACCGTGCCAGCGGCGACAAGCGCTGGGGAAGAATGCTGGCGAAACAGGTGCAGAGCGCCGAAATCGAACTGGTGCTGAATCTGGGCCACGCGAGCCTGACCATCCAGCAACTGCTCGGCATGGAAATCGGGGACGTGATTGCCGTGGATGTTCCACAGCCGATCCTTGCCGAAGTCGACGGTGTGCCGGTGATGGAATGCAAATGCGGGGTGCTCAACGGACAGTACGCACTCCGGGTGGAAAAACTGCTGTCTGGCTTCGCACTGGAAGACTGAAGGGGGAATCGAATGACACAAAACGTCGTTGCAGAACCGTATGACGCGGCTGATGCCGTGCCAGGATTCGCCGAGGCTGCGATGACTGGCGCACCGTCCACTGATGCCGCCGCATCAAAACAGGTCAGCATGCCCATATTCGAGCAGTTCTCGGGCGCAGGCCGCAAGGGCGGCGCCAGCAACGACATCGACATGATTCTCGACATTCCGGTCCAACTCACGGTCGAACTGGGCCGGACCAAGATCGCGATCAAGAATCTGCTGCAGCTTGCGCAGGGTTCAGTGGTCGAACTTGACGGCCTCGCCGGAGAACCGATGCACGTGCTGGTGAACGGCTGCCTGATCGCACAGGGCGAAGTCGTGGTCGTCAACGACAAGTTCGGCATCCGGCTGACCGACATCATCGCCCCATCTGAGCGCCTGCTGAAACTGCGCCGATGACGCACCGTGCCCATCACCTCGCCGTCGCCGCCGCTGGCTGCAGCATAAGCGGGTGGGCGTCGGCGCAGGCTGCCGCCGGCAGCGGCAGTTCCGCCGTCGCCACTTCACTGGCAACGCTGGCGGCGAGCACTGCGGCCGTGGTCGCCATCATCCTCGCCGCCGCGTGGCTGCTCAAACGTCTTGCGCCCCGCCATCACTTCGGTCGCAACACACTGCGCATCGTCGCCGGCACTGCGGTGGGCAACCGCGAACGCGTGGTCGTGGTTGAAATCGGCGCTACATGGCTGGTACTGGGCGTTGCGCCGGGGCAAGTCAACCTGCTCCACCAACTGCCAACCAATCCTTCCGCGACAGTTTCCGACACAGCGCCTGCCGCAACCGCCCCGCGTTCGCACAGCTTTGCCCGGTGGCTCTCACCGCTATTAAATAATCGCAATGAAAACAAATAGATACATACTTTTTGCAGCACTGCTCTGGAGCGCGGCAGCACCGGTACTCGCGCAGACCACAGCGCTGCCGCTGGGCTCGAGCACGCCGCTGCCCGGTGGCGGCCAGTCGTACAGCCTGAGCATCCAGACCCTGCTGCTGCTGACATCCCTCACCTTCCTGCCCGCAGTGCTGCTGATGATGACCGGATTCACTCGCATCATCATCGTGCTCTCGCTGCTGCGCCAGGCACTTGGCACCCCCTCGTCACCGCCCAATCAGGTGCTGATCGGGCTGTCGCTGTTTCTGACCCTGTTTGTAATGTCACCGACGCTGGACAGGATTATTGCCGATGCCTATCAGCCGTTTACAGAGAACAAGATCACGCTGGCAACTGCGATCGACAAAGGCAGCGCACCATTGCGCGCGTTCATGCTGCGGCAGACGCGGCAGGGCGATCTCGCCTTGTTCACGCGTATTTCCGGTGCCACCGTGGACCAGCCGGACCAGATACCGATGAAGGTGCTGATTCCGGCCTACGTTACCAGCGAATTGAAGACAGCGTTCCAGATCGGATTCATCATCTTCATCCCCTTCCTGGTCATCGACATGGTCGTCGCCAGCGTATTGATGTCCATGGGCATGATGATGGTCTCCCCTGCAATGGTATCGCTGCCGTTCAAGCTGATGATTTTCGTACTGGTCGACGGCTGGGCGCTGCTGCTGGGCTCACTCGCCCAGAGCTTCGCCGTTTGACGCCGCAACCCTGGATCAACAAGACATGAACGCCGAAGACGTCATCACGCTCGCCCAGCAGGCGCTGCTGATCATGCTGCTGGTTTCGTCTCCCATGCTGCTGGCTGCGCTCGCCGTGGGCCTGCTCGTCAGCATTTTCCAGGCCGCCACCCAGATCAACGAAATGACGCTCTCGTTCATCCCCAAGCTGATCGCGGTATTCGTGGCCATGGTCATTGCAGGCCCATGGATGACCGGTCTGATGGTGGACTACATCCGCAGGCTGTTCAGCAGCATACCCGGCATCATCGGCTGACCCGGCACGGGCGCAGGCGATGATTACCCTCACCTCCGCGCAACTCGACGGCTGGATCGCGATGCTCATATTTCCGCTGGCGCGGATACTGGCGCTGATCGCCAGCGCTCCGATCACCAGCAGCGCACAATTCCCGGTGCGCGCAAAAATCGGTCTTGCCGTGATGCTGACGGTGCTGCTGGCGCCATTGCTGCCTGCAACGGAAATCATTTCCGGAAGCGCCACGTCGATGCTGTTGCTGGTGCGCGAGGTTCTGATCGGCATCGCCATGGGCATGGCCATGCGCGTGGTGTTTGCTGCCGTCAGCATGGCCGGCGATGTCATCGGCCTGCAGATGGGCCTCGGCTTCGCCCAGTTCTATGACCCGCAGAGCAGCGCTCATGTGCCGGTTACCGGACAATTCCTGGGCCTGGTTGCAACACTGATTTTCCTCTCCCTGAACGGGCATCTGTTACTGCTGTCGACCCTGGTCGAATCATTCCAGCGGGCACCGGCGCTGGCGGGCGCAGTGCCAGCGACGAATTGGCTGTCGCTGGCGCAGTGGGGGGGCATGATCATGCGCGCTGCGCTGCTGCTGTCACTGCCGGTGATTGCCGTGCTGCTGATCACCAACATCACCCTTGCCGTATTGTCGAAGGCGGCGACCCAGCTCAACATCTTTGCCATCGGTTTCCCGATCACCCTCGGCGTCGGTTTTATTGCAATGCTGATCACACTGCCGACGATGAGCCCGGCATTGACCAAACTGTTCAGCGATGCGCTGCAGGTCATGCTCCAGGTGGCCACCATACCCTGAAAGCCGGCGCGCTAGGGAATGATCTCGACCACCCCTTGCGCCACCCTCTGCGGCAGCGGCAATGACGAGTCCAGGCCTTCCGCGAACGAGAGAATGCGGTAGCTGCTCCCCCCCTGGCGTAAGAGAATGGCCTCGGCGCGGCGCATGAACA
>JBBQAO010000060.1:0-22734 GCA_038316355.1 Burkholderiales bacterium
TGGCACGAGACTGCGACGGTATCGGAACTGCTGATCAACAAGGCGGCTTGGGAAAAACTGCCGAAGGATCTGCAGGCGGTAGTCGAAAATGCCGCGGCTGCGTGCAACGTGATCAGCGAAGCCTGGTGTCAGCGTACTAATGCTGAAGCGATGGAAGACCTGGTCAAGAACCAGAAGGTCATTGCCAAACCGCTGCCGGACTCGGTGGTTAAGGCGCTTCGCGAAACCACGAAAAAAGTGCTCGACGAGGCTGTTGCCAAGGATCCGCTGGTGAAGAAGGTGCACGATTCGTACATGGCGTACAAGACCAAGTACGACGCCTGGGCGGGTTACAGCGAAGCCGTGTATCACAACAAGATCCGTGGCTGATCCCGCGGGGCCTGCGTGCGGCGTGCGCGTCGGCATTGAACGCTTTATTGATCTGACGGGCAGGGCCACCTCGTGGCTCGCGCTCGTCATCATCGTGCTGATGGCGACCAATGTGCTGCTGCGCTATCTGTTCAGCTACGGTTCGGTGTGGGCGCAGGAACTGGAGTGGCATTTGCTGTCGCCGCTGATCCTATTCGGCATGAGTTACGCGCTGCTGCATGGCGAGCATGTGCGCGTTGACGTGCTCTATACCCACTTCAGTGCACGCAAAAAACTGCTGGTGGAATTGCTCTCGGCGCTGCTGTGCATCGCGATTTCAGCGGCGCTCATCTGGCTCTCGCTCAAGTACGTGCAGCAAGCCTATGTCATTGATGAGCGGTCCTCTGACCCCGGCGGCCTGACTCACAGGTGGATACTTAAGTCTTTGATTCCATTGGGATTTTTATTTCTTGTTTTGCAAAGTGTCGCTGTCGTACTCGGCATCCTTGAAAAGCTGAAAGCCCTCCGATCATGAGCGGCACGGAGATGCTCGCCATCCTCATGCTGGTGGCGTTTTTTGCGTTGCTGATGATCGGTGTGCCGGTTGCACTGACACTCGCCACCACCGGTTTTGTGTTTGGCTTTCTCGGTTTTGGCACGGGCCTCTTTAACCTGCTGCCGGCGCGTATCTTCGGTGTCGTGAGCAATTATCTCTGGCTCGCCATTCCCCTGTTCGTGTTCATGGGCGTGATGCTGGAGAAGTCGCGGCTCGCCGACGATCTGCTCGACGTGGTGGGCTATCTTGCGGGCGGATTGAAGGGCGGCATGGCGCTCGGCATCATCGGGGTGGGGGTGCTGATGGGGGCCACCACTGGCATCGTCGGTGCCACGGTGATTACGCTGGGCTTGCTGACACTGCCGACGCTGCTGCGGCGCGGCTATGATCCGGGCCTTGCCTGCGGGGCGATCTGCGCCTCAGGCACGCTGGGCCAGATACTGCCGCCCAGCCTGATCCTGATCCTGCTCTCCGACATCCTGCAGCTTTCCGTCGGCACGCTGTTTGCTGCCGCCGTGATGCCTGGCCTGCTGCTCGCCGCGCTCTACTGCACTTATATCGTGATTCTGGGCATGGTCCGACCCACCCTGGTTCCTGCGGTGCCGAAAGCCGAGCGCGATGCCATGCCGCGCGCGGAGTTGTGGCTGCGTTTTTTCAAGGTGGTCGTGCCACCGGTCCTGCTGGTGTTCTCGGTGCTCGGGTCAATCATCGGCGGCGTCGCCGCGCCGACCGAAGCGGCTTCGATGGGCGCGCTGGGGTCCATTCTGGTTACCACGTTTGCCGGACGCATGTCGTACAAGGTGCTGCGGGAAACCGTCCAGGCCACCACCCGCATCACGGCCATGGTGATGTTCATCCTGATCTGCGCACAGGTGTTCGCGCTGTCGTTCCGCGGGTTGCACGGCGAGGACCTGATCTACGCCTTGTTCGAATTCCTGCCGGGCGGCGTGAATGCCGACATCTGGTTCCTGATCCTGCTGATTTTTGTACTCGGCTTCTTCATCGAATGGGTAGAGATCAGTTATATCGCCGTACCGTTGTTCCTGCCGGTGTTCATGCAGCAGGGCGTGGACCTGGTGTGGCTGGGCATGCTGATCTGCGTCACGCTGCAGACCTCATTCCTGACGCCGCCTTTCGGCTGGGCGTTGTTTTTCCTGCGCGGGGTGGCGCCGCCGGAAATCACCACCCGGCACATGTACATCGGGGTGCTGCCTTTCGTTGCGATGCAGATGCTGGGGGTGACGCTGGTGTTTTTTTTCCCGCAGATTGCGTTGTGGTTGCCCAAGGTGATCGGCTGGTAGCGACCTGTCGGCGCTGGCGTAGAATCGGCGCATGATCAACTCGATACGCGGTACCCGCGGCATGGCGGCAGCACCCCACGCGGCGGCGTCACAGTCGGCGCTTGCCGTGTTGCGCGAGGGCGGCAATGCCATTGAGGCGATGATTGCCGCCGCGGCGACGATCGCCGTGGTGTATCCGCACATGAATTCCATCGGCGGCGACAGCTTCTGGCTGCTGCATGTGCCGGGCGAGGCGCCGGGGGCGATTGACGCCTGCGGCGCCGCCGCACAGCAGGCGTCACGCGACTGGTATGCCGAACGCGGGCAGACACAGGCCATACCCACGCGCGGCGGCATCGCTGCGAATACTGTTGCCGGCACGATCTCCGGCTGGGGTGCCGCATATGAACTTTCACGCAAGGCCTTGGGCGGGCGCTTGCCACTGACACGATTGCTGGCGGATGCGATCACTTATGCCCGTGAAGGCACGCCGGTCACCACCAGCCAGGCCCTGCTGACCGCAGCAAAGCTTGGTGAATTGCATGCGCAGCCGGGATTCGCCGAAACCTTTCTCGATGCGGGCGGTGTGCCGCCCGCCGGCAGCCGTTTTTTTCAGACCCGGCTGGCGGATACGCTGGAGCGTATTGCCACGGCGGGCACTGGCGACTTCTATCGCGGCGAACTGGCGCAGTCGCTGGCCGCGGATCTGGCGCGTGTTGGCAGTCCGCTGACCGCGCGTGATCTTGCCGCGCATCGGGCACAACTGGTTGATCCGCTGCAGCTGATTCACAGCGCCGGCACGCTGCACAACATGACGCCGCCGACGCAGGGCGTGGTGTCACTGCTGATCCTCGGCATACTCGACGCGCTGAACATCCGCGATGTGCCGCATGGCAGCGCGGATTATGTGCACCTCTGCGTCGAAGCCACCAAGCAGGCTTTCCTGGTGCGCGATGCGCAGGTGACCGATCCGCGTTACATGAAGGCACCGGCACAAAACCTGCTGGCGCCGGATCATGTGCTTGCTCTGGCGCAGCGCATTGATCGTCACCGCGCAGCACCCTGGGGTGCGCGCACACAGGCCGGCGATACCATATGGATGGGCGTCATCGACAGCGCCGGTCGTGCGGTGTCGTTCATCCATAGCATTTATCACGAGTTCGGTGCCGGCATCGTGCTGCCGGGCAGTGGCGTCAACTGGCAGAACCGCGGTTGCAGTTTTTCGTTGAATCCCGCTGCCTTGAATGCGCTGGAGCCGGGGCGCAAGCCCTTTCACACTTTGAATCCGGCGCTGGCCCGCTTGTCCGACGGCCGCACTGTGGTGTACGGCACCATGGGCGGCGACGGCCAGCCGCAGACGCAGTGCGCGATATTCACGCGGGCGATGGTTTACGGCATGTCACCTCAGGCGGCGATCAGCGCGCCGCGCTGGTTGCTCGGGCGCACCTGGGGTCAGAGCAGCGAAACGCTGAAACTGGAATCCCGTTTTGATGCCGGCGTAATGCGTGAATTGAGCGAACGCGGCCATGATGTCGAAATCATTGGCGCGTACGATGAAACCGTCGGTCATGCCGGGATGATCATCCGGCATGCCGACGGTGTGCTTGAAGGCGGGGCTGATCCGCGCAGTGACGGTGCGGTGGCCGCTTACTGATATCGGTACTGAGACTGGATCAGATGGCTTCGGCGACAGCCTTGCCGAGGTCGGCGGTGCTGTCCTTGCCGCCGAGGTCCGGTGTTTTCGGGCCTTCCAGCAGCGCGGTTTCAATCGCCTTGACCACCGCAGCCCCTGCTTCGGGGCAGCCGAGGTGTTCGAGCATCATCGCGCCGGCCCAGATCTGACCGACCGGGTTGGCGATTTTTTTGCCGTAGATGTCGGGCGCCGAACCGTGTACCGGTTCGAACAGCGATGGGAACAGGCGTTCCGGATTCATGTTTGCCGAAGGCGCAATGCCGATGGTGCCGGTAGCGGCCGGACCGAGGTCGGAGAGGATGTCGCCGAACAGGTTGGAGGCGACCACGACATCGAACCAGTCCGGGTGCATGACGAAATGCGCGGTCAGGATGTCGATGTGGTACTGGTCGGTTTTTACGCCGGGATACTTCGCTGCCATTTCCTTGACGCGTTCATCCCAGTACGGCATCGATATGGAAATGCCGTTGGATTTGGTCGCCGAGGTCAGGTGTTTTTTCGGTCGCTTCTGCGCCAGTTCGTAGGCGAACTTCAGGATGCGGTCGACGCCCACGCGCGAGAAGATTGCCTGCTGGGTCACGAACTCGCGGTCGGTGCCGCCATACATGCGGCCGCCCACTGAGGAATATTCGCCTTCACTGTTTTCGCGTACCACCCAGAAATCGATGTCGCCGGGCTTGCGGTCGGCGAGCGGACATTTCATCCCGGGCATCAGTCGCACCGGGCGCAGATTGACGTACTGGTCAAAGCCGCGGCGGAAGGGGATCAGCAGCCCCCACAGCGAGATATGGTCAGGCAGCATCGCCGGCCAGCCCACGGCGCCGAAGTACACCGCGTCATGTTTTTCCAGTTGCTTGAGTCCGTCCTCCGGCATCATGCGGCCGTGTTTGGCGTAGTAGTCGCAGCTCCAGTCGAGTTCGTCGAATTTGAACTGGATGCCGAACTTGCGGCCGGCGGTTTCCAGTACGCGCAGGCCCTCGGGCATGACTTCCTTGCCGATGCCGTCTCCGGGGATCACGGCGATGCGAAATGATTTCATTGGCAGGTCTCCTGTTTTTTTCTGGCGGCGCAGTGCGCAAAACTGCATTACTAAAACCGAACCACAAAAACCGAATTACAAAAACAAAAAGCAGCCGTGAGGCTGCTCTTGCTCGAATCATGCAAGCCGCATCAGGCTGCAGCGGCCTTGGGGGTGGCCGGGGTTTTTTTGCCGTATTTCTGGTTGAATTTCTCGATGCGACCGGCCGTGTCCAGCGTCTTTTGTTTGCCGGTATAGAACGGATGGCATTCCGAGCAGACTTCGACGCTCAGATCCTTGCCCATGGTCGAGCGGGTTTGCCACTTGTTGCCACAGCTGCAAGTGACTGATATTTCACGGTATTCCGGGTGTGCATCGGCTTTCATGGCGGTATCCTGAGCTGGGTGCCCGAACGAAGCGGGAAACCCGCGATTATCCGGGATTTGGCTCGCCAGAGCAAGGGCAAGGCCGGGTGCCGCAGGTGCATCCGTTTCCGGGCGGCCGGATGCCGCCCGGAAACGGATGAGGGACTTCCGTGCCGCACTTCCGGTCACAAGTTGATCACTGAACTCAGTTCGCCGCCCATGACCAGCGAGCGTCCGCTATCCGGGTTCACCTGATCAAAGCTGGAGCTGATAAAACTCCGATAGCCGTGGGCACGGTGCTGCAGATAGTAAATCTGTCCTGCGGCGACCGTGATGGTGATGCTGCCGGAGTCGCCTGCCATGCCACGAAGCACATGGGTGCCCGCGGGGACTTCGATGCGCATGAACGTGCCGCGATAGGTCGAACCGATCATCTGGTCGCCCAGCGCGACCGGGGCAATGTAGCTCGGCTCAAGGGCATGTCGCGCGAGGTAAATCACCGCACGGTCAGGCAGGGTTTCAAAACGCTTCGCGGCGGCATCGCCGGGGGGCGGCGGCAACTGGGCGCAGCCGGTGATCAACAACATTGCAAGCAGCAGGAATCGGGTCATGTCGGGCTCCTTGGAAAGTCACCTGATACGGGCAGATTACACCCGGACGGCATGCCGCGCATCTGCGCAGCACTGACTGGTGAACAGCCGATGCCGGCACAGAATTCCGTCGGGGATACGATCAAGTTCCCCAATAACCCTGCGGGGCGGGGATGTCGCAAATGATTTACAACGGAGGCGGTGGCCGTGAGTGTCGCAGGGGCCCCGCATGGCGGGGATGCGACCCCGGAAGCGGGCCAGGACTGTATCGCGACGACGCATGACCGCCGTAAGCGACCTCGATATCAACCCCGGCGCATGGAGTCAAAGAAGTCCGCGTTGGTCTTGGTGGCCCGGACCTTGTCGAGCAGGAACTCGGTGGCTTCGAGCTCGTCCATCGGGTAGAGCAGCTTGCGCAGCACCCAGATTTTCTGCAGCACATCCTTGGGAATCAGCAACTCCTCGCGCCTGGTGCCGGAGCGGTTGACGTTGATCGCCGGGAAAATGCGTTTTTCGTACATGCGCCGGTCAAGATGGATTTCCATGTTGCCGGTGCCTTTGAATTCTTCGTAAATCACGTCGTCCATCCGCGAGCCGGTGTCGATCAGCGCGGTGGCGAGGATGGTCAGGCTGCCGCCCTCCTCGACGTTACGTGCGGCACCGAAGAAACGTTTCGGCCGCTGCAGCGCGTTGGCATCGACGCCGCCGGTCAGCACCTTGCCGGAAGCCGGCACCACGGTGTTGTAGGCGCGCGCGAGGCGGGTGATGGAGTCGAGCAGGATGACGACGTCTTTTTTGTGCTCGATCAGGCGTTTGGCTTTTTCGATCACCATTTCGGCAACCTGCACATGGCGGCTGGCCGGTTCGTCGAAGGTGGAGGACAGTACTTCGCCCTTCACCGAGCGCTGCATCTCCGTAACCTCTTCCGGTCGTTCGTCGATCAGCAGCACGATCAGCACGACTTCGGGATGATTGGCGGTGATGGCGTGGGCAATGTGCTGCATCAGCACGGTTTTGCCGGCCTTGGGCGGCGACACGATCAGGCCGCGCTGGCCCTTGCCGATGGGGGCGATGATGTCGATGATGCGGCCGGTGATGTTTTCCTCGGCCTTGATGTCGCGTTCGAGTTTGAGGTGTTCGGTCGGGTGGTATGGCGTCAGGTTCTCAAACAGGATCTTGTGCTTGGAATTCTCCGGCGAGTCTTCGTTGACCTTGTCGACCTTGACCAGCGCGAAGTAGCGTTCGCCTTCCTTCGGGGTGCGGATCTCACCCTCGATGGTGTCACCGGTATGCAGATTGAAGCGGCGGATCTGCGACGGCGACACATAAATGTCGTCGGTGCCGGCGAGGTAGGAGGTGTCGGGCGAGCGCAGGAAACCGAAGCCGTCGGGCAGCACTTCGAGCGTGCCGCCGCCGAAAATCGATTCCCCCTTCTTGGCCTGGTTTTTCAACAGCGCAAAAATCAGTTCCTGTTTGCGCAGTCGATTGGCGCCGTCAATTTCGTTCTTGACGGCCATGTCGACGAGTTCGCCGATGGGGAGGTTTTTAAGGTCGGATAAATGCATGGACTTCGGGCGTTGATCGCGGAAAAAACAGGGGAATTGAAGGAGGGGAAAGCGGTGCTGCTTGGGGGTGCTGCCGGCTTCGCCAGCGCCTGCCGTGCTCTTTTATTCAGTGCCGGGAGCGGCGTGATTGGTCAGGCGCAGGCTGCAGATTATAGCGTTCAGATATGACTGTCAATAAACGCGGTCAGTTGCGATTTCGACAATGCGCCGACTTTGGTGGCTTCAACAGAGCCGTTTTTGAAAATCATCAGCGTCGGAATGCCACGGACACCGTATTTGGGCGGTGTCGCCTGATTGTCGTCGATATTGAGTTTGGCGACTTTCAGTTTGCCCGAATATTCCCTGGCGACTTCGTCGAGGATCGGGGCGATCATCTTGCAGGGGCCGCACCATTCGGCCCAGTAGTCGACCAGCACCGGTGTGGCTGACTGCAACACCTCGGGATCAAAAGAATCGTCAGTCACGTGATGAATGTGTTCACTCATATAAGGTCCTGCCTTGTCATTGAAAAGGGGGGTCGCCACGGGGCCGCGGCGAGGAGTAGATCGACCTATACTATCCAAAACCCCTGCTTTTGGGAAGTCACGCCCTCATTTGGGCGGCCCTTCTTGCGGCCGCGTATCATCTGTTAAAATGCGGGCCTTTCCGGCGACTTCAAGGCCGTGTTTTCTCAGGATATTCCATGACGTACGTGGTCACCGAATCTTGCATCAAGTGCAAGTACACTGATTGTGTCGATGTCTGCCCCGTGGATTGTTTCCGCGAAGGGCCGAACATGCTGGTCATTGATCCGGACGAATGCATTGATTGCACGCTGTGCGTTGCCGAGTGCCCGGTGGAAGCGATTTTTGCCGAAGACGACGTGCCGGATGATCAGCGTGAGTTCACGGCATTGAATGCGGAACTTGCCAAGGCCTGGAAGCCGATCATCGAGAAAAAAGACGGTCCGGCGGATGCAGATGACTGGGTCAAGGTCAAGGAAAAGAAGCATCTGATCGAGAAATAGCGGCGCGCACAGCGCCGTTGCGGTGGCAGGTTTAGTATCACGGTTCATGACCACTGCTGCCACATTCCCGACTATCACCCGCGACGAAGTTTTTGCGCAGTTGGCGCAATCACCGGCCGGCGCTGTCATCGTCGTCACTCCCAATCACCGCCTCGCGCTGGCGTTGCAGCGCGAATTCGGCGACTTCCAGGCCGGGCATGGCAAGGCCTTGTGGGAATCGGCGGACATTCTGCCGTGGAGCGGATTTCTTGAGCGCGCCTGGCATGAGGCCTTGTATGCCGATACCGCGCCTTTGCCCCTGCCACTCACGTCTTCGCAGGCGCATGCCTTGTGGGAAAACCTGCTGCGCAATTCCGCCGCTGGCGAGACTTTGCTGGCCGTGGCCGATGCCGCGCGCCTGGCGCACGAGGCGTGGCAGCTCAGCACCGTATGGCGGCTTGCATCGCGCCTGGTCGACTCAACGCAGAACGACGATGCCAGGGCATTCCAGGAGTGGGCGCCGCGTTACGAGCGGATTTTGCAACGCAACGGCCAGATCGATGCCGCACAGCTGGCGGACCGGCTACCGGCGCTTTTTGTGGGCGGTTGCATCAAGCCGCCGCAGACGCTGGTGGTTTACGGCTTCGATGGTTTTACCCCGCAACAGATTGAGTTTCTGGCTGGATTGCAGGCTGAGGGCTGCACGACATTGCTGGCAGGACCACCGGCGCGCACCAGCCGCGTGCTGCGCGCGCCCTGTGCCGATGCGGAACATGAAATCCATCGCGCTGCGGCCTGGGCACGCACGCGGCTCGAATCCGGTTGCGCGCACATCGGCATCGTCGTCCCCGACCTTGCCGCGCGGCGCTCGGCGATTGTGCGCATATTCAGCGCCACCATGGCACCCGACTATGCATTGCCCGGTGCAGCACCCGGTGTTTTGCCGTTCAACCTGTCGCTGGGCGAGCCGCTGACGGCTTATCCACTGGTCAATGCCGCGTTGCTGCTGCTGGAACTGGCGGGGCGCGATATCGAATTCGAGCGCGCCAGCCGCTTGCTGTGCTCCCCTTTCATCGCCGGCGGCGAGGCTGAGCACGATGCCCGCGCCGTGCTGGATGCGGAATTGCGCCGCCGTGCCGAACCCGTAGTCACGCTGGAGCGCCTGCAGGGCATGGTCACTGAACATGGCGGCGATTGCCCGCAACTCGCGCGCCACCTGACGGCATTGGCCGGGTTCCGCAGAAGCCGCCTGTCTGGTTCGCACCCGCCATCGCTATGGGCAAGGGCACTGTCGGAGGTGCTGGGTGCCGCAGGATTTCCGGGGGAACGTGGCCTTGATTCCAGCGAATACCAGGCGCTGAAAAAATGGCATGACGTGGTGGCCGCATTTGCCGCACTCGATCGCGTCCTGCCGCGCATGCCTTATGCGGAAGCCTTGTCGCGGCTGCGCCGCGTCGCCGCCGATACCCTGTTCCAGCCGGAGTCGCCGGAAGTGCCGATCCAGATCCTCGGTGTGCTTGAAGCCGGCGGGCTGACCTTTGACGGCCTGTGGGTGATGGGCCTCAGCGACAACAACTGGCCGCCGGCGCCGCGGCCCAATCCGTTTTTGCCGCTGGCGATACAGCGCGCCGCAGGTTTGCCGCACAGCACTGCCGGGGATGTGCTGGCTGCGGCACAACGCATGACGGCGCAATGGTGCGCGGCGGCCACAGAAGTGGTGCTGAGCCACCCCTGTCAGGAAGATGATCGTGAATTGCGTCCCAGTCCGCTGATCGCGCAGGTGCCGGAGGTGGATCCGGTGATCACCATTTATCCGGATTTCCGTGAAGCGATCCATGCTGCGCGTGCCGCTGAATGTCTGATCGACGATACGGCGCCGGCGCTGGCTGATGGCATGGTGACCGGTGCCGGCACTGCATTGGTCAAGGATCAGGCGGCGTGTCCGTTTCGCGCTTTTGCCCGGCATCGCCTGCATGCCACAGCGCCGGAAGCGCCGCACGCCGGGCTTGATGCGGCAGAGCGCGGCACGCTGGTGCACCGGGTGCTGGCGAAGGTGTGGGCACAATTGCGCAACAGTGATGCGCTGGCGGCGCTCAGCAGCAGTGATCTTGACCTGCTGCTCGCAGGCGCGGCCGATGCCGCGATGGAACGCATCCGGCGCGAGCGGCCGACGACTTTGTCGGGGCGTTTTGCCGACATCGAAAAACGCCGTCTGATCGGTCTCGCGCGCGCGTGGCTGGAACAGGATCGCCGCCGCGGCGCATTCACGGTGATTGCCGTGGAAGACAAACGCGGCATGGCCATCGGCGGCCTGACGCTCAATGCGCGGCTGGATCGCGTCGATGAAACGGCGGACGGCCGCCGCATCGTGATTGATTACAAAACAGGTCAGGCCACGGCAGGTGCAATGCTCGGCGATCGGCCTGACGAGCCGCAGTTGCCCTTGTATCTGCTGACTGCCGAATCCGGGGCCGCAGCCGTCGCGTTTGCGCAGGTGCGGGCCGGCGACATGGAATATGTCGGGCTCGCGCGCGATGCCGACCTGCTGCCGGGCATCAAAGCCTGGACCGAATCGCGCCACCGCGAGCGTTATCCGGCATGGCCGGATCTGGTTGCGGCATGGCAGGCTGATCTGGAACGCATCGCCGGGCAGTTCGCTGCCGGCGTGGCGGCGGTGGATCCCAAGCTGCCGGATCAAACCTGCCGCTTGTGCGACCAGCAGCCGTTTTGCCGCATTCGTGAGCGCCTCGGCGCGGAACTCGCTGCCGGGGAGGCGGAGCAGTGACCGTGCCCGATATCAAACAACGCCAGGACGCGCTGGATCCGCAGCGCTCGTTCATCGTGCAGGCCCCGGCAGGATCGGGCAAGACCGAACTGCTGATCCAGCGTTATCTGCTGCTGCTCGCGCGTGTTGACCACGCCGAGGAAATCATCGCGGTCACCTTCACCAAAAAAGCCGCAGGCGAAATGCGCGAACGGGTGTTGCAGGCGCTGGCGGATGCGCAGGCGGGGAAGGTGCCGGAGTCTGCGCACGAAGCACTGACCCTGGAACTCGCTGCCGCGGCGTTGCGCCGCGACCATGCCGCCGGCTGGCGGATTGCCGACAATCCCGCACAACTGCGCATCCAGACCATCGATGCCTTGTGCGCGGGTCTGACGCGGCAGATGCCGGTGTTGTCGCAGTTTGGCGCGCAGCCGGAGACTGTGGAAGATGCGGCGGAACTGCATCAGGAGGCGGCAAGGGCGACCATTGCGCTGGTGAGCAGTGACAGCCCTGCGGCAGCGGATGTGGAAAACGTGCTGGTGCACCTCGATAACGATGTCGCGCGCACCGAGGCGCTGCTCGCCGACATGCTGGCGCGCCGCGACCAGTGGCTGCGTCAGGTGCACGGCCTCGAGCGCGACCCGCTGGAATCGGCGTTGCAGCGCGCCCGCGAGGCCGCGGTGCAGCGATTGCACACCGCGATCCCGTCGCAGATGAGCGCGGAAATTCGCGCGCTGGCCGATTACGCGTTCAGCAATCTCGGACAGAGCCATTTTGCCAATGATGTTGAATCCTGGATGGCATTGGCTTATGTCTTCCTCACAGCAGACGAACGCTGGCGGCAGCGGCTGACCAAAAACGAAGGTTTCCCCGCCGGCAAACCAGCGCAACCGTGGAAGGAGCGTGCGCAAGCGCTGTTCGCGGCGCTTGATGCCTCAGCCGATGTGCGTCCCGCGCTGGCCGCCATGCGCCGCCTGCCGCCGGCCACTTACAGCGACAGCCAATGGCAGGTGCTGGGTGCGATCCTGCGCCTGCTGCCGCACGCGGTGGCGCAGTTGAAGCTGGTGTTCCAGGCGCACCGCCAGGTGGATTTTACCGAGGTCGCGCAGGGTGCCCTGTATGCGCTGGGCACCGAAGATGCGCCCACCGACCTGACGTTCGCGCTGGATTACCGCATCCGCCACCTGCTGATCGACGAATTCCAGGACACCTCGATCAGCCAGTTCGAACTGGTCGCCAAGCTGACCGCCGGGTGGTCACCGGACGACGGACGCACGGTGTTTGCCGTCGGCGACCCGATGCAGTCGATCTACCGTTTCCGTGAAGCGGAGGTGGGGCTGTTCCTGCGGGCGCGGGCGGAAGGCATCGCCGGCGTTACCCTGCATCCGGTCGCGTTGTCATCGAACTTCCGTTCCCAGTCCGGCATTGTCGACTGGGTCAATGCCGCTTTTGTGCGTGTCATGCCGGCTGCGGAAAACATCGTCTCAGGTGCGGTGCCGTATACCGCGTCGGTGGCGACGCGCGCGGCATTGGCGGGAGAGGCGGTCAACATCCATTCATTGCTCGACGATGACGGTTCGGTGGAAGCGCAGCGCGTTGTGCAGATCATCCGCGCCGCGCGCGAGGCCGACCCATTGGCAAAGGTGGCGATCCTGGTGCGTACCCGCGGCCATTTGCGCGAGATCGTGCCGGCGCTGAAAGCGGCCGGGCTGCGCTTCCGCGCCATCGACATCGAATCACTGGGCCAGCGTCCCGTCGTGCAGGACCTGCTGGCGCTGACGCGTGCGCTGGCGCATCCGGCCGATCGTGTGGCATGGCTCGCGGTGTTGCGCGCGCCGTGGTGCGGCCTGACGCTGGCCGATCTGCATGTGCTGGCCGCGGCCGATGCGCAGATGACCTTGTGGTCCGCGCTGCAGGACGAGGCGCGTATCGCGCAGCTCACGGCTGATGGCCGGGCACGCCTTCAGCGCGTGCGCGCGGCGCTGGCGATCAGTCTCGCGCAGCGCGCCCGCGGTCCGCTGCGTGAACATGTGGCCGGTGCTTGGTATGCCCTGGGCGGGCCGGCCTGCGTGGCGCAGGAAACCGATCTCGAAGATGCGGAAATTTATTTCCGTTATCTCGACAGGCATGAAGATGCCGGCGGGTTGCCGGATCGCGCTTTTTTTGAGGCCGGACTCGGGCAACTCTATGCCTTGCCCGATCTTGATGCCGACGACAGCCTGCAGATCATGACCATCCACAAGGCCAAGGGACTTGAATTTGATGTGGTGATCGTGCCCGGTCTCGCCAAATCGCCGCGCCACGATGATAAAAAACTGTTCCTGTGGACCGAACAGCCGGGCGCGGGTGATGAGTCCTCACTGCTTTTGGCGCCGATCAATGCGGCGGGTGACGCCGGTGATCCGATTTATGCGTGGATCGGTCAGCTCCATGCCGATAAACAAAGCCTGGAAGACGGGCGTTTGCTCTACGTGGCGGCGACCCGCGCCAAACGGCAACTGCATCTGCTGGGCAGTGTGGCCGTTACCGGCGATGAGGACGGCACATCGCAGATCAGGCGGCCGCCGGCGCAGTCGCTGCTCGGCAAATTGTGGCCGGTGGTGGCTCCTGTATATGAAGCGGCGCTGGGTGATGCGCTGCCGATACAGTCATCGGATACGGACATGCCGGCGCAGGTCATTGATCAGACCTTGCGCCGTCTGCCTGCCGCATGGACGCTGCCCGCGGCACCGTGCGGGGTGGACTGGGTATCGCCGCAGGATCCGGCACGGACACAGGATGATCTCGAATTTTCCTGGGCAGGGGAGACTGCGCGCCATGTCGGCAGCGTGGTGCATCGCTGGCTGCAGCGTATTGCCGAAGATGGCGTGGCGGCATGGGATGCGCTGCGCATCGCTGCGCTGGAACCCGCGATCCGGCATGCCCTTGCCGCTGATGGTGTCGGTGAGCAGGATATCGCCGCGGCTGCGGCACGCGTGCGGCAGGCGCTGGTGAATTGTGTCGGTAATGCGCGCGGCCGCTGGGTGCTGGATACGCATGCCGAAGGCCGCTCGGAATGGCGGCTGAGCGGCATCACCGGTGGCCGGCGCGCCAATGTGGTGATCGACCGCACGTTTATCGATGCCGGGGGCGCGCGCTGGATCATCGATTACAAGACCAGCGTGCATGAGGGCGCTGACAAGGCCGCTTTTCTCGACAACGAGCGCGAGCGTTACCGCGGCCAGCTCGAGCGTTATGCAGCGCTGCTGCAGGCCGGCGGCACGCAGCGCATCCGGCTCGGACTTTATTTCCCCTTGCTCGGCGGTTGGCGCGAGTGGGAGTATTCAGGCAAATAAGTTCGCTGCACTAAGTTCGCCGCGATAAGTTCGCCGCAATAAATTCTCTGCAACGAGGCTGGCTGCGGTTGCGACCGCGCCGGATAAGAATTAGCATGGGGTCATCGCTTCCGCCCCCGGTTTTCCGGTGCATCTTTCGCGGAAAACCAAAAAATGATTCGAGGAAAACAACAGTGAACGCACGAATTTTTTTCTCCGGCAGTCTCGCACTGCTGGTGTTTGCCGGGCTGCAACTCGCGCCGGACGCAGCGCAGGCCCAGGGCAAATTTCCCGAGCGTCCGCTGCGGCTGGTGGTGCCATTCGCGCCGGGCGGAGTGAACGACATCATTGGCCGGCGCTGGGCGCAGGAAATGTCGCGCGCACTGGGCCAGAACATGATCGTCGAGAACCGCGCGGGTGCCTCGGGTGCGATCGGTGCGATGGAAGTGGTGCGCGCCAAGCCTGACGGTTACACGCTGCTGATCGCCAACACCACCACGCATGTGCTGAGTCCGCTGGGCAACCCGAAACTGGGTTACGACCCGGTGAAGGATTTCACCGCGCTCGGCATCATCACACTGGTGCCGACGGGGGTGGCTGTGCATCCGTCGCTGCCGGTCAAAAACCTCAAGGGACTGATCGCATTTGCCAGGAAAAATCCGGGGCAGTTGTCCTTCGGTTCCGCCGGCACCGGCAGCATCACCCATCTCACTGGTGAATTGTTCAAGAAACTCAACGGTGACCTGAAAATCGTGCACGTGCCGTACAAGGGTGCGGGTCCTGGACTCACCGATCTGGTGGCGGGACACATTCCGATGTATACGCCGACCATCAGCCCGGCACCGCTCCAGTATCACAAGGCCGGCCGCATCCGCATGCTCGCCATCTGCGCCGACGCGCGGCTGCAGGCGGTACCGGATGTGCCGACTGCAGCGGAAGCTGGCATGCCGGAACTGGTGGTGCAGGCATTCAATGCGATCTTCCTGTCCCCGGGCGTGCCGCGGCCGGTGCTGGACGTGCTGGCGCAGGCCAACCAGAAGGTGCTGGCCAATGCCGGCATGCAGGATTTCCTGCGCAATGCGGGCGCGGAGCCGGTAACGACTTCGTCGCCGGAACGCGCGACACAATTCATCCAGAAGGAACTGCAGCGCTGGGGTCCGATTGTGCGCGAGGTCGGGACGGAATAAAACCCGTGAATACTTGTAAATAATTGTTTTTATTGGATATTTCATGAAATCCTGCTGGATAGTCACTAAAGACCACAAAAACGTCCTCGAATACCGCGACGTGCCGCAGCCGCAGCCCATGGCCGGCGAAGTCATTCTCAAGGTGCACGCGTCGGCGCTGAACCGCGGCGAGATGTTCGTCGGCGGCGTGGTGCACGGCGGCCCGGAAAAGCTCGGCGGCAACGAAGCCTCGGGTACCGTGCATGCGATCGGCGCCGGCGTCACCGGCATCAAGGTCGGTGATGCGGTGTTCGGGCGTGCGCGCGGTGGTTTCTCCGAATACGCAGTGATGGATGCGCGTCAGGTCATGGCCAAGCCGGAATGTTTGTCCTGGGAGCAGGCTGCAGCGGTGCCGGTCAGTTTCATCACCGCCTGGGAGATGATTTACCAGTTCGGCAAATTGCAGAAGGGCGAGACCATGCTGGTGATGGGCGCCTCTTCCGGCGCCGGTGTGGCGAGCATCCAACTGGCCAAACTGATCGGTGCGCGTTCCATCGGCACCTCGGGCTCACAGCAGAAACTCGATCAACTCAAAGCCGTGGGGCTCGACGTCGGCATTGCCACGCGCAAACCGGATTTTGCCGCGCGGGTGCGTGAACTGACCGGCGGCAAAGGTGTGGACCTGGTCATCAACGGCGTCGGCGGTTCGGTGTTTGCCGAATGCATGCGCACGCTCGGATTCCGCGGCCGTCTTGCCACCGTCGGTTATGTCGACAATGTGTTCAAGGCCGAGATCGACCTCAATGCCGTGCACGCCTGGCGGCTCGATATATTCGGCGTGTCCAATGCGCATCTGTCTGCAGATGCCAAAGCCGAAGCCGCGCGCGAATTCATGCGCGACGTGCTGCCGGCGCTGAATGACGGCCGCATCACGCCACTGGTCGACAAGATTTACAGTTTCGACGAGCTGCCGGCCGCCAAGGAGCGCATGGACAGCAGTGGCATGGTCGGCAAGATCGTCGTGCGCGTCGCCTGACCCGGGTCGTCATTCCGGACGCGCCCAGCGCGATCCGGTATCCCCTTTCCCCGAATCCGAGGAAGGGGATACCGGCTGTCGCCGGAACGATGAAATGTTTTTGACCAACTTTTCGGTATCAGTCAGTTGAAAGTGGACTGAGTTTTTAACCAGCTTTCGCACCGGAAGCCTTAACTGCGCATTGCCGATGCCACAGCTATCTCGTTCAGGGAGCCCGTCATGAAAACAAAAATTGCCTTTACCACCTTCACCGCTGCAGTCATTGCCGCCATTGCGCCGGCCACGCTGGCGCAACAGAAAGTCAACCCGCCGGTCGCCACCTACTGGATGAGCATCGACACCGCTTCCGGCCTGCCGATGGGCGGCGCGGGCGGTGGCGGCATGTCGGCGATGGACATTGGCCGCATGATGATGGGCGGTGGTGCGGGCGGTGGTGGTGCCAATCGTTCGATGCTGCTCGAACTCGGCTCACAGCGCGCCGCCAGCGGCACACCAGCGGCCGCGCATGAAATCCCGCCGGGACTCAACATGGGCGCCAGTCTGCCGCTGGAAACGCCGCAACGTGCGCCTAAGCCCGAGCCACGCGAAGACGGCATGCCGGAGAATTTCGAAAAGCCACGCGGGCGCATGCTGATTTTCTGGGGCTGCGGTGAGCAGGCCGGTGCCGGTCAGCCCTATGTGATCGACTTCGCCAAACTGGCACAGGGCCAGGTGCCGCAGGGCCTGTTCAGCCGCCGCGCCAATCTGCAGCGCGGTCCTTCGCAGTCGCGCAGCAAAACCTACGGCGACTGGCCCAATCAGCGCGACAGCACCCGGGTTTCTGCCGACGGCAGCCTGCGCGGTGACCACACGGTCAAGGGCAACTACTCGCCGGACATCCGTTTTTCACTGGCGGACAAATACGATTTCATGGAGCCGGTGAATCTGTCGTCACGCAAATCCAGTGGCGGCGGCATCAACGTGTCGTGGAACAGCGTCGCCAATGCCCAGGGTTATTTTGCGACGGCGATGGGCGGCGGCAAAGGCGACGACGTTGCGGTGTGGAGTTCGAGCAGCACCCGTGAATTCGGTGAATCGCTGATGACCTGGCTGCCGCCCTCCGAAGTGGCGCGGCTGATCCGCGAGAAGGTCGTGCTGTCACCCTCGACTACCGAATGCACGGCGCCCGCGCAGTTTGTCGCCGCCGCACCCTCGGCGTTTATCCGTTTCATCGCCTATGGCGAAGAAACCAATTTTGCGCAACCGCCGCGGCCGCAGGATCCCAAAGTGGCCTGGAATCCGGACTGGGCAGTCAAGGTGCGGTTGAAATCGACGTCTTCTTCCATCCTCGGTGAAGACGGCATGAGCGGTGGCGGCGGTGCGTCGTCGCGTTCGCGCAGTGATGCGCCGGCAGAGAGCGGCAGCAGTGCGCCGGCGATAGATCCGGTGCAGGAAGGCCTGAAAGCGCTGAAAGGTCTTTTTGGAAGATGAGGGCCGCTGGCGATCTACATCATCACCCGGCCGCCGTTGACGTCGAGCACGACGCCGTTGATATAGGCGGCGGCATCCGAGGCGAGGAACAGCATCGCCTGGGCATGATCCTCGGGTACCGCCAGCCGGCGCAGCGGCACCTGTGATGCAATGCGTTCGATATCGGCTTCGGTGCGCAGTGCCGCAACGCGCGCCGTCAGCGTGGTGATCGGCGCGATGGCGTTGGCGGTGATGTTGTCCGGACCGAGCTGGTAAGCGAGAAAACGCGTCAGTTGCGTCACACCGGCCTTGGCCGCGCCATAGGCCGGTGACGACGCGGCGTGCACCGTGCGCCCGGAAATCGACGACACGTTGATGATGCGTCCCGCTTTTGATTTCTTCAGCCACGGAATCGCCATCTTGCAGATCAGGAACACGCTGCGCAGGTTCAGCGCGACGGTGCGGTCCCATTCGTCGATGGTCATGTCTTCAACGCTGGCCAGCTTTGCGTAGCCGCCGGCGCAGTTGATCACGATATCGATGCCGCCGAAGGCTTTCACGATGCCGGCGATGGTCTGTTCGACCGAGGTGGCATCGGTGATATCGCATTTGAAGGCTTGCGCCGTGTCGCCGTCTTTGGCGATGGCGGTTGCGACCTTGTTGCCGTTGTCGGCGTCGATGTCGACCACCGCCACCTTGCAGCCCTGGGCGGCGAAAAGACGCGCAGTTTCTGCACCGATGCCCTGTGCTGCGCCGGTGATCAGTGCGCTGCGTCCTGCGAGTTCCGGATAGTTTGCCATCATGACTCCTTAGGTTGATTGAGAGTTGCTTAAATAATGACAAAACCATGCCTCTGACGAGGCAGTCATGTTTTTGACGAAACTCGATAATCAGCCGGTTACGCTGATTTCGGTTTGCGGTTGAGCAGCGAACCGCCGCCCATCAGTATCGCGCAGGTCCAGAAAATCGGCGCCACACCCATCGCCGCGCCAATCACGCCGAATACCGGTGGCACCACCACATGCGCGCCGTAACTGACGGCAAGCCGCATCGAAATCGATTCTGCAGCCCGTTCCGGCGGCCCGGCGTTGAATGCGAGGATCATCGACAACGGCTGGCCGCAGCCCAGCCCCAGTCCGAGCGCAAATGCCGCCGCTGCCAGCAGCACTGCGCTGGTGGTCAGCGGAAACATCATGAAGGCCACGCCAGACATCGTCAGCGCGCCAGCAAGCATTGCGCGTTCGCCGTAACGTTTGCTGATCGGCGGAATCGCCAGCCGGGTGATGAAGGCCGCGGCGCCGAAGGCACCCATGATCAGGCCGATGGTGGTGGCGGTGAATCCCAGACTGTGGCCGTAGATCGGCATATAGAGATTGAACAGGTCGAGGCCGGTCATCACCGCAGCATTCGACAGCAGCGCATTGCGCATGGCGGGCAGCGCCAGCAGGTCTTTCATGTTGCGTGGCACCTGTGCCCCGGTACTGACCGGCGCGGTGTGCGGAATGGTGTGGCGCCGGGCCACCACGGCAAGGACGCACAGTGCCGGAATCGCCGCCATGATCAGGAAGGTCGGCTGGTGTGACAGCGTGTCGATCGACAGCCCGACGATGACCGGGCCCAGCACCGAGCCGGTGGATTCACCGAGGCCGTAATAACTGAAGTTGCGGGTGCGGGTTTCGGTCGTCGACAGCTTGCCGACCAGGCTCTGGGTTGCCACCACCCACAACATGCTGGTGAAACCCCACAGCGGTGCAACGATGAACAGGATGGTCAGCGACGGAAAGAAAAACGGCAGCACCAGGCTGATGGTGTAGGTGCCGAGGCCCCAGTAGATCAGCAGGCGGTTGTCGAAGCGATCGGCGAGGCGGCCGGCAGCAATGGCGAGCAGGAACGGAAACAGTCCATATAACGCAAACAGGATGCCGATTTCGAAGGGACCTGCGCCCATGTCGACCGCGTACAGCGTCATCAGGATGCGGCTGCCCTTCATCGTGACGAAGGCAATGCTGGAGAGGAAAAGTATCAGAACGAGGGGCATGGCAGTGTGCCGATTATAACGACGCACCGGCAGCAAAATCGACGCGACCATATTACGGATTTATTCTGCCGGACTGACAGGCCGTGAGTCAGCTGACGTGGTTCAGTCGATGTGAACCAGTCAATGTGATTCAGGCGAAGTGTTTGGCGAGTTCGAACGAGGAACGCGTGCCGATGTAACGGAAGTTGCGGCGCAGCCAGGCGTGGGTACGGTCGCGGCCTTCCTTGCGCAGCGCATAGATGAAGCCGGCATCGGTGTTGATCCGGCTGCTGACATTGAGCCGGTTCATGTAATCCTCGGCATCAATCACGTGCAGATTGAGGTGGCGCAGCCGGCGGTCGAGCCGGCCCAGCGACCAGCGGTCGCGTTCCGCTTCTTTCTTGGCGAGCGCGATGCCTTCGAGTTCGGAGGCCGCTGCAGCGTTGAAACTGATTTCAGTCAGGCGCTGGCGGATTTCGTCGGCGGTCGCCCGAGCATCGCCGCGGCGGCGCGGATTGACGGCGACGATCAGCATGTCCGGCGCGTCACAGTGATAAATCAGCGGGCGCAGCGGCGGATTGGCGGTGAGTCCGCCGTCCCAGTACGACTCGTCGTCGATGACCACCGCCTGATTGAATGACGGCAGACAGGCGGAGGCCAGCAATACGTCGAGCGAGACTTCCGCCGTCGCGAAAATTTGTGCGCGGCCAGTAGCGATCTGCGTGGCGGCGACAAACAGCTTGATCGGACTGTCCTCGCGGAACACGCCGAAGTCGATCTGCGCGGCAAGCACGTCGCGCAACAAGTTGAGATTGAAGGGGTTGATCTGTCCCGGCGTCAGTAAGCGCGACATGAAGATCAGCGCATCCATGGCCGGACCGGCCTTGCGGTCCTGCCGGGTCGAAAACGCAGCCGCCCGACGGTGTTGTGGCAACCATGCGCTGCCAGAAGTCTTTTAGCGCAAGGATGCCGCCTTCGCGACCGCCCGTGCCCTGGCCGTGCGCGAGCACGGTGGCATTGATGGCGCCGGCGCTGGAGCCGCTGATGCCTTCGATGACGATGCGCTCATCTTCTAGCAGTCGTTCCAGCACACCCCAGGTAAACGCGCCGTGGGAACCGCCACCCGCAGCGCGAGGGTCACGCGTTTTCAGGCATGGTCGGTCTCCGGGCGGCAATGCCGGCATGCGGGGCGGGCGTGATGGTCCTGCTTCAAGCCGTGGGGCCGAGGCGCTGCGCGGCATTCACCGGCGGCTTGACGTAGCCGAACAGGCTGCGCACGGCGGCAATGCCGTCCAGCATCAGTTCAGCCAGGTATTCGCCGCGGCGGATGGCGGTTTCGGCGCGGAGGCGGTCGAAGTCGGTCAGGCTGATCCGGTCCAGCGGATTCTCGGGCAGGGTGGCAAGTGGCTTAGTTACGTTCATCTGAATCTCCTTTGTGTATTGCGTAACAAGAATTACAATAATATGAAAATATAAATATATTTCATATGGTTACAGTAATGATTAGAGCACATCTAAAGTTAAATGTTGCATAGCAATAGCTGTTAAATTTTGACACCTTCAGCTAAAAAAACTTGCACCCGTGTGCAAATTTGGCGCAAAGGGCCGCTGCTGGTGCGGCAGCGTACAGACGCGTGTGCGGAATCTCACACGGATGTGCCGAATGCGGGCAGCCGTGAACTGCGGCAGTGCGTGCTGCCGATGGGTATTGGCCGGATGCGCCGGCGCACTGCATGATTGCGCCATGAGCGGAAATCAGGAATTTGCCACCATCCGCGGCTGGGTTGATGCCGCACAACGCATTGTTGTGCTCACCGGTGCGGGGATTTCCACCGATTCGGGCATCCCGGACTTCCGCGGCCCGTGCGGGGTGTGGACGTTAAATCCCAAAGCGGAAAAAATGTCCGACATCCGTTATTACGTATCGGACCCCGAAGTGCGCCGCCTGTCCTGGCAATCGCGCCTCGCACATCCGGCGTGGACCGCGGCACCCAATGCCGGCCATCGCGCGCTGGCCGCACTCGAGGCGCAGGGCAAACTGCATGCGCTGATCACGCAGAACATTGACGGCCTGCACCAGCGCGCCGGCGTATCCGCGGACAAGGTCATCGAAGTGCACGGCACGCTGCACACGGTGATGTGCCTCGGCTGCGGCTGGCGCGGTCCGATGCAGGAAACGCTGGATCGCGTGCGCGCCGGTGAAGAAGATCCGCCGTGTCTCGGGTGTAATGGCCTGCTGAAAAGCGACACCATCTCCTTCGGCCAGCAGTTGATACCGGAAGTGATCGAGCGCGCGATGAACGTTTCCACTGAGGGCGATCTGTTCATCGCCATCGGCTCCACGCTGCAGGTTTATCCGGTGGCAGCCGCAGTGCCGCGTGCACTGGATGCCGGTGCACGCCTGCTGATCATCAATGCCGAGGCGACGCAGTTTGATGAGGTGGCGGATGCGGTGCTGCGGGTACCGATTGGGGAGGTGCTGCCGGGCTTGTGTGCTGCGACAACGTAGTAAATACTTAATGAAAAGAACGAGTTACAGAATGACGCAGGGGAAAAACAATTTTTAGATCAAAGGCTTGCGGCATGTT
>JBBQAO010000011.1:0-70716 GCA_038316355.1 Burkholderiales bacterium
GAATTTCCTCCGTTTTATTGACTGCTTGGTGTGATGCGGTTTTCAGTCCCACGCCGGCGCGCGGCCTGCCGGATTGGCTATGCGGCCGTCAGGCCGTGCCAGCGCATGGATGCGTTTCATCTCATCGGCGGTCAGCGTGAAGTTGAACACGTCGAGGTTCTGCGCGATGCGCTCCGGATTTGACGAGCGCGGGATGGGCGCAATGTTGCCTTGTTGCACGAGCCAGCGCAACACCACCTGCGCAATGCTTTTGCCATGTGCCCGCGCAATGCCGGCGAGCACGGGATCTTCGAACAGGCGGCCGCGCGCCAGCGGGCAGTACGCGGTGAAAATCATGCCGTGACGCCGGCAGTAGTCGAGGACTTCGGTCTGATCCAGATAGGGATGATATTCGGCCTGCAGCGTGGCCAGCGGCTCCGCACAGGTGTGCCGGGCCTCTTCCATCAGCGCGATGTTGAAGTTGGCGATGCCGATGTGGCGGGTCAGTCCCTGCCGTTTTGCCTTGGCCAACGCGCCCATGGTTTCCGCCATGGGAGTTTTGTCGATGGTCGGCCAGTGCACGTGCAGCAGGTCGACATAATCAACCTGCAGGTGCTTCAGGCTTTCATCAACCGAACGCGCAAAGTCATCGGCGCGCAGGTATTCGTGCGACACCTTGGTGACCAGGAAAATATCGCTGCGCGGCACGCCGGAGGCGCGGATGCCGGCACCGACGCCTTTTTCGGAACCGTATTTCCAGGCGGTATCGATATGGCGGTAACCGAGTTTCAGCGCGGTTGCGACCAGATCGCCGCAGTCGCCGAGTTGTGAGGTGCCGAAACCGATCTGCGGCATGGTGCAGCCATGGGCGGTGAATGCGGGAATGGTGTCCGGGTTCATCTCAGTGTGCCGCAAGGAGACAGGCAGGATAAAAGGAAAGTCCGTAGAATAACCGCATTGATTTTTGGACGCATGCCATGCCGGACATCAGCCAGCCACCTTTCCATCTTGCCTTCCCCGTCGATGACCTGGCCCGCGCCCGCGCGTTTTACGGCGGATTGCTGGGCTGTCCCGAGGGGCGCTCATCCCCGGAATGGGTCGATTTCAATTTTTATGGCCACCAGATCGTGGCCCACCTGGCGCCGGGGGAAGTCGGCCATCGCAGCACCGGTGAGGTGGACGGTGACGACGTTCCGGTGCGCCATTTTGGTGCAATCCTGGGCATGGGGGACTGGCAGGCGCTGGCCGACAAACTGGTCAAGGCCGGCACCCAATTCGTGATCGAGCCGCATGTGCGGTTCAAAGGCCAGGTCGGGGAACAGGCGACGATGTTTTTTCTCGATCCCTGCGGCAATGCGCTCGAATTCAAGGCATTCCAGGACATGTCGCAGGTGTTTGCCAAATAGGCCCGCTGCGGCGCAGGGTTGACCGTCACCGGGAATCTTCCTAAACTCAAGACAGACCACAATCTGAATCAAAACCGTAGGTCAAAAATCAACCCGTAGGAGGAGAAAGTCATGCATCAATTATTCAAGGTTCTGGCACTGGCCGCATGTGCGCTGCTTGCGCTGCCGGCAGCGGCCCAGGAAAAAATCAATCTGTCGATTGCCACCGGCGGTACTGGCGGCGTGTATTACCCCTTGGGCGGCGGCATGGCAAACATATTATCGAAAACCATACCCGGCATGACGGCCACAGCTGAAGTCACTGGCGGTTCGGTCGACAACATGCGCCTGATCGGCACCGGCAAGCCGTACATTGCCCTGTCCCAGGCCGATGCGGTAATCGATGCATACAACGGTGAAGGCAAGTTCAAGGGCACCAAAATCCCGGTGCGCGCGATGATGATGCTCTACACCAACATCATGCATGCGGTGACGATCGAAGGTACGGGGATCAACAACATCAATGATCTCAGAGGCAAGCGTGTCTCCACCGGTTCGCCGGGCAGCGCGACGGAAGTGTTCGCATTCCGTGTGTTGGAGGCGGCAGGCCTTGATCCGCAGAAGGACATGAAGATCGAGCGTCTGGGTGCATCGGAGTCGGCCAACGCGATGAAGGACAAGAAAATCGACGCGTTTTTCTTCGTGGTCGGCCTGCCGACTTCAGCCGTGACCGATCTCGCGGCCACGCCCGGAGTAAAGATCAAGTTCCTTGATCATGCGAATCTGCTGCCGGCGATGACCAAGAAAAACGGACCCTTGTACATCGCCGACGTGATTCCGAAAGACACTTACCCGGGCATGACGGTGGACAATCAGGCGACTGCCGTGGCCAATCTGCTGGTGGCGAATGCCAACATGAGCGAACAGACGGTTTACAACATCGTCAAGACGATTTTCGACAAGCGGCCCGATCTGATCGCGGTGCATAAAATCGCGGCGGATATCACGATGGATAAACAAAAACCCGAAGCATCGCCGGTGCCGTGGCATCCGGGTGCCGTGAAGTACTTCAAGGAAAAAGGGCTGAAGTTCTGATTTGTGCCCTGCAGGTCAGCCCCGTCCGGCTTCGGACGGGGTTTTTCGTTTCTGGACTTGAAATAATCTTGGCGTGTTCCGGGTGCGTGTCAGGAATGGCATGACAAATCATAAAAAATCCTGGGCTGGAGGAAATAATGGCTGAAAATTCCATTCCAGAGTCATCACGGGGGGGGGCGGTCCTCAGCGATGAGGCTCGCAAGCGCGTCGAGGAACTGATCGAGGAGGAAGAGGGCGCCCACAACCGTTATGGCGGCGCGCTTGCGGTGATGCTGACGCTCGCCGCCGTGATCATGTCGCTGTTCCACCTGTATGCCGCGGTGGAGATTGTTCCGGCATTCAGGCTGCGGCCGATCCATGTCGCATTTGCGCTGACACTGGTATTTCTGCTGTTCCCCTCAGCGAAACGTTTCCGTCATCGCCTGATGTGGTGGGATGTCATTTTCGCCGTCACTTCGATGGCGATCATCGGCTACATACTGTACTGGGGAGACTTGCTGGGCGACCGGGCGACCGTCCCGACAATGCTGGATCAGGTCGTCGGCGTTGCGCTGATTCTGCTGATTCTCGAGGCGAACAGAAGAAGTTCGACATGGATACTGCCGTTTATTGTGATGCTGTTTCTCGCCTATGCGCTGTTCGGGCCGCAACTGCCGGCACCGTGGACGCACAAGGGTTACGAAATCGCGCGGCTTACCGGTGCGTTGTACATGACGCTGGAAGGGATTTTTGGCGTCGCCGTGGACGTGTCCTCCACACTGATCATCCTGTTCACCATTTTCGGGGCCTTTCTGCAGTATTCCGGAGCAGGGAAGTTTTTCCTCGATTTTTCGTTTGCGGCGATGGGCGGCAAGCCATCGAGCGCAGGACGCGCGGTGGTGATGTCCTCATTTCTTCTCGGAGGTCCTTCGGGTTCCGGTGTGGCGACCACGGTGACCATCGGCGCCGTGGCTTATCCGCTGCTCGCCAAGGCGGGTTATGGCAAGGAGGCTGCCGGCGGCTTGCTGGCGGCGGGTGGCTTGGGGGCGATTCTGTCGCCGCCGGTGCTGGGCGCGGCGGCCTTCCTGATCGCCGAGTTCCTCAGGATCTCGTATCTCGACGTGATCCTGATGGCGACGATCCCGACCATCCTGTTTTATCTGGGCATTTTTATCATGGTCGAGATCGATGCGCGCAAATTCAACATGAAGGCGGTCGCCCTCGAGAAGCATCATCGCCCCCTGGAACTGGCCAAGCGCTACTGGTACCACTTTGTGTCGCTGGTATCGATCGTGGTTTTCCTGCTCGTCGGCTATTCACCGGTGCTGTCCGTGTTCTATGCCACCCTCGTGACCGCGCTGGTTTCGTTCTTCCGGAGAGACTCAGCGCTGATCCCCTACGACTGGTTCTGCGGTCGCATGCCCTGGATCAGGGGGTTCTGGGAATCCGGGTTCATCAAGGCACTGGAAGGTGGTTCGGTCGGCGTACTCAATGTCGCGATGACCTGCGCTTCTGCCGGCATCATCGTCGGCGTGGTGACATTGACCGGGCTGGGGCTGAAGTTCAGTTCCATCGTGCTGGACTACGCCGATTCCGGTTCGAAAGGGCTGGTCAGCCTGTGGGTGATGTTCGGCGCGACCGCAACACCCGAATTGCTGCATGACATGAAGCTGCTGCTGACGGCGTTCTTCACTTCGCTGATTGTGTGGGTGGTCGGGCTGGCCGTGCCCGTAACCGCGTCGTACATCATCTGTGCGGTGATCACCGCGCCGGCGATGATCAAGCTCGGGGTTCCGGATTTTGCCGCGCACATGTTTATTTTTTACTATGCCGTATTGTCGGAAGTGTCGCCGCCCACCGCGCTGTCGCCGTTTGCCGCGGCGGCGATTACCGGTGGCGGCCCGTACCGCACGACGCTACAGAGCTGGAAATACTGCGCACCGGCGTTCCTGCTGCCCTTCATGTTCGTGCTTGACCCGTCGGGCACCGGCTTGCTGCTTGGCGGTTCCTTCAAGAATCTGGCGGCTGCCGACTGGGGTTCAATCGCGCTGGTGACGGGTACTGCCGCGGTGGGCATTGCCGCGCTGGCCGGCGGCTTGCAGGGCTGGCTGTTCTGCAAGACCACCGTGCTTGAGCGCTGGATGCTGATGATCGCCGGTCTCGCGCTGGTGTATCCGACGACTTTTGCCGATATCCTCGGGGTCGTGCTGGTCGCCGTGGTGGTGGTGTTGCAGAAACTGCGGCCGCCGGATAAAAAGACTGTCACGGCATGACGGGGCGGGGACCGCGGGCGGGGCAGACGGAAACCCGGTACGCCACGCCGTTCGCCGTTCTGGGCATCGTCACCGACGGCAGAGTGATCACCAGCCTGCGTTATCTGCCGCGCAGCACGCCGCTGGCTGCGCCGCAGGATCGTGTCGCCGAACGCGCCTGCCGCGAAGTCGAGCGTTATCTGGCGGACCCCGAGTACTGTTTCACGGTAGCCTATCGTCATGACGGCACACCATTCCAGCAGCGGGTCTGGCGCGAGATTGAAAAACTCGGTGGGAAAAGCAGCGGGAAAAATTGCTCAATAAAAACAATTACTTATGGCGACATGGCGCAGCGATTGCGCAGCGGTCCCCGGGCTGTCGGCGGCGCTTGCGGTGCCAATCCGGTGCCGCTGATCGTGCCCTGTCATCGGGTGCTGGCGGCCGGCGGCGGTCTGGGCGGATTCATGGGCGGCAAGGATCCCTTCCCCTTGAGCGTCAAACGCTGGCTGCTGCGGCATGAAGGAATCCTCAAAGCCGATCATTGACGCGTTCTGCGATGCGTTGTGGCTGGAGGACGGCCTGGCGCGCAACACACTCGACAGTTATCGCCGCGATCTGCAGCAGTTCGCCGCCTGGCTCGAACAACGCAGCAGCACCGGTTTGTTCGCCGCCGACCAGGCCTTGATCCAGGATTATCTGGCGCACAAATTCCGCAGCAAGGCGCGCGCGTCCACCGCGGCGCGGCTGCTGTCGACGTTAAAACGGTTCTATCGCCACGCGCTGCGCCAGAATACGATCAAGGCGGACCCGACGCTGCGCATCGACGCACCGAAACTGCCGCGCCCGTTGCCGAAAACGCTGACCGAAGCGGATGTCGAAAGTCTGCTTGCGGCACCGGCACTGGATCAGCCGCTGGGCCTGCGCGACCGGGCGATGCTGGAGGTAATCTATGCCAGCGGCCTGCGCGTGTCCGAACTGGTGACACTGAAAGTGCCCCAGATCAGCCGCGACATGGGTGTGGTGCGGGTGATGGGCAAGGGCTCCAAGGAGCGGCTGGTGCCGCTGGGTGAGGAGGCGCTGTCCTGGCTCGAGCGTTATCTGAAAGAAGCACGGCCGGTGCTGCTCGGTGAAAGAACCAGCGACGCGTTGTTCGTCACCACACGCGCCGCGGTGATGACGCGGCAGGCGTTCTGGCATTTGCTTAAACGTTATGCGCTGCAGGCGGGGCTCAGCAAACCGATTTCGCCGCACACGCTGCGCCATGCCTTTGCCACGCATCTGCTGAATCACGGCGCCGATCTGCGTGTGGTGCAACTGCTGCTGGGTCATGCAGATATCTCAACGACGCAGATTTATACCCATGTCGCGCAGGAAAGGATGAAGCAGTTGCATGCAAAGCACCATCCGCGGGGGTGAAAAAACAGTGCGGAATGCGGAGAGCAGTGCGCGGAGCGGAAACCGGCACCGCGTTGCGATATGGCGTCAGGTTCTTTGGCCGCGTTCTATGCTGATGCCGAGTTTTTTTACGCCGGCGAGCGGCGTGAGTTTGGCGATGCTGACGCGCAGCCACGGCGCCTTGAAATCCTTGATCACCATGCCGGCAATCGATTCGGCCGCATGTTCCAGCAATGAAAAATGCTGCTCCGCAAAGAGTTGTTTGATGGCGGCGACGACTTTTGCGTAATCGATGGTGTCTTCAATGCGGTTGCTGTCGGCCGCATGTTTGCCGCGCAGGCCGATTTCGAGGTCGAGCTGTATGGTTTGTGGCGCCTGCTGCTCCCAGGCGTAAATGCCGATGCGGGTTTCGATGCGCAGTTCGCTGATGAATATGGTGTCCATGTGCGGCAAGGGTGTCCGAAACAACGGGTCCGGTTGGGCTAAAATGACCGCGCCATTCTAGGGGAAATCATTTGGCGTTACTAATCGTTGTGGTTACAGCGTACCTGATCGGCTCGGTTTCTTTTGCGGTGGTCGTCAGTCGCGCATTCCGGCTGCCGGATCCGCGCGAATACGGTTCAGGTAATCCGGGTGCGACCAATGTGCTGCGCAGTGGGCGCAAATCAGCGGCGGCGCTGACTTTGCTCGGTGACAGCGTCAAGGGCTGGCTTGCAGTATTTGTTGCCGGGCAGTGGATCACCGAGGGCACGGCAATGGCGATGGCGCTCGCTGCGGTGGCGGTGATCCTCGGCCACATGTATCCACTGTTCCATCGTTTTCAGGGCGGTAAAGGCGTGGCGACTGCTTTGGGTGCGCTGCTGGCGCTGAGTCCGTACCTCGCGCTGGGCGTGCTCGCCACCTGGATCACCATCGCGGTGTTTTTTCGTTACTCCTCGCTCGCCGCGTTGATATCCGCGGTCTTCAGCGTGTTTTTCGCCTTGTTATTGTTTAACGCGGCACATCCGTTTTTCTTTGCCGTGACGGTGATCGCAGTGCTGCTGATCTGGCGTCATCGTTCAAACATCCGCAATTTGCTCAATGGCAGGGAAAGCAAGCTCGGCGCCAGGATTTAATCAGGCTTGCTGCAGACTGGCCAGATCCCAGCGCGGACGCACGGTAAACCCCGGATTTTTTTCGTGAGCCCCCCGCTGCAAACGCAGCGCGCCGGCAAAAGCGATCATCGCGCCGTTGTCGGTGCAGAACTCGAACGGCGGGTAATACACCGTGCAGCCGAGGCGTTGCGCGGCTGCACTCAATAACGCGCGCAGCCGACGGTTGGCGCCGACGCCGCCGGCGACGACCAATCGTGTCAGACCGGTTTGTTCAATCGCTGCGATGGACTTGCCAACCAGCACGTCTACGATGGCCGCCTGCAGTTCGGCGGCAAGATCGGCGCGCGCTTGTGTATCCGATGGCAGAGTGCGTACCGCGGTGAGCACCGCAGTTTTGAGGCCGCTGAAACTGAAGTCAAGGTTGTCACTGCGCAGCATCGGCCGCGGCAAGGGGTATTTGCCAGCATGGCCGGATTCGGCGAGCGCGGCGATCGCCGGGCCGCCGGGGTAACCGAGAGCCAGCAGTTTTGCTGATTTGTCGAAGGCCTCGCCAGCAGCGTCGTCCAGGGTTTCGCCGAGCAGCGTGTAGTCGCCGACCCCGCCCACCCGCATCAACTGGGTGTGGCCGCCGGAAACCAGTAACGCGACAAACGGGAACTGCGGGGCAGGATCGGCCAGCAGCGGCGACAGCAGATGGCCTTCGAGGTGGTGGATGCCGATCGCGGGGATGCCCAAGGCATAGGCAAGGCTGGTGCCGACCCCAGCGCCGACCAGCAGCGCGCCGGCCAACCCGGGGCCGGCGGTATAGGCCACGGCGTCGAGTTCGCCCAGGGTTGCGCCGGCTTCGCGCAGCACGTCCCGGGTCAGCGGCAAAACCCGGCGGATGTGGTCGCGGGAGGCCAGTTCCGGCACCACTCCGCCATAATCGGCGTGCAAGGCCACCTGGGAGTGCAGGGCATGGGCGCGCAGGCCGCGCCCGGTGTCATAAAGGGCGATGCCGGTTTCGTCGCAGGAGGTTTCGATGCCTAGTACAAGCACGGGTTTCTGGCCGGGGCGGGTAGGGTCGGGCTGGCAGCGGTGTTCCGGGCCCTGTAAATCCGGGCTGGATCTGGTTATAATACGCGCCTTTCCGATTTCATCTGCTGAATTCCGGCAGGATAGATCAGGGTATTTGAGGGATTACATGACGACAGTACGCGTAAAAGAAAATGAACCGTTTGAAGTGGCCCTGCGCCGTTTCAAGCGCACCGTGGAAAAAACCGGGCTGCTGACCGAATTGCGTGCCCGCGAGTTCTACGAAAAACCGACCTCCGAGCGCAAGCGCAAGCTGGCCGCCGCAGTGAAGCGCACGTATAAACGCCTGCGTTCACAACTGCTGCCGCCGAAGCTCTACTAAGTCCGGCGCGCCGTTCAGGCCGTCAAAGGGTGCAGGGGCTTCAGCCTCGCACCCTTTTGTCATTTCTGGAGCCCATCCATGTCCCTTCGTGAACAGATCAACGACGACCTCAAGGCGGCAATGCGCAGCGCCGACGTTGCGCGCCGCGACACCATCCGCCTGCTGCTGGCTGCGCTGAAGCAGCGTGAAGTCGATGAGCGCAAGACGCTGACCGACGCCGACGTGCTGGGCATTATCGAAAAGATGCTCAAGCAGCGCCGCGACTCAATCACCCAGTTCGAGCAGGGCGGCCGCCAGGATCTGGCCGACAAGGAAAAGCAGGAGCTCGGTCTGTTACAGGCCTATATGCCGCAGGCCCTGGGTGCTGATGAAATCGCTGCGGCTGTTGCTGCGGCCGTCGCCGAGGCCGGCGCGGTCGCGCCGTCCGACATGGGCAAGGTGATGGCGGTGCTGAAACCGAAGCTGGCCGGGCGCGCCGACATGTCACAAGTATCGGCTGCGGTCAAAGCGCATCTCACCAAATCATAGTTCGTTGTTTTTGTGGTTGTTTTTGTGGTTGTTTTTGCCGGCTTTGTCTACGGGTGTCACTGCCGTCGCTGACGCAGCGCGCTACCCTATAATTCCCTGATTGCCACGGCCCGCCAGTGGGCCGCCGGTTCCCGAGTGGAGCAAGTTGCCGCGCGCATGATTCCGCAGTCGTTCATCCAGGATTTGCTCGGCCGGGTCGACGTCGTCGAAGTGGTCGATCGCCACGTGAAGTTGAAACGCAGCGGCGCCAATTATTCAGCCTGCTGTCCCTTCCACACCGAAAAATCCCCGTCCTTTACCGTCAGCCCGACCAAACAGTTCTATCACTGCTTCGGTTGTGGCGCGCACGGCACTGCCATCGGTTTCATGATGGAGTACAGCGGCATGGGTTTTGTCGATGCGGTGAAGGATCTCGCACAAAGCGTCGGCATGCAGGTGCCGGAAGAGGCCCGCTCGGAGTACACCCAGCGCCGTGCCGAAGAAGGCCCGGATCTGTACGGTGTGCTGCTGCAGGCGGCGCAGTTCTACCGCAACCAGCTGAAGGACGCGCCGCAGGCGATTGAATACCTGAAGCGTCGTGGCCTGTCGGGAGAAATCGCCAAGCATTTCGGCATCGGTTATGCGCCCGACGGCTGGCAGAACCTCGAACAGGTGTTCCCCGATTACGCCGACAAGTCGCTGAATGTCGCGGGGCTGGTGAAGCAGAACGAGGAGGGCCGGCGTTACGACGTGTTCCGCGACCGCATCATGTTTCCGATTGTCGACGTCAAAGGCAACATCATCGGTTTCGGCGGGCGTGTGCTCGGCGATGGCGAACCGAAATACCTGAACTCTCCAGAAACACCGGTGTTCGAAAAGGGCCGTGAACTCTATGGCCTGTTCCATGCGCGGCGCGCAATCCGCGATGCTGCTTGCGTGATCGTGGTCGAAGGCTACATGGACGTGGTGGCGCTGGCGCAGGCGGAGGTCGGGTACGCGGTGGCGACGCTGGGTACTGCGACCACGCCGAACCATGTGCAGAAACTGCTGCGCCAGTCGGACGAGATCGTGTTTTGTTTCGACGGTGACGCTGCCGGCCGTCGCGCAGCATGGCGGGCGCTGGAGAACAGCCTCACGCAACTGGTCGACGGCAAGCAACTGCGCTTCCTGTTCCTGCCCGATGGCGAGGATCCCGATACCTATGTGCGAGCGAATGGCAAGGCCGCGTTCGAAGCTCTGCTCGCCAAGGCGCAACCGCTGTCGCGGTTTCTGATCGATGAATTGCGCTCGAATGTCGATAGCCATACTTCCGAAGGTCGCGCCAAGCTGATGCAGCAGGCGAAACCGCTGGTCAAACAGATTGCCGCGCCGATGTTGTCGCTGCTGATCCGCAAGGAACTGGCGCAACTGGTTGGAGTGTCGCAGCAGGAACTCGACGCGAATTTTGAAATCAGGACACAGGCTGCTCCAGCACCGGCCCGGCGTGCAGCGCCGGTGACGCAGTCGATTCTGCGCACGGCGCTCGAACTGCTGATTGTGGAGCCGCGGTTTGCTGCGCTGATCAAGCGCGGAGATCTGGCCGAGGCTGTGGATGTTCCCGGCGTGGATCAAGGGGATCTGCTGGCGCTGGACGCGGCGCTGGAAGTTGTCGGCAGCGGCGAGGTGCTGGTCAGTCTGGGCGAGGTATTTCGCGGTTCGCCGCATGAGGCGGCGGTCCGGCAGGCGGAGGCCGGGGCCTTGCGCTGGCAGGATCGGACACTGGAACCGGGGGAGTTTGAGGCGGAGTTCCGCGGGGCCTGGGATCAGGCTATGGTGTTGATTCGTAAGGCCAGAATCAATGCGTTGTTGGAAAAATCCAAACGCCAAGGCTGGAATTCTGATGAACAAGCACAATATCGTCTTTTGCAACAAGCACTTAACGTACCAGCCAGCAAGTGAAAGAGCTGGTGGTTTGCGGTATAATTTCCGGCTTTTTCACCGAACCATCGCCCGGCGGAGCCTAATCCATGGCCAAGCAATCCAAAACATCCAAATCCAAGGCAACCAAGGCAAAAAACGCGAAAGCGAAAAATGCCGGCGCGAAAAACGCCAAAGCGAAAGGCGCAGCACGCGCTAAAACAGGATCCGCAAAATCCGCCGTCAAAACCAAGGCGCGCGTTGCAACAAAATCCAAGGTGGTGAAATCAAAGGCGCCGCAGCGCGCCGCCAAGCCGCGTCCGGCAGCAAAGGGCGCGGCCAAAACCAAGGGCAAGGTTACGCCGAAAGCAGCGGCCAAGTCGAAGGCGGTATTACGCAAGGAACAGCAGCGGCTGGCGAACTTCAAGGCGGTGGCGAAACAGGCGCTGGCCAAGGTCAAGGCGGCCGCGCAGAAACTCGACAAGACTGCACCGCAGCCGGCAGCGCCGGTTGCCGCCGTCAAGGCCGGTGGCAAGCAGCGGCCAACGCGCGGACTGACCGCGCGCGAACGCGCGCTGGTCAAGGAATTCGAGCGGCGTGAACTCTCGCCGGCGGACGCCGAAGCACGGCGCCTGCGGCTGAAAAATCTGGTGGTGCTCGGCAAGGAACGCGGTTACCTGACCTATGCCGAGATCAACGATCACCTGCCCGATGACATGCTCGACGCCGAGGCGATCGAGAACATCATCGGCATGATCAACGACATGGGCATCCAGGTCTACGACGAAGCACCGGATGCCGAGACCTTGCTGATGTCCGAATCCACGCCGGCGGTGGCGGACGAAGATGCGGTCGAGGAAGCCGAAGCCGCGCTGTCCACGGTGGATTCCGAGTTCGGCCGCACCACCGACCCGGTGCGCATGTACATGCGCGAAATGGGCTCGGTCGAACTGTTGACGCGCGAGGGCGAGATCGAGATCGCCAAGCGCATCGAGGACGGCCTGCGCCACATGATCCTGGCCATTTCCGCCTGCCCGACGACGATTGCCGAAATCCTCACGCTGGCCGAAAAAATCGAGAAGGAAGAAATCCGCGTCGATGATGTCGTCGACGGGCTGGCTGACCTCGAAATGAAAGCAGCCATTGTTGAAGAGGTTGCCGAAGATGAGGCTGGTGACGATGAGGATGTCGATGCCGAGGACGCCGAGGACGATGACGGCGCTGCCAGCGCCGCCGCCGCCGCCGCCGACCTGGCGCGGCTGAAGGAAGCTGCGCTGGTGCACTTTGCCGACATCCGCAGCAATTACCAGAAAATGATGCGCGCGCTGCAGAAACACGGCTCGCGTGGCCGGCCCTACATTCAGGCGCGCGAAGCCATTTCCGAAGAGTTGATGAAAATCCGCTTCGGGGCAAAGCAGATCGAAGGCCTGTGTGACGGCGTGCGCAAGCTGGTTGAAGAAGTGCGCACCTACGAGCGCACGATCATGGCGCTGTGCATCGACAAGGCGCGTATGCCGCGCCAGCATTTCATCAAGGAATACCCGGGCAAGGAAACCAGCGCGCGGTGGATTCGCGGCGAGGTGGAATCCGCCAAGCCGTGGAGCGAGGCGCTGCTGCGTTTCGAACCGGCGGTTGTCGAGCAGCAGCAGAAACTGCTCGACCTGCAGAGCCGGATCGGCATCCCGATCAAGGAACTGAAGGAAATCAACCGCCAGATGACCAGTGGTGAAGCACGGGCACGGCGCGCAAAACGTGAAATGACCGAGGCCAACCTGCGGTTGGTAATTTCGATCGCCAAGAAATACACCAACCGCGGCCTGCAGTTCCTCGACCTGATCCAGGAAGGCAACATTGGCCTGATGAAGGCGGTGGACAAGTTCGAATACCGCCGCGGTTACAAATTTTCGACCTACGCGACCTGGTGGATCCGTCAGGCGATCACCCGCTCGATCGCCGACCAGGCGCGCACGATCCGTATTCCCGTGCACATGATCGAGACCATCAACAAGATGAACCGCATCTCGCGGCAGATCCTCCAGGAAACCGGCTCCGAGCCGGATCCGGCGACGCTGGCCGCGAAGATGGAAATGCCCGAGGAGAAGATCCGCAAGATCCTCAAGATCTCCAAGGAACCGATTTCGATGGAGACGCCGATCGGCGACGACGACGATTCACATCTGGGCGATTTCATCGAAGACCAGTCGACGATGGCACCCAGCGACGCCGCGGTTTACGGCAGTCTGCGCGATGTCACCGGCGACGTGCTCGACACGCTGACCCCGCGCGAAGCCAAAGTGCTGCGCATGCGTTTCGGCATCGAAATGAACACCGATCACACGCTGGAAGAAGTCGGCAAGCAGTTCGACGTCACCCGCGAGCGCATCCGCCAGATTGAGGCCAAGGCGCTGCGCAAGCTGCGCCATCCGTCGCGTTCGGAGCGGCTGCGCAGTTTTCTCGATAACGAAAGCTGAAATCGTCCGCCCGCGGTTACGGGCGGACACCAGCCGGAATTGATTTCGCTCGCTGCAGCCTTTCGGGCTAGCCCGGCATCGCCGGATATTTCATCAACGCCGCCCCGGAGGGGCTCATGAATGAACCGCGCCGTGACCTCGCGCGCACCACCCTGGTCGTGCTGTTTATCGGCGGCCTGATTTTTGCCTCGTTATGGACCATCCGGCCATTCCTTGCGCCAGTGATCTGGGCGGCCATGATCGTCGTCGCGACCTGGCCTTTGATGCGCCGTGTCCAGCGCCGACTGTGGGGCAGCAGGGCGCTGGCGGTGACGGCGATGATACTGGTACTGCTGCTGGTGTTTGTGGTGCCGCTGACGATGGCGATTGCCACCATCGTCGAACATGCCAATGAGATTGTCAGTTGGGCAAAAGAACTGACCGGGCTTCGCCTGCCGCCGCCACCCGACTGGCTGCGTAATCTGCCGCTCGTGGGTGACCACGTAGTCCTGCTCTGGGAAAAGATTGCAGCCATAACTTCGCGCGATCTTGCCACCAGGGCCGAACCGTACGCAGGCGCGGCCACCCGCTGGTTTATTGCCGAAGTCGGCAGCTTTGGACTGGTGTTCGTCCAGTTTTTGCTGACGATCATCCTGTCCGCCGTGCTCTACGCGAGTGGTGAAGCCTGGGCACATTGGATGATTCGATTCGGCGGCAGACTGGCTACTGTGCACGGCGAGCGCGCGGTGATGCTCGCCGGTCAGGCGATACGCGGTGTTGCCCTGGGCGTAGTAGTGACCGCCTTGGCCCAGTCCATACTCGGCGGCATCGGACTGGTAATCGCCGATGTGCCTTTCGCCGCGATGCTGACGGCCGTCATGTTCATGCTCTGCATTGCCCAACTCGGGCCGGTGCTGGTGCTGCTGCCGGCCGTGGGCTGGCTCTACTGGAGCGACAGCACCGGCTTGGCCGTTTTTCTGCTGGTGTGGACGATGATTGTCGGCACCATCGATAACGTCATTCGCCCCTTCCTGATCCGGCAGGGCGCAGACTTGCCGCTGCTGCTGATTTTTGCCGGCGTCATCGGCGGTCTGCTGTCTTTTGGTCTGGTCGGTATTTTCGTCGGCCCGGTAGTGCTGGCTGTGGCCTATACCTTGATCGATGCCTGGGTCAAAGATGACGGACAGGACGAAGCGGTAGCCGTTTCGGTTGACCCCGTCGCCAGGAAATAGCGTACCGTTTGCCCGTGCGGCCGCGGGCAGCCAGCCCGCGGCCGTTTTTTTGACGTGAGCCGGTGACAGCCATGGCGGCTCCTTGCTGGTAACGGTGTCTGTGATCGATGACGGGTCATGGTTGCCGGAATGATAAAATAGTGCCGTTGTCGGCCAGGCTTGGCGATTATCCGTATAACGTCCGGCTCCTTCAGGATCAGCGGGGGGCCGCGTTTTCTGCAACAGGGTCGTTAGCTCAGTCGGTTAGAGCAGGGGACTCATAATCCCTTGGTCGTTGGTTCGAGTCCAACACGACCCACCAGTACGGCCGCGGGCCGGCATGACCTCTCAAAAAAATCCGGGGTGTCCGGTCACGGAGTGTTTGAAATGTGATGGAGGAGCGCAATATGACCGGCACCGTTATTGCAGAAAATCCGGTAAAAACGATGATGTGCGCGGGCAAGGTCGCCCTCGGCATGAACGTGCGTCTGGCGCGTTCCGGCGACATCGCCCGGATCGCCAAGTCGAGTGGCCACGATTTCATTTTCATCGACATGCAGCATTCGCTGTTCAATCTCGAAACGGTCGGCCATATCGCGCAGGCGGCACTGGGCTGCGGCATTGCGCCGCTGGTGCGCGTACGCAGTTGCGATGATCCCGATACCTCAGTGCTGCTGGACAACGGCGTGACCGGCATCGTGTTTCCGGACATCAGCACCGCAGACGAGGCGCGCCGCGCCGTGAGCCGCGCCAAGTTTCCGCCGATCGGCAAACGTTCGGTGTCCGGCGGATATGCAATTTTTGATTTTCGTCCGATGTCCACCGCCGATGCGGTGCCGGCGCTGCAGGAAAATACATTGGTGGTGTGCATGATCGAAACCCGCGCTGGCGTCGAGAACATTGATGCCATTGCTGCGGTCGAAGGGGTTGATGTGATCCATGTCGGGGCCAATGACCTGCTGACCGCGCTGGGCAAGCCCGGACAGTTCGGTGATGCGGAAGGCGCGGCAGCGATCGAGAAAGTGATTGCGTCCGCCGTCCGTCACGGCAAGATTGCAGGTGTCGGCGGTGATCGCAATCTGGCGCGGCAGATGGAATACATTCGCCGCGGCGCGCGCTTCATTACCACCAACAGCGAGATCGCTTTCATCATGGCGGAAGCGACGCGCGTGACGGGCGAGTTGCGGCGGGCTTTGCAGTCGGCCGGTAATTGAGAGTGAGAGCAGGGTAAATACGCAAGTATTTGATTTTATTGATATTTTTTGGAGAACGTCAGATGAAAAAAATCCTCAAACCAGCCCTCAGCGGCATAATCGCAGCAGCACTGGTGCTGTCGGCATGGGCGCAGGCCGCTGAATGGGCGCCGACCAAACCGATACGCGTCATCGTGCCGTTCCCGCCGGGCGGCAGCAATGACATCGTCGGTCGCCTCGTTGCCAGTGACCTGAGCCCGCTGCTCGGCCAGCAGGTGGTGATCGACAACCGCGGCGGCGCGGGCGGCATCATCGGTTCCGAAATCGCCGCGAATGCGCAGCCCGACGGGCACACGCTGCTGATTGCTTCGGTGGCGTTTGCCTACAATCCCGCGATCTACAAATCGCAGGTGCGTTTTGATCCGGAGAAGTCGTTTACGCCGATTGCACTGATCGGCACCGGTCCCAGCGCGCTGACCGTGCATCCGAAGATGGCGGCGAAGACCACCAAGGATCTGATCGACATGGCGAAGGCCAGGCCCGGCACGCTGAACTACGCCACCGCCGGCATCGGCAGCTTCCAGCACCTGAGCACGGAACTGCTGAAACTGCAGGCCAAGATCAGCATTGTGCATATCCCGTTCAAGGGCGGCGGCCCGGCGATGGCTGACGTGATTGCCGGCAACACGCAGATCACCATGGGTTCACTGCTGCAATTGGTGCCGCATATCCAGAGCAACCGGCTGCGGCTGCTCGCCGTGGGCAGCGCCAAACGCAACAGCGCGTTCCCCGACACGCCGACCGTTGCTGAAACCGTGCCCGGCTACGAGGCGAACAACTGGTGGGGCATACTGGCGCCGGCCGGTGTGTCACCCGAGATCGTGCGCCGGTTGGAAGCGGCTGTTTCGAAAGTAGTGAATAATCCCGAAATGCAAAAGAAATTTGATTCGCAGGGCGCTGATGTCGATTACAAGAACTCGGCGGATTACGGCAAGTTCATCAAGGTCGAAACAAGCAAATGGTCCAAGGTGGTCCGCGACGCGGGCATCAAGGCTGAATAATCCCGACAAGCGGCGCAAGCCGCCCTTTTTTTGGAGACTCAAATGCCGCATGTCATACGCATACATCAGCACGGTGGACCGGAGCAGATGCGCTGGGAGGAAGTGGCCGTTGCTGAGCCGGGCCCGGGCGAAGTCCGTGTACGCAATACCGCGGTAGGTCTGAACTACATCGACACCTACCATCGTTCCGGCCTCTACCCCATGCCGCTGCCGCTGACGCTGGGCTCGGAAGGCGCAGGCGTGGTCGAAGCTGTCGGACCCAAGGTCAAGGAGTTCAAGGTCGGCGATCACGTCGCTTACGCGCAGCCCATTGGCGCCTATGCCGAAGTGCTGCTGCGTCCGGTGGCGCGGTTGGTAAAAATCCCCGCCGGCATCAAGGACGAAACGGCGGCGGCGATGATGCTCAAAGGCATGACCGCCTGGTACCTGTGCCGGCGCACTTACCGCGTGAAAAAGGGCGATACCATCGTCGTCCATGCTGCCGCGGGCGGTGTCGGGCAGATACTCTGCCAATGGGCAAAACATCTGGGCGCCACCGTGATCGGCACCGTGGGCAGCGATGAAAAAGTCGCGCTGGCGAAAAAAGCCGGCTGCAAACACGTGGTGGTGATGTCGCGCGAAAAACTCTCCGAGCGCGTCAAAGCCATCACCAAAGGCAAGGGTGTGCCGGTGGTGTACGACGGCGTCGGCAAAGATACCTTCGTGGAATCGCTGGACTGTCTGGCGCCGCTGGGCCTGATGGCGAGTTTCGGCAATGCTTCGGGCGCCGTGGCGCCGGTCAACATCGGCATTCTCGCGCAGAAGGGTTCGCTGTACCTGACGCGCCCGACGCTGGTCAATTACACCTCCGCCCGCGAAGATCTGCTGGCTGCAGCCCGGGACCTGTTTGCCGTGGTCAAAAAGGGGGCGGTGAAAATCACCATCAACCAGCGCTATCCGCTGCGCGAGGCGGCGCAGGCCCATCGCGACCTTGAGGCGCGCAAGACCACCGGCTCCACGGTGTTGCTGCCTTAGAGCGCTTGATGGTCAGGCGCTGTCAATCCCCGCCGTATCCGGGCGCAGCGGTATCATTGCCGCATGTCGGAACACACGCCCGCTACTGACCAAAATGCACTTGCCGCGGCGCCCGCTGCTGACAGCGATGCTGTCAACCGCCTGGCGCTGCGGCTGATTGCCGCCAACGCGCGCGTCAATGCCATTGCCCTGGTGGTCGCGGTCAGCCTGATCGCCCTGGGCGCCTGGGCGTATTCCGGCATCGAGCAGTCGCTGCGCGACATGCGCACAGCGGGACTCACCGCGGTGCTTGATGCCGAAGTACAGGCGCTTGGTCTGTGGATTGAAGACCGCAAGGACGAAGTGCGGCACTGGGCGGCGGATCCGCGGATCCGCGCCGCCACTGTAGCGCTGTCCAGTGGCGCTGCCCCGGAAAAGGCGCGGGGGAATCTTGCCGCGGCGCTGGCCCCGGCCCTGAAGGAATCGGGTGCCGTGGCCTACAACGTCATCGACCGGCAGGGTGTGGTCATTGCATCGTCGGCGACCGAGTATCTCGGCCGTCGCATCAGTCCCGGTGAGTATCTGGGGGCGGTGCGTGATGTGCTCGGGGGAATCACGCGTTTTGTCCGGCCCTATCGCGAGCGCGACCGCATTGAGGGCGAACCCAGCGCGGTATTTGCGCAGCCGATGGTCTGGTTCAAAACACCGGTTCTGGATGCCGCCGGTCGTGCAGTCGCCGGACTTGGTTTTGCGCGTCATGCCGACAGCCGGTTCACCGGGATACTAGGCGCAGCCAGTCCGGGCGTCAGTGGCGAGATTTATGCACTGACCGCCGATGGACTGATGTTGTCGGACAGTCGATTCGCCACGGAACTGCGCGCGGCCGGCGCGCTGCCTGCGGATGCCGGCAACGGCGCGTTGCAGGTGCAGATTCGTGATCCCGGCGGCGCATTTGCCGAAGGCCACAAGTTGCCGGTGGACTGGGCAGCGGCGCCGCTGACCCGGATGGCGGCGCTGGCGGGGGCGGCCCGCGGTAAAACGGATCCGGCGGATTTGCGTGGGGTGATCCTGGAGCCTTACCGCAATTACCGCGGCAGTGAAGTGATCGGTGCCTGGCGCTGGCTGGCCGATTACGATTTTGCGGTGGCCGTTGAAATGTCGCGTGATGAAGCCTACGCGCCGCTGCGTTATCTCAATTTTGCCTTTGGCCTGCTCGGCACGCTGGTCGGCCTGGCAGTGCTCGCGGTGCTGGGGTCGATGTGGAACGTGCGCCGTTTGCGCCTGGCTGTGGGTGATGCGCGGGTCATCGGCCAGTACCGGCTGGAACGGCAACTCGGCGAAGGCGCGATGGGCAAGGTTTACCTCGCGCGGCATGCGCTGCTGAAGCGGCCGACGGCGATCAAGCTGCTGAAGGCGCATCTGGCCACGGACGAGATGATCGGGCGTTTCGAGCGCGAAGCGCGCCTGGCCAGCCAGCTGGTGCATCCGAACACGATCGGAATTTACGACTACGGGCGCACGCCGGACGGTATTTTTTATTACGTGATGGAGTATCTGGAAGGGCGCTCGCTCGACGAAATCATCGCGGCTGACGGCGCGCTGCCGGTGGCACGGGTGATCCACGTGCTGCGCCAGACCTGCGCCGCACTGCGCGAGGCGCATGGTCGCGGGCTGATTCACCGCGACATCAAGCCGCATAATCTGATGCTGTGCCAGCGCGGCGGCGAGTTTGATGTGGTCAAGATTCTCGATTTCGGCCTGGTCAAGGATCTGACAACGTTGCAATCGCGCAATATCACCCAGTTCCAGCGCGTAGTCGGCACTCCCGTGTACATGGCGCCGGAACGCGTGCGCAATGCAGCTGCTGCGGACAACCGCTCGGACATTTACTCGGTCGGCGCGACGGCGTTTCAACTGCTCACCGGACGTCCGCCGTACGAAGCTGCCGGCGAACACGACCTCACGTATCAGATCCTGCATGCGCCGGTGCCCGTGATTGCTGATTACGCGTCTCAGGTGCCGCCACGTCTGAGCGAGCTGATCACACGCTGCCTGGCCAAGGAGCGCAGCGAACGCCCGCACGATATCGTGGTCGTACTGGCGGCACTGGAAGTGCTGGCCGTGATGCATCCATGGACACAGCGTGATGCTGCCGCTTGGTGGGTCGCCGCCGAAGTGCGTGCGGCATCATGATGCCGCCGGCATTAACATGCAGACCGATCAACATGACGGGTACCGATAGATGAACATGCGACGATCGATATTGACTGCCGCGTTGTGCGTGGCGGGACTGGCGCAGGCACAGGCTCCGGTGGAAGATCGTGGTGATGCGCTTCGGCAGGGCCAGTATCACGCCGGTGTCGCCTGGCGCGAACTGGAGCAGGCGCGCCATGATGCAAAACTTGCGGAGCAGGATGTGTTGAACCTGCGCGATGCGCACGTGGCTGCGCAACAGCAGGCGGATTTGCGCAAGCGGGAACTCGATGCCGCGCTCAAAGCGTTTGGAGCAGCGCGCGCCCGGCTTGCGGCGACGCAGCAGGCTTACGATAAAGCAGTCAGCGCCGTCGATGCGGCGCACCGCGCGGCGCCTTCCTTGCCACTCAAATAAGGCTGGCAGCCGATCAGGCGCGCCGGCTGCTGGCACCGCCGTCGACGGTGATGATGGTGCCGGTGGTGTAACCCGAAAGCGGCGAACACAGGAAGGTCACCAAAGCACCGATCTCTTCCACGGTGGCCATGCGGCCGAACGGCGATTTGCCGACCAGTTCCTGCCAGCGCTCGGCGTTGCCCAGTTCCTTGCCTGCGCGTTCGCGCAATCGTTTCACCGCGCGATCGGTGGCGGTGCCGCCGGGATTGATGCCGACCACGCGCACGCCGAATTCCGGGCTTTCAGCGCCGAGAGCGCGGGTCATCGCCATCAGCGCGGCGTTGCCCATGCTGCCGGCAATGTAACTGGCGACCGGGCGTTCGCCGGCGGCGCCGATCACGTTGACGATGACGCCGCTGCGGCGCTCGCGCATGTGTTTGTAGATTTCGCGGGTGATATCGATGAAACCGAAGACCTTGAGGTCCCAGGACTGTTTCCACGTCGCATCATCCAGTGCGTCCAGCGTGCCCTGTGGAATGGCGCCGGCGTTGTTCACCAGAAAATCGACATCACCGCATTCCCGCGCCAGCGCGACGGCGTTTGTGGCATGCGACAGGTCCACTGCGTGGCAGCTGATTTCGACCGCGTGATTGCGCAGAATTCCGGCTTTTGCGGTTTCCAGGTCGACGGCGCTGCGCGCGGCCAGATGCAAATGGCATCCTTCCCCGGCCAGCAATTGCGCCGCGCCCAGGCCGATGCCGCGGGAGCCCCCGGTGATCAGCGCGCGTTTTCCCTGCAGTCCCAGTTTCATGTTGGATCTCCCGCGAAGAGTCGTGATTTGGCGATGTTTTTGCGATGTTAACACCGCGACGGGACCGCATCGTCAACCGGGATGCGCTACAGGCGTTATGGGCATACGACCCGAAAGTTCGGGACGAATCGCGCAACAACGCGAACGACATCATTCAGAAACTGGAGAAAACATGAACAAACTGCTGACCACCCTGCTTGCCGCGACCTTTGCCGCAATGACCTTCAATGCTGTTGCCCAGACCACCCCGGCAACGCCGGCGACCCCGGCCGCCCCGGCGAAATCCGACGCAGCGAAAGCGGCTCCGGCAGCGCCTGCTGCTGCAGCGAAGTCGGAAGCGCCGAAAAAAGCCAAGGCTGACAAGCCGAAAAAAGCCAAAGCCGACAAGCCGAAAAAAGCCAAGGCCGACAAGCCGAAAAAAGCCAAAGCGCCCAAAGCGGAAGCTGCTCCGGCACCGGCGAAGTAAGCACCTAGTACACGGCCGCCGGTTTCGGCGGCACGCTACAATTGAGAAGGCAGGCGCCATGCGCCTGCCTTCTTTTTTTGCTGTGCAGCCGGACTGGAGTTAGTACTCACTTTGATGTCGCTTCCAGCATCTTAATTAATTATTTTAAAATCAATGACTTATATAGACTCTCAAAGTGGCGCCCGATATCCGTCCACCGTAGTCAGGTGGTGTGGTGACAGCGGTGCTTACCTCAATCTCGCGCCCGGGCCGGGACTGAAACGCGACGCGATCAACCGGCACGACCGTTCCGTGTGGCGTTATGCGCAGGCCATCAATGTGGATGCGCGCAAAGCGGTGTCGCTGGGCGAAGGCGGCACGCCCTTGCTCAGCCGCGAGTGGGGCGGTGTAGCGGTGCGTTTCAAGCTCGAGTTCATGATGCCCACCGGTTCGTTCAAGGATCGCGGCATGACGGTGATGGTCAGTTATCTGAAAAGCTGCGGCATTGATCACGTGCTGGAGGATTCATCAGGTAATGCCGGCGCGTCGCTGTCGGCCTATGCGGCGGCGGCGGGCATGCGCTGCCGCATCCTGGTGCCGGAAACTGCGTCTTATCCGAAGATTGCGCAGATTGCCGCCTGCGGCGCCGACGTGGTGACGGTGCCGGGCACGCGCCAGGACGTCGCCGATGCCGCAATGCGCATGAGCAACGAAATTTTTTATGCCAGTCACAACTGGCAGCCGTTTTTCATCGAAGGCACCAAAACGCTGGCCTACGAATTGTGGGAGACGCTGGGTTTTCGCGCGCCGGACAACGTGGTGACACCGCTGGGTTATGGCAGCAACGTGCTCGGCCTTGATCGTGGTTTTGACGAGCTGCTGCGCAACGGCGAAATCAAAAAACGGCCGCGCATTTTCGGCGTGCAGGCGGCGAATTGTGCGCCCTGCCATGCGGCGTGGCAGGCGGGCGGCGAGTCGCCGGTGCCGACCGCCATCAGTCCGACCGTGGCCGAAGGCATCGCCTCGTCGCAGCCGACACGGTTGCGCGAAGTGTTGCGCGCGGTGCGTGGCTCCGAAGGTGCCATTGCCGCGGTCAGCGAAACCGAAATCGTCGATGCGCTGCGCGGGCTCGCCAATATGGGGTTTTATGTGGAACCGACCTGCGCGGCTGCCGCTGCAGGATTGACCCAATTGCTGGCTTCAGGTGCTATTCGCCGTGATGAAGAAACCGTCTTGGTACTGACTGGCAGCGGGCTGAAAAGCTCAGAACGTATCGGCCAGTTGCTGAAACTGCAGCCGCGCATGTTGTAACGCTGCGGCTGTGACGCAGTACCACGCGGTCGCATGTTGGACCGGCGTTGTCGTTCTTGACACGGCGAATGCCGGGCGCATAGATTCAGACCCTTCGATTTTATTTTCGATCCGTTAACGAAGGGCAATGCCGTCATGAAAATCACTGCTGTCAAAAGTTATGCCGTGCATCCCGGCTGGCGCAAGAACCTCATTTTCGTCAAAGTTGAAACCGATGCCGGCATCCACGGCTGGGGTGAAGCCTATTCGCAGTACGACCGCGACACCGCGGTGATGGCACAGCTCAATGCGCTGGGGCCGTATCTCGTCGGTCGCAGCCCCTTCGACATCAAACATTTCACCCAGTTTGCCTTCGACGATTACGCGGCGCGCCGCGGTTCGGTGGAGTTGTTCTGCGCGATCAGCGGTATCGAGCAGGCGCTGTGGGACATCGTTGGCAAGGCGACGAAGCAGCCGGTGTACAACCTGCTCGGCGGCAAATACCGCGACAAGATCCGCGTCTATGCCAACGGCTGGAGTTACGGCATGAAGGAGCCTGCGGACTATGCACGCGCCGCTGAAAAAGTGGTGAAGCAGGGTTTTACCGCGATGAAGTTCGATCCGCTGCCGTCGCCGTGGCGCAGCTGGATTCCCAAGGAACATGAAAAGCGCGCGATCAGCGTGGTGAAAGCGATCCGCGATGCGGTCGGTCCTGATATCGATCTGCTGATCGAGCAGCACCGGCGCCTCGCGCCGATGCACGCGATCCGGCTCGACAAACAGCTCGCTGAATTCGATCTGTACTGGATGGAAGAATCCTGTCAGGCAGAGTTCCCCGACGAGCTGGCGCAGATCCGCCGCGAGATCGGTGTGCCGGTGGTGATCGGTGAGGCGACTTACACCAAGACCGGTTTCCGGCCGCTGCTGGAAAAACGTTCGGCCGATATTCTGAATCCCGACGTTGCCTGCGTCGGCGGCATATTGGAGCTCAAGGAAATCGCCGCAATGGCGGAATCCTTCCTGGTTGCCATGTCACCGCACAATTACAACTCGACGCTGGTGGCGCTGGCATCGACGGTGCACGCGTCGGCAACCATGCCCAACTTCATCATCACCGAATATTTCCTGCCCTTCGTCGATTTCTGCGACACGATTTCGCCGAACCAGCTGAAGCCGAAAAACGGTTATATTGAATTGCCGACCGCGCCGGGCTTGGGCATTGATGTTGATGAAGAAGCGCTGAAAAAGCATCCGGCCAAGGTGTACCCACAACGCAAGCTGCGCACCCCGGCCGATGAGGGCCCGTAAAGCAGCACCTTAAAATAATAATAAAATCAATGAATTACGTGTTTACCGCCACCTTCAGGTGGCAGTAAACACGGCCTTGTTGCCGTCCATCCTGATTGCGGTGTTGAATTTCGCGCTGCTCTTGCGCAAGACTTCCAGCGCCGCCTGTTCACTGGCCAGATCGCAGATCACGGTTTCGTTGTGATCGTTGTGGCGGACGAATTCGAAGGACGCGCTTTCACAGTTTCTGCCGTTCAGCTGCACCCGCGCCAGCATGCCGATCCAGTTGCCGTGCTGGATGCCGCCATGGCCGGTGTGAAACGAGAAACTGCCGAGGCCGTAAAACACCGGCTTGCCTTTGTAGATTTCCACCGGCAGCGAATAGTGCGGGCCGTGGCCGATGACGATGTCGGCGCCGGCATCGATCACGGCATGGGCGATCTCGGTCATGTAATCGAGCACGTCTTCCTTGAGGCCCCAGTGCTGTGAGGCGACCAGCACATCCACTTCCTTGCGCAGTGCGGTGATTTCAGCGACGTACTCGGCGAGGTATTTCGGGTCAGCCCAGGTCACGATCACCGGCGGCACGCCGGGGCGGTTGGACGGCGGCATGTCCTGGCGGGTCTTGTGCAGCGGCAACTGGTACGCGGTATTGCCGCGCAAGGCGGCAACCCCGGTGGAGTGTTCACCGGCTTCGTGATTGGTCGGCCAGTAGACGGAAGTGCGCTGCACGAAGCCGTAACGTACGCCATTGCGGGTGATGATCACCGGCTTGCGCGCCTGCGCGCGATTGAGTCCGGTGCCGGTGACAGGGATGCCGAGTTTTTCCAGTTCGCGCAGCGAGGATTTGATGGCCTCGGCGCCGTAATTGACGTTATTGGCATTGCCGATGGCGTGATAACCGGCGATTTTCAGCGCCTGGCCTGCGGCCGGAGCGGCATAAAAACCTTCATCCGTTACCGATACTTCGGCGGAGGGCTGATACAGGCAGCATTCCAGGTTGCCGAACAGCACGTCGGCGCTGCGCAGGGTGTCGACGACGCGCGAGAGCGGCAGTGTGGGGTCGGCTACATTCATCAGGTTGATGTCGCCAGTGAACATCATCAGCGTACTGCTCATGCTTGTTTCTCTCCAGGGTTGTGATGTGAATCGCGCCGTATGCGCGATACGAGAACATGGGTTTATCGCCTGGAGGCGGGTGCGTCAAGCTTGCGCGAACCTTGCGGATCCGCGCCGCCGGGCACATTTTGTGATGCAGATCACGGCCGTCCTGGAAAAAATCCGCTTCGCCTTAGTTATTCTAATTCGTTCGACAATAAAATTTATATTGCGAAGCAGCAAAAACCGCTTGACGGCCAAATTGGTGATGGCAAAATAGCACCTGTGTTGGGTGTCTTTACAGACATCGGCACACATCCTCCAAAACCTCCTCCTTTGGTGGAACTTCAGCGCAACCCTCCGGGGTTGCGCTTTTTTTGTGCTGTCGATGCGGCAACGCAACATACTAGTGGAAAACGACAAGTAACGCTGTACCTTCCATCAGCTGAACCGCTGTGCCCCGGGCTTGAAGTGGTAGGCCCTGAGTCACCGAAAGTGGCGGAGAAAGGCGGCAGTGGAGCGTGCGTGATGCTGTTGCAGAACAGGGGACAGCAACCATGAAAATGCATGGTGCTGCAGTGCGGGGTCGTCATAGTGCTTTGGTATACTCGATTTGCAGCAATATTCCGCGGCAATATTTCCGGAGTCATTCGCCCTGGCGCGAGGGTCATGTGCCGAGGTCTTTCCCGATTAAAACCTGTATGCGGTATTCGCCGCCCCCGCGGTTTGTGCAATCGCGGGTTTATTGACTGCGGTCAAGGCTGGCGTTACAGCCGCTGTAATAGATTTGGCGTCCCTGCGGAACCGGGACGCTTTTTTTAACGAGCGCATTTGACGCGGATCAGAATAATGAAAATTCACGAGTACCAGGCCAAAGAACTGCTGCGCAAATACGGCGTGCCCACGCCGCGCGGCATCCCCTGCTTCAGCGTTGACGAAGCCGTCAGCGCCGCCGCCAAACTCGGCGGCAGCGTGTGGGTCGTCAAGGCGCAGATCCATGCCGGCGGTCGCGGCAAGGGCGGTGGTGTCAAAGTCGCCAAGTCGCCGGCTGAGGTGAAAACCTATGCCAGCAGCATCCTCGGCATGCAGCTGAAGACTCACCAGACCGGCCCCGAAGGACAGAAGGTGCGGCGGCTGCTGATCGAAGAAGGCGCCGACATCAAGAAGGAACTGTATGTCGGCATGGTGATCGACCGCGGCACGCAGCGCGTGGTGCTGATGGCCTCCAGCGAAGGCGGCATGGACATCGAGGAAGTGGCAGCGCATACCCCGGAAAAAATCCACAAGATCGCGATTGACCCGGTGAAAGGGCTGACCGATGGCGACGCCGATGCGGTGGCGGGCAAGATCGGCGTCCCGGCGGCGTCAGTGCCGCAGGCGCGCGCGTTGCTGCAGGCTTTATACAAGGCGTTCGACGAAACCGATGCCTCGCTGGCCGAAATCAATCCGCTGATCCTCACCGGCGACGGCAAGGTGATCGCGCTGGATGCCAAGATCGATTTCGACGGCAACGCGCTGTTTCGCCATCCCGACCTGGTCGCGTTGCGCGACCTCGATGAAGAGGATCCCGCGGAAGTCGAGGCCTCCAAACACGATCTTAATTACATCCAGCTCGACGGCAACATCGGCTGCCTGGTCAACGGCGCCGGCCTCGCGATGGCGTCGATGGACATCATCAAGCTCTACGGCGGCAGTCCCGCCAACTTCCTCGACGTCGGCGGCAGCGCCACCGCGGAGAAAGTCACCGAAGCGTTCAAGATCATGCTGCGCAACCCGCAGCTGAAAGCGATCCTGGTGAACATTTTCGGTGGAATCATGAAGTGCGATGTCATCGCGCAGGGCGTGGTGGCTGCGGCGCGGCAGGTCAGCCTCAGCGTGCCGCTGGTGGTGCGCCTCGAAGGCACCAACGTCGATCTCGGCAAGAAAATCCTCGCCGAATCCGGGTTGCCGATCATTTCCGCGAACAACATGGCTGATGCCGCGCTGAAAGTCGTTGCTGCAGCGAAGGGGAAGAACTGATGTCCATCCTGATCAATAAAAACTCCCGGGTCATGACCCAGGGCATCACCGGCAAGACGGGGATGTTTCATACCAAGACCGGCAAGGAATACGCCAACGGCAAAAATTGTTATGTCGCCGGTGTGACGCCGAAAAAGGGCGGCCAGAGTTACGAAGGCATTCCGATTTTCAATTCGGTGCGCGAAGCGAAAGATGCGACCGGCGCGAATGTTTCGGTGATCTACGTGCCGCCGCCCTATGCCGCCGCGGCGATCGAGGAGGCGGTGGATGCGCAACTGGAACTGGTGATCTGCATTACCGAAGGCATTCCGGTGCGCGACATGGTCCGTCTCAAATACAAGATGGAGCAACAGTGCAGCAAGACGCTGCTGATCGGCCCCAACTGCCCTGGCGTGATCACGCCCGACGAAATCAAGATCGGCATCATGCCCGGCCATATCCATAAAAAAGGCCCGATCGGCGTGGTGTCGCGCTCTGGCACACTGACCTATGAAGCGGTCGGCCAGTTGATGGAAATCGGCCTCGGCCAGTCGTCCTGCGTCGGTATCGGCGGCGACCCGGTGAATGGCTTAAAGCACATCGATGTGATGAAAATGTTCAACGATGATCCGCAGACGGAAGCGGTGATCATGGTCGGCGAAATAGGCGGCTCGAACGAGGAAGAGTGCGCGCGCTGGATCAAGACCAATATGAAAAAACCCGTGGTCGGTTTCATCGCCGGCGTGACGGCCCCCCCGGGCAAACGCATGGGCCATGCCGGCGCGATTATTTCCGGCGGCAAGGGCACTGCGGAAGAAAAACTTGCGGTGATGGAAGAGTGTGGCATCAAGACCACCAAGAATCCCGCCGAAATGGGCAGGTTGTTGCAGTCGGTGCTTAAATAAATCCGGTGTTGTAAGCAGGAGCTACGGCGGATGTCGGCGCGATAAACGATAGAGATAAGTGAGGAGCAGAGATTTTGGAAGGTGGCATCGTGAAGCGCGGCAAACGTAACCGTGGGTCCCTCAGGGGACGCGCGGTGGATACGCGTGCGTTGACGCAAGTGCAGGCCTTGCTGGCAGAAGCGCAGCACGAGACCGGCGTCGAGCCGCGGCGCCGCGACCTGCTGATCGAAAATCTGCACCGCATCCAGGATCGCTACGGCCACATTGCCGCTGCGCACATCGTCGCACTGGCGCGTGAAATGAAGCTGGCGATGACCGAGGTTTATGAAGTTGCCACCTTCTATCACCACTTTGATGTGGTGAAGGAAGGCGATAAAGCGCCGCCGGCATTGACGGTGCGCGTCTGTGATTCGTTGTCCTGCGAGCTGTCCGGCGCAGGCGCGTTGATGACCGGTCTGAAAAAAGCGCTGGGTGATGGCGTGCGCGTGATCCCGGCGCCCTGCGTCGGTCGCTGCGAGCAGGCACCGGTGGCGGTGGTCGGGCAGAATCCGGTGGCGCAGGCCACTGTTGATAAAGTCAAAACGCTGGTGGCTGCGAAAAAGACGCATTGTGCTGTCGGCAAGTACGTGGCGTATGCCGAGTATCGCAAGCAGGGCGGTTACACCATCCCGGCGGAATGCCTGGCCGGCAAACGCGATGCGGAAACCCTGATCAAGACCATGGAAAATTCCAGCCTGCGCGGTTTGGGCGGCGCGGGTTTTCCGACGGGGCGCAAATGGCGCATTGTGCGTGGCGAAAAGGGCCCGCGCGTGATGGCGATCAACATCGACGAGGGCGAACCCGGCACGTTCAAGGATCGCCATTATCTGGAAACCGATCCGCATCGTTTTCTCGAAGGTATGCTGATTGCGGCATGGACCGTACAGGTGTCCGAGGTCTATATCTACCTGCGCGATGAGTACGCCGGTGTGCGCGCCATTTTCAAAAAAGAAATCAAGGCGCTGCAGGCCGATCCGCCGTGCCCGCTGCCGCCGATATTCCTGCGTCGTGGTGCCGGCGCCTATATCTGCGGTGAAGAATCCGCGATGATCGAATCCATCGAAGGCAAACGCGGCATGCCGCGGTTGCGACCGCCGTACGTGGCACAGGTCGGTTTGTTCGGTTACCCGACGCTCGAACACAACATGGAAACCCTGCACTGGGTGCGCGAAATCCTCGAAAAAGGTGCCGACTGGTTTGCCGGTCATGGCCGTAACGGTCGCAAGGGGCTGCGTTCGTTTTCGGTATCGGGTCGTGTGCAGAAGCCTGGCGTACATCTCGCGCCGGCGGGCATCACCGTTAAAGAGCTGATTGCCGAGTATTGCGGCGGCATGTTGCCGGGACACGAGTTTTACGGCTATCTGCCGGGCGGGGCATCCGGCGGCATCCTGCCGGCGTCGTTGGGGGATGTGCCGCTGGATTTCGACACGCTGCATCCCCACGGCTCATTTATCGGTTCCGCGGCGGTAATTATTTTGTCGGATCAGGACAAGGCCAGCGGTGCTGCGCGCAACATCATGAAATTTTTCGCCGAGGAATCCTGCGGCCAGTGCACGCCCTGCCGTGTTGGCACCGCGAAGGCGCTGCAATTGATGGAGTCGCCGAGCTGGGATCAGGGACTGCTCGAAGAACTGTCGGCGGCGATGGCCGATGCCTCGATCTGCGGCCTGGGCCAGGCGGCGCCCAATCCGATCCGCACGGTAATGAAATATTTTTCCAAGGAAATTCTGTGAAGGCGTGAATGAGTGAAGGCGTGAACGGGGTGCCCCTTTCACACCTTTACGTCTTCACTCCTTCACCGGGAGTAATCCATGACTGCGATGAACAAGGACGAACTGGCGGCAATGCCGGTCGAATTCAAGCTGAATGGCAGGGATGTCGTCGGCTACGCGTCGGAGACGATCATCCAGACCGCGAAGCGCCACGGCGTCGAGATTCCGCACCTCTGCTACAAGGATGGCATGCGGCCCGACGGCAACTGCCGTGCCTGCGTGGTCGAGGTCAAGGGAGAGCGGGTGCTGGCCGCATCCTGCTGTCGCAAGCCGTCAGCGGGCATGGAAGTCATCACCGACAATGCGCGCGCGCTGGCGTCGCAAAAAATGGTCATGGAGCTGCTGCTTTCCGACATGCCGGAAAAACGCCATACCCGCAATTCCGAGCTCGACCAATGGGTGGCCAAACTCAAGGTCGGCAAGCCGCGTTTCAAGGCGCGCCACCAGCCACAGGCCGATGTGTCGCATTACGGCATCGCGGTGAATCTCGATTCCTGCATCCAGTGCACGCGCTGTGTGCGCGCCTGCCGTGAGGAACAGGTCAACGATGTCATCGGTTACGCCTTCCGTGGCGAACATTCGTCCATCGTGTTCGATCTCGGTGACCCGATGGGGGAGTCGACCTGTGTCGCCTGCGGCGAATGTGTGCAGGCCTGCCCGACCGGCGCGCTGATGCCGGCGCGGGAGGCGGGATTGGTCAAACCCGACAAGCAGGTGCACTCGGTGTGTCCGTATTGCGGCGTCGGTTGCCAGTTGACCTACAACATCAAGGATAACAAGATCATCTCCGTCGATGGTCGCGACGGGCCGTCGAATCACGAGCGGCTATGCGTCAAGGGGCGATACGGATTCGACTATGTACATCACAAGCAGCGCCTGACCAAACCGCTGATCCGCAAGCCGGGCGCCCCCAAACACGCCGACTTCACGATGGACCCGGCGAATCCGCTGGAGTATTTCCGCGAAGCGAGTTGGGAAGAGGCGCTGGACCTGGCGGCGGGCAAGCTGCGCGCGATTCGCGATCAGAGCGGCAACAAAGGGCTGGCCGGCTTCGGTTCGGCGAAAGGCAGCAACGAGGAAGCCTATCTGTTCCAGAAACTGGTACGTACGGGTTTTGGCTCAAATAACGTCGATCACTGCACGCGCCTGTGCCATGCCTCGAGCGTGGCGGCGCTGATGGAGGCGGTGAATTCCGGCGCGGTGTCGAACCAGGTCAGTGATGTGGCGAATGCTGAAGTTATTTTCCTGATCGGCGCCAACCCGACCTCCAACCATCCGGTGGCGGCGACCTGGATCAAGAATGCGATTAAAAACGGCGCCAAGCTGATTTATGCCGATCCGCGGCGCTCTGATCTGTCGCGCCATGCCGCGTATTCGCTGCAGTTCAAGGCCGACACCGACGTCGCGCTGCTGAACGCGATGATGCACGTCATCGTCCACGAAGGTCTGGTCGACGAAGACTTCATCAAGTCGCGCACCATCGGGTACGAGGACCTGAAGAAAAACGTCGAGGGCTACAGCCCCGAAGCGATGGCGCCGGTGTGCGGCATCCCCGCTGAGACCATCAGGGAAGTGGCGCGGGTTTACGCGACCTCCAAAAGTTCGATGATTCTGTGGGGTATGGGCATCTCTCAACACATCCACGGCACCGACAATGCGCGCTGCCTGATCGCCTTGTGCCTGATGACCGGTCAGATCGGCCGCCCCGGCACGGGATTACATCCGCTGCGCGGCCAGAACAACGTGCAGGGCGCGTCCGACTCGGGCCTGATCCCGATGGTGTTCCCGGATTACCAGCGTGTCGACAATCCGCAGGCGCTGGCGCGGTTCGAGAAGCTGTGGGGCATGAAACTCGATCCCAAGCCCGGCCTGACGGTGGTTGAAATCATCCACGCGACTTTGAAGGGCGAGATCCGCGGCATGTATGTGATGGGCGAAAACCCGGCGATGTCGGATCCCGATGCACACCATGCGCGCGAAGCGCTGGCGAAACTCGACTGCCTGGTGGTGCAGGAAATTTTTCTCACCGAAACCTGTTACTACGCCGATGTGATTTTTCCGGCGACGGCATGGCCGGAAAAAGACGGCACGGTGACCAACACCGATCGCATGGTGCAGATGGGTCGCAAGGCGCTGGATGCGCCGGGTGAGGCAAAACCCGACCTGTGGATCATCCAGGAACTGGCGCGTCGCTTGGGGCTCGACTGGAATTACAACGGGCCGAAGGATGTGTTCAACGAAATGCGCCGCGCGATGAATTCGATCGCCGGCATCACCTGGGAGCGGCTGGAAGCTGAGAGCTGTGTCACCTATCCTTGTGAAGAAGAAGGTGATCCGGGGCAACCTATTGTTTTTATTGATAAATTTCCAACTGCTACAGGCAGGGCGAAGTTTGTGCCCGCCGACATCATTCCGGCCAACGAACGTCCGGATCGCGAGTTTCCGTTTGTGCTGATCACCGGTCGCCAGCTCGAACACTGGCATACCGGTGCGATGACGCGCCGCGCCGGCGTGCTCGATGCGATCGAGCCGGAACCGACGGTGTCCATGCATCCGCTGGATCTTGATCAGATCGGTGCCCAGGGTGGCGATGTGATCACCGTCGAATCGCGGCGCGGCATCATTTCCCTGCACGCGCGGCCCGACGACGGCACACCACGCGGTGCTGTGTTCATCCCGTTCTGTTTTTACGAGGCGGCAGTGAACCTGTTGACTAATGCTGCGCTTGATCCGGTTGGCAAGATTCCGGAATTCAAATACTGCGCGGTGAAGGTGATGAAGGGCGGCGAACTGACACCGCGTTCCAGCTACGGCGGCGGGCAGATTCTGGCGCAACTGGCGAAAACATGAATGTGGCATAAAAGCGGCGGCATAACAGCGACATAACAGCAACCGTTCGGAACTGCAGGCAAAAAAATACAGCCCGTCCCGCGGGCGTTCATCGGATTACGTTCAGAAGAGGAACAATATGGCACTGTCGGATATTGAAATTGCCCAAGCGGCGAAAATGGAGCGCATCGTCAAGATTGCGCAGAAGCTGGGCATTCCTGAAGAACATCTGGTGCCCTACGGTCATACCAAGGCCAAGGTGTCGTTGGAATATGTCGACAGCCTGAAAGACAGGAAAAACGGCAAACTGATCCTGGTCACTGCCATCAGCCCGACGCCCGCCGGCGAAGGCAAGACCACGACCACCGTCGGCCTCGGCGATGCGCTGAACAAGATCGGCAAAAAGGCCATCATCTGCCTGCGCGAGCCCTCCCTGGGTCCCGTGTTCGGCATGAAGGGCGGGGCTGCCGGCGGCGGTTATGCGCAGATCGTGCCGATGGAGGACATCAACCTCCATTTCACCGGCGATTTCAATGCCATCGCGCTGGCCAATAACCTGCTGGCCGCAGCAATGGACAACCATATCCACCACGGCAACGAACTCGGTATCGACGTGCGCCGCATCACCTGGAAACGGGTGATGGACATGAACGACCGCGCGCTGCGCGACATCACGGTGTCGCTGGGCGGCCCGGGCAATGGTTATCCGCGCCAGGACGGCTTCGACATTGTCGTCGCTTCCGAAGTGATGGCGATTTTCTGTTTGGCGACTTCGCTGAAGGACCTGAAAACGCGGCTGGGCAACATCGTTGTCGCTTCCACCCGCGATCTGAAACCGGTACGCGCGAAAGACTTGAAGGTGCACGGCGCGATGACGGTGCTGCTGAAAGATGCGCTGGCGCCGAACCTGGTGCAGACGCTGGAGAACAACGCGGCGTTTGTGCATGGCGGCCCGTTTGCCAACATCGCCCACGGCTGCAACACCGTGATCGCCACCCAGACTGCACTGAAACTGGCCGATTATGTGGTGACTGAAGCCGGCTTCGGCGCCGACCTCGGCGCCGAGAAGTTTGTCGACATCAAGTGCCGCAAATCCGGCCTGCGGCCCGATGCCTGCGTCATTGTCGCCACCATCCGCGCCTTGAAGTTCCACGGTGGTGTCGATGTCAGGGAACTCAACAAGGAAAACCTCGCGGCGCTGGAAAAAGGTGTGGCCAACCTCGAGCGCCATGTCAAAAATGTGCGCGAGAACTACGGCCTGAAATGCGTAGTGTCGATCAATCACTTCACCTTCGACACCGATGCCGAGATCGAACTGCTGAAAAAGAAAATGGCGCCGCACAATGTGCCGGTGCTGCTGGCGCGGCACTGGGCAGATGGCGGCGCGGGCGCGACTGAAGTGGCGAAAACCGTGGTCGAGCTGATCGACCAGGGTGAGAACCAGTTCAAATTCGTTTACGACGAGAAACTGCCGCTGTGGGACAAGATGAAAACCATCGCCACCAAGATTTACGGCGCTGCTGACATTTCCGCCGACAACAAGGTGCGCGGCCAGATCAAGAAACTGCAGGAAGACGGTTACGGCGACTACCCGGTGTGCGTGGCCAAGACGCAGTACTCGTTCTCGACAGACCCCGGGCTGCGCGGCGCGCCCTCGGGACATATGGTTAACATCCGCGAGGTACGATTGTCGGCCGGTGCCGAGTTCGTGGTGATGGTCTGCGGCGATGTCATGACCATGCCCGGCCTGCCGAAAATCGCTTCGGCGGAAAAAATTGATCTGACCGACGAAGGCAAGGTCGTCGGATTGTTCTGAGTAACTGTTCTGAGTATCGTGTCGATGGCGGCCATGACCATGGCCGTTGTTGACGCTTCTGAAGCCGGCATGGTAGATAGAATATGGTAGAAAAGCGGGTGCGTGTTCCGGCTTGGGGAGCTGTTCTGGGATGCCGCTACAAAGGGGAGTAGCTACGGCGGCAACAATATCAGAACGCCGCCGCGGCAGGGCCGTCATCACGGGATGCGGGATTCATCCGCTTCCCCGGTCTTGTCGGCATGCAGTATCGCAAGCGAGACCTTTGCCTGTATGACAGTGCGGCAGTTGTTTGCCGCGTTGATCTGTGAGGTAAAGGCCGAGCTGTGATGCGCCCTAAAGCGCTCCCGGCATCCGGTCCTGGCAATTGACGATCAGGCTAAGGGAGATGCATGCAGATCCGGATTCAAACTCAATATTGTGCGCGCCAGCAGCGCCTGCCGTTGTTCGCGATGTTGCCCATGGGCGCGCTGCTGGCATTTTATTCCGGCCTCGCGGCAGCCGCCGAAGCGCCGCAGGTGTTTGGCATACCCGTCGACTTCATCCTGTTCGGCCTGACGTTGCTGGGCGTCGCACTGTTCCACAAGTACACGCTGCAGGTGGCGCTGACCGGACTTGCGATCATCATGCTCTACAAGCTGGGTTTTACCGGATTCAAGACCGGGGACGGCCTGCCCGGCCTGCTCAGTCACCTGTTCCATGAGTGGGTGATCATCACCAACCTGCTCGGTCTGCTGGTCGGGTTTGCGCTGCTGTCGAATCATTTCGAGAAAAGCCATCTGCCGCTGGTGCTGCCCAAATACCTGCCCGACGACTGGAAGGGTGCGTTCATGCTGTTGGTGATGGTCTGGGTGATGTCGGGTTTTCTCGACAACATCGCTGCCGCGTTGATCGGCGGCACCCTTGCCGCGACGTTGTTTCGTCGTAAAGTACATATCGGCTACCTGGCGGCGATTGTTGCCGCGTCCAACGCCGGCGGCGCCGGCAGCGTGGTCGGCGATACCACGACCACCATGATGTGGCTGGATGGCGTCGATCCGCGCGATGTGCTGCATGCCTATGTGGCGGCGGCCGCAGCGCTGCTGGTGCTCGGCATTCCGGCAGCGCTGCTGCAGCAGAAGTATTCGCCGATCGTCAAGGATGAGGGCAAACACGCGCCGGTGGACTGGGCGCGGGTGGCCATCGTGGCGCTGATCCTGGCTGCCGCGATTGTCACCAATGTCACGATCAACCTGCAGTTCAACCACCTGTCCCATGTCTTCCCGTTCATCGGTGTCGCGGTGTGGGTGGTGATCCTGGCCTGTGTGCCGTGGCGCAAACCGCAGTGGGATCTGGTGCCGGAGGCGGCTAAAGGCAGCATATTCCTGCTGTCGCTGGTGTTGTGTGCGTCGATGATGCCAGTGGAAAAACTGCCGGAGGCGTCGTGGCAGTCGGCGTTCGGCCTCGGCTTCATTTCAGCGGTGTTCGACAATATTCCACTGACTGCGCTGGCGCTGAAACAGGGCGGTTACGACTGGGGTGTGCTGGCGTATGCCGTGGGTTTCGGCGGATCGATGATCTGGTTCGGTTCGAGCGCCGGTGTCGCGCTGTCCAATATGTACCCTGAGGTCCGTTCAGTAGGTTTGTGGTTGCGCCACGGCTGGTTCATACCTATTGCGTATGTCGTGGGATTTTTCGTGATGCTGGGCTTTGTGGGGTGGGAGCCGCACGAGCGGCACAAACCTCTGCCCACAGGCACCTCGATATCGACTTCGGCGTTGCAGTCCGCAGTCCCGTTTGCCAAACCGTAACCGACGTTTTTCGATAATTCACCAGAAGAGATAATCCCATGGATGCAATGCAATGGCTGACACTGATCGTGTTTGCCCTGACGATCGTGGTGGTGATCACCAATGTGATTGACGCCACGCTGGCGGCGCTGATCGGCGTCGGCGCGATGTGCTGGCTCGGCATCATGACCGAGGCCGAGGCTTTCAAATACGTCGACTGGAACGTGATGGCGATCCTGCTCGGCATCTGGATCATCGCCGGACATTTCGGCAAATCCGGGGTGCCGAGCTGGCTGTCGATACAGGCGCTGAAATTGTCGGGAGGCCGCCCCGGTTTTCTGGTGATGATCCTGACCTTTCTTGCCGGTGTGATTTCGATGTTTGTCGACAACGTGGTGACCATCCTGATGATGGCGCCGGTGGCGCTGCCGCTGGCGCGGGCGCTGAAGCTGTCACCGGTGCCGGTGATCCTGATGATCGGTTTCGGCGCCAATTTCATGGGCACCGCTCTGCTGATCGGTGACCTGCCACCGCAGATGCTGCACAGCGTCGCCGGCGCCGAGTTCTGGGATTTTTTCTGGCAACACGGGCGTGCATCTTCGTTTCCGATCCTGATGGTGACCTTTGTGATCACCCTTGCCGTGATGTGGGCCTACGGTTTCCGCGGCCATAAACGCGTCGCCGACCTGAACAGCCTTGGCCTTACGGCCAGGATCGAAAACCCGCTGTTTGCGGGCATCGTCGTGGTCTGGTTCATCGGCACCGTGGTGGCGATGTCGATGCGTGAATATATCGGCGTTCAGCTCGGTTTTATTTCGATGACCGGCGCGATCACGCTGGTGCTGGTGCTGGCGTTGCTCGGTGACCGTGTCAAACAGGCCGACAGTTTCGAGGAAAGCATGCAGGAACTGGACTGGCGGGCGATATTCTTCTATGTCGCGCTGTTTGCGCTGGTCGGCGGACTTGAAAAGAGCCATATCCTTGACCTGTTGGCCAATCAGATCAAACCGATTTTCCTCGAAAACTATGCGCTGGGCGCGACGCTGCTGTACTGGGTCACCGTGCCCATCGTCGGCATCGTCGAACACGACGCCTATATCCTGACCTTCCTGCGCACCATCAAGGACTTGGGGGAGTCGGGGATCGAGCCGTGGCCGCTGTACTGGATGCTGCTATGGTCCGGCACGCTGGGCAGCAACCTGACGGTGGCCGGTGCACCGGCACTGTATGTCGCGCTGAGTCTTGGCGAGAAGGAAGAGGGGCGCAAGGTGTCGTTGCGCGAGTTTCTGGCGTGGAGCATACCCTTCACGCTGGTTTGTTCGGTGATCTGTTATATCCTCGGCATGCTGATCTGGGTGCTGCCGTACGCAAAATGAGGTCGTACGAAAATGAGAATTTACCCGAAACGAGGTGATGCAAATGTATAAAAACATAATGGTTCCCACCGACGGTTCCGCGCTGTCGCGTTCCGCGATTGCTGCCGCCATCAAGCTGGCCAAATCCACAGGTGCCAAAGTGACCGCGTTTTACGCGGCGCCGCCGGCGACGCCGCTGGTTTACGGGGGGCTGCTGCCGGTCAGTTATGTCTCGCCTGGCGAACATTCGGCCATCATCAAAAAAGCGGCGGAGCGCTACCTCGGCGTCGCTGCAATGGCGGCGAAAGCCGCAGGCGTGAAATGCAAGCTGGCGCACGTGACCAGCGATTTCCCGGCGGAGGCGATCATCGCGGCGGCACGCAAGGAAAAGTGCGATCTGATTTTTATTTCATCCCACAGCCGCCGTGGCATTGCGCGCATGTTGCTGGGCAGCGAAACGCAGAAAGTCATCGCCAACGCGAAAATCCCGGTGCTGGTGCACCGTTAATTTCCCCGATATAGCGGCGGGATGGTCGGCCGATACTTTTAAGTAATTGTTTTTAAAGTATTTTTAGACATAAAGCGCGGTCGGCGTATGCTGGCCGCATCTGCCGCCCAGCGCCATCACGGGCCGCACCGACGCCGGGCCGGATGTTCAGCGTCAGTTAAGCGGACGCACCCGGCGCAGCCCGTCGCGACACTCCTGACGGTGACGGATATACTCGAATCTTGATTTTGGTCAATTCTTTCCCGGCGACAAACGCGAAAGAATGGCTTCTACGACGTTCCAATAAGGTTGGGCTGCGGCAACTGCCGCAGATAAAAACTCAGCACCCGTCGTTCAATTGATAAGGAGGAGTCACATGGGTATTCAACGAGTATTCTCGCGCGGCCTGCTGCCGCTGGTCGCTGCATTCGGTCTCGCCGTATCCGGTACCGCCGCAGCCTGGGAACCGACCAAGTCTGTCGAGTTCATCATTCCCGCCGGCACCGGCGGCGGCGCTGACCAGATGGCGCGCCTGATTCAGGGCATCGTTGCCAAACACAAGCTGATGAAAGAGGCGCTGATTCCCGTCAACAAGTCAGGCGGCGCCGGTGCCGAAGGTTTCCTCGAGGTGAAAGCTGCGAAGGGCGACCCGCACAAGATCATCATCACTCTGTCAAACCTGTTCACGACGCCGATGGCGACCGGTGTGCCTTTCAACTGGAAGGAACTGACGCCGGTCGCGATGCTGTCGCTGGACAACTTCGTGTTGTGGGTGAATTCCGAGACGCCCTACAAAACACCCAAGGACTATCTGGATGCGGTGAAAAAGGGCGGCCCGAACACCTTCAAGATGGGCGGCACGGGCTCCAAGCAGGAAGACCAGATCATCACCGTGGCGATCGAGAAGGCGGCCGGCATCAAATTCACCTACATTCCGTTCAAGGGCGGTGGCGCGGTGGCGACGCAACTGGTCGGCAAACATATCGACTCGAGCGTCAACAATCCGATCGAGGCGGTGGCGCAATGGCGCGCCGGCGCGCTGCGCGCGTTGTGCGTGTTTGATGCCGAACGCATGCCGTACAAGGAAAAGGTCACCGCAACGCAGTCCTGGAACGACATCCCGACCTGCAAGGAAGCCGGCATCCCGATGGATTACGTGATGCTGCGCGGCATTTTCATGCCGGCCGGGGTATCGCCGGACGTGGTGGCTTTTTATGTCGACCTGTTCACCAAAGTGCGCGCGACTCCGGAATGGAAAAAATTCATGGAAGACGGCGCATTCAACCAGTCTTTCATGACCGGCAAGGCCTACTCAGACTGGGTGGCCAAGGCGGAATCGCTGCACCGCGACCTGATGAAGGAAGCCGGGTTCCTCGCCAAACCCTGATTGGCTGTGTTGTCCCGACGGGCCTCCCGGTCCGTCGGGTCGTTGCATCCCCCGGGGATGCGTCCGGTATTCAAGATTTTCCTTAAAGCGCTGGGTTGAATTGCATGGAAGACAAACAGGTTTCCGGTGAAGTGGTGTCCTCGGGCATCTCGGTACGGGCTGCAGAGATTGCCGTAGCCGTATTTCTGCTGATCCTCGGCGGGTTGGTCATGTACGACAGCGTCCGTCTGGGATTTCGCTGGGTGGGGGACGGCCCTGAGGCGGGTTATTTCCCGTTTTACATCGCCGTGTTCATCTGCGTCTCCAGCCTGGGTGTCCTGGGCCAGGTGTTCTTCGGCAAGGGGCGTGGCGTGCACAAGGTGTTCGTCGAGTGGGAGCAGTTGAAGCTGGTGCTGTCGGTGCTGATACCGGCCGCGGTTTTTGTATTCGGCATCCAGATGGTCGGCATTTATGTCGCGTCGGTGGCTTATATCGCGTTTTTCATGGTCTGGCTCGGCAAATACACCTGGATCAAGAGCGTGGTGCTGGGCATCGCCGTCAGCGTCGCCACTTTCATGATGTTCGAAATATGGTTCAAGGTGCCGCTGTTCAAGGGTGCATTCAATCCCCTCAGCATCTTCGGTTACTGACCGCATTGATTTAGAGGAGCAGGCGACTTGGAAGAAATCAACGCCCTATTTCACGGGTTCTCCGTTGCGCTGACGCCGTTCAACCTGATGTTGATGGTGATCGGGGTCGTATTGGGCGTGCTGATTGGCGTGCTGCCCGGCCTTGGCGGCGCCAACGGCATCGCGATCCTGCTGCCGCTGACGTTCACGATGCCGCCGACCTCTGCGGTGATCATGCTGTCATGCATTTACTGGGGCGCGCTGTTCGGTGGCGCGATCACCTCCATCCTGTTCAACATTCCGGGCGAGCCATGGTCGGTGGCGACCACCTTCGACGGTTACCCGATGGCGCAGCAGGGCAAGGCGGGCGAGGCGTTGACCACGGCGTTTACGTCTTCCTTTATCGGTGCGTTTTTTGCGGTGGTGATGATCACTTTCCTCGCGCCACTGGTGGCCAAATTTGCATTGAAATTCGGACCACCGGAGTTCTTTTCGGTGTTTTTCCTGACCTTCTGCAGTTTCATCGGCATGGGCAAGGAACCGCCGTTCAAGATTGTCGCGGCAATGATGCTTGGCTTCGCGCTGGCCGCGGTGGGCATCGACACAGTGACTGGGCAACTGCGGCTGATCTTCGGCTGGCATGAGCTGATGCGCGGCTTTGACTTCCTGATCGCGGTGATTGGTCTTTTCGGCATCGGCGAGATCCTGCTGTCGATGGAGGAAGGCCTGTCGTTCCAGGGGCGCACTGCGAAAATCAACATGCGCATCGTCATCGAAACCTGGAAAAAGCTGCCGAAGTACTGGCTGACCTCGCTGCGCAGCTGCATCATCGGCTGCTGGATGGGCATCACGCCGGGCGGCGCCACGCCGGCCTCGTTCATGAGTTACGGTGTCGCCAAACGCATGTCTCCTGATGGTGCCAAATTCGGCACCGGCATGCCGGAAGGCATTGTCGCCCCTGAAACTGCGGCGCATGCGGCCGGCACGGCGGCATTGCTGCCGATGCTGTCGCTGGGCATCCCGGGTTCGCCCACTGCCGCGGTGCTGCTGGGCGGCCTGCTGATCTGGGGCCTGCAGCCGGGGCCGCTGCTGTTTGTCGAGCAGAAGGATTTTGTCTGGGGCCTGATTGCCAGCATGTACCTGGGCAACATCGTTGGCCTGATCATCGTGCTGACTTGTGTGCCGCTGTTCGCTGCAATCCTGCGTATCCCGTTCTCGATCGTGGCGCCGGTGATCATCGTGATCTGCGCCATCGGCGCTTTCACGGTGAACAACGCGATGCTGGACATCTGGTTCATGCTGCTGTTCGGTGTCATGGGTTACGCTTTCAAGAAACTGTCCTACCCGCTGGCACCGCTGGTGCTGGCCCTGGTGCTGGGCGACCAGGCCGAGGATGCTTTCCGTCAGTCGATGCTGATTTCGCAGGGTGACGTGCGGGTGTTTTTCTCCAACGGGCTGGTTGGCAGCATCATGGGTCTGGGACTGCTGATGCTGGTGTGGCCGCTGATCGGCAAGCTGAAGGCTGCATTGCGCAACAGCGCAGCCTGATCACCGCAGGATCGGGTGCCGGATTCAAACCGGGGTTGTCGGACTTGCGCAAAAAACCCGGCTCAGGCGAATATCGCCTGAGCCGGGTTTTTTGTCGCCTTGCCCTGTAACTGCTGCCCGGCAGTCCAGCTTATTTCTTTTTTGCCGCCGTCGGATTCAGACTGGTGATGCGGCCGCTTTCAGTGCCGGCGGTTTCATCGATGACGGCATTGATCAGCGTCGGTTTGCGCGAACGCACGGCTTCTTCCACCGCGCGGCGCAATTCCGCCGGGGTCGTGGCATGCACGCCGACGCCGCCAAAGGCTTCCATCAGCTTGTCGTAGCGCGCGCCCTTGACGAACACGGTGGGCGCCACATCGGGGCCGCCGGTCGGATTGACGTCAGTGCCCTTGTAAACGCCGTTGTTGTTCATGACCACCACGCACACCGGCAGGTTGTAGCGGCAGATGGTTTCGACTTCCATGCCGGAGAAACCGAAGGCGCTGTCGCCTTCCACCGCGATTACCGGCTGGCCGCTGACCACGGCTGCGGCGACGGCGAAGCCCATGCCGATGCCCATCACGCCCCAGGTGCCAACGTCAAGGCGTTTGCGCGGCTTGTACATGTCGACGATGCTGCGCGTGAAGTCCAGTGCGTTGGCGCCTTCGTTGACCAGCATCGCATCCGGGTTGGCCTTGATGATGTCGCGCATCACGTTCAGTGCGCTGTGGAAATTCATCGGCGAGGGATCCTTGGCCAGGGTCTCGGCCATTTTTGCGATGTTCCTGGTTTTGCGTTCGTCGATCGCACCCAGCCAATCCGCGGACGGTGCGGGCCAGCCACCCCCCGCAGCACTGATGCCGCCGAGCATGGCCGACACGCAGGAGCCGATGTCACCGACCACCGGCGCATCGATGCGCACATTGCTGTCCGCTTCCTGTGGCGAGATGTCGATCTGGATGAACCTCTGTCCGCCCCAGTCCTTGTGCGACTTGCCGCCCCAGGTCTTGCCCTTGCCGTGCGACAGCAGCCAGTTCAGCCGCGCGCCGATCAGCAGCACCACGTCGGCTTCCGGCAGCACATAGGAGCGGGCGGCGGCCGCGGACTGTTTGTGGTCGTCCGGCAGCAGTCCCTTGGCCATCGACATCGGCAGATAGGGGATGCCGGTTTTTTCGATCAGAGTGCGGATGTCGGCGTCGGCCTGGGCATAAGCTGCGCCCTTGCCGAGCACGATCAACGGGCGTTTGGCGGTTTTCAGCAGCGTCAGCGCGCGTTGCACGGCGTCCGGGGCCGGGATCTGGCGCGGCGCCGGATCGACCACCTTGATCAGCGAGGCCTTGCCGGCCGCGGCGTCCATGCTTTGCGCGAACAGCTTTGCCGGCAAGTCAAGATAGACGCCGCCGGGGCGGCCGGAGACGGCGGCGCGAATGGCGCGCGCAATGCCGATACCGATGTCTTCGGCATTGAGCACGCGGAAGGCGGCCTTGCACAGCGGTTTGGCGATGGCCAACTGGTCCATCTCCTCGTAGTCACCCTGTTGCAGATCGACGATCTCGCGCTCGCTGGAGCCGCTGATCAGGATCATCGGGAAGCAGTTGGTGGTGGCATTGGTCAGTGCATTCAGGCCGTTGAGGAAGCCGGGAGCGGACACGGTCAGGCAGATGCCGGGCTTTTGCGTCAGGAAGCCGGCGATGGCGGCGGCGTTGCCGGCGTTCTGTTCATGACGGAACGAAATCATGCGCATGCCCGCAGCCTGTATCTTGCGCGTGAGATCGGTGATCGGGATGCCGGGCAGACCGAAGATGGTGTCAATGCCGTTGAGTTTGAGGGCATCGATGACCAGATTGAAGCCGTCGGTCTGTTCTGGTGATTGTGTTTCAGTTGTCATGTTGAGAAGTCTCGTCTTCTTGCCGTCAGTTAAACAAGCGTTTTTCCGGGATATATCTGCCGCAGAATGTGGGCAAGGCCGGATCCAGGGTATCTCCTCGCTTCACGGCTGATCCAGGCCATCTAAATGTGGCCGTGATTTAACCGGTGGATCATAGGGGGAGGGGTATAAATGTACTCTTGACCCCGGTCAATTTTCGCAACAGGACGGCCCAACCTACCTTTCCGCTTATGGGTAGCCGGATGCGGGGAATGGGTTGGATAATGGCGAGTATTGCGATGCATCAAATGCCCCGTGTTTTATACGGCCGGGCGCGCTAGATTTTGCCGCGCCGCTTCAAGCGGCTCAGCGTCTCCGGCGACAGGTTCAGGTACGAGGCCAGTTCTTTTTTCGGCAGGCGCTCGGCGAGCTCGATGTGTTTGCGCATGAAGCGCTGCACCCGTCCCGGCGCATTGAGCAGATGCAGGGTGATGGTGTGCGCCATGACTTCGCTCATCAGCTTCATCACTTCAAGTTCAAACTCGCTCTTGATTTTCGCGTGCCGTTCAAGGAACGCGGCCCACTGCAGCATCGACAGCTTGGCGGCGCGGACACGGGTGACCGCACGTATCGAATACGGCATGGGGGTCTTCAGGCGCCATGCCGCATAACTGGTGTCGATGTCGCTTTCGGCGGCAAAACGCAGAATCATTTCCTTGCCATGGGCATTGGACACGGTGCGTTTCAGAATGCCGTCGATGATGAAATACTGTTCCATGGCATGCGTGCCCTGGAGCTCCAGGGTTTCGCCCTTGGCATAGTCAGTAATCTCCAGCAGGGGCTCGAATTCGTTCCACTGCGCCACGCCGAGGTTTTGCAAAACCATGTTCTGGCGTAATTGCAGGCGGATGATTTTGGACTGGGGGTGCAGCGCAAGCTGGGTCATGGTCGGTGAATTAAAGTGAAGATGCAGTGAGGGCGCAGCGCCGAGCAGGTGATTGAATTTTATAACTATTTGTTTATTTTAAGTAAATGATTGAAATGGAATCTTGACTCCGGTCAAGGCCGGGGTGATGGCCATTATTTATAGTGGCGACCTCTTGCTATGTACAATTATTAAAAATGTTGCGGGCGTACTCACGGTATGGTGCTGAGCGCCGGCGATCACAGCGACGCATGCAAGGGCAGCCCGCCGTTCATCCGCCGCGGAATTTTTGGAGACCAGAATGGAAGCTTTGAAGGGTGTTCGGATTCTCGACATGACCCACGTGCAGGCGGGTCCGACCTGCTCACAGTTGCTGGCGTGGATGGGCGCCGACGTGATCAAGTTCGAGCCGCCGCAGGGTGACGCGACACGCGGCCAGTTGCGCGACGTGCCGAACGCGGACAGCCTGTATTTCACCATGCTCAACTGCAACAAGCGCTCGATCACGGTCAACATGAAATCGGCCGAAGGCAAAACGGTGTTTGTCGATCTGCTGAAACAGTGCGACATCGTGATGGAAAACTTCGGCCCCGGCGTGCTCGACCGTTTTGGATTCACCTGGGAAAAAATCCGCGAAATCAATCCGAAGATCGTCATGGGCTCGATCAAGGGTTTCGGTTCCAGCGGGCCGTATGCCGAGTTCAAGGCCTACGAAAACGTGGCGCAGGCGATGGGCGGCGCGATGAGCACGACAGGTGTTCCCGACGGCCCGCCGTTTGTCACCGGCGCGCAGATTGGCGATTCCGGCACGGGGCTGCATCTGGCGATCGGTCTGCTCGCAGCGCTGCATCAGGCGAATCGTACCGGCAAGGGGCAGTATGTCGAAGTGGCGATGATGGACGGCGTGATGAACCTGTGCCGTGTCAAATGGCGCGATCACCAGCGGCTGACCCGGCAGTCACTGTCGGAGTATTCGGTGCCCACCAGTCAGGGCATGGGCGATGTGCCGCGCGCCGGCAATGACTCCGGCGGGGGACAACTGGGCAATGCCATCCAGTGCAAACCGGGCGGCCCGAATGATTTCATTTATGTCGTGGTGCAGGAGGCGGTGTGGGATGCGCTGGCGAAATGCATCGGGCCGGGTCTCGGCCTGCCGGATCTCGCCACCGACCCGAAATTTGCGTCCATCGGCGAGCGTCGCAAGAACCAGGGCGAGATGTGGGCGCTGATTACGAAGTTCGCGTCGAACCACACCAAGCGTGAATTCATGGCCATGCTCAATCCGCTGGATGTGCCCTGCGGCCCGATCATGTCCACCGAGGATCTCGCCAATGACGAACATATCCGCGGCCGCGACATGTATGTCGAACTGGATCATCCGCAGCGCGGAAAGTGGTACAACGTCGGCATGCCGATCAAGCTCTCGGAGTCGCCCGCGGTGATCAAACGTTCGCCGTTGCTCGGCGAGCACACCGATGAAGTGCTGAAGGACGTGCTGGGTTACGGCGACGAGCAGATCGGCAAGCTGAGGACCGCAGGCGCGTTCAGCATGCCGCCGAAGAAAAAATAACTTCCCGGCAATAAGCGGCGGGTTAATTGCAGGGGATTTACAGAGGATTCAACATGAAAATGGCAATTATTGGGCAGCAGGATTTTGGCAAGGAAGTGCTCGAAGCGTTTCTCGCGCGCAAAGATGATGTTGCCGGCGTGTTCTGTGCCCCGGAGAAACCCGGCGCCAAGGCCGATCCGCTGCGTACTGCGGCCGAAGCGCACGGACTGAAGGTGTTCCAGTTTCCGTCGCTGCGGGTGCCGGAAGCGCATGACGCACTGAAGGCACTGAATGTCGATATCGCCGTGATGGCCTATGTCCTGCAATTTGCGCCGGATACCTTTGTCCACCTGCCGCGCCTGGGAACGATCCAGTATCACCCGTCGCTGCTGCCGAAGTACCGTGGCCCGTCGTCGATCAACTGGCCGATCATCCGCGGTGACAGCAAAACCGGGCTGACCATCTTCCGCCCGAACGAGGGGCTCGACGAAGGCCCGGTGATCCTGCAGAAGACCTGCGACATCGGGCCCGACGAAACCATCGGTGAAGTTTATTTCAACAAGCTGTCTCCGATGGGCGTGAAAGCCATGCTGGAGGCTGCCGATCTGGTGTTTGCCGGCAAACACACGGAGACGGTGCAGGACGAGTCACAGGCCAGTTACGAAGGCTGGTGTCGTGCCGGTGAGGCCCACATCCAGTGGTCCGGCCATGTTGATTTTGTCTACAACGTGATCCGCGGCAGCAATCCGGCGCCGGGGGCATGGACCACACTGAACGGCAAAAAAGTGCAGATTTTTGATGCCCGCAAGCACTTGTTCCGCCGCTTTGCCGATGTCACCGGCAAAATCGGCGAAGTTGCCGAAGTCACCGAGGGCAGTTTCAAGGTGACGGCGCAGGGTGGCGTGATCGAGGTACTGCGCGCACGCGGTGAAGACGGAAAAAAACTGTCAGGCGGCGACTTTGCGCGCGCCAACGGTCTGGCAAAAGGCGCATTGCTCGGCACCTGATCGGCGCCGCCTTCAGGGCAAGGCCACGCTGCGGCGTGGTTTTTTTGTTGTAAATTCATAACTTATTGTTTTTATTGATATTTTAATCGGCGCCCGGCATTATTCGCTGTGCTCAGGGTTTGCGCGGTGCGTTTGTCGGTGTGCGAAGACCGGCGGTCGGAAGTGTCGCCATGGGGTGTGACGTTTGGCACCAAGTTCTCAAAAAAACATAATGCTTAGAGGCGGATATCGTAAAATCTCTTAAACTCCGCCGTTAAGCCATTCAGCGGAAACAAAAAAACAAGCGGAACGGGCGCAAAAGAGATGAAAAAGCTGAATTTCTGGAAGGCCGACTGGTTTGTCGGGCTCATTGTTGCCGTGATCATGCTGATTGCGGCGCGCGGCGACCTGATCCAGAGCCTGGAACGCAAGGCCTATGACCTTGGCGTTCAGGCGGCCAGCCGTACGCCGTCCGACCGCATCGCGGTGATCGCCATCGACGATGCCAGTATCGCCAACATCGGCCGCTGGCCTTGGTCGCGTGATGTCCATGCCCGCATGATCGACCTGCTGGCGGGTGCCAAAGCCAAGGTCATTGCCAACACCACGTTTTTTTTCGAGCCGCAGCGTGATGCCGGGCTGGTCTACGTCGAAAAACTGCTGAATCTGCACAATGAGCTGACCACCGATCCGAAGGCGGCCGGCAACGAAGGACTGGCGCGGATCGGCGCGGTGCTGACCGAGGCCGAACAGGCGCTCAACACCGACCGCAAACTCGCCAGCAGCACGAAGGCGGCCGGCAATGTCGTGCTGCCGCTGGTGTTCCAGCAACTGGCCGAACCCCAGGGCAATCCGGACAAACCGCTGCCACCTTACGTGCTGGCCAGCGGCATGGCCGGCCCGCGCGGCGTGGACACGCTGCCGCCCCCGGGCGTGTTCCCGCTGTATCCGGTGGCTGAACTCGGACCGGCGGTCGCCGGCATCGGTCATCTGAATGCGGATATCGACGTCGACGGTGCGGTGCGTTCGGAACCGCTGCTGGTGCGTTATTACGATCAAGTGTTTCCGGCCTTGTCGGTGGTGGTGGCGGCGCGCAGCCTGAATCTGGGTGTTGCCGACATCAAACCGGCCTGGGGTGAAGCGCTGCAAATCGGCAAGCTGCGGGTGCGCACGGATGCCGAACTGCGCATGCACACCTTCTTTTATGCCGACCGCGACGGCCGTTCGGCGTTTCCGGTGGATTCTTTTTTTGACGTGCTGAGCGGCAAGGTGCCGGCGGCCAAATTTCAGGACAAGATTGTGCTGATCGGCGCCACGGCGGCCGGCCTCGGTTCGGCGCAGGTCACGCCGATATCGCCGGCCACAGCACCGGTACTGACTCTGGCGCACACAGTATCGAGCATCCTCGGCGAACATTTTTTTGTGACACCGTCGTGGGGTATCTGGGTGCAGATCGGCGTCTTTTTGCTGGTGGCGCTGTACCTGATTGTTGCGCTGCCACGGCTCAAGGCCGGTATCGCCGCGTTGCTCAGCCTGGCGATCGGTGTGGCGCTGCTCGGTGCGCATTTCGGCTTGATGGTGACGCAGCTGACCTGGATCCCGCTGATGGCATCGGTGGCGCTGCTGGCCGTGGGTTACGCCGGGCTGACAACCAAACGTTTTCTGGTGACCGAGCGCGGCAAGGAAAAATCCGATGCTGATTCCGCGGAATCCAATCGCATGCTGGGCATTGCCTACCAGGCCCAGGGACAACTGGATCTGGCCTGGGACAAGTTCCGGCAATGTCCGCTGGCGGATCCCGTAATGGAAAATCTTTATGCGCTGGCGCTGGATTTCGAACGCAAGCGGCAGTTCAACAAGGCCGAATCCGTGTTTCAGTACATGGCCGAATTTAATCCGAAATTCCGCGACCTCGAACAGCGGCTGACGCGCGCCAAAGCGCTGTCGGAAACGGTGATTCTTGGCGGCGCGCAGGGACATCCCGGCGGCACCATGATGCTGCCCGGCGGCGGCATGGAAAAGCCGATGCTCGGTCGCTACCAGATCGAGAAAGAGCTCGGCAAGGGCGCGATGGGCGTGGTTTATCTCGGCAAGGATCCCAAGATCGGCCGCGTGGTGGCGATCAAGACCATGGCCTTGTCGCAGGAATTTGAGGGCGATGAGCTGGTCGAGGTCAAAGAGCGCTTTTTCCGCGAAGCGGAAACCGCGGGTCGCCTGACGCACCCCAGCATCGTCACCATTTACGATGCCGGCGAAGAACATGATCTGGCGTATATCGCAATGGAATTTCTCAAGGGCCGCGATCTGGCGCCGTTTACCAAACCCGATGCGCTGCTGCCGATGCTGCAGGTGCTGTCGATCGTTGCCCGCGTCGCCGAGGCGCTGGGTTATGCGCACCTGCAGAATGTCGTGCATCGCGATATCAAACCGGCGAACATCATGTACGAGCCGGAAAGTGACATTGCGAAAGTGACCGACTTCGGTATTGCACGGGTGACCGATTCCTCCAAAACCAAGACCGGCATGGTGCTCGGCACCCCGTCCTACATGTCGCCGGAACAACTGGCCGGGAAGAAAGTGGAGGGGCGCTCCGACTTGTTTCGCTGGGCGTCATGCTCTACCAGATGTTGAGCGGCAGTCTGCCTTTCCAGGGTGAATCAATGGCGCAGCTGATGTTCAAGATCGCCAACGAGCCCCACCTTGATATCCGCAAGGTGAAGCCGGATCTGCCTGCGTGCGTGGCGGCGATCACCAACAAGGCGCTGGCCAAGGATCCCGACCAGAGGTATCAGAACGGCGAGCAGATGGCCAAGGCCATCCGTCTTTGCCTCGGTACCCTGGTGGACAAACCCCACGCTGATACCGCTGCATCCTTAGGCCCCGAATGAACGACTTGTCCAACGTCATTGAAATCACCACCGCCACCCATCCGGGCATGGTGCGGTCGCATAACGAGGACAGCATTTCCGCCGACGCCGCGACCGGTCTCGCGGTGCTGGCTGACGGCATGGGCGGTTACAATGCCGGCGAGGTGGCCAGCGGCATTGCGGTGGCAATGATCAGCGCGGAGCTGAAAAAAGCGCTGGCGGCGGCCAACGGCGAACTCGATGCGGCGGCCGTGGAACGCCTGGTCGGCGAACATGCGGTGCGCGCCAACAATGCGATTTTTCAGGCTGCGCAAAATCAGGCGCAATACGCCGGCATGGGCACCACGCTGGTTGTTGCGCTGTGGCATGACAACTCGCTGGTGGTCGGGCACATCGGCGATTCACGGTTGTACCGGTTTCGTGACAACAAGCTTGAGCAGGTCACGCGCGACCACTCGCTGCTGCAGGAACAGATCGACAGCGGCTTGATTACCAAGGCGCAGGCCCGCCATTCGCAGAACAAGAATCTGGTGACGCGGGCGGTGGGCATTGATCCGGAAGTCGAGACCGAAGTCCACAGCTACCCGGTTCAGGCCGGCGATATCTACCTGCTGTGTTCGGACGGGCTCAACGACATGGTGACGGATGAGGACATGGAGTTGACGCTGGCGTCGCTGCAGGCCAATCTGCCCCTGGCCGCAGCGCAACTGGTGCAGCAGGCGAACGACAATGGCGGGCGTGACAATGTTTCGGTTATTCTGGCGCGTGTGCTGAAGAGTTTTCCGGCGCGCTCCGGGTTGGTCGACCGGTTGAAGTCCTGGTTCAGATAAGCAACGGGGATACTACTATGGCGAAGTTGATACTTTCTCTTGAAGGCTCGATGATCCGCGAGGTTGCGCTCGACAAGGAGCGGATCATGATCGGCCGCAAGCCTTCCAACGAGATCCAGATCGAGAATCTGGCGGTCAGCGGCGAGCACGCCTGCATTGTGACCATCCTCAACGATTCGTTTCTTGAGGACATGGGTTCGACCAACGGCACCCTGGTCAACGGCAATCCGATCAAGAAGCACATTCTGCAGAACAACGATGTGATCGAGATCGGCAAATACAAGCTGAAATACGTTGCAGAGGCGCCGGCGGCAGGCCATGGCAACGAGGATTTCGAGAAAACGATGATATTGCGCGCCCCGTCCAAGGCGGCGGCTGCGGCGCCCAAGCCGGCCAATGAACCTGCGCCGCCGCCGAAACCCTCGACTCCGCCGCCCACGCCGCGGTCGGTGCCGCCGCCGGCCAAACCTGCTGAACCCGCACCCGCATCCGCATCCGTACCCGCACCTGCGCCGGCCGCGGTTGCGCCAGCCAAGCCCGCCGATGCACAGCCCCTCGCTGCGGTGCAGATCCTGAGCGGCCCCAGCGCGGGCAAAGAGCTCGACCTCGTCAAGAACCTGACCACGCTGGGCAAACCCGGCCTCCAGGTGGCGGTGATTACGCGCCGTCCGCAGGGTTATTTCATCACCCATGTTGAAGGCGCAAAGTTCCCGATCATCAACGGCAAGATGATTGATGCCCAGGCGCAGCCCCTGCAGGATCATGACGTGATTGAGCTGGCTGGCGTGAAAATGGAATTTTTTGTAAAGCAATAAAAAGATCGCGCGGTGCGTTTTTGTGAAATGCGCGCTGCGCGACAGACAGCATGGGGGCCGGGCGGATCTGCGGCGCGCCCGGACGATGTGATGGCCCTGTTACGGCAGGGCTGCTTTAGGACGACAGGGTGAAAAAACATCTGGCGCGCATAGCGATAGGCATGGCGATTGTCGCTTTGTTTCTCGCCCATGCAGTACATGTCTTGCGGGTTCCGCTGCTCGACAATCTCGAGGCCATTGTTTACGACACGCGGCTGCGTTTGACGATGCCGCGCACCGTCGATCCGCGCGTGGTCATTCTCGACATCGACGAAAAAAGCCTGCAGGAAAAGGAAAAAGGCGGCGAAGGCCGCTGGCCATGGCCGCGCGACCGGCTGGCATTGCTGCTCGACAAGCTGTTCGACAAGTACGGCATCGCCGTCGTCGGCTTCGACGTGGTGTTTGCCGAGCGCGATGAGTCTTCGGGCATCCGTGTGCTCGAGCGGCTGGGGCAGCGCGAGCTGAAGGGGGTGCCGCAATTCCAGTCCGTGCTGGACCAGGTGCGGCCGCAGCTCGAATACGACGACATCTTCGCACGCAAAATGAAGGGTCGCGCGGTGGTGCTGGGGCATGTGTTCCTCAGCGACGATCCGGCCAATGCCACCAAAAAGGGGATGTTGCCGCCACCGGTGCTGCCGGCCGGCGCTTTTGGCGCGCGCAAGGTCGGCGTCACCTCGTGGTCCGGCTATACCGCAAACCTGGAACGGCTGCAGCGCGCAGCAAGCAGTTCGGGACACATCAATCCGCTGCCGGATCAGGATGGCATTACCCGGCGCGTACCGATACTGGTCGAACATGCCGGCGCCTATTACGAGCCGCTGTCGCTGGCAATGGTGCGGGCGGTGCATGGCCAGCCGCCGGTGGTGCCGGTGGTCAATCAGGACAGTGGCGATTACAGCGGTCTGGAATGGATCAAGACCGGGCCGTTTGAAATCCCGGTCGATTTTCAGGCGGCGGCGCTGGTGCCTTATCGTGGCGCCAAGGGCAGCTACCGGTATTACTCGCTGGTCGATGTGCTGAACGAGCGCGTTCCTGTCGAAGAACTCCGCGGCAAAATCGCGCTGATCGGCACCACGGCGCCAGGCCTGCTGGACCTGCGGGCGACACCGGTGGATCCGGTGTATCCCGGGGTGGAGATCCACGCCAACCTGATCAGCGGCATACTCGACGGCAACATCAAGCAGCGTCCGCCCTATGTGGTCGGCGCCGAGTTTGTGCTGCTGCTGCTGTCCGGCGTGGTGCTGACGCTGCTGTTGCCGCGGCTGACACCGTTCAAATCGATGCTGGTGACGGCGCTTGCGCTGGTGGCGGTGGTTGTCGCCAATCTGGTGGTGTTCCATACCGGGCATCTGGTGCTGCCACTGGCTTCCGGACTGCTGCTGGTGTTGATCCTGTTTACCTTCAACATGGCCTACGGCTTCCTGGTCGAGGCGCGCGGCACACGATTGATCACCGGGCTGTTCGGGCAATATGTGCCGCCCGAACTGGTCGAACAGATGGCGCTCAACCCCGAGCAATTCAACATGGCACCGCGCGCCGAAGATCTCACGGTGCTGTTTTCCGACGTGCGCGGGTTCACCACGATTTCGGAGAGCCTCTCGCCCGAGGACCTGTCGGTATATATCAATGATTACCTGACTACGATGAGCATGGTGATCCGCGAAGGACATCGCGGCACGCTGGACAAGTACATCGGCGACGCGATCATGGCTTTCTGGGGCGCCCCGATGGCGGATCTGAACCATGCTCAGAACGCCGTGCTGGCCGCGCTCGACATGATGAAACAGGCAGTGGTGCTCAACAAAAAATTCAGTGAAAAAGGCTGGCCGCCGTTTGCGATCGGCATCGGCGTCAACTCCGGTGTGATGCGCGTCGGCGACATGGGTTCGAAGATCCGCAAGGCCTATACCGTGATGGGCGACGCGGTTAATCTGGGCTCCCGGCTGGAAGGCATTACCAAGCAGTATGGGGTCGACATCATCATCGGTGAACCCACCAAACAGCGTATCACCGGCATCGTGCTGCGTGAAATCGACCTGGTGCAGGTCAAGGGCAAGGATCATCCGGTGGCGATCTACGAGCCGTTCGGGTTGGAAGGCGAAGTTGAACAAAGCCGGCTCAATGAAATCAAACTCTGGAACCAGGCGCTGCGGTTTTATCGCGCCCAGGAATGGGACAAAGCGGAGTTGCAACTCATCAATCTCAAGAAAGTTTCAGTGAAGCCCTACCTCTACGACGTGTTTCTGGAGCGTATCGCCGGGTACCGTGCCAATCCGCCGGATTCCGCATGGAACGGCGTGCACAAGTTTGATACCAAGTAATGAGGCTGCGCATCCTCGGCTGCAGCGGCGGCATCGGCGGCAACCTGCGCACCACCTCGATGCTGCTCGACGACGATGTGCTGATTGATGCCGGGACCGGCGTCGGCGATCTGTCGCTGCAGCAACTGGCGGACATCGACCATATTTTCCTGACGCACTCCCATCTGGATCATGTGACCTCAATCCCGTTCCTGCTCGACACCGTCGGCTGGCAGCGCAGCAAACCGGTCACGCTGTATGCGATAGAGGAGACGCTCGACATCCTCAGCGAGCACCTGTTCAACTGGAAGCTGTGGCCCGATTTCCGGCAGATTCCGCACGCGCAGTCGCCAGTGCTGCGTTATGCCCCGGTCCGGGTGGGGGTGCCGGTGCGTCTTACCGGCGGGCGGACCATCACACCGGTGGCGGCGAACCACGTGGTGCCTGCCGTGGGTTTTCACCTGGATTCCGGTGCCGCCAGCCTGGTCTTTACCGGAGACACCACCAGCCAGGACGAATCCTGGAAATATATTAATAAAATCAATAATTTAAAGCACATCATCATCGAGTCGGCGTTGTCGGATGCGGAGCGCGAACTTGCGGTAATCTCCAAGCATCTCTGTCCGGGCCTGCTGGCGGAGGAACTGGCCAAACTGCAGTTGGACCCGGCCATTTATGTGACACACTTCAAACCACGGGAAGCGGAGCTGATCATGGAGCAGATCGTGGCCCGGGTGCCCGGGCGACGGTTGCGCATGCTGGAGCAGAATCAGGTTTTTGAATTCTGAGTCCGGCGCGGCGCTGCAGGACCCCGCGTCGGCACCAGCAGCAACAGCAGCACCAGCAGCAACAGCAGTAACAGCAGTAACAGCAGTAACAGTAGCAACAGTAGCAACGGAAACAGAGGGGTGATCATGAGTACAGTACTCCAGAGCAAGCCGGTAGCCGCCGAAAATCTGGCTGAAAAAGTAAACTTTCAGCAGAAGCTGCAGGTCGTTACCAACAAGATCCATGCGACCAAGAACATCGACGAGATCATTCTCGAGATGTCGCAGGAACTCTGCACCCTGTTCAATGCCGACCGCCTGACCATTTATCTGCTCAGCGAGGACAAGGGCTCAATCATTTCCAAGGTCAAGACCGGGCTGACTTCGTTCAAGGACATCAAGCTCCCGATCAACGAGCAGTCCATCGCCGGCTTCGTCGCCACCAACAAGCGTGTGGTCAACATCCGTGACGTCTATGACGATGCGGAGCTCAAATCCTACAGCGCGCAGCTGAATTTCCTCAAAGCGGTCGATGCCAAGACCGGGTACCGCACCAAGCAGATGCTGGTGGCCCCGGTGCTGGATGCCAAAGCCAAGGACCTGATCGGCGTGGTCCAGATCATCAACAACAAGGGCGGGCAGCCGTTTCCGCCGATGATGGAAGAGGGTGTGTTGTCGCTGACCGAGACGCTGGCCATTGCCTTCCGCCAGCGCCAGGGTCCGATGATGCAGGTGCGCAGCAAGTACGACGGGCTTGTCACCAACGCGGTGATTTCGGGTGAAGAACTCGAACTCGCCCAGCGTTCGGCGCGGCGCAAGAACCTCGACGTCGAAATCGTGCTGAAGGACGAGTTCCAGGTCAAGCTGCCGGCGCTGGGTGATGCGCTGGGAAGCTATTTCGGCGTGCCCTACGAGCCGTTCAAACAGGATCGCATCAAGCCGCCGGATCTGATGAAAAACATGAACCGCGAGTTCTGTCAGACCAATCAGTGGATGCCGCTGGACGAAACCAAAGACGGCATTGTCGTGATGACCACCGACCCGGAGCGGGTCAAGGCATCACGCATGGTCAGCAATGTGTTTCCGAAGAGCAAGATTGTCTTCCGGGTCACCACCAACAGCGAGTTTGTAAGCACGCTGGACCAGATGTTTGGCGCGAGCAGCGGGCTTGAGGATTCCGGCAACATCGAGGACATGCTCGGCACGCTGGATGACGATGCCGAAGGCGAAGGCACCGGTGGTGATGATGTGGCCTCTGCCGCGGCCGACAACGAGCTGGTCAAACTCGTCAACAAGATCATCATCGATGCTTACCAGATGGGCGCTTCGGACATCCACATCGAACCTTATCCCGGCAAGGCGAAAACCGAAATCCGCTTTCGTCGTGACGGCACGCTGCAGCCGTACATCCAGATTCCGGCAAGTTACCGCAGTGCGCTCGCCGCGCGGCTGAAAATCATGTGCGACCTGGATATTTCGGAGCGCCGTCGTCCGCAGGACGGCAAGATCAAATTCAAGAAATACGGGCCGCTGGACATCGAATTGCGGGTGGCGACCATCCCGTCCGCCGGTGGCGTCGAAGACATCGTGATGCGGATACTGGCGGCGGGGGAGCCGATCCAGCTGGATAAGCTCGGCCTGACCAAATACAACCTCGAGACGCTGAAGGAGGTCGTGTCCAAGCCGTACGGCCTGTTCTTTGTCTGTGGCCCGACCGGCTCCGGCAAGACGACAACGCTGCACTCGGTGCTGGGTTACCTGAATACTTCGGACACCAAAATCTGGACCGCGGAAGACCCGGTCGAGATTACGCAAAAAGGCCTGCGCCAGGTGCAGATGAACCCCAAGGCGGGGATGACCTTTGCGGTGGCAATGAAGGCCTTCCTGCGCGCTGACCCGGACATCATCATGGTCGGCGAGATGCGCGACAAGGAAACCGCCGGCACCGGTATTGAGGCTTCGCTGACGGGTCACCTGGTGTTCGCCACACTGCATACCAACAGTGCGCCGGAATCGATCATCCGCCTGCTCGACATGGGTATGGATCCGTTCAACTTTGCCGATGCGCTGTTGGGCATTCTGGCGCAGCGTCTGGCCAAGCGACTGTGCGGCAAGTGCAAGAAACCGCACAATGCGACTGCCGAGGAGATTCAGGCGCTGATGGTCGAGTATGCGATGGAACTGAAAAACACCGAGACCTGGAAAAAGGATCCCAAGGCGGCCGAAGCCAAACTGCTGGAAGACTGGATTGCCAATTATGGCGGCGAGAGCGGCAAGCTGGTGATTCACGACCCGGTGGGTTGCGAAACCTGCGGCGGCAGTGGTTACAAGGGGCGGGTGGGTCTGCACGAGCTGCTGGTGGGCACCGACGCGCTGAAAAAGAACATCCAGGAACATGCGCGCGTTGCGGAAATGGTGGCGACCGCACTGGAATACGGCATGCGTACCCTGAAGCAGGACGGTATCGAGAAAGTGCTGATGGGCATCACCGACATGAAGCAGGTCCGCGCTGTCTGTATCAAATAGCATAGCCCCCTTCGTCCCGACCCCCATGAATCAACCGGAACTTTTGCCGGCGGCGACCGAACTGGCCCACCGGCTCGGCGAGCTGCTGCGCATCGGTGTCGCGTTGTCCCGCGAGCGCGACATCAACCGCCTGCTCGAGGCCATCCTGATTGCGGCGAAGGACATCACCAACGCCGATGGCGGCACCCTCTACCGGATGACCGATGAGAAGTCACTGCGCTTCGAGATCATGCGCAATGACACGCTGGGCATTGCCATGGGCGGCACCAGCGGCGTGGATATCCCGTTTTATCCGGTCAACCTGTTCGGCAAGGATGGCGGCGCCAACAACAGCATGGTTGCCACCTATGCCGTGCACCACGACTGTTCGGTAAACGTTGCGGATGCCTACACGGAAGCCGGATTCGATTTCTCCGGCACCAAGAATTTCGATAAGAAAACCGGTTACCGGTCAACGTCATTCCTCACCGTGCCGATGAAGAATCACGAGAATGAAATCATCGGCGTGCTGCAGTTGATCAATGCGAAGAACAGCAAAACCGGGGAGGTGGTGCCGTTCTCGCAAAACGACCAGCAACTGGCGGAGTCACTGGCTTCGCAGGCGGCGATTGCGCTGACCAACCGGCTGCTGATCAATCATCTGGAAAGCCTGTTCGAGTCCTTCATCCAGATGATCAATGCCGCGATCGACGACAAGTCTCCGTACACCGGCGGACATTGCGAGCGGGTGCCGACGCTGACCCTGCTGCTCGCCGAGGCGGTCAACAATTGCAAGGTCGGGCCGCTCAGGGATTTCGCCATGACCGACCGTGATCGATATGAACTGAAAATCGCCGGCCTGCTGCACGATTGCGGCAAGGTGACGACCCCCGTTCATGTGGTCGACAAGGCGACCAAGCTGCAGACAATTTATGACCGCATCGAACTGATCGACACGCGGTTCGAGGTCATCAAGCGCGACGCCCAGTTGGCGCTGCTGACCGGCGGCGCATCGTCAACGGTGACTGAGGCCCTGCTGCGTGACATCGAGCAGGACCGCGAATTCCTGCGACGGACCAATGTCGGCGGCGAGTTCATGCGCGAGGAAGACATGGCCCGGGTCAAGGCGATCGCCACCCGCTACCGCTGGCAGCGCCCCGATGGCAGCATCGGTGATTTCCTGACGGCGGACGAAATTGAAAACCTGACCATACGTGCCGGCACGCTGACGCCCGCCGAGCGGCAGATCATCAATCACCATATCGACGTCACCATCCAGATGCTGGAGTCATTGCCATGGCCCCGCCATCTGAAGCGGGTGCCGGAATATGCCGGCGGCCACCACGAGCGCATGGACGGCAAGGGCTACCCGCGGGGGCTGACGCGCGACCAGATGTCGGTGCAGGCGCGCTGCATGGGTATCGCGGATATTTTTGAGGCGCTGACGGCGAAGGACAGGCCCTACAAGAAAGGCAAGACCCTGACCGAGTCATTGACCATACTCGGCAAGTTCAAGCTGAACGGGCACGTCGATCCGGATCTGTTCGACGTGTTCATGTGGGAGAAGGTCTACGAGAAATATGCCAGTGAATTCCTCGATCCTGAACAGATTGATGCCGTGGACGTCTCGCGGATTCCGGGTTACCAGCCGCCGCCAGGCCAATAACGCCACAACGCCACAACGCCGGATCTCGGGGTCGGGTATTGCGCGATTAATCTTTTTTCGAAACCGCCACCACCAGCTTTTCGGTGACTGCTTCTATGAACCCTGCGTCGTAGCCGCGTTCCTTCATTTCCCAGCGGAAGGTATTGGCGAGGCGGGCCTTTTTGTAAATGCCGAGTTTGTGCTGCTTGCGGAATGCGGTGGCTTTTTCGAATAACTCGTCCACTTTGCGCTCCAGATTTTTCAGTGACAGGCCGGGATTGCCTGGCACCATCTTTCCCTCGGGCGGACGAAGCTGGCTGACCTCGACTGCAAGTGCGCAGGCAAATTCATCCACTTGTTTTCCGGAAGCGGAGCCAAACAGTCCCATGCGTGCATCCTTGTCAGTCGAGCGGCCGGTCCGGCCGTGTAGAATGCAAGGATACCAAGTGAATCAAGTCCGGTGTAGCCCCCGACACGCCATTCAAGGGCCGGGCGCGCAAATCCAGGCCTGCCGCACAAGCATGCTGAAAAACCTGATGATGCACCTGCTGCGCGCTCCGGCACTAGTGCTGCGTGCACGGCGCGAACGCAGCGCGGTGTCCGCGCTGGAACCTGCGCTGGCCTGGTTTGGCGAAAAAAAATACGAAGATGCAGTCCGGGCCAGCAAGGCAGTGATTGCGCAAGCGCCGCGCAGCGCGCAGGCCAACCATCTTTGCGGGCGGGCATTGTCGGCGCTGGGACGCCATGCCGAGGCCATGCAGTATCTGCGCGCGGCTGCCGCGACGGATCCTGAGCTGGCGGCGGCGCATGCCGATCTTGCCGATGTATTGTTCCAATCTGGCCAACTCAAGGGTGCTGAAAGCAGCAGCCGGCGCGCCGTTGCCTTGCGGCCCGACGAACTCGAATACCGCCTGCGTCTGGTGGAGATACTGGAGAACGCCGGCGAGACGGCGGAGGCGCTCGCTGAATTGTCGTTTGCCCAGGAATTTGCGCCCGAGCGTTTTGACCTGTTGATCCGGCTGTTCAGGGCGCTCAGCCGGCTGGGCATGTGCCCAGAAGCCTTGCAGATTGCAGAGCGTGCCGTGCTGGAAAACGGCGAAACCGATCAGACCCTGTACCTGCTCGCAGCCGCGCGTTACGCCGTCGCGGATATGCAGGGTGCTGTCGAGGCTTGTCAGAAAACACTGGCCTGCCGTGCCGACCGGCCTGAGGTTCACGTGACGCTGGGATCCGCTTTTTTTGCCTTGGGGCGGATTGAAGACGCCACCGCAGCCTATCAGCGCGCACTGACCATAGCCCCGGATTTTCCAGATGCGCTGTTTCACATGGGTTTGATCAAGCTGATGTCGGCGGAGTACCGCGAAGGCTGGCAGGGTTTTGAGCAGCGCTTCCGGCGCGATAAAAACAAGGCAATGCGGCCATGTTCACCGCCCTGGGACGGGACATCGCTGCAGGGGCGCACCGTGCTGGTGATGCGTGAGCAGGGACTGGGCGACGAGATCATGTTTGCGTCCTGTTACCCGCAGTTGATCCGCCAGGCGCAGTACTGTTTCATCGAGTGCGACCCGCGCCTGGAGAAGTTGTTTGCACGATCATTCCCGGACGCGGTGTTCTATCCACTCACAGACATCAAAACAGCCGTGCAGACCAACCCGGGTGCCGCGGTTGACGCCCGGGTTTACGCGGGGAGCCTTCCCCAGTATTCGCGCAGAGTGCCCGGGGATTTTCCCGCGCACCATGGGTACCTCAAAGTGGATCCGCAGCGGACCGCTTACTGGCGTACCCGGCTGGAGTCGCTGGGTCCCGGCCTGAAAGTCGGCCTCTCCTGGCGCGGAGGCACGGTATTTACCCACCGCGAGCGGCGGACATTGTCGCTGGAAACCATGTTGCCGGTGCTGTCCGTGCCAGGAGTACGCTGGATCAATCTGCAATACGGCAAACGTGAACATGAAATTGCAGCGTTGCGGGCGATGAGCGGCATGGAGATTGTTGACTGGCCGGAAGCGATTGATGACGACTACGACGAAACTGCGGCGCTGGTCAGTGCGCTGGATCTGGTGATCAGTGTCTGCACCTCGGTCGTCCATCTGACGGGTGCGCTGGGCCAGCTGGCCTGGGTCATCACGGCACGTGTTCCGGAGTGGCGTTATGGCTTGCGCGGCGCATCCACGCCCTGGTATCCGTCAGTAACACTGTTCCGGCAGGAAGCGCAGGGCGTGTGGGACCCTGTCCTTGTCAATATTGAACAGGCATTAAGGCAGCGGGTTGCCGCTGTGACATCCGAAGCCGCTACAATCGCCCCGCTGAAATGACTTGATGGTTTGTTGCACAGAAACCCGCTGATTACCGGACCATGCTGAAAAACCTGCTGCTCCATCTGCTGCGCACGCCGGTACGGCTGTTGCGTTCCCGTCGTGACTCCCGCGTATGGTCTGACCTTGAATCCGCAATCGCGGATTTTAATCAGCGCAACTACACCGAAGTGATTGCCAAATGCCGGGCTGCGCTGGCGCGGGAGCCGCGCAGCGCCCAGGCCAACCATCTGTGCGGCCGCGCCCTGATCGAACTGGACCGGCATGCCGAGGCGGCGCCTTACCTCAGCGCTGCGGTGGCTGCGGACCCCGCACTGGCGGAAGCGCATTCCGATTTTGCGCTGGTGATGCTCAAGGCCGGTGATCACCGGGCCGCAGAACGGTCTTGCCGGCAGGCCGTGACAGTGCAGCCGAAGGAACCCAGATACCGGCTGCATCTGGCGGAAATCCTCGAATCCACGGGCCGCGACAAAGAGGCCCTTGATGAACTGTTGGCTGCGCAGGAATACGCGCCGGAGCAGGCCGATGTGCTGCAGCAACTGATCATCAAACTGGATCAGCTGGGCCTGTACTCTGAAGCCCTGCATGTCGCGGAGCGATCATTCACGGAACTGGGAGAAACCTTCGAGACCTGGTTTTTTCTGGCCTATGCCCGGTATTCAACCGGTGATCTGCAGGGCGCGGTTGCGGCAGGCCGCAAGGCCATCGGTTTTCGCAAGGATGTGCCGGGTATCTATGTGACTTTGGGCTCAGCGCTGCTCTCATTGGGAGAAATTGACGAAGCCGCTGCAGCGTATAAACGCGCGCTCAAGGTCTTGCCGGACTATCCCGATGCAATGTTCCATCTCGGCATGCTGAACCTGATGCGCGGGCGTTACCGGGATGGCTGGGCCGGGTTCGAGTATCGGTTCAAGATCCGGCGCGCGATCAGGCGTGTCTGTGAGCCGCGCTGGAACGGCACTTCCTTGCGCGAGCGGACCATTCATGTGATGCGCGAGCAGGGTATCGGCGACGACATCATGTATTCGTCCTGTTTCCCGCAACTGATCCGCGATGCAAAACATTGTTATATCGAATGTGAGCCGCGGCTGGAGAAACTGCTGGCCAGGTCTTTTCCTGAAGCGACGTTTATCCCAATGGTGGATAACGCGATCAAGGAAGCGGTATTGCGCCGCGACGATTTTGATGTGCGGATTTTCAGCGCCAGCGTGCCGGGGTACCTCAGGAACTCGCTGCGTGATTTTCCACCGCATCAGGGGTATCTCAAGGTCGATGCGGGACGCGCAGCCCATTGGCGGGAAAAGCTGGCTGCGCTGGGTAATGGCCTGAGGGTTGGTATTTCCTGGAAAGGCGGCACGGTTTATACCAATCGCAACCGGCGCACCCTGTCACTGGAGGCATTACATCCGGTGCTTGCGCTGCCCGGGGTGCGCTGGATCAATCTGCAATATGGTGAGCGTGCCGCGGAGACTGCTGGCTTCAAGGAAGCCCACGCCATTGAAATCACGGACTGGCCGCAGGCTATCGATGGTGACTATGACGAAACCGCAGCGCTGGTCAGCGAACTGGATCTGGTGATCAGCGTTTGTACTTCGGTTATTCATCTGGCTGGAGCTCTGGGCAGGCCGGTCTGGGTGATGGTGCCCCATGCGCCCGAGTGGCGTTATGGCCTGGAAGGCGAGGCGATGCCCTGGTATCCGACCGCCAAACTGATGCGCCAAACCGAGGCCGGGACATGGGATGCGGTGATTCGCAGGACGACTGAGGACCTCGCCCGTCGTTTAATAACCAGTTCTTGAGTGACTATTTTTGTCACATCCTGACAGTTTACGCATGGCGGCAAGAGATTGTTCGTAATGTGGAGCAATGAACGCTTAAACCCATCCAAAAAATGTGCGTGATGTCACAGCGGTTTGATTCGGAGTTTAAATTGGACTAAAAAAATTAATAAAAACAATGAGTTATGTTCTATTTTGGAAGGGGTGGCTTTATGTGTTTCGGCTGGTACAGCTCTTGCTCAATAGGTATCGCGGGCACTGACCTGCTTAACGTATTTCAATTTTTTGGGAGCTTCATCATATGAGAAACCTGCAAAAAGGCTTTACGCTGATCGAACTGATGATCGTTGTGGCGATTATCGGCATTCTGGCGGCGATTGCGATTCCGCAGTATCAGGACTACATCACCCGTGCGAAGTGGCAGGACAATATCGCCCGCGTGCAATCCTGGAAAACCGCGATTGCCGAGTGCCTGCAGAACAACGCCGGCTCACAATCCGAGTGCGACACCACCGCTGAAGTGACTTCGGCTACCGGCGCCGTGTTCCCCACCGGCACCAGCGCCAACCTGTCGAGCATCTCGTTCAGCGTCGCCGGGATCATGATCGCCGGCACCCCGGCAGTGTCGGATTGCAACGTTCTGGTTGTTCCGCAAATCAGCGCGACTTCAGTGACTTGGGGCTACACGGTCAGCGGCACCGGCTGCGGCAAATCGAAAACCGGCGTGGGCACCTGATCCATTCTGTTTGGTTGTAATGAAAAAGCCCCGGGAAACCGGGGCTTTTTTTCGTACACGGGGGCGGGCAGCCTGTCTGCGTGATGCACTGTGTATTGGCAAAACCGGCGGCTTCCGTGATGATCGCAGGATTGTCCGGTTACTGAATGGCTTCCATGTCTGCCGATCAACTCCAGTACGGGATGTCCGGAAATCTGCGCCCTCCCTTGCGCTCGCTGCCATGGGTGATATGCGCCGTCGCCGCTTTTGTTTTTCTGGCACTGAATATTGATTTTACCGTTGACCTTGCGTGGCACGACGGGCAACGCCTGGCCCAGCTGGTGCTGCTGTTTGCAGTGTTGCCGGCGCTGGCCGTTCCCGGCGCTGCAGCGCCGGCGGCGGCCGTCTGGAGCGGACTTTCACGCGCAATCCGCCTTGCACTGCTCAGCGCATTGGTATTTGGTCTGATGTCGAGCCTGATTGCACCCTTGCCGCGCTGGGCGCTGCTGGAATGGGGCCAGACGTGGCTGTTGTTGCTGCTCGTTCTGGGCGTCGCCGCGGAGCGGGGCCGGTTCGGGGATCGTCTTGACCCGCTGCTGGTTCTGTTGTTTTTTGCGACAGCGACTGCGTATGCCGTCACCACCTGCAGTGTGTATGTGACCATGCTGCTGGTCGGTCCGGTTTATGGCCTTGGTTTTAATGTGCGCGAGTTGTACGGCAGTTTTTCGAACCTGCGTTTCTTCGGTCATATCCAGACAATGCTGCTGCCGTTTCTATTGTTGCCGGCCATGTGGTGGGGAACGACGCGGCTGCGCCGTGCGCTGTGGTGGAGCATTCCGGCGATCTGGTGGATGCTGGCTGTCGGATCCGGTACGCGCGGCACCTGGGTCGCACTGCTGGTCGGCGTCATTGCGGTATCCATCTACTGCGGGCAGACCGGTCGCCAGTGGATCAAGTGGCAGTTGCGCGGCCTGTTGTGCGGGGCGCTGTGTTACGGCGTATTCATCTGGGCGATTCCGCAGTTGCTGGAGCAGCCCGTATGGTTTTTGCACCGTGCAGGAGACATTGTTTCACTGTCGCTGCGGGAGGTGTTGTGGTCCACCGCGCTGGATTTTACTGTCCGGCATCCCCTGCTCGGCGTCGGCCCGATGCACTATGCCTATTTCGCCACCGAGGTTGCAGCGCATCCGCACAACGCGGTGCTGCAATGGCTTGCCGAATGGGGCATCCCCGCCGCGTTGTTGCTGACCGGTGTCTGTGCCGCTGCCGGCCTGGCTTTTGCAGGGCATGTGCGGCGCACGGTTGAGCAGGCCGGGGAGCAGAAGGGAATGGTGATGATCGCATTGCTGGCTGCACTGGCCGGAGCGGCAGCGCAGGCAATGGTGGACGGCGTTCTGGTCATGCCGGTCAGCCAGATCCTGCTGGTTTTGTTGTGCGGTTGGGCGATGGGCATTTATTTCACCACGCACGCTGTGCGCAGCGGCCCTGTTCAATATGCGATGCTGGTGGTCCTGACAGTGATTGCCGCCGGTGCTGTTGTTTATGGTGTTGCGCCGGAAATCGGCCGCATCGCCGAACGCGAAAAATCCTACCTGGCGGCGCATCCGCCCGACACCCCGTTGTACCCACGGTTCTGGACGCAAGGCTGGATCAACGAATGACCACGCGACAATCCTGATCAGCTTGTCAGCCCCGGATTGCCCGTCACTCCGGTCAGCCGTGGCCGGTTCAGCACCGGCGGCTGGATCACTTTTTTGTCGCGCAGGTAACGCGTGACGACATCCCAGACGGGTTCTCCCGAGGCGCCCTCGGCGACCGGCGCCCAGCTCGCCAGCTTGTAAGTCCTGGTTGCGTCCACAGCTCTGCCGTTAAGACGTAAATCATTGATTCTATTACTTATTTTCTGCGTCGGGTCACAGGCATACTGCAACCCGCCGACGCGCACCATGTCTCCACCCTGCTGGTAATAGGGGTCGGGGTTGAACAGGTTGTCGCAAATGTCTTCGAGCAGATTTTTCAGGTTCTCGCCGGTGATATTGCTGGTGGTGACAAAGGGATAGGTGATCGCGGTCATGTTCATCACGTCTTCCGTGGTGATGGGCTCGCCGGGCAGGATGGAGGTGCCCCAGCGGAAACCCGGCGAGAACGCGATTTCCACGTCCTGCGTCTCGAGCAGGGCGTCGAGTATCAGTTGATCGAAGCTGCCGTTGAAATTGCCGCGCCGGAACAGCAGGCCCTCGCTGACTGCGAGTTTTTCATTGAGTTTGGCCTCATAGGGGGCGCGGTGTTTTTTGATCAGCGCCGCCATGTCGGTATCGGCTTCGAGCAGGTTGGCGAACACCGGTAGCAGGCGGTAGTGCGCGGATTTGACGCTGCCGCCACGAACATCAAGTTCCAGCAGGCCGAGAAATTTACCGTTGGAGCCGGCATTGGTCACCAGCGTGCTGCCGTCGCGGTTTTTTACCGTGATCGGGCGGGGTACGGCATCGTGGGTGTGGCCGCCGAGAATGGCATCGAGGCCGGATACCCTTGAGGCCAGCTTGAGATCGGTGTCCATGCCGTTGTGCGACAGCAGCACCACGGCATGCGCGCCTTTTTTGCGTACTTCTTCGATGACGCGCTGCAGGCGTTCTTCCTGAATGCCGAAGGTCCAGTCAGCGACGAAATGGCGCGGATTGGCGATCGGGGTGTAGGGGAAGGCCTGACCGATGACCGCCACCAGCGCGCCGTTGATTTCGCGCAGCGTGTAAGCGGGGAATACCGGGTCGTCGAAATCAGCGGTGCGAATGTTTTGCGCCAGAAATTCGATCTGCCCCTTGAAATCATTGTTGACCACTTCCTGCACCCGTTTGGCACCGTAAGTGAATTCCCAGTGGCCGGTCATGATATCGACGCCGAGCAGTTTCGAGGCATCGATCATGTCCTGGCCCCGGCTCCACAGCGCCGTGGCGGAACCCTGCCAGCTGTCGCCGCCGTCGAGCAGCAATGCCCCGGGGCGTTGCGCGCGGATTTGTTTGACCAGTGTCGCGAGATGGGCGAAGCCGCCGATCTTGCCGTAGGTGCGGGCTGCGGCCACGTAATCGAGATGGGTCAAGGCATGCGCTTCGCGTGTGCCCGGTTTGATGCCGAAATGCTGCAGCAGCGCATTACCCACCAGATGCGGCGGCCGGCCGCGGGCGTTACCGACACCAATGTTGACATCCGGCTCGCGGAAATAGCCGGGCAGCAGTTGCGCGTGGCAGTCGGTGAAATGCATCAGCGTGACATTGCCCTGCGCTTTACCCAAGCGGTAGAGGTCATCGCTGCGCGCGGCGGCCATGGCACGGCCGCTGGCCAGCGGCAGACCCTGCGCTGCGGCGATGGCCAGGATTTGCAGGAATTCGCGGCGTGTGATGTTCATGGTGACGGATTCCGAAAAAAAGAGGCTTGGTCGCCCAAGCCCCCGGATGTTCTCTGCTTGCCGGATCGATCTACTTGTTGATCGGCGATTGCGGGTCGAGCAGGTAGGCCACCATGTGTGTGACCTGCTCCGGCGTCAGGTGGCCGGTGGCGCCCAGGCGCGGCATGTTGGAGCAGGGGAAATAGACCCAGGCGTTGTAGATTTTTTCGTAGGTGTATTTGACGATGGCTTCGGAATTGCCGCGCTGCTTGCCGTAGCCGGTCAGGGGCGTGCCGACATTGCCGACGTTGATTTCGCCCGGGGCGAGAGCGTGGCAGTTCTGGCACAGCGCGCCGTTTTCCTTGCGGTTTTCGGTTTTGCCATTGCGAATCCGGTCTCCCGCCCCGTCATGGGCCAGTCTGTCCCCGGCTTTCCAGTCGCCGCTCAACTGACCTGAAGCCGGATACTGGATCGAGGCGCGAGCGAGCTTGACCACTTCAGCGGCTTCTTCCTGACTCAGTTTCGCATCACCGACCTTGCTGCAGATCTGCTGCGAGCGGTCCTGTTCCAGGCGTTTCATGTGCGCCGGCGAGGCGTCAAAGGCTTCGAATACCATTTTTTCCGCCATTTGCCGGGTTGTCGCCTGATCCGGGTAGGTGGCGCAACCGGCAAGCAGCAGTCCGGTTGCTGCGGACAGCGAGCACTGGATGATCAAAGTCGTTTTCATCCCATCCCCCTAGCGTTTGAATCCGGGCACTTGCATCACTGCATCATTGCCCTGGCGGTTGAGATAGGTGGTCAACGCAATCGAATAATCTGTCGCATACTTGAGGTCGGGGAGGCGCATCTGCCATACGCAGTCGTTCAAGCGCCACTGCATGGTGCGCACGACATAATGCGCACCACGATAGGCCGGCCAGGTCGCTGCCACTTCCTGCGCGCCCGCTTTGCTGGTCATGTGCACCAGATCCTGCAGGCGGATGCGTTTGTCGGGCTCGCCATGACATTGCACGCAGCCGAAATCGGTCTGGCCGCTGCGGCGATAGAACAGGTATTCGCCGGCCTTGTACATGTCATACTCTTTCTGGTGACCCAGCGACACATTGACTTTCATGCCGTTGGAGCGGGATGTCACGTACAGCGCCAGTGCCTCGATGTCCGAACCCCGGCTGGCCGGGGCACTGATGGCCTGTTTGATCAACTGGGCACGGTCGAATCCCTGCAGTTGCGTCATGCAGGTCAGCAATCGCGATTCAAGATCCTCGACGCGGTTGGTGTCGGCGAAATAGCGGGGCAGCCGCACTGCGGCACCCTCGAGTTTTCCCGGCCCCATGCCGAAATCGCATTGCTCCAGCGATGCATTCTTTGGCCCGCGTTTCTGGAGAAACAGCGCCTTGCCCTGGTCGATCCACAGTTCGCCGGGGTTGTCTTCCATCAGCATTTTGCGGCCGACGGAAAGGTCGTTGCCTTGCGCCATGGCTGATGTGGCCATGGCAAGGCAGAGGGCCGAAACCAGGCCCATGGTGATGCCGCGCAATTTTTTCACAATCCCCCCCTTCTTTATTTTTATGAGGCCGCGTTGTCGCGGTTATGAACCCGCGGATACCGCAACTTCATCGTTGCGCTTGTCACCTTTGTTGTCGGTCCAGGTGACGCTGATCTTGTCGCCAAGTTTGGCACCTTTGACACGCAGGCCGAGAAAGGGATCCCGCGAGATGGCCTGGCTCCACTGCGCATCGAGGACGGTTTTGCCGTTGTGTTCCACGATCACGCTCTGGATAAAATGCACGGGCACGACGCCAGTCGCGGTCTTGCGGGTACCGGTTTCCATCGGATGCCGCATCAGGATGCGCACGTCTGCTGTGTCTCCTTGCAGCGTTGCGCGGATTTTCATCGGTTCAGCCATGCCATTCTCCCCCTATGTTCAGTATGTTCGCAGCATCAACCGATCAACCGCAGCCGCCGACAGTCACTTTGACTTCCTTGACCGCGGTGTAGAACTTGCCGTCGGCCTTGACGATCGCACGCACGTCCGAGGTCTGGCCCATCTTGACCCGCACCGAAACGTAGCCTTCGCTGCCTGCGCTGATGTCGAAACTTGCGGCGAGCGGGAACGGATTTTTTTCGGCGATGATCGAGATGTTCTGGGTGTTGGGAATCTTGCTGGTGATTGCGATCGGCACAATGGCGCCATTCTCGGCGATGTCCGGCGCGGTAATGGTGATGTCCTTGCTCTCGATCAGATTGGTTGCTCCAAGGCCTTTAAGCGCGTCAGCAACGGCTTTCGATTCAAATGCGCTCTTGTTCCAGGGTGCGGCCCAGGCGGAGCCTGCCTTGAGCAACCCGGCGGCGGCTGCCGCGGCCGCAACACCGGCGCCGCCGGATAGTTTCAGAAAATTACGGCGTAGCTGCTTCATGAGGAAACCTCCTGTTGGATGATTTTGGTTATCGCACGCGGCCGGGAATTGACGGGCCAGAAATACGGCGATTTATCTAAACCGAACAGAAACGTAAACTTGATTGAATCCTAGCCAAGCCCGCCAATCTTGTCCATGACAATTTTCAATTTGATATTCATATCGGGTCATTGGCGATTCTTATGGCTTTGCTGGTGTCGAAAGTGTCAGCGTCGGCGCTTTGCCGCTTTCCACACCCCCGATTTTCCACCGCGTTTTTCCTCGAGTTGCAGCGTCTCGATGCGCATGCCGCGATCCACGGCTTTGCACATGTCGTAAATGGTCAGCAGGGCGATGCTGGCGGCGGTCAAGGCTTCCATTTCCACGCCGGTGCGGCCTACGGTTTCCGCCGTGGCCGTGCAGCTTACGGCGTTGCGGCGGCGATCAATCCTGAAGTCGATCTCGACCCGGGTCAGCGCCAGTGGATGGCACAGCGGAATCAGCGTCGAGGTGTGTTTTGCGGCCTGGATGCCGGCAATCCGCGCGATGCCGAGCACATCCCCCTTTTTTGCTCTGCCGGCAACGATCTGGCGCAGTGTCGCCGGCTGCATCACGATATGGCCCATGGCCTTAGCCAGGCGGTGGGTTTCCGCCTTGTCCGCAACATTGACCATCCATGCCTGACCTTGCGCGTCAAAATGTGTCAAGGTGCCTGCAACAGTTTGTTTTTTCATTTTTGAACTCCGACAGCCCGGAATTATCATAGCACCATGTTTCAGCGCCCCATCCTGCTGCTGGTTTTGCTTTGCGTCCCCCGCGTGCTGGCGCAGGCCCTGCCTGAGCTGGGCGATGTCTCCGCTGCAGCCATTACGCAGGCCGACGAGCGCCGTCTTGGCGAGAGCATCATGCGTGAAATCCGCCGTGACCCCAGTTACCTGGATGACCCGGAGGTGGCCGATTACGCCAACAGCTTGGGCGGGCGGCTGACCGCGCGCAGCGACGCGGTACGGCAGGAATTCGAGTTTTTCGTGATCCAGGACCCCCAGATCAACGCATTTGCGCTGCCCGGAGGATTTATCGGCATCAATACCGGGTTGCTGCTGGCCGCGCAGAGCGAATCCGAGGTTGCCGGCGTCCTTGGTCATGAG
>JBBQAO010000019.1:0-50007 GCA_038316355.1 Burkholderiales bacterium
GCCCATGCCGCGGCCGCCGGAGACAATGATGCGCGCTGCAGTGAGTTCGGGCCGATCGGATTTGGACAATTCCTGACCGTTGAATTTCGACAGGCCGGTATCGGGTACCGCTGCAAGGTTTTCAACTGCGGCACTGCCATCTTCTGCCGCGGCATCAAAACCAGTAGCGCGCACGGTGATGACCTTGACCTTGTCCGTCGATTGCACGGTGGCCAGCGCATTGCCGGCGTAGATCGGTCGCACAAAGGTATCGGCGGAGACCACGGCGCTGATTTCCGACACCTGCTGCACGTCAAGCGCAGCAGCAACGCGCGGCATGAAGTTTTTGCCGAAGCCGGTGGCGGGTGCCAGGATGTGCGTGTACTGGCCAGCGATGGTCAGCACCAGCGCAGCGAGGTTTTCCGCAACGCCGCCGGCATACTGCGGCGCGTCAGCGAGCAGCACTTTTTTGACACCGGCGATTTTAGCCGCAGCCTGCGCCGCATCGGCGCATTGCTGACCGGCAACCAGCACGGTGATATCGCCACCGATTTTCGCAGCAGCGGTGACCGTATTGGTGGTGCCGGGCTTCAATTGTTTGCCGTCGTGTTCGGCAATGACGAGTACGGACATCAGATCACCCTGGCTTCGTTTTTGAGTTTGGCTACGAGTTCTTTCACGTCGGCGACTTTGACGCCGGCACTGCGTTTCGGTGGCTCTTCGACCTTCAGCGTTTTTAATCGCGGCGTGACATCCACACCCAGCGCTTCGGGTTTCAGTGTCTTCAGCGGCTTTTTCTTCGCCTTCATGATGTTGGGCAGCGTCACATAACGCGGCTCATTGAGGCGCAGGTCGGTGGTAATCACCGCCGGCAATTTGATCGTCAGCTTCTCCAGCCCGCCGTCGATTTCGCGGGTCACCTCCGCGCTATCGCCATTGATGGTGATCGCCGAGGTAAACGCCGACTGCGGCCAGCCGAGCAGCGCCGATACCATCTGTCCGGTCTGGTTGGAGTCGTCATCAATAGCCTGTTTGCCCATGATCACCAGCCCGGGTTGTTCCTTGTCGATGATCGCCTTCACCAGCTTGGCCACCGCCAGCGGTTGCATGTCGGCCGTCCCGGTCTCAACCAGAATGCCGCGGTCGGCGCCCATCGCCATCGCAGTGCGCAGTGTTTCCTGGCATTGCGGCGCGCCGATCGACACAGCAACGATTTCGGTCACGACGCCGGCTTCCTTCATGCGCACCGCCTGTTCAATGGCGATTTCGCAGAACGGATTCATCGCCATCTTGACGTTGGCGGTCTCAACCCCGGTGCCGTCGGACTTGACGCGCACTTTCACGTACGGGTCGATGACCCGTTTGACTGTCACTAAAACCTTCATGAATGCTCCGGAAATGGAAACACGGAATCCGGCACGTCACTGCACAGCGAATCTGCGCCGGAAGGACGGGCATTTTAACGCATCGTCGCAGCCGGCGAAACCGCGGCCGCCCATACTGTGGCCGGATCGAAGGGTGGCGTTACCGGCTGAACCCCTGCTGCAACAGAAAATCCCCGGCCAGCGGCGCCCATATGTCGAACCCACGTGCGAACAACTGGTGGCCATCGCCGCCGAACGCCGGCAGCAGCATGAATTCCCCTAGACCACCCTGCGCGCGAAAAGCGGCAAACCACGCCCGGGTGTGGCGCGGACTGAAATACAAATCGTTTTCGCTGTAGATCCACAGCGTCGGCACGCGCAGGCTGCGCCCGTAACCACCAAAAGTCTCCGCAGCAATCTGCGTCGAACACGGTTCACCGGGCCGCGTCTCGGGATTGCCCCCGCCGCCGCCCGAGAAATTGATCGCCGCCACCACGCCCGGCAGGTTGCGCGCGGCCACCGCGATACTGGTGGCACCGCCATAAGACTGCCCGGCAACGACGATGCGCCGTGCGTCAATGCGCGGTTCACTGCGCGCATGGTCGATCACCTGCTGCACCTGGTCAGCGGCGATGCCGAAGGAGCGCGCAAAATCGCGGCTGGCGCAGGAACCCGCGTATTCGGCATCCACTGCGGTGCCGCTGGCGCCGTAACCGACGCGCGTCGGCACCCAGACTGAAAATCCCAGTTGCGCAAAAAATCGCGCGGCTTGCGTATAACGCACGCGATTCAGACCGGCACGGTCACCGGTCGCCGGACGGCCGTGGTTCAACACCAGCAATGGATAGGTTGCGCGACCACGCTCCTCGAACACCGTGACCACGATGTCCTGCGCCAGCGCAGTTCCGGTTGCATCGCGGATCTGCACCGGAACATGGATGATCTGCTCATCAATCCCGTCTGCGGCCTGCGCCGCAGACGGCACAAAAACCACTGCCAGCAGGCACCAGAAACAAGCAAGCAGACGCAAAGCCGTAACTCCAAAATTTTATTATATGTATTTGTTTTTATTGATTTTTAGAATCCGTCGCGGAAGTGTACGACGGCATCCTCGATCCGCCGCACCGCGATGATTTTCAGTCCTGCAATCGCCTGCCGCGGTGCATTGGCATGCGGAATCAGCGCATGGGTGAAACCGAGCTTGGCCGCTTCTTTCAAGCGCTCCTGGCCGCGCTGCACCGGCCGCACTTCGCCGGCGAGCCCCACTTCACCGAATACCACCAGTTTTTTCGGCAACGGTTTGTCTTTCAGTGAACTGACCACGGCCATCAGCACCGCAAGATCTGCTGCGGGTTCGGAGATGCGCACGCCGCCGACGGCATTGACGAACACATCCTGGTCGAAACAGGCGATGCCGGAATGGCGGTGCAACACCGCCAGCAACAACGCCAGCCGGTTCTGTTCGAGGCCGACGCTCAGCCGCCGCGGATTCGGCGCATGCGCTTCATCCACCAGCGCCTGGATTTCCACCAGCAGCGGTCGCGTACCTTCCTGCGTCACCAGCACGCAGGACCCCGCCACTTCGGTATCGTGCTGTGACAGGAACAGCGCCGACGGATTGGCCACACCCTTCAATCCCTTGTCGGTCATCGCGAACACGCCGAGCTCGTTGACCGCGCCATAACGATTCTTGAAGGCACGGATCAGGCGGAAGCTGGAATGGGTGTCACCCTCGAAATAGAGCACGGTATCGACCATGTGTTCGAGCACGCGTGGTCCCGCCAGCGTGCCTTCCTTGGTGACATGGCCGACAAAAATGATGGTGGTGCCGCTGGCTTTGGCCAGCCGCGTCAGTTGCGCAGCACATTCGCGCACCTGCGCCACCGAACCCGGCGCCGAGGTCAATGCATCGGAATACAGGGTCTGGATCGAATCGATGACGGCGATTTCCGGCTTTTCGTTCTGGATCACCGACTGGATTTTGCCGAGACTGGTTTCAGGCAACACGTGCACATGCTCGGCGTTGGCGTTGAGCCGGTTGGCGCGCAGTGCGATCTGCTGCGGTGATTCCTCGCCGCTGACATACAGCACCTTGCGCGCGGCACCCATGGCTGCCAGCGACTGCAGCAGCAGCGTTGATTTGCCGATGCCGGGGTCACCACCGATCAGCACCACCGCGCCCGGCACCAGTCCACCGCCCAACACGCGGTCGAATTCGTCAATGCCGCTGGATACGCGCGACTCCTCCCGCGCCTCGACTTCCGACAGCCGCTGCAATTTTCCGGTTTCGGCGATCAGCGAAAACCGGTTCGCCGACGGCGCGGCAGTTTCCGCCACCGACTCGACCAGCGTGTTCCAGGCCTGGCAATGCGGACACTGACCCTGCCACTTCAGCGCCTGGCCACCGCACTCGGTGCAGACATAAACGGTTTTGGTTTTGGCCATCTCTTTCCGAAGCCTAGACCTGTCTGCTTTGATACAACACCAGTTCATCCGGACTTAATTCGCCTGGCGCCACCAGCCGATAATGCTTTTCACCGGTCACTTTGACGCCGTCCGTGCCCTCCTCAAACGAGAACAGGGCAATCACGCCTTGTGCCATGAACTGTGCTGCAATCGGCAAACAAAGCAGATTCGGAAACTTCGCCTTGCAGACCGCAAAGTCCTGCTCAATCTGCACGACCCCCATTTTGTCTTTTCCGCCTTTGGCTTGAACCGGAATAATGTAATGAACGCCTCTTTTGTCTATCCCTACGTATATCTCATCAGTCTCGACCTGCCCCATACCCTGCACCGTTGTTCTAAGATGACTTTGCAATGAATAGCAGGCGAGCCCCGTAAAAATATCGATCAACCGGTTGTATCGCAAGCGCGCCAACAGCGCTTGCTCATCTGTCAGCGCATAAGCCGCGATAACGCCTGGTGTCGCATCAGGAACTTTCGTTTCGGCCAGGAGTTTCGAGGGCGTAATATTTGCCGCCCCAATCGCAATCAAAACAAACTTGTACTGTGCCCGACCGGCCGGACGAATAATCCATTCCTTGCCGGAAGGCGCACGACGCAGAATAGCTTTAGGAAGCGATGCGCGATAACAAAAAGAATAAAGCACATCTCCGAGGTTCTTCGGTAAATCGATTTTCAGCCGCTCTGCTGCCTTAACAAGATCATCCCTCGAAAATTCAACTGCAGCCTGCCCTACACGAAATCGTTTCCTGAAAATTGCCGAGATAAGCCGCTCATACCGATTTTCAGATGAGGCCATATTTACCTCCGCATTCTTTTCGGCCACCGCAAAATCACTACTTCCTCGCGTAATTGTTCCCTTGATGCCGTAGCAAGCCGGGTACGAAACAAATCAATCCGCTCCAGTTCATAACCGAGACTCTGTGCAATATCGGCAAGCAAAGTGCCGGTTCGGATCATGACCCGCAGATAGGACGCCTGATCTCCGACCGCATAAGCCAGACGCGCTCCCGGTTTCAGCAAGGGGCGCAATTCCGCCAAGCACCGGGCCATGCCACCAAAATACAAACGCGTAACACGTGCGTACATACGCTCGAATCCGGAGGTCTTCCCCATACTGATGCGGCGCGCCTCGATTTCATCGGCAATACGATTGATTTCCGGATGCTTTGCCACCCACTGGCCGTCATCATCCTCTTTGTAAACACCTCGGGTATTGGACCTGACTAGGCCACGCTTCAGCGCCCGGAGATCGTCACGGGTACTTACAAAACCAAGCAATACCGATTCCAGGCGGGTGGTCCGGGTGTAGTCCTTTTCATTGGGACAGGGCGGGGAAGTAATGACTGCCGACACAGGGGCAGGCTTTATAAACTCTCCCACTCTGCGCGCATCAGCGAGATACACCGTAGCAGCATCAGATGCAGAGATCGGAGGATGAGTTAAATCATTGATTATATTTGATATTTTTTTCAGCCATGGGTCGAATAGCGGGGCATCCTGCTTGATTTTTCCCACGCCAACCTCCAGACCGAAATGCAGGTTACTGGCACTGTTTACCAACACATCGGCAAGCGCGAGCATCGCGTGGTTATAACCCGGCACCGCCTGTCGTTTACGCAAGCAATCCAGCAATACAAGCGCTTTGTGCAACGGCACCGGACCAATGGAGTTCGTCAATAAAAATTTCTCGCGCACGGCATCAAGAGTTCTTAGATTCAGGGCAGCCATCGCTCCTGAAAACAACACATCATCGTCGATTCCGTCGCGCCTCAGCACGCTCCTCGCCTCTGCCGCAACCTGTTCAGCGAGACTTCTCAACGAATCGGGTTCGACTGTCCAATCCAGCTTTGTTGTGCAGGCAAACTGAGCGACCGGATTTGCTTCCAGTCCAACCGCAAGCACCCCCAATTTCCTGGCCTCAACGATCGTAGTCCCCGTACCACAAAACGGATCCATGACAACATCGTCGCCCGCAAGACCAAACTCAGTAATGTACTGCCTGACCAGATGGGGAGGGAACGACAAAACAAAACGATACCAATCGTGAAATGCCCTGTCTTGCGGATCAAGTTTGTTAGCTTTCGCGTTTCCGCGCACCCCCGGATCGATCTGCGGAGGAGCAGTCACCAGACGTGAGCCTTCAGCCGTGGGAGTGTGATGCTTGAGTTGCAAATTGGAAACCATGATGATGGACTGTAACAGGTCTCACATGTCGCGCAATTGCCGCAGCATCGCCTGGTTGACCGGATGCCCGGCATCCGCCTGCAGCGGGATCGTGCTGAAGTGCCCTTCGTGCGGCACCACGATGACTTCGACCTTGCAGCCGGCGCGCTCGCACAGCGTTGCGTAATCGTGCGTCTGCGCAACCCAGCCCGGCGCTTCCCCGGCGCCTGCCGCCAGCACCAGCGGCACCGAGTGCCGCGGCGGATGGAACTGCGGGCTCAGCGCGTTCACCCGATCCGCTGTCAGTTTGATCAGATCGTTGACGCTGATATGCAGCACGGGTTCGATATCGTAGATGCCGGATACCAGGGTCGCGCCGCAGATCAGATCTGCGGCAAGTCCGTGGCGCGTCCAGTCCTCGGCCAAGCCCAAGGCTGCGAGATGCGCGCCCGCCGAATGACCATAGAGATAGATGCGTCGTCCGTCACTACCGATGCGTTTCGCATTCTGCGCAGCCCAGACGATGCCGCGCATGACCTGGGCAACAATGGTGTCGAGCGTCACTGCCGGACAAAGATCCGTACCCAGCATCACCACCGGAAAACCCGCTTCCACCAGCGGCCCGGCCAGTACCGCCTGCTTTTCCTTCTCGCCGACGCGCCAGTAGCCGCCATGCAAATAGACCACGATCGGTGCTGGGCCCTCATTTGCCTGCTCATCGGCGTGATAAATGTCCAGCGCCTGGCGTGGCGAATCGCCGTACGCAACGTTGAACTCACCCTTCAAACAGGCACGCGCCGCCGCCGACAGTTTGCCGCGCAGCGCATGCTGCGCTTCCACATCCGTCGCCCACGCCCGCGGGTTGAATTGCCGCTCGATATCATCCTGCCAGTCACGCCACGGCATCGCCGCCCTCCCGATTATTTTAAGCGAGCTCTATTATCGGCACACGTGTCGTCAGCGCGCACAGCAGTTCATAACTGACGGTGCCGGCTGCGCCCGCCACATCATCCACTGGATTACCCGCGCCCCACAACACGACCCGGGAACCGACGCCCGCTTCCGGCATGCCGGTGATATCGGCGCACAACATGTCCATCGACACCCGGCCCACGGTGGTGGTCATGCGCTCGCCCACCCGGATCGGCGTGCCGCTGGGCGCATGGCGCGGATAACCGTCGGCATAACCACAGGCGACGATGCCGATGCGCATGGCCCGTTCGGCACGGTACGTCCCGCCGTAACCGACGGTGTCACCGGGCTTCAGGTCGCAGACACTGATAATTTCGGAAGTCAGCGTCATCACCGGCTGCAGCCCCAACTCCAAAGCAGTGCGGTCGGTAAACGGCGAGGAGCCATAGAGCAGGATGCCCGGCCGGATCCAGTCGAAATGGGTTTCCGGGTAACGCAGCGTTGCCGCCGAGTTGGCCAGACTGCGCGGCGCGACAATCCCCGCCGCCGCACGCTCGAACACCGTCATCTGCGCAGCCACGCCGCCCGCGCCGTCGGCATCGGCAAAGTGCGACATCAGCGTGATCTTGCCGACGCCGGGATTGTCCTGCAGCGTGTCATACGCGCCGCGCACGGCCTGCGGCGCAAACCCCAGCCGGTTCATGCCGCTGTTGATTTTGAGCAGCACGTCGAGACGCGAGCCGGTGAGCAAGGGATCAATCCATGCAAACTGCTCATCGGCATGCACCACACTGGCGATTTTCCGCGCAGCACCGGCCACCGCCTCGCGCGCGTCAAAAAATCCTTCCAATAAAACAATGCGTTGCGTGTATCCGGCGTCGCGCAGCCGGATTGCGGCATCGAACTCAAGCACCGCAAAGCCGTCAGCTGCGCGCAACGCACCAGCCGCACGCAACAAGCCATGGCCATAGGCATTGGCCTTGATCACGGCAAACACTTTCGCATGCGGCGCATGCGCGCGCGCGACGCCGAGGTTATGCGCCAGCGCGGCAAGATCAATGGTTGCGTTTATGGGTCTGGGCATGTGCCGTCAATTCAGTACAGCATATGTATTCGTTCCGCACTCATCACTCATCACTCCGCGCTGCCTCTAAATGCTGCCGTTCAAACACCACTTCGAGGTCATCGATGACTTCTGCTGCCGCCCGCCCCTGCAGCGCATGCTGCGCCATCAACAGTGACGCGGGCCCCATCAGCCGGCGCCGTTCGGCAGCCGGATACGCGCGGGTCAGACGCTTGATCGCCGCCACCACCGACTCATCGGCGGGCCGCGGTTCCGGTCGCATCGTCGCCGGCGCAGACAGGTCATCACGCACCGCCAGCGTCGCGGCAAAATCCATCAGCACGTCCTGCTGCCGCGGTTCCAGCCCTTCGAACACCGCGAGCAGCGTCCGGCGCCGTTCATCCCCGGTCATTGCGCAGCAGCCATATCCCTCATCCGCACCATCGCGAATTCGACGAAGGTCGAAACCAGGCGCGAACGAAATTTGTTGCGCGGCGTCACCACCGACAGGGCACGGATCAGCGGCGGATCCAGCGGCACCGCCACCAGCACCCCGAGCTTCAGTTCTTTGGCCACCGTCGCGCGCGACAGCACGGAGACGCCGAGTCCGGTGGCGACCACACCCTTGATCGCCTCGGGACTACCCAGCTCCATGACAATATTGATCGCGTCCGGTGGAATCTTGTTCTGCTGGAAATAATGATCGGAAAACTCGCGCGTGCCGGACCCCGACTCACGACTGATGAAAGCTTCACCGGCAATTTCGGCCGCCGACACGCGTTTGGCCTTGGCCAGCTTGTACTTCGGGCTGCAGATCATCACCAGCATATCCTCGCAGCACACTTCCGTCTGCACCCCGGCCAGATGCGACGGCGATTCGATCAGGCCGAGGTCCAGCGCATGTTCAGCCACCTGCGTTTCGATGGTTTCCGAATTGGCGACCGTCATGCGCACCTGCACATGGGGATACGCGGCCTTGAACTCGCCGAGGATCTGCGGCAGGTAGAACTCGGCGATGGTGGTGCTCGCACCGAGCAGCAAGGGCCCGCTGATCGCGCCGGTGAGTTCGCCGACACGGGTTTCCAGCTCCTCGGACAGTGTCAGGATTTTTTCGGCGTATCCCAGCACCAGCACCCCGGCGGGGGTCAGCGCGATGCGGCCATGGCTGCGCTCGAACAGCCGGGTATTGAGGTGTTCTTCCAGTTGCTTGATCTGGAACGTCACCGCGGGCTGGGTCATGAACAACTGCTCCGCGGCCTTCGTAAACGAAAGCTGGCGGGCTACGGCGTGAAATACCTGCAGGCGGCGATCGGCCATGGAAAATAGGGGGATGTCTGGCGGAAATGAGGATACTACCCGTTCGGGCCTTGCCGACAAAGCCGCGCGGCAGAAAGCCGATGCAAATCAGCGGCAGTGCAAAAACCTCGGCACCCGGAACCGCAATATCCCCATGGAACTATGGTATAAAACCGCGGTTCCTTTCACCGCCGACTGCACAGGCTCCGACGGGTTTTCCCGCACACGGCCTGCATTTTTCAACGCCACAACAACAAAACCGCAACCTCCCACAACCCAGCGCCCTCCCCGGATTCATGCCTTTCGGTTTTTACATCATCATGGCAGCGCAGTTTTTTTCGTCGCTTGCCGACAATGCGCTGCTCGTCGCCGCCATCGCGCTGCTGATGCAGATGCATTCGCCGGAGTGGATGACGCCGCTGCTGAAGTTCTTTTTCACGATCTCTTACGTGGTCTTCGCCGCCTTCGTCGGCGCCTTCGCCGATTCGATGCCCAAGGGCCGCGTGATGTTCATCACCAACACAGTGAAAGTCATCGGCTGTGCGCTGATGTTTTTCCATGAACTGTGGGACATCCCTGGCGCTTCCGAATACATGACCATACTGATCGCCTACGCCGTGGTCGGCCTCGGCGCCGCCGCGTACTCGCCGGCCAAATACGGCATCCTCACCGAGTACCTGCCGCACCACCGGCTGGTCGTTGCCAACGGCTGGATTGAGGGGCTGACCGTGAGCTCGATCATCATCGGCACCCTGCTCGGCGGCGTGCTGATCAGCTCCACGGTATCGAGAAATCTGCTCGCCATCGACCTGCCGAACTTCGACACCGGCGTCGACACTCCAGCCGAAGCCGCCATCGCGGTCATCGTGCTGTTCTACGGCATCGCGGCGATTTTCAACCTCTACATTCCGGATACCGGCGTCGATCACCGGCCACCCAGCAAAAATCCCTGGTACCTGGTCCGCGAATTCGCGCATTGCGTAAAACTGCTGTGGGCCGACAAGCTGGGCCAGATCTCGCTGGCGACCACGACGCTGTTCTGGGGCGCCGGCGCCACGCTGCAGTTCATCGTGCTGAAGTGGGCAGCGGTCGCGCTGGGTTATTCGCTGTCGCAGGCGACACTGCTGCAGGGCATCTGCGCGGTGGGCATTGCCGCCGGCGCCATCATCGCCGCCAGGGTGGTGCCGCTGCACAAGGCGGTCAATGTGGTGCCGGTAGGCATCGCGATGGGCATCATCGTCATCGCCATGAACTTCGCCACGTCGCTGTCTGTCGCGATACCGTTGCTGCTGCTGATCGGCGGCCTCGCCGGATTTTTCGTGGTGCCGATGAACGCGTTGCTGCAGCACCGCGGCCACATCCTGATGGGCGCCGGGCACTCCATCGCCGTGCAGAATTTCAACGAAAACCTGTCGATCCTCGCCATGCTCAGCCTGTATGCGCTGCTGATCTGGCTGGACGTTTCGATCTACTGGGTCATCGCGATGTTCGGCCTGTTCGTCTCGCTGTCGATGGTGCTGGTGCGCAAACGCCATCAGCACAACCTCGCCCGTGGCGGGCTGCCGGTCATCCCGACCGACGCCCACCACTGAAAAAGGCTGCCCGCGGGCAGCCTTTTGTCACACAGCACCAGCAGTTCAGACCTGCTCGAATTTGAAGCGCTCCACCTTCGCCATATTGGTGCCTTCAATGCGGATCAGGCTGGTCGGGCCCTCACGTTTCGGCGAATGCAAATCGCCCTCGTTGTAAACATGGGCGATACCCGGGGTCAATTTGTAAGTCCGGGTGTGTTTCACCTTGCCCGGCTTGTCGGCACTGCCCGGCTCCAGCAACTGGTAATCGCGCATCTCGGTCTCGCCACGCGCCTGGCCATAGATCGCCCAGGAATGCGCATGGTCATGCGGTCCGCTGGTTTTGGCGTCGGTGTAATCGTGGGCGAGGATGCAGAAACCGAATTCGGGATCTTCGTAAATGATCTTGCGCTCGCCGACGCTGGGGTCGACGTGTTTGTCGATGAACTGCTTGTCCTTCAGCACTTCCTGCAGCAGCGCGGCAACCTTCTTGCGCCCGGCCGGACCCGGTTCAGCCTTGATGTAATCGTGGCATTGTGCGGCAAACTGCTCCAAGGTATGACTCATGGTGGACTCCTCTCGTGACATGGATTTCGCCCCTGATTGTGCAACAAGTCCGCTGCATCTGGAAAGTCCCCCGCCTATTTTTCCCGCGGACGGTGCAAACCCGCATCGGGTGCGCAATATTCACCACTGCGTAACTGCCTGACCATTTCCACCAGGCTCAGGGCCGCATTCTGCACCTGGGTAAACAGTTCGAAGTCCGCATCCAGATCCTGATGGCTGGTGGCGTAAGGCTTGTACCAACCGATCCACGTATCCAGGGCGGCTTGTGGTCCGGCCTGAATCATGCCGATGTCGCTCAGCCAGTCGGCCAGCATCCGGCGCAGATTTTCGGGTCCTGCTGCGTCGCCATGGGCAATAACGGCAAAGGCGCGGCCAGCCAGATGTTTCGGGTAATCCCAGCCCTGCAATTCCAGCGCTTTGGCCAGCGCCGGGTCCTTGCCGCGCGTCGTCGTCGGATCGGGGTTGCCGCCATCAGCGCACACCAGCCGGTCGATCATCAGTTTCAGGCTCGCTGGAGCCTGATACCAGTGCACGGGGCACAACAGAAACACGCCATGCGCTGCCGCCCAGCGTGGATAGATCTCGCTCATCCAGTCGTTGCTTTGCCCCATCGCGTGATTGGGGTAACACGAACACGGCCAGTTACACAGCGGCATCGCCGTCGATACGCAGGCCTTGCAGGGATGAATAACTTTCCACGGCTCATCAGTCAACGTGGAGACATCCAGAAAATCCACTTCATGGCCGGGAAGCGCTTCAATCGCCTGCTGCGCGTGCTGCGCCAGCCGGCGTGTCTTCGAGATTTCTCCCGGACAACTGTGTTCACTGCGCGACGATCCATTTACGATCAGGATGCGGGTCGGCGCAAGCGGATTCTTCTGGCGTTTTTCGGCGGCCTCGATCGCTGCGCGCGTCGCCAGCCATTCCACCGGCAACTGCATTTCCGCATCAGCGTATCCGGCACCTGCAGCCTGCTTGCGCGGTGATTTCCGATACTGGATATAACCGTCCCACGCAATTTCGAAAATTTTTTCGAGTTCTGCCGCAACCTTTTCGTACTGCGGATCGTAGAACTTCTGAAAAAAACGCTCGCGAAACTGCGCCTTGGTCAGCGGGACATATTCAGACTGTCGCCGCACCCCGGGTTGATCTGCCATATGCCCGCTCCTTGCCGTTGGACAGCACCATCCGACTAGTCGACGTCGGGATCTTCGTCTTACGAGAAACCTGCGGTACGCATCGAATTACGCACCAACTGGCGTGATGCGGAACTCCACCACCGCAGCCTCGCTCTTCAGCCGTTCCGACAGCACGTACATGTTGCGCATATTTAGCGTCTTGATCCCCATGCGGTATTCAAAGCTCTGTCCGCCGTCAGTCAGTTCAAAAGTCATGTTGGCAATCGAAAAACTCGCCTCTTTGGTGATGGCACGCAGGTCCGCTTCGCTCATCATGCCGCTGCGTTTGAACTTGATGTGAAGCTGGGCATAAAACTCGGTGGGCATCCGGCTTTCGATCCAGCGGAACGACGACAGCGTGAACAGCGTCGCCGCTACCGCCAGCATCGCCGGGATGTAGAAGCCGATACCAAACAGGATGCCGATCGCCGCCGTCACCCAGATCGATGCTGCCGTGGTCAGGCCGCGTACAGACAGGCCCTCGCGCATGATCACGCCGGCACCAAGAAAACCGATGCCGGTCATGATGCCCTTCGCCATGCGCGTCGGGTCGATCACCACCCGTGAATTGGCCTGCTGCACGAACCACTGGCTTTCATACACCGTCACCAGCATCAGCAATGCGGACGCCAGACACACCAGCGTGTGGGTACGAAATCCGGCGGGACGGCCATGGTAGCTGCGCTCAAGGCCGATCATGCCGCCGGCGGTCAGCGCCGCGCCCATCCGCACCACAATATCGAGTAACTCGCTGGTCACCATCATGATTCCATCCTCTTCAACCCTGTTTTTTGCAGAGCCGCAACCTTCAGCGCCGCAGCCGCAGGTAAATTTCCGGCAGCTTGTTGGGCAGGCTGTTGATGTGATCGAGCACCAGGTAATGCCCGGGCCCGAAAATCTGCGGCAGGTACTGGTTGGCCATGGTATCCACCGTGACGCAGAACGGATGCACACCCTTGGCCACGGCTTCCTTCACCGCCATCCGTGTGTCTTCGTGCAGGTAACGCCGGTCGCCGCCGTCGTCGTAATCCTCGGGCCGGCCGTCGGACAGCAGCAACAACAGCCGCCGCCGGCTTTCGACGCCCTCGAAACTCGCGGTGGCATGGCGAATCGCCGCGCCCATGCGCGTCGCCAGCCGCCCTGACATGCCGCCGATCTGCGCGCGGACTTCCTCGGTCAGTTCTTCGTCGAAATCCTTCAACATGTAGTAACTGACATTGTCGCGGTACTTGGAGCAGAAGCCGGCGATCGAATACGCATCCCCGACTTCCTCCATGCCCTCGGCGAACAGCAGCACACCGGCACGCACACGGTCGACCAGCCGGCCGCCGCCCTCGGGCAAGTGCTGCATGATCGACGTCGACATGTCGGCGAGCAGCGTTACTGCGACTTCGCGCTTGCGGATTTCACGGCGCTTGTAGATGTTCGGCCGCGGCGAACGTCCAGCGCGTTTTTCCGCGACATAACTGACCACCGCATTCAGATCCATGTCATCACCGTCGAGCTGCTGCGTCAGCGGCGCGGTGCGTGTCGGTTTTTGCGACTGAATCGCCTTCTTCAGACGTTTGAGTGCATTCGCATACTGCTTCATCAGCCGGTTGGTTTCGCCGATGTTCGATTCTGCGAGGCGTTTTTCCTGCACCCAACTCCAGTTCCTTTTGTAGCGCGACTCGCGGTAATCCCACTCCGGGTACGGGATTCCCTTGTCGCTGCTGCCCTGCCCGGGGGTTTCCTTGTCGCTTTGCCCGGAAGCCCGCGCCGATTGACCCGAGGAATCGCCGTAACTGGGCATTTCCTTTTTTTCGCCGTCGTCGCGCTGGTCGCCCGACTCGGCATTCTGCGGCGCTTCGGTCTCCTCGCCGCCCTCTTCCTGCTGCTCGCTTTTCTGCTCGGAACCGGCCTGTGTCTGCTGCGACTGGTCGTCACTTTCCTGTGGATGCGCCATGCGCGAGGCATTCGGGCTGCGCCCCGGAAGATACGCGCCATGGAAAGCCTCGAGGTCGGTGACCACGGGCAGCGTCATCACGCTGTAGAGTTTTGCCGCTGCGCGCCAGGCATCAGCGATGGTGGCGCCTTCGACAAACAGTGGCGCAAAACGCTCATCGACCTTGCCACCGGCGTAATGCGCCAGCGCGGCGTCGATGCTCTCCAGCGCCAGATCGTAATAAGCCGCCGTCTCCGGGTGACGCACACCGAGGCCGTGCGCGGCATTGCGCAGGCGTTTCAGATAATTGGGGACGTTGCGCTGCACGCGAAAATCGACGCGCAGGTCTTCGAACAAATCCAGAATCAACTGGAAGCGCAACGCATCGTCACCAAAACGCAGGAACAGCGGCCCCCAGGACACCGGGCCCCTGGCCGGGAAATCGACTTTCGCCTCGGCAAACATCGCCTGCATCGCCGAACGCTCGAAGCTGCGGTAATACATGTGGCCGGCGGTGTGCAGCACGGCGAGGATGGCTTCCTCACGGTCAGACATCACGGCAGGGAAATAAATACTCTTGCCGTCGGTCTCGATGAACGGTCGCCCCTTTTCCGGCGACCAGGTGCTTTCCTTCAGCTCGAACTCGCCGCCGAACCAGACGTCGAGCAGCATGCCCAGCAGGCGGTTGCGGTCGGTCAGCCGGTAACCCGGGAGGTGTTCGAGCAGCAGCGACAGGCTTTCTTCGGATTCAAGGCGGAAATAAGCTTCGCCGCGCGCGCGTCCTGACTGCAGGATGTCAGCGCCACGCGAAGCCCAAGGCAGGATGGCCTGCGCACCGAGCAGGTTGCGCACACGGATCGCACCCGACAGATAGGTGGACAGCATCAGCTTGCGCGATTCGAACAGTTCATCCGCCGGCGTCGTCAGTTGCTCGATCGCGGCAATGCCGCCGTGACGTCCGGCAAGATCAATGACCGGCGTCGCAAAATACGCCGCACCGCTTTCGATCTGCCGCGCGCACCAGCAAAAACCGATTTCCGCCCAGCGCTCCTCGCCGGCATGGCCCAGCGTGCCGTAAGCGCGGGCAACATTGGCCATGAAACCTTCCAGCGCGCGCCACGACGCGCGCCACTGCATGAAAGCCATCGCCTGCCCGGTCCACGGCAGCACGGTTTCCGAAACCTGCTCGGCCTCGAAACTGCCGCGGATGAAGGCCCGACCCGCATCACGTTCAAAACTGAGCAGCGCCACGCAGGCCGCCAGCCACTGCAGCGTGACCTCTTCGCCATGCGGCAGGATCGCCGGCAGCACCTGCTCGACTTCGAGGTGCGCGACGGCGCTGAGTTCCTTCAGTTGGGTGACCGCCTTATCGACGGCAGGGGTGTATGTCATTTCTGGAATTTACTCAAAAGCCTGGATCAAAATCGAAAAACTTTAACCGCCGATGAACGCCGATGAACGCAGATAAAATCAAAAACAACTGCTTATTTCCGCCGACCGGGGTCATCGGCGTTCATCGGCGTTCATCGGCGTTCATCGGCGGTTCAAAAAGGTTTTGCCTTGGTATTGCAGACCTTATGATCAGGCAAAGTGCGCCTGCACGATTTCCATCAGCGCATCAGCCAGTTCGGCGTCATCGGTGATCGGATTAACCATCGCCACCTGGCAGGCGGTCGTCGGATCCAGCCCGGCACCCATCATGCTCGCCGCGTAGACCAGCGCGCGGGTTGACGTCGATTCCTCAAGACCGTGGTCCTTCAGCAGCCGCGCCTTGCGGCCAATGGCCACCAGCTTCTCTGCGATTTCCGGCTTGGTGCCCGGCACTTCCCTGACCAGGATCTTGCGCTCGACTTCCTCCTGCGGGAAATCGAAATTGATCGCGATAAAGCGCTGCTTGGTTGACGGTTTCAGGTCCTTCAGCACCGTCTGGTAGCCGGGGTTGTAGGAAATCACCAGCATGAAATCCTCATGCGCATCGATTTCCTGGCCTTTCTTTTCGATGGTCAGCTTGCGGCGGTGGTCGGTCAGCGAATGGATCACCACCGTCGAATCGGTGCGTGCCTCGACGATTTCATCGAGATAGCAGACTGCGCCAACCTTCACTGCGCGCGTCAGCGGCCCGTCGTGCCACACGGTGTCGGAACCCTCGAGCAGGAAACGGCCGACCAGGTCGGAACTCGTCAGATCCTCGTGGCAGGACACCGTCACCAGCGGGCGCTTCAGCTGGAAGGCCATGTGTTCGAGGAACCGCGTCTTGCCACAGCCGGTCGGGCCTTTCAGCATCACCGGCAGCCGGCGCTTGAAGGCCGCCTCGAAAATCGCCACCTCATTGCCCTGCGGTTCGTAGTACGGCGCAGCTTCGCCGACCTGCGGCATTTGTACGATGTCGTGTTCGACGCCGCGCAAGCGGCTTGTTGCTGTCTTCATCAACGCTCCAGAGTCAGATTCAAGAGTGCGCCGCAACGTCACGGCCATTCCAGCAGTTTGCTTCATGGACGCAATGCGTCCTGCACCCGATATTAATACAGTTGCGGCAATCCAACGGACAGCACCGCATCGCGCATCAAGATCACGGCAAGTCCGTGCCGGTGTATGAGGTCCTGTACGCGCCGCCATCGGCCATGCACTCGGCGGCGGCGGCTTCTCGCCCGGTCGCGCACCGCATGCGCTTGAAAACCTTATAAAAACAGTTGTTTATGAATACCGCTTTGCCGTAATAACGAGCAACGCCACGCTCGACTGCGGCACGCATGAACAGCAACGCACCATCCACGGAGAGTCGCAGTTTTACGGTTTTGCCCAGGCCGCAGTTCCGTGGGGCGTCATACTTGACAGCGCGGCCCGGTAGAATGCGGGAGATCGACAACACCATCCACAATCCGGAGTTCTCATGCGCGTAGGCATCATCGGCGGGGGTTCGATCGCACGCCTGTTTCTGCAACACATCCGCCGCGGCGATCTTGGCGACACACAGGTCGTGGCCATCGTTGGCAGAAGCGCGGGCTCGAAGGGCAAGACGCTCGCCGACGAATACGGTGTCGCTTTCGTCACCGACCGCGATGGTCTCGTCGCGCAGCGACCCGATGTCGTGGTCGAAGCCGCGTCGCATGAAGCTGTGCGCGAACACGTCGAGCCGCTGCTGGCACAGCGTATCGCGGTTATCGTGCTCTCCGGCGGCGCATTGGCCGACGACGCGCTGCGGCTGCGCCTTGAACAGGCCGCAATCACGAGCGGCGCGCTGTTTTATGTGCCTTCGGGCGGCATCGCCGGTCTTGATGCGCTGAAAGCCGCCTGCATCGCGGGCGTGGACGAAGTGTCGATCACGGTGATAAAACCGCCGGCCGCATGGAAAAACATTGCGTTCGTCGGGGAGCAGAAAATCGATCTCGACAAGCTGACCACGGCGCACGTGTTCTACGACGGCCCGGCGCGGCAGGGCGTGCCGCTGTTTCCGCAAAACGTGAACATCGCAGCGGTGTTGTCGATGGCGGGCACGGGTTTTGACCGCACACGGCTCAAGGTTGTTGCCGACCCCACTATCACCCGCAACACTCATCTCATCGAAATCAAAGGCAAGACGGGCGACATCACGATCAAGCTGCAGAACGTTCCTGCGCCGGACAATCCCAAGACCGCGTGGCTCGCGTGTTACAGCGCGCTCGCGGCGCTGAAACTCGTCAGATCTCCGATACGATACGGGACATAAGCAAACAACAGGCATTAAGTCTGCGTTCATCCTGAACCGGCAATTAACCACTACCTGAGGAAAAGGCATGCGCTGGGGCGGCGGCAGAGAGAGCAATAACGTTGAAGACCGACGCAGCGGTGGCGGCATGGGCCGCGGCATTGTCGGCGGCGGTGTAGGTGTCGTTGTTGTTGTCGTGGTTGCGATGTTTCTCGGCGTCGATCCGTCGCTGGTACTAAGTCTGCTCGACGGCAACCAGTCCGGCATGTCGGTGCAGGCGCCAGCGCAAAAACCGCCAGCCAATGATCTGCAGGCGAAATTCGTGTCCGTTGTACTTGCAGATACCGAAGACACCTGGCACGCGCTGTTCAAGCAAGGCGGCGCGCAATACCGCGAACCGAAACTGGTGCTGTTCCGCGGCGCAGTCCAGTCGGCCTGCGGCAATGCGCAGGCGGCGATGGGCCCGTTCTACTGCCCCGGCGACGAAAAGGTCTATATCGATCTGGCGTTTTTTGATGAACTGCAAAAACGTTTCAAGGCGCCGGGAGATTTTGCCCAGGCCTACGTCATCGCCCACGAAATCGGCCATCACGTGCAGAACCTGCTGGGCATTTCCGCCAAGGTGCATGCCGCGCGCCAGCGTGTTTCCGAAACCGAGTACAACAAACTGTCGGTGCGCCTCGAACTGCAGGCCGACTGCCTCGCCGGCATCTGGGCGCACCACGCCGATCGTTCGCGGCAGATCCTTGAAAGCGGCGACATCGAAGAAGCGCTCGGTGCCGCCACCGCCGTCGGCGACGACCGCATGCAGATGCAGGCACGCGGTTATGTCACACCGGAATCCTTCAGCCACGGCAGTTCTGAACAGCGCGCGCGCTGGTTCCGGCGTGGCCTCGACAGCGGCCAGTTCGCGCAATGCGATACCTTCAAGGCACGCAACATGTAACCCGCGCAGCACAGCCGACCCCGCAGGGCCGCCTCGGACGTTTACATATAAGTAATTGTTTTAATTGATATTTATTTCATCACCCAAAGGACACACGATGCAACGCGCCAGCACCAAACTCCGCGCCCTGGTCAGGGCTGGAAAATTCCTCGAACTGCCCGCCATCCACGATCCGCTGACCGCCAAACTCGCGGAAAGCATCGGCTTCAAGACTATCTACAACGGCGGCTTCGTCACCGGCGGCAGCACCACCATCAGCGAACCGCTGCTGTCGATGAACGAACAGATCACCGTCGCCGGCAACATGGCCAACGCGGTGAACATCCCCGTGATCATGGACGCCGGTGCGGGCTGGGGTGAACCGCTGCACACCATGCGCACGGTGCGCGAATGCATCCGCGCCGGCATCGCCGGTGTGCATATAGAGGACCAGTTGTTCCCCAAACGCGCGCATTACCACACTTATGTCGCACACAACATTCCGCTCGACGAATTCCGTGACAAGATCCGCCTTGCCTGCAAGCAGCGCGACATCTCTGACAAGGATTTTGTCATCATCGCCCGCTCCGATGCCTGCCGCGAACAGGGTTACAAGGAAGCCGTCAAACGCATGCTGGTCGCGCGCGACCAGGGCGCGGACATGGGACTGATTTTTCCGCGCACGCCGGAAGAAACCACCAAAGCGCCGAAGCAGTGCAAACTGCCGATGGTCTATGTACAAAGCCGCGGCAACCGCGATGGCCGGCCGCTCTACTCCTTCCAACAGCTTGAAGACATGGGTTACGCCGGCAGCATCGACGCCATCCTCTCGGTGGGCGTGCAGTTCCATTTCATGCGCAAGGCGCTGCTGGAACTGAAAAAGACCGGCGACTACACTGGCATCAGCCAGAAGGATTACGTCATCGCCCGCAAGGGTGTGGAGGACATGATCGGGCTGGAGGAATATTACAAAATCGAGCAGGACACGGTAGAAAAGATGGTGCAGAAGAAAAAACGATAATAGCGCCGCCATTCCTTGTATTGAGTTGCCGATACTGCGGAAATTTCCCGGCCTTTCGATTACACTGGAAGAACGTTTTTTAACGGCTTTTTTCACTGCACTCCACATCCAGTCCGGAGCTTCCCAGCATGCCCTTTTTTTCGTCACCCCCCAGCGTTTGCAGGTACCTTGCGTTACTCGTCCTGCCCTTGCTTGCCACCGTGGCCATCGCACAGGAAATCGCCATCACTCCCGATCTGCAGGCCATCGCCGATCAAGGTGAAGTAATCATCGGCGTGCGCGAGTCCGCACTGCCCTTCGCTTACCTCGCCCGTGACGGTTCTGCCGCGGGTTATTCGATCGCTCTCTGCAACAAGGTGGTTGACAATCTGCGCAAGACACTGAACAAACCCGACCTCCGGGTGCGCTACAACAACGTCACCTTGGTTACCCGCACCCTGCTGGTGCGCGAAAAAGTGGTCGACATGGAATGCGGCGCAACTTCGCACACGGCAGCACGCGCGAAGGACTTTGGCTTCTCCGTCGCTTTCGGCGTTGAGCAGGCTGTGCTGGTGTCACCTGCCACCGCCCCGCTCAAAAGTTTAGACGGACTCGCCGGCAAACGAGTCCTCGTTTCCGAGGGCAGCACCTCCGAAGCGCTGCTGAAAGCGCTCAAGCTGGCGGGAACGTTTACCGCAGAAATTGTGCCCGTGCGCTCCTCAGCGCGCGCTTACTATGCCTTGAAAGACCGGAAGGCTGATGCTTACTACGGCTCGGGAGAGATTTTCCTCGGCGACGCGATGCAGCGCGGCGGTGATCTGACCGGTCTCATCATCAGCCCGGTACCGGGCCCGCTGAAGCCGCTGGCGATCATGATGCGCAAAGACCGGCCGGGATTGAAAGCGGTAGCCGACAAAACGGTGTCGGACCTTGCGCGCTCGGGTGAACTGCGCAGCGCTTATCGCACCTGGTTCGAGCAGCCGATCACGGGTTATGGCCTAAATCTTGCGTTGCCGCCCTCACAGGCATGGCTGGCGATGTTAAGCAACCCGCACGACCGGCCCGCAGAATAGCGGCGCAGATTTCCTCAGAACCCGGCCTGTTGTATCAGCACCGACAGGCCGGTCGCCAACCAGCGCCATCCGGCGCTCTCTCCGCCCGCCTCAAGATGTACCCGCACTGAGCGTATCGCGGGGCGGTCCTTGTCGCCCTCACCTTCGATCAGCACGCGATACACCGCCTCTGTCGGGCGCAGCGCGCCGCCGGACTCACCCGGCACTACCGTCAAAGGCCCGCCATGCGAAGAGGCCAGCAGCATATGCGGCAGGCGCATCACGCGCGCGTTATCGATGGCGACGATGCGCCCGTGCAGCACCTGGGTGCGGCCATGCACAACAACCACAGCCTCGCCACCGGGACGCAAGCGCGCACGGTCGGCTTCAGCAACCATCGCCTCGACCTGCCAACGACCGGGCTGCACTACCCATGCCAGCGGCGTCGATGCATTGACCCAGCAGCCGATGGCAAGAGTGGGATCCAGGTCAAATACCTGACCCGGACGTTCGACTGCAACCCGCAGCCGCGCCATTTCCGCATCCCGCGCATCAATCTCGGCAGACCAGCGGGCACGCTGGTGCTCAGCCATCACCTGACGCGCAGCGCCATCGTTGTCCAGTGCCAGCGCCCCGCCCGCGGCGCGGCGGTAACCTTCTGCAGTCGCAGCCGCCTTGTTGCGTTCAGTCGCCTGCCGCAGCGCAGACAGCTCAACAACGATTTTACCGGCACTGATCTGATCACCTTCGCGCACATGCAACGTCTCAAGGCGCGCTGCATACGGCGCATAGATCGTCTGCTCAGCGCCGGCACGCAACACGCCGGGAGCGGATACCCGCGTCGGCCAGGGAATCACGGCAAGCAGCACGAACATCGTGGCCAGCACCGTCCACGCCAGCCGCACCGGCGAACGGATCTCGGCGCGCCGCGTCCACCACAGTTTCAACTCGTTCCACACCGGCTTTGCGACAAACACCCAGATTTCGAGCGCAAATAAAGCAATGCCGAGCAACTTGAAAAAGGCGTGATAGACGATCAGCGCAATACCGAGAAACACGACCAGGCGATAAAGCCAGGTAGCGCAGGCAAATACGATCAGGCCGCGGCGGAATGCCGGTGGCAAATTCTCCGGCTCGGGTTCATGCAGGCCCAGCAACGCTGCCCTGAGCCAGCGTCGCGCACACGCACCGGCGCGCTCGTGCAGCGCCGGGAAATCCAGCCAGTCGGAAAGAATGAAATAACCGTCAAACCGCATGAAGGGGCTGGCGTTGATGGCCAGTGTCCATACCCAGGCAGTAGTGGCAAGAAAAAACACCGCTTCGCGCAGACCACCGTCGGGCAGGAACACCCATAACAAGGTACACCACGCAGCCAGAACCAACTCGGCGGCAATGCCGGCCGAGGCAATGGCCAGACGATGGCCGGAACGCGCCAGCTTCCAGCTCTCGCCGGTGTCGGTATAGGCCATTGGCCACAGCAGGATCAGCGCAACGCCCATGTGCCCCACGCGCACCCCCTGCCGGGTTGCGGTCACCGCATGGGAAAACTCGTGGATGAGCTTCGACACCGCGAGCGCCCCGAGAAAACCGAGGCTGCCCTCCCAGGTAAAGGCGCGATGCAGGTTTGAAACCACCACGTCCCATTGCCGCGCTGTGAGTACCAAACCCGCAAACCCGGCGAGCCCGGTCAGCATCACGAACCCTGGCGTGTAGAGCCAGGACAAACGGGGTGCGAGCGCAGCGAGGAAGCGGGCAGGACGCACCAGCGGAATACGGATAAAAAGATAGTTGTGCAACCACCAGCGCCAGCCGAAACGGCTGCCCTCGCGCAAGGGCTGCACTGCCCGCACCAGACTCTGCCGCACCAGAAAATCCGCAAACTGCTCAACATCGGCGGCCGTCGGTGCCAGCGTGGTTTCCGCGGCAATGCTGGCAGCGATCGCGGTGGCATCGGCGAGCGCCCAGCGTTTGAGCATTTCGAATTCCAGCCAGCCGATGCGCACAAAGTGATTGCGCACCGGGTCGGAGACATGCCACGCGGGTGATCCGTCGCGATTGTCGCCGGCCGCGTGCAACTGCAGTTCCTCGCGCAATACGGGCCAGGACCTGCCGGGCACTAACACCCGCACCATTCCCGGAACGATGCCAGCGGCCGGCGCAGGAACAGGTAGCCGCTCACCGTCCAGTCGCCGACAATGCGCACTGTGCCGCGCAGTCCGACGCGGGCATCGGCAGAACTTTCGGTCAGCGTGCCGCGCACACGGTAACTGGCCACGGCATCCGGGGACTCGACAACCTGATAACCGGCATAGTCCAGGCGTCCCGCAATCGGGCTCAACGGCGCAATGCGCAGGAACAGCGTCATCGGCGCGCCGGGTCGCAGATTGATGGCATCACCGACGGGAACCCAAACCTGCACGCCGAGCTTGCCGGGATCGCTGAGCAGGCCAATGCGCTCGCCGGTCTGTACTGGTTTCCCCGCCCAGTCATCAGGATGGGAATACACAAATACGCCGGCGGCGGGCGCGCGAATCTGCAAACGTGACAATTCCTCGGACAGGGACTCAAGCTCGGCCTCGCGTTCACGCACCCGCGCTTCAGCCTGGCCCATTTCCGCCTTGGCATCCTGACGATCGAAAGCACGCTGCGAAGATTGCAGAAAATCGGCGCGTGCAGTGGCAAGCGCAGCCTGCGCCACCACGACACGGTTGTGCAGCGTGGTGTCGTCGAGTTCGGCCAGCACATCGCCCGCCTTGACCGGCGCATTCGGACTGACCTTGATCTGGCGGATCACACCGTCCTGCGGCGATGCAATCACCTGACTCGCAAGCGACACCACCTCGGCCGGAGCCAGCGAATACTCCCGCACCGGGATCAGCAACAGAAGGACAAGCACGGGCAGCCCGAAACGCAGCCAGCGTGCACGCGGCAGACTGCGGATCCGCTCGGTCAGACGCAAACCGCGCGCTGACAAAGCCCACCAGGCATGGCCATAAACCGCCACCGTAGCGAGCAACCACCAGGCCGGTGAGTCGGGAGTGATCTCCTGCGGCCAGGGCTCCTCGCGCGCCAGCAGCAGTACCGCGCGAACCCGCCTGTCAGGCCCGCACAGTGGCAGCGCCCATACATGCGCAGGCAGCCAGTCTGCCCATGCCGCAGCCAGTGCCTCCGGCAGACTGGCGGGTGACACGGCCAACAACGGTGTGGATTCGGGCAGGGTTTCGAGCCGGCCGCGCAGAGCCGCCACCATTTCACCCAGCCACAATGCGTAAGGAGAATCAGCCTCGACAGCGACCAGACCGGAATGTGCGACCAGTCGACTGCGACCCGCACTCTCGAAAGCCACCACCGCCGCCTGACGATAAGGGATCAGCGCATGGGTATCGTTGCAACAAACAAAGGCCAGTGCTTCCTGCGTACCGGCCTGCCGGGCCTTCCAGCCCAGTGCGACATGATTGTGCGCCGACAAATCCGCGCCCGTCCGGCTAACGAACCGGCGCGAAGGCGCGGCCGCTCATCCCCGGAAGTAAATCGGGAACCTTGCCTTCAAAATCCGCTTCAATCTCCACCGTCTGGCTCACGGCGTCGACACGCCCGGAAACGCGCGCAATGCGCAACGTATATTTGCGCCCGGTCTCATCAATCTCGCTCTCCAGCCTGTCGCCCTTTTTCATCCATGCCAGCCACTTCGACGGTGCATTGATACGCGCCTTCAATGCATCGGTGCCAACAACGTCAATGATGGGAGCGCCGGCAGTAACACTCTGCCCGGTCTTGACGTACACCCGCGCCACCTTGCCGGCAAACGGCGCCGGGAAACGGCACTGCGCGAGTTGGGCATCGAACACCCGCGCCTGCGCTTCCGAGCGGTCGACGTTGGCCGCGGCCAGTTCGACCTCGACTTCGGCCGCCGACTGCAAACCCTGCAGCTTGATCTTGGCCTCGTGCTGCAGGCGTGCAGTACGGGTCTCTGCCTGGGCAGCCTGACGCCGGGCCTGGATTTCGCTGCAGTCGAATGCAACCATCACCTGACCGGCTCTGACACTATCACCGAGGCGCACGTTTACGGCAACGACTCGACCAGGCGCAGGCGAGGAAATCGTGCTCTCACGATCAGCGACCACCAGCATCCGCACTTCTCCTTCGGCGGTTTTGGGACGAGCGGCCGGCGGCACTGCGACGGCCGGCGCGGGCGACACTTCAGGCACGGCGGAAGCGGGAGTCACCGGTTTGTTGGCTAGCCCGCTCTGCGCGAACACAACGGACGGCAGGCCGCAAAAAACGCATGCCGGCAGCAGCAAATGACCGAGCAGAATCGCGGGCCTCATCGCTTCGCCACGGCACCCTCTGCCGGGGTCAACGCTTCACGCAACATCGGGATCACCGACAACACCGCTGCTTCAGCAAAAGCGTCCATGGAGCGTTCATTGGCCTCGGCGGGCAGAAAACTGCTGTAGGTGGATGCCAGCAGCTGGCGGCCACCGGGCTCGACCAGTGCGAGCTGCCATACCGCACGACCTGCAGAGGCGCCAGATGGGCGTTCGAGCGACAAGTTCAGCACCGGAGCCTCTTTTGCATCCGTCAGTTTGAGCGTCGTCCGGGCCAGCGTGCGTTCAACTGCTGCACGGATGCCTGCAGCATTGACACCCTGCGGCAAGCTGCCGATGCGGATGGCCAGTGCACGGGGCTGCGGCACTTCGGCATTGGCGGCGAGAAAGGCATCGCGTTCCCCATCCACCATCGCCGCCTGGATGGCCTTGGCCAGCGTCGGGATATCGGTGCCACGCACCTCGGCCGGCAGCAGATCGATGCCCAGTGAATTCATGATGCGCGCGTAAGCAGCTTGCGCGGAAGCATAGGAACTGGCCTGCTGAAAGCGCGACACCAGCGACCGACTCTCAGTGCGCAGGGCCTCAAGATCACTTTCCAGCTTGTTGGTGCTCCCGGCGCGGGATACCGCTGCGAGACGCTGATCGACCTGCGTCGATTCAGTGGCCAAATCGTAATCCAGCATCGACAGTTTGTAGCGTTCCACAGAAACCCGCACCTGCGTGATGATCGCCATCGTCAGCGCGAGGCGCCGCGCTTCATCTGATTTTGCGCGGGCTTCGTTGGTCTTTTCGATGGTCGGCAGGCCAGTCAGGCGCAGCAGGTTGATCGAGAGCGAGGCGCCGCTGTCGGCCCAGCTGTTGTTGTAGAGGTAGGTATTGGAGTTGTAACGTGCACCGACAAAGAAATTCAGATTCGGAAACATTGCAACCAGCTGTTTGCGCGCCTCGTTCTGGCCAATACGTGCACGATAGTCCTCCTCGCGCAGCTCCGGACGATTCTCCAATGCCATCAGCTCAAGCTCACCGAGATTCACCGGAACCGCCGAGAGACGTGTCTCAACGGCTTCCGCGAGACGGAAATCCGAACCCGGTGTTACGTTCATCAGGGCCGCCAGCTCACGTTTGGCAAACTCCATTTCCTGACGTTTGAGGTTGACCAAGGTCATCGCGTCAAGCAAAGCGCGCTGATAGGCGAGCGCCTGCACGGGCGGCAGCACTCCCACGCGCTCGGCATCGCGCGAGCGTTCGAGCGCCGCACGAATGCGCACCAGCAGGGATTCCGCTTCGCCCACCAGGCGCTGGGCGCCGACGGCGCGCCAGTAGGCGTTACGCACGTCCTGCACGATGTTCTGCAGAATCTTGCGGCGGCGCTCCTCGGTGATGAGGTATTCGTCCGCGGTCTGCTTGGCACGGTAATAACTGAGGCCGAAGTCGAGCGCGTTCCAGGAGAACTCGGCGCGCGCCATCCGGTACGAAAGCTCCTCCGAGGTCGAGGGACGCAAGCTCACCTGGCGGTCTTCGATGCCGATGCTGGTGCCACCGGAATCGTTGCTGCGCTGGGTGTAACCCGCCTCGACCACCAGCTTGGGCAACAGATCCAGCTTGGATACGTCGAACAGGCCACGCGCCAGCGCCGTCTCCATCAGCTTCAGCCGGTAATCAAGGTTGTACTTGAGGGCCCGGGCGAGAGCCACCTCGAAAGTGACCGGATCGCGCAGCGTTTCCTGCTCCTTGTAGATCTGGTCCTGGTCACGCCGGATCCGTGTCGCAACTTCTTCACGGGTGAAGCGCTCGGGCACGACAGAGCAGCCGGCGAGGGCCAGCATGAGCGCGGACAACAACACGCCGCGCGAAAAGGGAAGGATACAGTGACCGGCTTCGATAACAGAGTATTTCATTGTTTGCATATGATTTTTCGTATTTCAGGAAACGGGGGAATACATCAGGCGCGGGCCGCGGCAAGCGGCACAGCGCGGACAGATTTTGGAACAGGGCCGCCGGCCTGCCCTTCGCGAACCAGCTTCCGTTCAAGGGCCACCCGGGTAATGCTTTCGGAAAACGCCGCCGCGCCCATGACCGGTACTGCGCCGGCCCCCGGCACAGGCAAGACAAGCTGCGCCGGTTCCGCTCCGGCAATAGCCTGAGACGCGCCATCCCCGTCGACTGCGGCAACAGCATCTGCAGGCGCTTCTCGCGCTGGCACAGCAAAGGCATTGAATTGCGAAAAGTCATTAAACAGTGATTCAGCACCCACGATGAGGCTGTTGCCGATACCCCGCGTGCGACTCTGTGCATCACCGATCAGCCGCTGCGAGAATGCAACACCATTACGGCTCACATGTTCAGCATGCGACATGCCCTGCACGATCTTCAGTAATTCGCTGCGGATTTCGTTGCCGAACGCCGGGCCGACGCCGTCAATCATTTCGCCCGCCTCACGGATGGCGTCCATCGAGTCCCGTACCGCCAGTTGCACATGCAGGTCCGGGGACATCGGCTGCTCGATCACCGGAGGGTAAGAGCCGAAGATGATGGGATCGTTGCGCTCGCCGTAATAACTGAAGAAACCGCCACCGGTTGATACTGCCGGCATTGGGGTGATGCCATTGATGACGATCACCAGTTCGGCCACATCGGCACCGCCGTTGCCGTCACCGATCGTGTAAGTGAAAACATCCTGCACCGACGTGGCGGAGGTATTGAGGAAATTCGCCGCGTAGGTGTACGAACCATCGGCGTTCAGCGTCAGCCGGCCGTAAGTGCCGGTGAGCACAACGCCCACAACACCAGCCGTACCCGTGCCCGCTTCCGAACCGGTGCGCACACCGGTTACGGTCAGCACGTCGGGACCGGGATCCGGATCGGTGTCGTTGCGCGCGATGACACCGGCGCCGGGTCCGCGCGAAATTGTTGCGCCTTCCAGCACCGTATCCCCGTCGTTCGCGGCCAGCGGCGGACGGTTGAAGTTGATAGTGACATTTTTGCTGTCGATCAGTTTGCCGCCAGTGCCCTGGTTTACGCCGCTGCCGGTAATACCCGGGCCGGTTGGATTCTGGTCATCGATGGTAAACGTCAGCACCACGGCATCGGGTGCTGCGACGTTGCTGTTGCGATAGCTGATGCCCTGCATCACTGCCTGTACTTCCGCAGTGCCGGCGGCATTGTTGAAGGTGATCGTCAGCGCGCCGCCCGCATTGGTGAACGTACCGACCACCGTGGTGCCGATACGGATATTGCCGCCGTTGAAATTGACGCCGCTGGTTCCACTACCGGTGGTCTCGAAAACATCGTCGGCATTGGCGCCGCCCTGGCTTTGCACATTCAGGGTTGCGCCCTGCCAACGGGTGCCGAGCACATCCAGTTCGGGATCGGCAATCGTGATGCTGGAATCAATCACGGTCGCCGTGCCGCCCCTGACAAAAATACCGCTTGCAAGCGGATCGAGACCGCCGATCACCGGCGCATCGTTGATGTCACCTGTCACCGTCAGCGCCACCACGTCGGTCGCGGTCGAGAAGGCCGTGGTGGTGCCGTTGATTGAGACATCCACCGTCGTTCCTGCGGCACCGCTGGTGCGATCCCAGGTACGCAGGGTCAGGGCAGCCGGCACCGCACCCAGCGCATCAGGCGCAGGCTGGAAGTAGACTCGATCGGTATCGCGCAGCAACAAGGCCGTGGTATCGCTCACCGCGGACATGAGTGTCCAGGTGGCACCGTTGTCAGTGGAGTAGAACCACTCACCCAGTGAAGTGTCCTTGCCCACCACGGCAATGCCTTTCACCGCACCGGTATCAAGATCAGTGCTGCCGCCGGTCAGTGCTGACACCAGCGTGCCGACCGCGCCCAGCGGAGCCGGTGCATCTTCGATCTGGGCAATGGCCAGCACGGTGTCGGCCAGAACCGGTGCGTCGTTGGTGCCATTGATAGTGATCGTAAGTTTGGCAAATGCGCTGGTACGGTCCGCCAGCACGACCTTGCTGTCGTTGATGGCATAGCTGAATTCGTCGGTTAGCGTGTCGCCCGTGGCCAGCGCCTGCACCGCTGCGTTAGTGTTATCCAGCGTGTAGGTGTAGCTGCCGTCAGCCGCAATGTTCAGTGTGCCGTAGGTGCCGGCGATGGTGCTGCCGACATTGGTCGTCCCGACTGCGCCGACCGAGCCGACAACACCCGCGATCACACCCTGAACAGTAATAGTGTCGGCATCCGGATCGCTGTCCTGCCCCAACGTGCCCGGCGTGACATCACCCGTGGCAGTACTGGTGCTCGCCGCCGTGACGCCTTCCGCGACGGTATTGCTATCGTTCACCGCAACCACCGAACGGTTGATCGTCATCGTGATGCTGCCGTTGCCGATCAGCAGACCGCCGGAACCTTGATCCTGCCCGCTGCCGGGGGTACCACCGCCGGCGACATTGGTGTTCTGGTCATTGATCACGTAGTTGATGGTGACCGTGCCCGCAGGAGAAGTCTCCGTATTGCGGTAGGTGATGCCCTGCAGCACCGTGTCCACGTTCGCACTGTTGGCCGCAGCGTTGAAGGTGATCTCCAGCGTGCCGCCCGTATTGGTAAAAGTGCCCACCACAGTGGTGCCGATGCGGATGTCGCTGCCGTCAAAGTTGACGCCGGTGCCACCGCTGCCGGTGGTGCCGAACACATCACCCGCATTGGCACCGCCGTTGCGCTGCAACGTCATAACCGAACCGCTCCAGTTACTGAACAGATCCAGTTCCGGATCCACCAGCGTGGCATTGGCGTCAAGCTGGACGCCAGTGGACGACCCTTGGGTGTAGCTCGGCGTGGCATCAAGCAGCGTGAAACCCGGCGCTTCATTGATGTCGGTAGCGAGCAGCGTGAAGGAACCGACCCGGGTCTGGAGACCAGCCACACCGTCGGTCAATCGCGTGCCACCGTTGTCCAGATCGTCCACCGTGACCGTGAACGTGATGGTCTGGTTATTCCAGTCCGCCGGTGTGTAGGTGACCGCGGCAAGTGCTGCCAGCAAATCCGCCCTAGAGCCGGTGAGGATGACGTTGCCCGTGCCCGCGGTGACCGTCAGCCCCGTGGTGATGGGGGTATTGATGGTACCGAAGTTGGTCGAGGGTGCAACCTGCGCATTCAGGGTGATCGTGTACTCATCCACGCCCGGCGTAAAAGGCGACGACGCGTTCGAAATATCAGCTGCGTCATCGAAGGTGATTTCTTTGCCGAGACCGGTAAACACAAATGAAGTGTTGGCGGTGATGGTCATGGTGCCCGTGGGCATCACCAGCGTCGGCCGGTCATTGACGGGATTGATTGCGATGTTGATCACCGATGGCGCCGGAGTTGCGCCGTCAGCGCCGTCGGCACCGGTATTCCCGCCATCGTTCACGGTAACAGTCAAGGTGTCATCACTGCCGAGATCGCCATGGTAGTTGGACGCACTCTGATAGTACAGCGTCGCCAGGGCTGCCTGGATCGCTGCCTTGGTACCTTCAAGAGTCACGCTGTTGCTGCCTACTCCGCTCACAATCAGACCCGGCGGCGACGTGGTACCGCTGGCGGAGAAATAGAGCGTGCCGGTAACCGCAGTCAGTGTAATGGTGTTGCTGGTGCTGCCGAATGCGTCGGGATCGCTGAAACTGATGGCATCGGCACCATCCAGCAGAGTGCGGACGTCCTCGTTGACAGTGATGTTGCCGGGCACGGTGACCGTCGCCGGATCGTTCAAGTCAGATGCCAAGACAGTGATATCCACGCTCGCGGTATTGAACGCGGCGGTACCGGCCCCGGGCGTCGACCCACCCACGTTGAAGGTTCCGCCGTTGGCATCTGCGCTCAACGCCCCTGATCCATCCCGAAGACGATCGTCTACCGTGACGCGGATTTTGAGATTCGTCAGGTCCGCGTCAATACCAGCGGTACGCGCCGTGATCAGGTTCAGCGCTGCCTGCACATCAGCAAGCGTACCCTGGAACACAACCTCGTTGTCCCCTGCTGCATTGGTAATGACCAGGCCGCCGGGCGTGGCACCGCCGAAATCAAGGCGGCCGTTCGTGTACAGTACATTCGTGCTGTCGAGGAACTGCACTGTGACCTGCACGAAGTCGGTTTCACCCGATGAAACACCATCAGCAAGGTCAAAATCTGCCAGTGTGACAGCAGGCAAGGCAACGCCGGTGATCGAGGAATTGACGATCAGGGAATTCGCCGCCGCAGTAATCGCCGGCTTGTCGTTGGCACCGGCAATCTCGATGCTGTAGCGCGAAGGAACGGCTGCGGGGCCACCCTGTGCGTAAGCACTGCCGTTATTGGTCGTGCCGTCGTTCGAAGTGTAATCACCATCGCTGACCACGTACTCGAAGAAATCGTTCCTGGTCTCATTGCCTTTGTGGATGTACTGGATGCTGTTGGCGTCCAGCTCCGCCTGCGTAAACACCGAGCCCACGCCCAGCGAGCGGCCGGCGATGGTCAGTGAACCGTTGGCCACCGCGGTGGTGATGCGGTACTGGCGTTGGTCGTTGGCATTGTCCGAGTCGGCGTAAATCAGGCGCAAACCCGCGGGCACCGTGGGTGTACCGCTGCCGGTAACACCGCCAAGACCGCCGGTGTAACCGCTGGCACCTGCAATGGTAATGATGCCGCCTTCCTGCATCGGCCCCGATTCGCCGGCGATCGGCTGGAACTTGCTGGTGAACGTCGGCGCGTCGTTCAGCGGATTGATGGCGATGGGAACGATCAGCGTCAAACCTTCGCTGACCTGGTTCGTGGGATTACCCCCCGGTGTTGCAGCCACCAGAATGCCCTGATCGTCCACCGGGCGGATCTGGAAACTGTCGGCATAAATCTCTGCGCCGGAGTGTTCATAGGTCAGCAGATTGGCAAGCAAGTCCGCCTGCGAAATCACATCGTTCACCGCAACTGCAATCCCGTTGAGCCGGAGAGTGCCGGTGGCAGGCAACGACATGACCTTGAACGACAGGAGATTGGTGTCAGCGTAGCCGCCGGTTCCCGGCGCGTTGTCGGCATCGGCCAGCACGATATGTGCGCCGGTGATGGTGAAAATACCGGCCTCCGTGAGTTTGATCGCGGTGCCGTTGCCCGCCGTCGGCGTATCGTTCTGGGGCAGGACGTCGATGCTGAACACGTCCGCGGCAGTCACCTGGTTGCCGTCCGATACCGTAAAGCCGAAATTGCTGCCGAACACTTCACCGCCATTGTGGCGGTACTCAACCATGCCGGCGACCACATTAGCCCGCGTGAATGAGCCGTTGAAGCCGAGAGCGACACCGTTCACGAGGATGTTGCCGTTTGCGGGCAGACTTGTCAGGCGGTACACCAGCTCGTCGTCTTCATTATCAGCGTCGGTGTAGTTCAGCTGGGTGACGCCGATGGTAATCGTCTCGCCTTCAGCAATCTGCGTCGCATCGAAGAACCGGGTACCGCCAGCGACCGGCGCTGCGTTGGGCGGTGGCGGCGCGGTACCCGCGCCACCCGGTATAGCGTTGCCGCGGTAGTCGATGACAAAGGTGCTGGTAGCCAGCGTCGTGGTGACGTTATCGGCGTAAATGCCGCCTTCACGGTTCGGCGCGGGGAACAGGCGGTAGGCACCGTCAGTTACCGTGAAATTGAAGCCCGTCACGAACGAGCTCGTAGTCGTGGCAACAAAACCGAGCTTGCCGGCGTCAACATCAGCCTGCGTAAAAGTAAACCCGATCGGCAGCGACTGGCCCGGATGATCCACGTGCGTCAGATAACCCTCGGTGGCCAGATTGGGAATACTGGTGAGCGAGTACGTGCGCTGAGCCGTCGGCGAATCCACATCGGCCACGTGCAGCATGGCTGATGTAATGACCACCGTATTGCCGGTGATCGCCTGAAGCGTGCCGAAGAGGAGGCCGGTATTCACGTCCAGCACCGGATCGTCGTTATTGGACAGGATCGTAAGGTTGATGGTCTGGTCTGCCGTGGTGATCGGCGCGGCACCGCCACCGTCATCGGTGACCCTGATGTTGAAGGTGTCGCTCGTATTTTCGAGCCCGTCGTGGTCGTAGGTCAGCTTCGTAATGTCAAACAGCAGGATCGTCTGGCCGGCCGTGACCAGAACGCCGTCGTAATACAGGTCGCCGTGGAGAGGCACCGAGGTGATCTGCACATCGTACGTCGCGGCCACCTGATCGGGGTCGGTGATGGTGAGACCACCGCGCAGGCCCGCAAGCGGGCTCGGCAAGGCGGCGTTGGTGAACTGCACTCCCGTTTCACCTTCGATCAGCGTGACGGTGCCGCCGGCCACGGCCGCATCGTTGACAGGCGTGATCTTGACGCCGACGACCTTGTTGGTAACCAGCGAACCCGCACCGTCGTCGACCGTGATGGTAAAGGTATCCAGCGTATTCGTGATTACCTCAGCACCGTTGTGGCGGTACTGCAGGTTGGTGATGTCGCTGACCGCAAAGGTGGACCCAATGGACAGCTCGTTGCCGTTGAGGAACAGCGCCCCCTGGGTCGGCAAAGCTGTGAGTTTGATGATGACCTGACGCGCGGTATTGTCGATGTCCTGCAGACCAAGGTTGATCTGTGCGACACCAGCCAGACCGAAAGTGGTGGCTGCCGTGAAACTGGTCATGCCACCTTCAGGCACGGCGAGGATGCCGGGGTCAGTGATCAGCGCAGGGGGCAACACGATCGGTGCGTCGTTCTGCGGTTCGATGACGATGCTCCGGCCGCCAGCCAGGGTTCCGATCCCGGTCGAGGTCGTGTTGTTGATACTGATGTTGAGCGTATCGGTATCACCCGTTTCGAGCGTACCGGTATAGGTATAGCGCAGAAGGTTGATGGCGGCTTGTACAGCAGCCGCGTTACCGGTGAATACGACGGTGTTGGTGCCGTTGCCGGTCGTGCCGCCCGGCGGGGACGCGAAGTCGAGTGTGCCCTTGGTTACGCTGGCAGTGACCTCCAGAATGTCAGCACCCGTCCCGGTGACGGTGATAAACCCGCCGATGAGCGTCGCCGTCGCATTTTCACCGACCTTGACCGCGACGTCGTCGGGCGGTGCGGTGTTGGTGATCGTGGGCGCAACCAGCAAGTGCTCGTAGCCGGTAATGGCCAGGGCAGTTGCCTCGATCGCGCCGCTCTGGACTTCCAGCGTCCAGTTACCGCCGCGCGACGCTGCGCCGGTCGGATCAATTGAGGCGCTGACATCAGCGCCGGTAAGGCTGGCCAGGGAGTCAACGAAGGCGATACCGCCCTGCGCCACGTCGCAGCCATATAGGAGAATGTCAGCGTCAGCGGTGAGCGCGGCGCCGATCGATTGCCAGTCACGCTGGAATTCGATGAGGTTCGATGCAGTGAGCGTGTCCTTACCGAGCGTGAACTGGCCCGAGGTGCCGTGGCTGACAATGTGCAAGGCGGTGATATCGTGCCGTCCCTGCAGAGCGTCGGCGAGCTGACGCGAACCGGAACTGGTGGAGTCGATCAGCAACACCTCGGCGCCCGGCGGCAACGCGGCGGCGAGCCCCTGCCAGTCGAGAACACCGCGATCAATGACGTACAGCGCATGTGCGGCAGGTGCAGCAGCTTCGACCGTAACCGGATGGGCTGCGGCGTTTTGTACGTCTGCGGCATCGGCCGCGTGTTCTACTGCCGGGGCCGGCCTGTCGGTGTCCGACGCAACCGCCTCGGCAACCGCCGCGCCGTCGAACATTTGTCGCGCTTCGAGCGCAAAGCGATGCACTCCAGGACGCAGGTGTGAACGGATCAATACTTTGCCCGGCATGTTGGAACCTTCAGGTTGCGGTTGCCGGCCCCGGAAGGCAGCAAGTCCAACTTTAATCTAAGGAGTGTGACAAATCGCACACTGGCGCCCACACTCTCAAGACACCAGTGACATTCGCATTTTTCGCGTCGCATTTCTGCGGGGAACCGGCATCAGGATCCGCATGACGACGAAGTGATTTTTACCACTTCATTCTCGCAAAAACAGAGGGGAATACCAATCAATTTAGCGGTAAAACACAAAAAGACTTGCGCAAAGATGCGCGCATCCTAGCAACCCCTGGTTACAACCAACTACGCTGCCGATTGCCAGCGCGTCATCACAACAGGAATACTGCCGGTAACGCAGCAATTATTTGACGGCAACGGGAAACCATAGTCTATTATGATTTGGCTGCATAATTTGGCTGAAAATCCACCATCCGGCCACTTGTTTGCTCTGCGCGGCGCACCTGAAAAATCCAGCACATGAAAAAAACCGTCTACTACTTTCACTCCCTGTCCTCTCCCTGGGCCTACCTCGGCTGGCCGAAGTTCAAGGCCATCATCGAGAAACACGACCTCAAGGTCATCATCCGACCGACGCGCGTCCAGACTGAAAACGGCGGCATCCTGCTGCGCACCCGCCCGGATCCGCGCCAGCAATATCATGAAGTCGAACTCGACCGCTGGCGCAAGCGGCTCAACATGCCGCTGGTGCTGCGGCCGAAACACTATCCGACGCTGAACGAATTCTCCGCGCGCATGGTGATCGCCGCCGACAAACTCGGCTGGGATGCGCTGGCGCTGAGCCACGCGCTGCTGCACGCGCTGTGGAGCGAGGAACTCGACGTGAAAGATGCCGCGGTGCGCGTTGCCACCGCCGACAAGCTCGGCATGGACGGCAAGAAGCTGTTGGCGATGCAGGACTCGCCGGAAATCATGGCGGCGTGGCGGGCCAGCGAGGAAGAAGCGGTAGCACGCGGTGTGTTCGGCACACCAACCTGGATCTACAACGATATCCTGTTCTGGGGCCAGGACCGGCTGGACTTTCTTGATGAGGCACTTTCCAAATGAAGCAACTCACCCTCGGCATCGCTCTCGCCGTCAGCGCAACTCTCGCACCGCTGGCTTTCGCACAGAATTACCCTGACAAGAGCATCCGCTTGGTGGTGCCCTTCTCTGCCGGCGGCGCGCTGGATGTCGTCGGCCGCATCATCGCGCAGAAACTGACCGAATCCATGGGCAAACAGGTGGTGGTCGACAACCGCGTCGGCGCCGGCGGCAACATCGGCGCCGAGTTCGTCGCCAAGGCCGCGCCCGACGGCTACACGCTGCTGATGTCCTCCGTCACCACCATGGCGATCAACATGAGCCTGACACCGAAGCCGCCCTACGATTTTGAACGCGACTACGCGCCGGTGAGCCTCAACGCCGCGGCGCCGCTGGGACTGATGATCCATCCGGTACTGCCGGCCAAATCGGTGAAGGAATTCATTGCGCTGGCCAAGGCCCGCCCCGGCCAGTTGAATTACTTCTCGTCGGGCGTCGGCACCGGCACCCATCTCGCCGGCGTACTGTTTGACCAGATGGCTGGCGTCAAAACCATGCATGTGCCGTACAAGGGTGCGGGCCAGGGCGTGATCGACCTGCTGTCCGGGCAGATGCAATTCGCGTTTTCCACCCTGCAACTGGCCCTGCCTCACGAGAAATCCGGACGCATCCGTCTGCTGGGCATCGGCTCAGCCAAGCGATATCCGCGCCTGCCGAACCTGCCTGCCATCGCAGAAACCGTCAAGGGTTACGAAGCCGTGCAGCTCTACGGCGTGGTCGCGCCGCGCGGCACGCCGCCGCAAATCGTCAGCAGACTGGCCACCGAACTGCGCGCCATTGTCGCCACCAGCGACGTGCAGGAAAAATTCCTCAGTCAGGGCATCGTGCCCGCGCCGTCAACGCCGGAAGAGTTTTCGCGCAGCATCAAACAGAACATTGCGCAGTTCGCCAGAGTCATCAAAACGCTGGATCTGAAAGTGGAATAAGCCCGGCGACCGGCCCCGCCGCGGTCAAGTTAAATATAACAATAAAATCAATGACTTAAATTGAAATCCCCATAAAAACCGGGCGCCCGCCCGGTTTTTTTTATTTTTGCCGCCCATATTTTGCCGCCCATATTTTGCCGCCCCTATTTTGCCGCCCATATCCGGCTCAAGGCGCTGGCGACACTGTCAATCTCTGCGTTCGCTAACGCACAGTGACCGACGGCGATTACACAGACACTGGGGTGGGACATTGAGCGCGTAAATCAGGGGCACCATTGCGTAACACACCAGAACAGCCGGCCTTTCGACAGCGCATTGCGCAATGCCTTGCGGCAGGATTGATTGCCATCGTGAGCGGTTGCACGACGCTGCCGACCATCGTGCCCGACATGGCACGCGCCCCATCCACGCAACACATCGTGCACCTGGAAGGCGCGCAAGGCCCCCTGACTTCTAAGCAAAGCAAAGCCGTGCTCGACCGGCTGCAGAGCCGCAGCAAGGAAACCAGCATCTTCGACCGGCACCTTGCACTGGAAGAAGCCATCACCGGCAGCCCGTTGATGACCGGCAACAAGGTGGAACTGCTGCAGGATGGCCCGATCACCTTTCAGCACATGTTTGCCGCGATCCGCAATGCCAAAAATCACATCAACCTGGAAACCTACATCATTGAGGATGATGAGGTCGGCAATCGTTTTGCGGACGCGCTGATCGAAAAGCAGGCGCTGGGCGTGACGGTGAACTTGATCTATGACAGCGTGGGCGCGATCAATACCCCCCGCGCATTTTTCCAGCGCCTTACCGACAGCGGCATCCAGGTTCTGCAGTTCAACCCGGTCAATCCGCTGACGGCCAAAAAAGACTGGGCAGTCAATCAGCGCGATCATCGCAAGCTGTTGATCGTCGATGGCCGGACTGCATTCCTCGGTGGCATCAATATCAGCAGCGTGTATTCTGGCGGATCATTCAGTCACAGCTCCAAACAACGCCCCGCCGGTGGGCCGCCGTGGCGCGACACCCACCTCAAGGTCGAAGGCCCGGTGGTCGGTGAATTCCAGAAACTGTTTCTCTCGACCTGGGAAAAACAAAAAGGTGCACTGCTTGCGCCCAAAGACTATTTCCCGCAGCAGCGTAACCAGGGCAGCGAAGTCGTGCGTGCCATCGGCAGTTCGCCGGATGAACCTTACAGTCTGATTTATGCCACGCTGCTGTCAGCCATCGGCAATGCCGAAACCGCCGTATACCTGACCAACGCCTATTTCGTACCCGATCCGCAGTTGCTGGCCGCCCTCAAGGCTGCAGTAGTCCGCGGCGTTGACGTAAAAATCATCCTGCCGGGCAATACCGATTCCTGGCTGGTATTCCATGCGGGGCGCTCCTACTACGCCGAGCTGCTGAACGCAGGCGTCAAAATCTACGAACGCCATGATGCGTTGCTGCACTCCAAAACCGCGCTCATCGACGGGGTGTGGTCAACCGTCGGCTCGACCAATCTCGACTGGCGCAGCTTCCTGCATAACGACGAGGTCAACGCTGTCATCCTCGGGCAGGGTTTTGGTGCGCAAATGCAGACCATGTTCGACACCGACCTCGCCGCGTCCTCTCTGATCACCCCAGAACAATGGGCGCAGCGCTCGCTCGGCAATCGCTTCAAAGAAACAGCCGCCCGCCTGTGGGAATACTGGCTGTAAACGTGAATGCCCATGACCGCTGCAAATGCAATCCTGACACCGCCATCCGCAATGCACGCCTGGCACGCCTGGGCGCCTGCGCGACTGGCGGCGATCGCCCTGTTCTGCGCAAGCACGTTTATGGTCCATGCCGGTGAGGCCGGCGTGAATACAGCCGTGTCACTTCGCGCCCAATATAGTGCGCTGCAGGATCAGCTTGGCAATAACCAGTTCCAGCGCCCGCTCCATCTGGACTCCAGCGAAACAACCTGGGGCGTGAAGGGCGACATCTACGCACTGGTCAATTACCCGTTTGCCATTGCGGGAGCGGCGCTGAGCAGCGCGGGCAACTGGTGCGACATCCTCATGCTGCACCTCAATACCAAATACTGCCGTGCCGCGACTGCTGCGGCCGGGGACATCATCAACGTCAGCATCGGCAAAAAACACGACCAGCCGCTGGATGAGGCTTACCGGGTGGTTTTCGCGCATCGGGTCGCCGCGCAGACAGCGGACTACCTGCAAGTCACGCTGAGCGCAGACGAAGGCCCGCTGAGCACCCGCGACTACCGCATCGTACTCGAAGCGATCCCGCTCGACAGCGGCCGCACCTTCATACACCTGTCTTATTCGTACACCTACGGCCTGATGGGCCGGCTGGCAATGCAGGCCTACCTCGGCACCATCGGCAGGGACAAGGTGGGCTTCACCGTTGCCGGCTACGAAGACAACGGCCGCCCCCGCCACATCGGCGGAATGCGCGGTGTGGTGGAACGCAACACCATGCGTTATTACCTCGCGATCGAGGCCTATCTCGGCGCCCTGGCCACACCACAACAGGCACGTCTCGAAAAACGCCTGCATGACTGGTTTGCTGCCAGCGAGCGTTATCCACGCCAGTTGCATGAAATGGAACGCGGTGACTACATCGACATGAAACGCCGGGAATACCTGCGACAACAAGCCGCACGGCCCGCACTACGCGCAGGCTGATTGGGGATTGCAAGCTTCAGTGCAATCACGGGATACGCTTGATACGACCGCCCGTCATTCTTCCGCCCGTCTTTTTTCCGGTCATCCACCTTGTCTCTGATCAGCCAGCAATCTGTCCGGATAATCCAGCATCCCGGTGCGTTCGCGCTCCAGGTGCTGCGGGCTTTTCGCGCCAATCAGGGGCTGCTGCTGGCCGGCGCGGTGGCGTATTACACCCTGCTGTCCATCGTGCCGCTGTTGATCCTGATGGTGATCGCGTTGTCGCAGGTGATCGACCAGGCCGAACTGCTGGCGACTCTGCGCCATGCGCTGGAGTACGTGGCGCCGGGGCAGGGCAATGTGCTGGTGATCGAGCTGGCGGCGTTCCTGCAGCACCGCGAAGTGATCGGCTGGGTGCTGCTCGCGACCATGCTGTTCTTCAGCTCACTCGCCTTCAAGGTGCTGGAGAGCGCGATCTCGGTGATTTTTCTGCATCGCGTGGCGACGCACCAGCGGAACTTTATTGTTTCGGCGTTGCTGCCCCTGGTCTACATCATGTGCATCAGCATCGCCCTGTTCATCGGCACGCTGATGCTCGCGCAACTGATTGCGATCGGCGAAACGGAACTGCGCATCTTCGGGCATGCCTGGTCGCTGGGCGGCGTCTCGCGCTTCATGCTCTATCTCGCCGGCATGACCATTGAAGTCCTGGTCATTTCAGCGATCTATTTTTTCATGTCGGCCGGCCGCATTTCACCGGGCCACGCCCTGATCGGCGGCGTTACCGCAGGCGTGTTGTGGGAAATCATTCGCCATGGGCTGGCGTGGTATTTCGCCACGCTGTCGCAGGTAAGTGTGGTCTACGGCTCGCTGACCACGGCGATCGTCGTGCTGCTCGGCCTGGAGATTGCGGCCACGCTGCTGCTGCTCGGCGCACAGGTGATTGCGGAATATGAGCGCTTCGGCACAACCCCGGCAGATCACCCTCCATTGGCGATCCAGACTGACGCGGAAAAAAACAGCGCCGCGAAAACAGACTGACCGCGGTTGCGCGAAACCGAAAATCTGCTGCTCAGGCCGCCAGTTTGTAGGGCAGCAACCTGCTGAACTCTTTTTTCACCACCTTGTAGCACTCGCATACGCGGCGCTCCAATGCGGGCCGGTCAAGCACTGTGATGACGCCGTGGCTGTGGCGAATCATGCCACTCGCCTGCAGCTTGTCGAGCGCTTCAGTCACGCCCACCAGGCTGACGCCCAGCATGTTCGCAATCAGTTGCTGCGTCATCGTCAGTTCATCGCATACCAGGCGATCGAGGCTCAACAACAACCAGCGGCACAGTTGCTGGTCCAGCGTATGGTGCCGGTTGCATGCCGCCGTCTGCGTCATCTGCGCCATCAAGGCCTGGGTGTAGCGCAGCATCAGGTATTGCAGCGGCCCGCCCAGCGCAAATTCCCGGCGCAGGACATTCGCCTTGAGCCGGTAACCGGCACCAGCGTTCTGCGCCACAGAGCGGCTTGAGGTGCTGTCGCCACCCATGAACAGCGCAACGCCGATCACCCCCTCATTGCCGACAATCGCGATTTCCGCCGATTCACTGTTTTGCATGACATAGAGCAGCGAGATGATGCCGGAGATCGGAAAATAGGCATGGGTCATGGCCACATCCGGCTCATACAGCACATGGCCGAGCGGTAACTCAACCGGCTCCAGCGCAGGCAGCAGGCGTTTGTAGTCCGCCGCCGGCAGCGCCGCGAGGATCTGGTTCAGTTTCGGGGTTTGCGGCGCGGCAGTGACAGTGTCCATTGCGGCAGGCATCCGCTCAGGGACGACTGCGGCGCTGGTTGCTGCGTTCAACGGGGCGCTGTGATTCACGGGGAACATTCGTCCTGTGGACCTCCTGCCGGATTTCCTCGCGACCGGCGGGTCCGCTGGTTTCCGGATTGTCATTGCCGGCTTCGTTGAACGCACCGGGCACGCTGTCTTTGCTGCCGGACGGAGCTTTCCTGGAACGGACTGGTTTTTTCATAAGTCATAGGCCTTGATTTGATGGACCCGATTAAAGGGGTAACCATAGAGGGTAACAACAGGGGGCAACAACAGGGGATAACAAAAATCCGGCGTTTCAACGCAGGCCGAAAAACGACAAGATGGCGACAATGATGACGACTGCGCCGACGATGTAGACGATGCTGTTCATGGGATTTCCTTACGGTTCGGGACGGATACACAGGGTCGGATCGCAAATAACCAGCGGCTCACCCCACCCCCCATCACCGTATTCCTCCCGGCCCTGATACACCGTACGGCAGCGCACTTATCCGGAGCGCCTGACAAAAAGACTGGATTCAATGAATCCGCCGCTTTTTTGCTTTTATCGGCGTTAATCCGCGCTCATGCCGTCAGGTGTGAAACTCAGGCAATTGCAGCGCAGCTGCGGGCGTCAGTATGAGCAGCCCGGCAATGGCCGGCATCTCAAGCAGATCCTGATCCACCGTGATCAGCCAGGGGGCCTGCGCCGCCAAAGCCGCATGGACAAACTTGTCGTCGTCGGCATCGCGGCAGAATTTCCGCGCGGCAATGGCCGGCGACACATCGGCCCAACGTGCCAGGGCATTGGCATCCCGCAACAACTGGCTGCGGTCATCCATGCTCAGATACCTGTCGAATTTCGGCAGCCACATCCGCGTCTCCAGTTCCGCATAGGTTTGCAGCGAAAAGACCGGCTGGCCATACACGATGACATGACGCACCACAGTCGCCGGTGCTCCCGACTTGGTCAGGAACGCACTGATCCAGACATTGGTGTCGATGACGACACCTTTGCCCGGATCAGCTTTCATCGGCCAGCAATTTGTCCAACGCCTCCGGCGTCAGACCGGCACGCGCAGCCTGATCGGCCGTCCGGTCCATCGTTTGCTGCAGACGATCAACATAAAAGGCGCGCATCGCCGCATAGTCTTGCGCACTGACCATCACGCCGACCACGCGGTCGTGGCGCATCACCCGCACCGGCTCGCGCTGCGCCTGGTCTATGAATTCACCGAATCGGGTCTTGGCTTCGTTGGCGGTATAGGTTTTCATGGCGACGGCTCCTGCCTAAAAGGTCATCGCTCATTTTGATTGAATCGTTCGATTTGATCAAATAAGACGAAGCGTCCAGGCAAGAATATATATAACCATTTGTTTTTATTGATTTTTTTATATTAGGCCGACAGAATCTCAGTTCACCCCGCAGCATGGCGAGCCAGCACTACAGCCGGTTTCTCCGCCACCCACTGCATCACCGCGCCATACACTCGCGCCGCACCCTGCTGCCGTCGACCACGCCCCAGCCCGCGACTTTGAGCGCGAGGTCGATGTGTTCGACGCGGGTATCGGCTTCGTTCATGGCCGGATACAGATCCATATAACCTATTGATTTTATTATTTATTTTTTATACCACCCATCTACAACTGAATAATTCCCGCCACACGCCGGTCACGCAGGACAGGATCAACTGGGGGAGCAATCCACGTCACCACCACAGCGCCAGCCCAGAAGATACCAAATTGCCATAAACGTATTATCCAGCTATCATGTCTGCCATGAAAACCATATCAGTCAAACTGCCCGACGACCTTGAACGCAAGCTGAATGCCAGCGTAAAACAACGCGGCATCGCCAAGAGCGATGTCGTGCGCGAGGCGTTGTCTCAATATCTTGCGGACACGCAATCCTCCCGCGCCGGATCACTGCTCGCACTCGCCGGCGACTTGGCGGGTTGCGTGGATGATCTCGCGCCCGACACCTCTGCCAACCCGCAGTATCTCGACGACTTCGGCCGCTGATGTACCGCGCCATTGTCGATACCGGCCCGCTGGTCGCATTGTTGAGCGCCCGCGACACGCATCACCAGTGGGCACGCTCAAGTTTTGCCACGATCACCCCGCCCGGCTTCACTTGCGAAGCCGTGCTCGCCGAGGCGTGGCATCTGCTGCGGGGCACGGCACGCGGACAGTCCGCGCTGCTGGAGCTGCTGGCTGCAGGAACATTGACCATCGAGTTCGGGCTGATGGCTGAACTGGCCGCCGTCCGGCGTCTGGTTTCCCGCTATAAAGATCAGCCGATGTCGCTGGCTGATGCCTGCACGGTGCGGCTTGCGGAGATTTATGACGAGGCCTTGGTGATTACGCTTGACCGTGATTTTGCGGTGTATCGCAAAAACGGCCGGCAGGTGATTCCGCTGATTTCACCGTTTGCATGACCAGCGCGATTCAACGCCGTCGATAAATCTCCCGTCGCTGGCCTATCGACAGCGCACAAACGATCAGGCGCTGATCCTGAATTTCACAGATCACGCGAAAGTCTCCAACGCGGTAACGCCAAAGTCCGTCCGGCTCGCCGCATAGTGGTTCACCGAAATACCTCGGGTTTACTTCCCCTTCAAGGCGCGATTCCAGCCAATCGAGGATGCGCGCCGCGGTCGGTTTGTCGAGCCTGGCGAACTGCTTCTGCGCGAACGCCGAAAACTCAAGCTTCCAGGCCAAGCGCTTTCCTCATCTCGGCGATGGATTTGGCGCGCCCGCCTGTTTTTTTAACCTGCTCGGCGAGTGCAATGTCCTCGCGATCTTCAAGGTAGCGCACAACGGCTTCGCGAATCACCGCGCTCTTGGTGCTGCCGTCAACTTCCGCGATGCGCTCAATGGCGACTTCCAGTTGCTTCTCAAGTCTTACAGCCAACATGTCTGGCTCCTGCCGAATTGAATGTATGACATTGCATAACACTTGAACTTGTCGAAAGAAATGTATCGGCTCATTGATTAAATATGTTTAAAAACAAAAGGTAAAATAAAAAGCCGGGGTGATACCCCGGCTTTTTAATTTGTTTCAACAAAAGCAAACTGGGTTCAGCGTAACTCAACTGCCGCCCCTCACCCTGCCCTCTCCCCGCAAGCGGGGAGAGGGTAAATCATGGTTTTTTCTTCCTTACTTTTTCTTCACCGCCTTCTTCGCCGGCGCTTTTTTTGCGGCCGGCTTTTTGGCAGCAACCTTCTTTACGGGTTTGCCTTTCGCCTTCCCACCCACCGCTTCCTTCGCCGCACTCCGCCCCGCAATCCTGCCGAACACCGCGCCCGACATCAGCCCGGTGCCCAAGGGATAGTTGTAATGGAACAGTCCGCCGACCATCTCGCCACAGGTGTAGAGGCCGGGGATGGGTTTCCAGCCGGTGGAGATGACCCGTGCTTCCTTGTCGATTTTCAGACCGCCGAATGTGAAGGTGATGCCACCGGTCACCGGCCATGACACATAGGGCGGCGTGTCGAGTTTCTGTGCCCAGTTGGATTTTGGCGGATCGATGCCTTCGGTGTGCAGGCCATCGAGCGCCGCGGCGTTAAACGGGCCGCCACGTTCGCAGGCGGCGTTGTATTCCTTCAATGTTGTCATTGCCTGCGCCTGATCAACCTTGAGTTGCTTGACCAGTCCTTCCAGCGTGTCGGCGCGGAATGGTTCGCTGGTCGAGTAGCGTGGCTCCAGCAGATGCATCGTTTTTGCATCGAATATCTGATAGACGAGGCTTTTCGGCTGCTTGAGGATCAGGCCACCATATTTGGCATAAGTGAAAGCCTGAAAATCGACAGCTTCGTCGATCCAGCGCTTGCCTTCGACGTTGATCATCACGCCGTACGGATACGACAGGCGATTGGTCTTGTCGGTGAGATCCTTTCGGCCGTAGTCTGGCGCATCAGCGACGATGGGGGTCGCATGGCAACCGCCCCAATGGCCCCAGGGCATCGCACCGGCGTCAATCGCCATGCGCAGGCCGTCGCCGTAGTTGAAGTTGGAGCCGCGCACCTTGGCATGGCCCCATTCCTGGCCGAGGAAATGCGTGCGCCACGCCGGATTGGTTTCAAAACCACCGCTGCCGAGGATCACCGCACGGGCCTTGAGAATCTGCAGGCCTTTTTCACCGCGCACTTTGACGCCGCGCACTGCACCCTGCCCGTCCAGGGCGAGGTCGAGCACATGCGCTTCGTAGCGGATCTCGATGCCCAGGTCTTCACAGGTCTTGAACCATTGCTTGGACAGCCCAACACCTTCATGCACGGTGCGCACGATCGCACCCTTGGGCCATTTGATCTTGTCGCCAACCTTGATGCCCATCACCGACTTGGCGAGTTCGAAATGGTGTTTGCCCACGTCCTGCAGCCAGCAGGTGGTGTCGTAGGATTCGTCGATCATCAGTTTCGACAGATCGGGATCCGATTTGCCGTCGGTGACGCGCATCAGGTCTTCGGTGAAGGCTTCGTGCGGATAGGTCGGCACGCCGCTGCGGAAACCGGGATATTCCTCTTCGGCGTTAGGCAGAAAGCGGTCCAGCTCATCAACGTGGTCAAACACGAAACGGAAAATCGCGCCGCTGAAATGGGTGTTGCCGCCGCGCTGCGCTTTGGGGGCTTTTTCCAGCAACAGTACTTTTTCCGCGCCGTTTTCTCGTGCCGATACGGCTGCCGCGCAGGCTGCATTGCCGCCGCCGACGACGATGACGTCATAATCCATTCATTGGACTCCTAATGAGTGTTTCCGGGTATTGGGCGGGTAAAACACCGGGCGATCGATACGTTTAGAGTGTCGCCTCCTCCGGCACTTCACCAGCGTTTCCAGTATGCGGCGGGTGCAGAAACGGTGTCAAGAAAGGTAACAGTGCCTGGGCTTTGATATGTGGACTAAGTAATGCACGCCGGCGTTGCTCCGCGCCGTGCTGGGGTAAACTGCCCGCAGCACACCGGAGGAAATTCCATGAATGATGATCGTCGCGCTGGTTCTACGCATACACATGCGCATACAGATGCGCGCACTCTCGCGCCCACCCGCGAACTCGCGGCGTGGATCAGCGGCTTGAAATATGAAGACATTCCACAGCGCACGCGCGAAGTGGTGCGCATCGCCATCCTCGATACCGTGGGCTGCAGCATTTACGGCTTCGGCACGCCATGGGCCGCGATGATGTTGAAATGGGCACGCGCCGGCGGCAGCGGCAATGGTGACGCAACGGTATGGGGTGAAAACAGTCCGTCGCTGCGTGTCGCCGATGCGGCGATGGTCAACGGTTCTGCTGCGCACGCCTTTGAACTCGATGATTATCACAACGCCAAGCTGCACGCCGGGGCCATTGCAGTGCCCGCTGCACTGGCAATGGCGGAAAAACTTGGCGCCGACGGCAAAGCGGTCGTGACCGCCATCGCCGCCGGTTACGAAACCATGATCCGTTCCAGCCTCGCCTCCAATCCTTCGGCGACGCGGCTGCGCGGCTGGCACATCACCGGCATCTACGGCCCCTTCGCCGCCGCCGCGACCTGCGCGTCGCTGATGAAACTTGATGCCGAACAGACCGCATGGGCACTCGGCCTCGCCGGCACGCAGGGCGCCGGCACCTGGGCCTTCAATGCCGACGGCACCATGAGCAAACGTTTTCACGCCGGCAAGGCCGTGCATTCCGGCGTACTCGCAGCAGAACTCGCGGCGATGGGTTATACCGGTCCAACGCAGATTTATGAATCGGAAGACGGCGGCGTGCTGAAGGCACATTCCGACGCCAGCGATGTGTCACTGCTCACCCTCGACCTCGGTCGTGTCTGGCACACCGACACCAATTCGATCAAGCCCTACTCCTGCTGCGGCAGCACACACGCTTATATCGACGCAGCACTGGCAGTACGCAAAAAAATCGGCGCGCCGTGGAACAGCAAGCAGCGCGTCAAGGTCGGCCTGTCGAAAGTGGTGGATGTGCAGTGCGGCTTCGATTACGCGCCGGGCAGCGCGCTGAATGCGCAGATGAGTCTGCGTTACGTGATCGCCGCGGCCCTGGTTGACGGCCAGGTGCTGCCGCCGCAGTTCACGTCTGAACGCATGAATGATCCGGCACTGGTTGGACTCGCTGAACAGCTGGCCTGCGAGCACGACCCGAAACTCGACGCGCTGTATCCCAAGCATTTCGCCGGCTGGGTCGCGGCGGAAAAAGACGGCCAGTGGGTACGGCAGGACATCCTCAACCCCACCGGCTCCATCGACAATCCGGTTGATGCCGCTGGTGTCACCGAAAAAATCCGCGGCATCCTGCCTTCCGCACCGGTGGATGCCATCGCCAAAGTCGCGCTGGACATCGAGAACCATTCCGTTCGCGAACTGCTGGCGCTGGCAGCGCAGCGGACTTGATGCGATGCGCCCACCCACCCCAAACCGTCATTCCGGCTAAAGCCGGAATCCAGTGTCCTTGCCATGGGTTCAAATTATTCAACCACCCCCACCCCAACCTTCCTCCTGAAGGGGAAGGAGTGTATTTGGGATTTCCTCCCCATCAGGGGGACAAGGGCACACTTGAAGCAAATCAGGGTTAGGGTGGGGGTGGTTCTCACAGGACCAATAACCGTTTTCAAGCAATCTATGAAAGTCGTAAGCACATGACAAAAAAGATTGCCGTACTGGGCGCGGGCGCGATTGGCAGCAGCATTGGTGCCGACCTGACTCATGCAAATTTCGACGTGACCCTGATCGACCAGTGGCCGGCGCATGTCCGCGCCATGAAAACCAACGGGCTGCAGGTACAGTTCAAGGATTCGCAGTTCCAGGTGCCGGTGAAAGCGCTGCAGTTGTGCCACATGGCCTCGGCCAAGCTGCAATTCGACATCGTGTTCCTCGCCGCAAAATCCAACGACACGCGCTGGCTGACGGAATTCATCAAGCCGTACCTGAAGTCTGACGGCGTCATTGTCGGCACGCAAAACGGCATGAACGACGATGCCATCGCCTCCATCGTCGGTCGCGAAAGAGTCATCGGCTGCGTCGTCGAGTTGCAGGCGGAGCTGTTCACACCGGGCCAGATCCAGCGCAACACCACGCGCAAGGGTTCGTGGTTCAGCGTCGGCGAACTCGACGGCAGCTGCACGCCGCGCGTCAAGGAAATTGCCGCGATCATGGGCAAGGTCGGCCGCTGCGACGTAACCAACAATATCTACGGTGCAAAGTGGACCAAGCTGATCGCCAATACCATGACCATGGGGCCGTTCAGCCTGCTCGGCTTGCGTAACGTTGAAGCAGCAGCGCTGCCCGGCATGTTCGACATCTCGGTAAAGCTTGGCCGGGAATCACTCGCCGTGGGCGCCGCTCTCGGCTACCGCATGGAACCGCTGTTCGGGCTGCGCGCCGACGAGTTCGCGGGTTCCAGCGATGAGAACCTGATCACCACGATGAAAACCCTGATGTCGCATGTCGGCGGCGGCCGCACCGCGCCGATCCACGACCACCTCAAGGGCCGCACCAGCGAAATCGAATTCATCAGTGGTCTGGTCGCACGCAAGGGGCGGGAGCTGGGCATCACCACGCCGGCCAACGCTGTGGTGACCGCCATCGACGACCGCATCAACCGCGGTGAAATCATCATGGATGCCGCGAACTATTCAATGTTGCAGGCCGGCGTGGGTGCCGGAGCAGCCTGAGCAGTGGTAAGGCAGTTCCCGGAGGAGAAAACAGATGTACAAAAAAATCACAGGCACCGTCCGGGTTGAGCTTGTCGAACTGCCCTTCGACAGGATCAGAGCCAGCCCCGGAGTTGATCCGGTGGCGAGCGGCATTGGTTTGCAGCCGAGCATAAAAAACCTGCTTATTGCACTCTCCCTTTTCACGTGTGCTGCGCCCTGTAGCGCAGCTGCGTTTCCAGAGCGCCCGGTACGCATGCTCGCGGCCTCCGCCGCGGGCGGCGGCACCGACATCATCGCGCGGCTGCTGGCGCAAAGTCTGACGGGAGTCTGGTCACAGCAGGTCATCGTCGACAACCGCCCGGGCGGCGGCGGTGTGATCGCCACCGACATCACCGCCAAGGCCGTGCCCGACGGTTACACGCTGCTGCTGCAGAGTGTCGGCATTGCCTACGCGCCGGCGCTGTATAAAAAACTGCCTTTCGACGTCCGCCGCGACATTACTGCGGTAACCATCGTCGGCAGCCAGCCGTTTGTGCTCGCGGTACATCCGTCGCTGCCGGCAAAATCCGTGGCCGAACTGGTTCAGCTTGCCAAAAGTAAACCCGGTGAACTCCGCTATGCATCCGGCGGCGTCAGCGGTGCTTCGCACCTCGGCTCCGAA
>JBBQAO010000153.1:0-3994 GCA_038316355.1 Burkholderiales bacterium
ATGCGATCTGGAAACGCGATTTCGACGGCGCGGCTTCGCTGTTCGGCATAGTACTGCGCCCGGCGGAACGCGCCCGCGTCGCGGCTTTCGTCAATGCGCTCAAGCTGTTCGGCATCGGCTCCAGCTGGGGTGGTTATGAAAGCCTGATTACTGCACCGCATCCGGAAAAAATCCGCACCGCAACCACCTGGAACGCGGGCGGACCGCTGATCCGCCTGCACATCGGGCTGGAAGATCCCGCCGATCTGATTGCCGATCTGGAACAGGCACTGCTGCACCTGGGTTGACCTCGACCATGGCTCAAACCGGGGGCACTTGGGGGAATGTTGCGCTCATTTCGGTCAAGCACCACATCGACCAGCAGAAACAGACAAAATATTGCCGGACCAATTTCTGATAAACCGCCGGCAAGACAAAAAGCTCTCCGCAGAGCGCCTTTTCCATGCAAGTGACCCGGCAAAAGCTTATTTTGCGGGGCCGTTTCTATTGCGCTCCTTTACCCAGATATATGCGGCGAAGCCGCCAATCATGCCAACAAATACCAGTGCAAACAGGATCAGCCCCGTAGGGTCGGCATCAACCTGCGGTGCCACCACCACTGCAGCCTCGTCGGCCAGCGCCGGCAAGGTCATCAACAGCCAGATGACTCCGGAAATCATTTTTTTCATCGCGAGCTCCTGATCATTATTAATAGGAACCGCGTTCGAAGCGAAGCGCCGGATCGACCGCAGCACAGTGCCATGTTGATGGCAGCGTCTTGCTGCAGCCTTACTTCAGCTTGCCGGAAACTTACGGCAGGGACAAAAAATCACAACAAAATCAATTAGATATGATCTGGGGCGGGACCATTACCCTGCTCCGGGGGCGATAACAGCCCTGCGCTCACTGCCGCTCAGAAATATCCGGCCATCATTTTGTCCACCCACGCCGGCAAACGCACATCGCCCTTGCGTTCGAACGCCGGAATACAGGGTTTGATGTCGAGCACCGGTGTGCCGTCGGGCGCATCCAGCCCACGCACCGTGATGCCCTTGCCATCAACGGCCAACAACGCCACGGCCGTCACGCCGATCGGCTTCGGACGCTATTTCGTGCGCTGCGCGAACACTCCAACCGGGGCCAGATTTTCCATGCCGCGCGGATTGGGCGCGAGTTGCTTCTCCGGATCAAAGGCAGGAATCTGGTCGAGATGGAACACCACGATCACATGCGAAAACCCGCCGGGACCGGCCAGCCCTCTGGCATACAGCGGATCGAACTCGATACGTGACTCGGCATCGGCCCAGTGACCCTCCGACATCTTGGTACGATCACTGCGCACATAAGCTACCGGTTCAAATTGGGCCATTGCTGCCACGCACTTTACGGGAAATCGCGCCATGCGCGCCCCGAAGGAAGTCCTCTTGGAGGGCGCCCCGAAGGAAGTCCTCCTGGAGGGCGCGCCGCAGAACATGGCATGAAAAAGCAATGGAACAGCATCGGGGAAAGACAGTTGTACCACCGGCCTCAGGCCGAATCGCGCCGGCGCCTTTAGCGGAGAATGGTTCCCAGCCGGTTCATGCCATGGCGCATCACAAAGGCCATTATCAAACCGAGGACCGAAGTCGCTGCAGCATTACCCAGGGGATGGGCTGGCCGCGAACGGGTCCGGCGCCCGAGCCAGAAGCAGAACAGTGCGGCGACTCCCGCAACCTTTACCAGCGTTGAAGTCCGGGCCAGATTGGTGCTGATTGCAAGCTGTATCTGGCCCAAGCCGTCGCGTACATTGCGCGAAGATTGCGCGAAGCGCAGTTCAGCCTCATGAATTGCCGCCGGAGCGGGGGCTCGTTTCATGCTGCGGGCTTGGCGGGAACTGTGCCCGCCGATGGTCACCGCCGGGTAAGGGGTTGGTTTCATGGTGCAAGCGTCGCGGGAGGAGCGCCCGCCAATTGACGCCGGGTTGCGGCAAACAACAGGTCACGGCTCAAACTGATACAACGATAAATCAGTACAGCCCCGACCGCGCCGTTCATCACGGCGACGACGATCGCCGCGGCCAGCAAAGGGAACCCTGTCGAAACAGCCCAGATGATCAGCGCCGCCATCAACCCCAACCATGCCGATACGATGCAGGCGGCGGCAGCAATTGTGCATATGGCCATCCACATCAGCGCAAGACCTGCGCGACGCGCCTCCAGGGACAGCAGATCCAGGAAATCGGCGAGTGCCACACGTAACGCAGCGAACACCCCTGCCACCTCACCGATGATGCCGGGAACCGGCACACCATCCCGGGTTTCGACACCTTCACCATGCGTTGCAGTACTCACCCCGCCTCCTTCCGGCATCACGCCATGTGCGTGGCAGGAAAACCGCAGCCTGCCCGCCCGATACACCAAAATCAGCGGATAATGCGGCTGAGCAGAAATCCGGCGAGTACTGCGATGCCAACCGATTTCAGCGGGTTGGCGGAAACATAACCGCAGGTATCTGCCATCATTTTTTTCTGTGTGGCGTTCAAGCTTTCACCTTGCTCAGCCAGCCACTCCGCCGTCGGTCCGGCAGCACCAGCCACCTTGTCCACGGCCTGATGTGCCATTGCCGCGACCTGGCCGATCGCGGGCTGGGCTTTGCGCACGGCACCGTCTGCCGCACTTGCGACCGAGTCGACGGCGGAATGCGCCCCCGCAGATGCCTTGCTCAGCATGCCTTCGCTGCCATTCGATGCTCCGGAATTGATATTGGTATTACCGCGGATGACGTTTTCCATGTGATGCTCCTGAAAGTAGTGACAAAAAAGTAGTGACAAAAAACGGGTGTTGAAAAATGATCACCCGGCCATTTCCTGAAAATTTAGCTTAAAGCTAGCGTTTGCCCAGCCGCCGGGCATTTGCGCTGACGCGCCTCTGCACCGGCTTCATGCCACTGTGTGCAATCCGGGCTGCGGATCCGGAAAGTTTCGATGCGGCCGCAGTCGAACCGGTCATGGTGTCGCGAACCAGTTTCATCTGGCGCTCAACGGATTCCCCCGCGCTGCGGCTTGAGGCAATCGACATCAATGTCACGGACGCGGACATCATTTGTTTGAGCACCAGCGCTGCAAACTGTTGGTTCAGCAGCAGCGCATGCGCCGCCATGGCCTGGGCTGATTCCATCACGGCTTCCGCTTTTTCGCGGCCCATCAAGCTGAACTCGCGCTGGTCGCTTGCATCAGGCACAGTGCCGGAAAGCGCAAGGCGCCCGGTCCGCCGGGCAATGACCTGCGCCGACGAAATCGCCATTTCACCGGCCTTCCAGGCCAGGCGGCTCCAGATCATGAAAGGCGCCATGAACAGGTTCGGTGATGGCATGGAAAAAATCACTGGCACCCCTAGTTAAACAGTATGTAAATAATGACCAGCACAATGACCGGCACACCCAGAATCCAGCCCAACAAATACTTTCCCATGATCCAACTCCCGTGACGTTGATGCGCCTGCTTTCCGTCGGTAAGGCAGGCGGGGCAGCAGACCATGGCAACTGCCACGGTCGGTATCTCTGCCCCTGAAAATGGCTCAGTCAAATAACTCAGTCAGATAACTCAGTCAAACAAGTACCCACCACTTCGGCAAGACTACTTGCTGGTTTGACGGCGATCCGTACGTTGCCGCACACGCCAGCCCGAAAATTCGGATTTATTTAACAGCCGACGGAAAATTTATCCATCGCTTTGCGCTGAAATTTGAATTTGGGCGATTTACTCAGTAGTCGCCAACTTAGACGACACGTTCTCAGCTTCGGCGCTCTGTGATGGACGCGGCGTTATGTCGCGCAAGTTACCGACTTCTGAGTAAATGCAAAAACGCACATGGGCTGCAATGTTTTTCACTTTTTCTCCCGGCCATCGCCATGGCGGCGCATGCGCGCGGCATTCCGGTGCTTGCCGACACCACCTGGGGCACACCGTATTTTTTCCGCTCGTTCGAGCGCGGCATTGATGTCTCCATCCATGCCGCAACCAAATACATCGTCGGCC
>JBBQAO010000099.1:0-11731 GCA_038316355.1 Burkholderiales bacterium
CTTCAGAGGCTTTGAGGCCGGCTAATACCTTCGCCGCGTCCATGCCAGGATAAGCCGCGTAGTCGGGGTCAGAGAAATCGATGAGTGTTGGTTGCAAGCCAATCACCAGGACACTTTTCTTGTCTGTCATATGTTTCTCCAAGTAGTCTGTGCTTGACGGAATGCAAGCAGGGTAATGATTGTGTACGGGCAGCGGGTGTATGAGCGTGGCATTTTTTCAGCTGCCTAACGCAATGTTGAGCGGCGCAGTTCAGCGCGTAGCGCTGAATCGTGTCCGCTCGAACTAAAGTTAGAACGCTGCCGAGGGACAGGCGCAAACCTAGATTTCATTTCGGAGAGTCTCAAATGCCACGCGTTTGCCGCGAAACTTAACGTTGCGGCCGGCCAGCGGTGTGTGCGAGAAGTTCTTAGAGTGCATGAAAGACAAAGTACTCCATACCATTTCGAATACCAACTTTACGTCGGTCCCGTCCACTGCAGTTGGACTCGCGTGTAGGCCCAGAAGGCGGGTGCGCCTTATACCCGGATCGACGATGGCGCTGTAGTGCTTATTTACGTCGAAGCCAAGATCAAGGGGTGATTTCAATGTTTGCGCTTCGCAGCTGTCTGGGTCGGAGACATCGAGATGCCAAATATGATTGTGTACCACGAGGTTCCGAAGGAGGAACACCTCGAGCAAGTCCCCATGGTGTGGAAGGTCTGGAACAGCTGTGCCAGTAAATCAGGAACATTCCTAGGCGCACTAATTTCGTCGTTTCGCACAAATCGCAGACGGGCGGTGTAGGACTCCAGAACAGCAACAAGCAAAATCGTTATCGATGCCGCATAGCCGTTCTCGCGCCAGCCGGCACCTGAAGGTGAGGACCCAGGTTGTGGCGTGCTGAGCATGATTTCGATGAGATCGGCGATCGGCTGGAAGTATCTTGACCCGACGACGGTGATGATGTCCGGGATTGCTGGCGGTTCCATGAGTCCAGAAGCGCTCTAACTAGTTTTATACGACATAAACGCCGTATAACATTCCGCCGCGATGGATAACATTCCAGATCGTTTTGTCATTTTATTTAAATAAAACAATTACTTAAAATAATTTTCTGTGGTTTCAACCCTGCCAAAACTGGCATGAAAACCATCGCTTGGCAGCAAGACCAAAGAATAGCCCAAATCGGTTCACGTCATTCGCGCCGGCGCAAATCCCTGGAGACCCCTGGTGAGCCGCCGGGCAGCGCAGTCAAGTCGGGAGCTGTCGGCGAGGACGGGTTCCGCGTCCCGAAGGAAGTCACCTTGGGTGGCAGCCGTCGGGCGGCCCCCGGCCAATGAACTCCAGCAAACTACTGGAGCAAGCGGTACTCGCTTCCGTTGAACGGCGGGATCCGCAGCGCTCCTCCCGCCCTACGGAAATAAAAAACCCCGCATCAGCGGGGTTTTGTTTTGGCGCATGGTCACCTGTCAGTCAGGCCTCGCACCCGAAGCCTTGACCACCTTGGCCCACTTCTTGATCTCGGACTTGATGTAGGCGGTGAATTCCTCCGGTGTGCCGTAGGTGATCTCGAAACCGACACCGGCCAGGCGTTTGGCCACAGCCGGATCCTGCAGTGATTTGTGGATCTCGACATTCAGCCGGGTAACGATGGGCTTCGGTGTGCCCGCCGGCGCCAGCACGCCAAACCATGAACTTGACTCGAAGCCGGGGAAAGTCTCGGCGATGGTCGGGATTTCCGGTGTCGCCGGAGTGCGTTTGATGCCGGTGGTGACAATGCCGATCAGCTTGCCGGAGCGCACATGCGGCAGCGTCGAGGCCATGCCGCTGATCATCACCTTGATATGACCGCCGACCAGATCCGTAATCGCCTGTCCGCTACCTTTGTACGGCACATGCTGCATGTCGATGCCGGCCATGTCATTGAGCAGTTCACCGGTCAGGTGGCCAACGCTGGCCACGCCCGCCGAGGCAAAATTCACTTTCTTCGGATTGGCCTTGGTATAGGCGATGAACTCCTTGAAATTCTTCGCCGGCAGCGAGGGATGGATGACAAAAATGTTGGAAGCGCCCGCCACCTGGGTGATCGATGCAAAGTCCTTCACCGGATCGTAGGGCATCTTTTCATACAGGCTGGGTCCGATGCCGAGATTGGCGATGTAGCCGAGCACGATGCTGTAGCCATCGGGCGGCGCCTTGGCGACGATGGTCATGCCGATGTCGCCGTTGGCGCCCGGACGGTTGTCCACAACCACCTGCTGGCCCAACAGATCGGATAATTTCGTGCCGATCGAACGCGCCAGCGTGTCGGTACTGCCGCCCGGCGCATAGGGCACGACAAAGCGCACCGGACGCGACGGATAGCTCTGCGCCATCACCGCATTCGCCGCAAAAAACAGCGCTGCTCCCAGTGCAGACGTGCGCATGCGGGCGCTCATCGCTGCAGCCCCGAAGGATCGTTGCGCCAGCGCTCCCACGCCGCGCGCTGGTCTTCGCGAATCGACTCGTCTTCGAGCATGCAACGCACCAGCGCCGTCACGTCGGACTCGTAGATACCGCTGCGTTTCTTGAAAGCCCATTGTTTTTCCTGCGCGAAAACGGGCGAAGGTACGGGCCACTGCGGATCTTTGTGAGCACTCATGATGAATACCGGGTCAAAGTTGAAAAATCAAAGTTGAAAAATCAAGGTTGAAAAATCAGGGCTGAAAAACTGCCGCTTATTGCGCAGGGTAAGCCGGCATGACTTGCGTGCTCCCGGCGTAACACGAACAGGTTTGCGAAATACTCCCGGACAGACGTTCGACGCGCGCTGCGGCGGGTCGCATCCAGTCGCTGATCATATCCACCGTGCCGGCAATCAGCAGCGCCACGACCAGCACCGCGGAAGCGCTCTGCGAAAACGCCACCTGGCCGCCTGCCGCATGTGCCGGGAGCGGCGCACCGAAGGAGCCGCCGACGCGCGCATTGCCGAACTGCTTGCCGGCCTGCACGCTGCTGCCGGTGGCAGTTACGGTTGATCCACCGCCCGTGGTCTGGTTACCGTGCAGCGTGACCGCGCAACCGGGCAGCAGCGCCAGCATGGCAATGGTCAGCACGCTGATCAGCAAACGTTTCATGCGCCCAGTATAGCGCCGCACGGCCCTTATATAAAATTCAATAAAAACAATTACTTATGGCCGCTCTGCGGAGGGCGGGGGGCAGCCACCATCTGCTCGCGTTTGAGCAACAGCGGCGCCACCTGTTTGCCCGGCACCACGTACGCCCACTGCGAACGCGCCTGCTCCAGCATCACCCGCGCTTCGAGGCGCTGCCGGTTGTCGGCGAATTCCTTGTCGCGTTTCGCAGCATCTTCAGCTTTTTCGTTCGGTTCCGGCTTGCGTGTTTTCGGCGGCGTGCCGGCGACATTGAAGCGCAGCACAAAATCACCGTTGGCATGTGGCGCCAGTTTGACCGTGTAGGTCAGGTCATCGAAGGTTATTACAGTGAATGTGACCGCTTTGTCGGTGCCGGTCTTGTCATCAAGGATGACATCGCTGAACGCCAGCCCGGACCACGCATTGTTCACGGTCACCGCGGCGCTGGGATCGAGCTGGCCGCCACCTGCGGCGAATTTCCACTGACCCCATTCCTCATCGCGGGTGATTTTCCATGACGTTGAACTGTCCCCTGCCAGTTGCAGCGTCTTGATGCGGTCAATCTTGAAAAAATCGCGGGCCAGCCATGCACCGGGTCGCGCCACGGCTTTTTCCAGCGGATCGGAGACCACGAATACATTGTCGCCCTTGCCCGCCACCAGAATATGACGGCCTGCCGGCACACCGTCCTTGGCATTGGGCAACGGATTCATCGGATCTTTTTTCAGCGACACCTTGCCCAGCACCATGCTCACCAGCACTTTGCCCGCGGCATCGCTCAGCTCAACCAGTGTGCCGGTGCCATCCTTCGCACCCTTGACCGGCGCCAGCAGGTCGAGCCGCCCGTGCAGGCTCGCACCCACGGCCTCCGACTGCACCACCTTGGCCTCCAGCAGTTTCAGGATCAGCCCGCTGATCTCGGCAAAGTCCGCCGGATAACCGCCACGCTGCTCAACGCGCCAGACCTTGTCTTTGGCCGCCAGCGTTACTTCACTGGTCGCATCCTGCAGCCGTAGTTTCGCGACATCACTGACTTTCATTGGCGGCAGGAGGTGAGCGCCGATTTTGGCACCGCTGTCACGGTACGCGGTGAGATCCTGCCAGAACAGCGCCAGACTCGCGCCGCACATCACGACCACAGCCAGCATCAACCACAGGAATTGTTTGCGGTTCATGATGCACGCGCCCCGCTTTGAATTCTCAGGTTGGCCTGGCGGCGTTTGATGATTGCCAGCGTAATGCCCAGCAGCATCACCAGCAGCGGCACCAGGCCGATGTTGATGACCTTGGTCCACAGCTGCAGTGCCTCGGTTTCTTCACGCAGGGTCTTGCGCACGTCCTTCAGTTCCTTGCGCGTTTCCACCGATTTCTTGCGGAAATTCTCCATCTCCGTCTGCTGCTCCGGCGTCAGGATCGCGCCGCTGGTGGCGCTGCCGGAGGCGCGCCCCTTCTGCAGCGCCTGCAGTTTTTCCGTGGTCTGGTTCAGCGAGTCTTCCAGCACCTTGATTTTGCCGAGATAGGCTTCCTGCGCACGCGACTCCATCTGCTTGATCACCGTCAGCGGCCGGCTGAACGCCGCCCGGCTGCGCAGGTTGATCAGCGCGCTGTCGCCGGCCATCTGTTCGACCAGGCCTTGCGCAAACGCGAGGTTGCCGTTGCGCGGCACGGCGACGCGCTGACCGAAGATTTCCTGGATGTCGACCGCGGCACCGTCGGTCAGCATGTCGACGTCGCCGACGATGACCACGGTATTTTCCGCTGCCGCCTCGCGCAGATGCGCCTTGCGGTCGGCCTCGAACTGCGCCGGGTCCACCGCCTTGCCGCGCGCAAACGGGTCGGCAGGTTTGCCGTTGGGGAATGCGGTTTTGAACTTGCCGGTGAGGCGGAATGCCAGCGGCTCTTCCTTGCCCGAAGGCTGGAAGCCGCGGGTCGAGGGTTCGCCCGACAATGTGGCAATGATGAGATCGGCCAGCATCGAGTTCTTTGAGGTATGCACCAGCGTGGTCTGCTTCAGACCTTCCGGCAATTTGATCTCGAAGCTGGCGCTGAACGGCATCAGCAGCGTGCCGACCTGACTGGTCACCACGTCATCCATGTTCAGCGCTTCGGTGTTCAGCGACAGCAGCGTCGGCAACAAACGCGGGCCTTCGCCGCTGGCGAAGGTCAGGTCGGCGACGACTTTGCCGTTGCTGGGCTCGACGCCCCAGGCCTTGAACAGGTTGTAGAGCGAGGACTGCCCTGCGGCGCTGCCGCCGAAGGGGTTCTGCAGGTCGGGCTGCTGGTCAAAATAGGCATAGGTATCGATGAAGGTGATCAGCTTGCCGCCGCGCAGCACGAACTGGTCCAGCGCATATTCCGTGGTTTCCAGAATGTCGCGCGGATGAATGACCAGCAGCACCTTGATGTTGTCGTCGATTTTCGTCGCATTCAGCTTGACTTCGCGCACGTCAAAAATCCGCTTCAGTTCCGCGGCCAGCACCCAGGGCTCGGTGGGCTGCTGTTTTTTTACCGGGTCCAGCGAGCGGCCGAGCACCGGCAGATTGCTCATGATGCCGATCACCGGCTTTTTCGCCTGGGCGACCTGTGAGATCGAGCGCGTGATGTCGTACTCGAGCAGGCGTTCACGATCCGGCGTCAGCACCGGGATCGCCGATTTCTGGTCGAGAAAGGACACCGAAAGACCGAGGTAGAACTTCTCGCCGGTGTTGGTCATCTGACCTTCGACATTGTCCAGCGCCGCCGAATCCTCGGCATCGGAATCCGGCTCAGGATTGAATTTCTCGATGATCACCTTGCCGTTCGAAGCAGCCTTGAACTCGTTCAGCAGGTCCTCGACACGGCCGGCGAAAGTCTTCAGCCCCGGCGGCACCGCGGCGCTGCCCTGAGTGTAATAAAGACGGATTTTCACCGGCGCCTCGAGCCGCGACAGGATGGAGCGCGTGCCGTCGGACAGTGTGTAGACGCGGCCTTCCGTCAGGTCGACGCGGGCGTTAAGCGCGCTGAATATGAAGTTGGCGGCGACCAAAGCCACCGCCAGCGCGAGTATGCCGCCAGCGGAATACATCAAGGTTTCGAAATTTTTGTTTTTCATCATCTGATTTTCCGTACTCATCCTGCGCGCTGGTTGCGGATGATCACGCCGGTGGTAAACAGCATGAAGCCGATCACCGAGGCGAAGAACACCACGTCGCGCGTGTCGAGCACGCCGCGCTGGAACCCTTCGAAATGCGTCATCACCGAGAAGGCGGCGACGATATCCACCACCACCGGGCTGGCGAAGCGTGTCAGCAGGTCAGTCACCGGCGTGTAGCCGGCGAGGATCAGGAACAGGCAGATCATCACCGCCAGGATGAAGCTGATGACCTGGTTGCGCGTCAGCGCGGAAGTCATGCAGGTCACCGCGAGGTAGGAGCCGGCGAGCATCAGGCTGCCGACATAGCCGGCGAAGATCACGCCGTTGTCGGGATCGCCGAAATAGTTAACGGTGATCACCACCGGGAAAGTCAGCGCCAGCGCCAGGGCAAGGAACAGCCACGAGGCGAGGAATTTGCCGACGATGGCCTGCCAGCTGGTGATGGGCATGGTCAGCAGCAGTTCCATCGTGCCCAGCCGCCGCTCCTCCGACCACAGCCGCATGCCGACCGCCGGCACCAGGAACAGGTACAGCCACGGGTGCCAGGTGAAGAAGGACACCAGCGAGGCTTCGCCGCGCTCAAAGAAGTTACCGATGGTAAAAGTAAAAAAGCCCGTAAGCAGCAGGAAAATGACCAGGAACACATAGGCGATCGGCGACGTGAAATAGCCCGACAGCTCGCGTTTCATGATGGTGCGGATGTTGGCCCAGGCCGTCCCGATGCTTCCACTGGACGCGCGTTGCGCGGCCGGGGGCACCTGTCTCCCTTCTCCCTCGGGGAGAAGGGCCGGGGATGAGGGCTTCGAGTGGTTGTTTTCGCTCATGCGTGCACCTCATGCTTGACGGTGTCCGGCAGCGTGATCGCGCGAAACACTTCGTCGAGTTTGCCTTCGGGGGAGCGCGCCTTCAGTTCCGCCGGCGTGCCGCTGGCGACAATGCGGCCGCGGTCGATGATGATCACGCGGGTGCAGGCCGCTTCGACTTCCTCGAGAATATGGGTGGAAAAAATCACCACCTTGTTTTCGCCGAGGCGCTTGATCAGCCCGCGCACTTCGTGTTTCTGGTTGGGATCGAGGCCGTCGGTGGGCTCGTCGAGAATCAGCACGTCCGGGTCATGGATCAGCGACTGCGCGAGGCAGGTCCGGTGCTTGTAACCTTTCGACAGCGTGTCGATCGACTGGTAGAGCACGCTTTCGAGGAAACACAGTTCGACCGCACGGTGCACCGCGCGTTTGCGCGCGTCACCCTGCAGGCCGCGCAGCTCAGCGCAGAAATTGAGGAAACCGTTGACCGTCATGTCGGCGTAACCGGGGGCATTCTCCGGCAGGTAGCCGATCAGGCGTTTGGCGGCAATCGGGTCTTCAACCATGTCATGGCCGCCGACGGTGATCCTGCCCGAGGTGGGCGGATAGTAGCCGGTAATCATGCGCATGGTGGTCGACTTGCCGGCACCATTGGGCCCGAGGAATCCCAGCACTTCGCCGCGCTCGACACTGAACGACACATCGTTCACTGCGAGCTTGGGGCCGAAGGCCTTGACCAGATGTTCGACGCTAATCAATTTCTCTCTCCGTTCCGTTGCACGACCGTCGTACGCGACCACGCGTTTTTTGTGGCGTTTGTGGCGTATTGGATAAGACTACTGAAAAAAAATTCAATCCGGCTGCACTACAACACGACTCCTCTCGCCCCATTTCGGGCGACTAACATAACCAATTGATTTTATTGGATTATTTACCTTCCACCGATTCCCGCAGAACTCTTGCGCCGGCGGCGGTGGTGCCGACAGTCTGAATCGAACAGACGACCTACCGCTTACAAGGCGGTTGCTCTACCAACTGAGCTATGCCGGCGCGAGGCCGGGATTATAACGCCTCGTTGCGGGATCAGCCTCCTATAATTGCGCGAATTCCAACCTGCAGCAGCCACCGGAAAAAACATGAATAACACCTCTGTCGGCATCATCGGCACCGGCCTGATGGGCAGTGCCTGCGCGCGGCGCCTGATCGCCGCAGGGCAGGCCGTAACCGGTTATGACGTTGATACGGCCAAAGCACCGGCTTTTGCCGCGCTCGGCGGCAAAACCGCAGCGTCCATCGCTGCAATTGCGCGTGACTGCAACAACGTGGTGCTTGCTGTGTTCAACACTGATCAGGTGGAAGCCGCGCTCGAAGCGCCGGACGGCCTGCTCGCCGCGCGGTCTGTGGGCCAGCCGCCGTTGACCGCAATCTGCGTCAGCACCTGCGACCCCGACCGCATCGCCGCACTGGCGCAGCGCCTGCCGGGTAATCGCCTGCGTTTTGTCGAAATGCCAGTGTCCGGCACCAGCGAACAGGCTGCACGCGGCGAGGCACTGGGCCTGGTCGGCGGCGATCCCGCCGTTGCAGAACAGGTCAAGGACGTACTCGACGCACTCTGCCCGCGTCGTCACCACCTGGGCGCCGCCGGCAACGGCGGCCGCGCCAAGCTCGCAATCAACCTGATCCTCGGCATCAACCGCGCCGCACTCGCCGAAGGCCTGGTATTCGCCGAACGCATGGGCCTCGATCCCGGCCGCCTGCTCAGCGTCGCCCGCGATTCGGCGGCCTATTCACAGATCATGGACATCAAAGGACAAAAAATGGTCGATGGCGACTTTACGCCGCACGGCAAGATCGCGCAGACGCTGAAAGATTTTTCATTGATGCTGGATCTGGCGCAGCGCCTGCAGCAGCAGTTGCCGCTGGCCGCGACCTATACCGACATCGTTAAAGGCTGCATGAGCGCGGGCGAAGCCGAACTCGACAATGCCGCGGTGATTCGGGAAATCCGTCGGCGTCGTAAGCAACTAAGCTAGTCCTCATGGCCAACATCCGCGCCGCTACCATTGCCGAAGGCGGCCGCTCGTCTGGTGAATGGGTTTTTATTGATCTCGGTTTTGCCAGTCAAGCGAAAAGTTGCGGACTGCTTGTTGGCGAAGACGAAGCACGAGCACTGTCATTTTCACAACTCCAAACCGAGATTTTATCCAATTGCATCCAACGAAAAACACCGCTAAATGCGCTACTTGAAGCACCCTTGTCAGTCGCGTTTGGCCCCAACGGCAATCCCACCGGACGCTCAGTTGAAAAACGCAATGGGCAAACTCGCTATTGGTACGTAGGGCTCGGTTGTAGTGTTCTCGTGGCAGCAACGTACCTCTTGCGCTCTATTCATGACCTTCCGTTTCATCGCGAAATACGTTTGTTCGAATGATTGGTATCGTTCAAGCCAAAGGGTGTTCCTTCGTCGCACACTCAAGACGTGATTGCGTTGCGCAAACTAGTGTGGTCACACGACATATCACAAGGACGCATCGTATCCCCAGATGAACTCGCATTAAAACAAGGGGATCGTGTTGTTTCTGCCTTTAGGGTCGCCGGAATGGACTTCGGGGTTCCTCCCGTTGTCGCCGTAGGGGGCTAAAAATTCGGTCACGAGCACCAAGCATCGTGTATCCCCCCTGTGAGCCGCCGAGCAGCGCAGCCAGGCCGGGGGCAGTCGGCGAGGACTGTCTGAACCCTCGCGCTTTTGCGAGGGCGAGTTGCGCGCCCCGAAGGAAGTCACCCTGGGTGGCAGCCCCCCGGCTTGGCGAGCAGCACAGGGAAGCCCGCAGGGCCGGTGAGCCGGGGCCGCCTTCTTTTGGTTACTTTTCTTGGCGGAGCAAGAAAAGTAACCAGCCGCCGGGCTACCCCCGGCGAAGTTGAAGTACAAGCCCCTTGTCAAACAAGCACTGGATACCGGCTTGCGCCGGAATGACGGCATAAAAAACGGCGCAGGCTTTCGCCCACGCCGTCAGTTATCACAAATACCAATCAGGTATTTTTTATCGCATAACCGTAGGCCATGTTGGTGCGGTTCCCACCTTCAAGGTCATAAGCCTGCTTGGCCAGCGCAAACCGGTCATTGACCAGTGACGCGCGGTGCTGTGCCGTTACACCATAGAGTCTTGCGTTGTTGCCGCCGAAGATCGCGGTCTTGGTCGGGCCGTCGGCCGCGCCCAGCATCGGGAAACCGTATTTCTTGCGCATGTCTTCCGGAATCTCCAGCCGGCGCAGTGCCTCGATCTGCCACTGCGGTGCGCCGGTCCATACCGCGTCGGTGCCCCACACCACGTGATCAGCCCCCAGGCCCTTGACCAGTTGCCCCATCATCGCAGCATTGAGGCGCGGCTCGGCAACGGTGCTCTGCGCAAACAGCTGGCCGAGATCACCGTAGACGTTCTTGACGCCGAATTTCTCCGGAATCTCGGAAACGTCGGTCACCCAGTCGATGCGCCCGGTTTTTTCAAACTGTTCCATGCCCACCTTGTACGCGCCGCCGGTAAAGCGGAACGCCGAGTGATAGACGATGAAATTGAGCTGCGGCCAGTCTTTCGCCGCCTTGCCCACGTCGCGCACATCGGCATACTCGAGCAGATTGGGAAACTCCTTGGCGGTGGCCGGCGGAAACAGCCCTTTGTGAAAACAGACATTGCGCAGGCTGGGCGTGGTTTTGGAGGCCTTCACCAGCTTTTCGTAAAACGGATACAGCAGCTTCTCGTCGTCGAGGCGCCACGGATGACGCGCGAGCTGCTTGTTGGTGTTGTCGCCTACCGTGTAACCCTTGAACGAATCGGGTTTCAGCACTTCAAGGTCGCGATCCACCTTGTCCATCCAGCCCGGCATGCCCGGCATGAAAATGGCGTGGGAGTACATGCGCTTGGTGCCCGCCTCCTTGTTGACCTTGGCGCGCGCATCGTCCTTCATTTCATTGGTCAGAAACCAGTCACGCGGCTCTTCCGAACCGGAACCGGAAATCAGCGCGATCTTGGTATCGGAATCGAGATAGATTTCTTTGAAATAATTCGGAAACTTCAGATCATCGATGGTCTGCGGCTTGCCGGCCAACAGCGGATTCCAGCCCGCCTTGCCCACGGCCTCGCGCTGGCGCACGAAACCCATGATGCGGGTGTCGTCGCGAAGGAAGTGGGTGTGCATGTCCATGATGAACTGGCTCTTCAGCGCGTTGGCGCGCTCATTGGCCATCTCCGGTGTGGCGGCCTCCGCGCGGCTGACCGCGTAGAGCGGGCCGTAGGTGTCGTTCATCGCGACAAACGCCGCCGCCATGCCGGCCGCACTCTTGAAAAAACGGCGGCGCGTAATGCCGTGTTTTTTCGCCATTTCATTGCCGATGGCCTTGACCCGCGCCTCGAACTCGCGCTGCTTCTCGGTCTGCGGGGTTGGCATGTACTCGTCACTGGAAATACATTGCGCCGGAATCGGTGACGGAAAAACGGTGGATTCGGCAGGAACAACCTGGGCGAGCTCTTCTGGGGTAAGCATGCACGACTCCTGATGGATTGAACGCGCTGAGCATCCGCCGTACTTAATGTCGCTGTGGTGCGGTCGCTGTGGTGCGGTCGCTGTGGTGCGGTCGCTATGGTGCGGTCGCTGCTGCGGCTTTTTATGATTATGAAACGGCGTC
>JBBQAO010000013.1:0-65596 GCA_038316355.1 Burkholderiales bacterium
ACCAAAATTGCTGCAACTGGTGCGGGACGCCATCCGGCGCAAGCACTACAGCCCGCGCACTGAGGACAGCTACGTTCACTGGATCAAGCGCTTTGTTTATTTTCACGGCAAGCGCCATCCTGCCGAGCTGGGCGAGCCGGCGGTCACGGCTTTTCCCAATCACCTTGCCCGCGACCGTAACGTAGCGGCCTCAACACAAAACCAGGCGCTGTCCGCGTTGCTATTCCTGTATCGCGAAGCGCTGGCCAGGCCGCTGGACTGGCTGGACGGCATTGATCGTGCGAAACGCCCCGCACGTACGCCGACCGTGCTCACCCGCGCGGATGATATGGGGGCGGAGCCCACTTCTTTTTTTACAGCCATCCTCAGCGGGATGACGTGGGAATGTGGCCAATTCCCTTTTAAAGTATTTGCGCTCCGTCCCCATATCGTGATCTCGAACGCGCCAAGGACGACGGCCGTCTGCTGACGCGGGATGACGTGATGCATCTGGCGCGCATCGAAAGTTTTGCGCGCATTACCACGACCGGTGATCGCGCCGATCTCTCCGAGGTGCCGGAGAACGCCGTCACCGCCTTGGCTTGTCCACCCTGTACCAGCCGTACCGCCTCCAGCTTGAACTCCAGCGTGTACGCCGCTCTCTTGCCCTTTTCTGTCTTCATTTCGTATCTCCTTTACCGTCCGATTTACACTCGGTTAAGAAATACGTTTTTCAGGGGCAACCTCACTCCCCGCGGCCAATGAACCCTGATCAAGCGCCGATGACGGTATACAAGCCGCCTGACGGGGAGCCCAGGCTCAAAGCCATATGCCATTTTTATGACAGCTTGCTTGAGACTAAGCGGTTCAGGCTAATACCAGACTCTGCTGCCTGGATGGCAAGATTACGGTGAGTTTGCGGTGGTATGCGCACCATAAACTTCCCACTAAATGCCTTCGTCGCGATGGATTCGGGCGCTATTTCGTGGCGCCTGCGCATGTCTGCGATGCATTTTTTTACGAGGTGGCGAATTCCTTGTAACGCCTTTTCCGGCGTTTTCTCCAACCAGGTCAGGCTCGGAAACTCCACGCATGGCCCAACGTGTCCCCCATCTTCTTCAGACGAGGTAACACAGTACGTACCTTCGAGGCAACGAGCGGCCCGGCGACTGCCCGGGCTTCACGTTCTGTAGCCTACGTCCGCTTGACGTCGCCCGCACTTTCGCGGGAAGACAACTTGCGGAATTCGTACACAGTGAGAACCATGCCAAGCAGTACAAGCGCAAGAGAAAAAATTCCAGCGTAGAGGATCGTGGTTTCACTCACCGGGTTGTCCTTTCAGGCTGAGCACCTTGAAATAGATTCCGAAGGACAGAATGGAAGGCACCCATGTAGCGGTAAACAGGCCTTCCTCTTTCTGGCCGTTGAACCAGAGATAGGCGGTGACCACGAATGCCACAGCCACTGCGAGCAAAGTACATAGATCGGACATCTTGAACATCACGTTTTTCCTTTTTCATGTGTCGATGGTTGGTGAAAGGTCGAAAAACCTAGGCATCCCAGAAACCCCATGCAGCGACCATCAGGCATGCCACGGCAGCAGTGGCATGCGTTCTGAGCGTGGACTCGCCAGGCAGCTGCAGTACGAGCGGAACCACATCAAACAGTCCCAGTAACAACCATCCGATGGATGCGAGTGCAAGCGCGAACGAGCCGGCTCCGATGGTTCGCCGCATTTTGAAGGTCATGACTAGGTCGCGCGGCCGATGATCTGTGCGGTGGCAACCAGCTCCTCCAGCAGCGCCATCGATACCGCGCCAGGTATGGCATAAGGATCGAGCGCGGGCTGCTCGCTGTACTTGAGCAACGTCGTCGGGTTGACCCTGGCAAGGTTGACCTGCGCCATGGTCCAGCTTGCGAAGCGACGCTCGCGCACTTCTTCGTAGTGCAGCACCATCACGTCGCGGTGCCTTTCATCGCGCACGATCTGGCTGTAGAGCAGATTGACGGCTGCACGGCCGCCCTCCAGAACCTGCAGAAAGAATTCGCCGCTTTGGCAGAGAACGCCGGTGATGCCAAGTTCCGGATTGTGCTTGCGCGACTGTTCCAGAATTGCTTCTATGAATTCGTCGCTCACTGGCTGAGCGGAGCGGCTGACATAAAGAAGACGTACGAGCATGGCTAACCCCTAGGTGCTCCTGCGTTGCAGCAGGGCGAGAAACTCACGTCGCAGGTTCGAATCCTTCAGGAACGAACCGCGCATCACGCTGTTGATCATTTTGGAGTCAGCGTCCTTCACGCCGCGCCATTGCATGCAGAAATGGTCGGCTTCCATCACCAGAGCAAGCCCGTCCGGTTGCATGCGGTCCTGCAGCAGATCGGCAAGGCGCGCCACCGCTTCCTCCTGGATCTGCGGGCGGCTCATCACCCATTCGCACAAGCGGGCGTACTTCGACAGCCCGATGAGATTCGAATGCTCGTTGGGCATGACACCGATCCAGACCCTGCCGATGATCGGGCACAGGTGGTGCGAGCAGGCACTGCGCACCGTGATCGGACCGACGATCATCAACTCGTTCAGGTGTTCGACGTTGGGAAATTCCGTGATCTCGGGTTGCGGGTGGTAGCGGCCTCTGAAGACCTCGGTCAGATACATCTTCGCCACGCGGCGCGCCGTGTCCTGCGTGTTGTGGTCGCCTTCGGTGTCGATCACCAGGCTCTGAAGCACACCCTGCATCTTCTGTGTCACCTCTTCGAGCAATAAAGGCAGCTCTGCCGGCTCGATGTGACGTGCAATGTTGTCGTTGGCATGGAATCGCTGGCGCGCGGCGCGCAATCGCTCGCGGATCTTCTGCGAAACCGGCACGGGGTCTTCGCGGTGCGGAACAACCTCGCTGGCGCGCTCTAATGTGGTTTGCATGGAATGGACAGCTTTTAAATGGTTAAGGCGGGGTGTTGCAAGATTTCGTCCCGTTGCCGGGCCGAAACCTGCACCAGTAGCGATGGCTGCTTAGTTCGGCAGAACTACCGTGTCGATCACATGGATCACGCCGTTGTCGGCGACGATGTCGACGGCGGTGACGTTGGCGTTATTCACCTTGACACCGCCCATGGTGGTCACGGTCAGGTTCGAGCCCTGCACCGTCTTCACCATTCCGGGCTTTACGTCCTTCGACATCACCACCCCGGGCACGACGTGGTAGGTCAGTACCGCAGTGAGCTTGTCCTTGTCGGCAAGCAACGCCCGCAGTTGGTCTGCGGGAACTTTCGCGAATGCCGCGTCGGTCGGCGCAAACACCGTGAACGGACCCGGACCCTTCAGCGTGTCGACGAGGCCGGCCGCCTTCAGAGCGATTGCGAGGGTGTTGAACGTACCCGCAGAAGCTGCGGTGTCGACGATGTCTTTGCCGAAGGCGTTCGTCGCGATCAGAGTGGAAGCGGCAATGGCGAGCAATGCTTTTTTCATTTCAGATTCCTATTGGTTTCGTTGATTCGAAGGGAATTTCGTGCATGGTCAGGGTTTAAGCGCAATCACAACGGCCTGAGTTTAACCGTTATTGTTCGTATATGTATCGCTATTATCGAACAATAACGTTTCAATAGTGTGTCAGAAAGTGTTAAAGTTGATGCCGGTCGCCCAATAATTGAGAATCTTCCGATATATCAGCAACTACGTGAGCGAGACCCTATGACCACTGAAGACCAGCCTGCAAGCGTCTACCGAAGCGGCGTGGCCGCGCGGCTTTCCGGAGTGCCCGTCGACACCTTGCGCATCTGGGAGCGCCGCTATTCGGTGATCGGCCCGAAACTGAGCGCAGGGCGGCAACGCCTCTACTCGATGCCGGACATCCGGCGGCTGGCGATGATCAAACAGCTGGTGGACCTGGGCCATCCGATCGGCACCATCGCATCACTCGGTACCGACGAGCTCCTGGGCATGCAGGCAGTGACGAGGTCATTGCAAGTCATCAGCCCCGGCAGGGCGGTTTCCGGCGAACGGAGCGAGATCAAGGTCGCGTTAGTGGGCCCGTTGCTGGCTGGCGAACACTTTGCCAAGGCCCTTTCGGGCGGGGTGCTTAAAGCTACAGGGCGCTGGGCCGATCCGGCCAACGCAGTTCTCGCTCTGAAAGACGTTATCGCGGACATCGCGATCATCGAGCTGCCGACCATCCGCGATGCCGATCTCGGGCTCGTCGCAGCGATCAAGGCTGCCTGCGGTGCGGCCAGTGCGATCGTGCTGTATCGCTTCGCGCCAAGCGCTATGGTCAGGCGCATGCGCCTGGCCGGGCATGCCATGGCGCGATCGACCTCGGATCCGGCCGAGCTCGAGACCATCTGCCTGGACGTTGCCCGACGCCCTCGGCTCGACGCAGGCGACGCGCTACGTTTGCTGGAGAGTGCTCAACCGAAACCACCCAGGTTCGACGAGCGAACGCTTGCCGAGCTTTTCGGCGCTTCCAGCACCATCGAATGCGAGTGCCCCAGGCACCTCGTCGACTTGGTGATGAACTTGGGGGGCTTTGAGCGTTACAGCGCGGAATGCGCGAGCCGCAGTCCGTCTGATGCGCTCCTGCATCTGGACCTGCAGCGCGCCGCAGCGCTGGCGCGATACATCATGGAGCAAGCGCTGGAGCGTGTTGCGATCGCGGAGGGTCTGGCATTACCTCCTCCGGCTCCGAAGCCGTAAGACTGTTCCGGTTGAGCGGTGCGGCTTTGGATCGTCCAGCCAGCTCAGTTGATGTTTGGGTGAGAGTAGTTAGCAGACTGCGCGTCTGCCGGTGGTGCTTTCGGCGGACGGGGTCAGGCGCATTTTTCAGTTTCTGCAAGGCGAACATTTGCTGATGGCCCAATTGTTGTATGGCACCGGCCTGCGCATCATGGAGGCGATGCGTTTGCGGGTGAAAGATATTGATTTCACGCGCAATACGATCATTGTGCGCGAGGGCAAGGGCAACAAGGATCGGGCAGTGATGCTGCCTGTCTCGTTGGTGGAACCTTTGCGCGGCCAGCTCGCGGGATCAAACGCCCTGTGGTCGCGTGACCGCGCGGATGGGCGGGCGGGGGTGTATTTGCCCCATGCGCTGGAGCGCAAGATTCCGCGTGCCGGTGAATCGTGGAGTTGGCATTGGGTGTTTCCGCAGGAATCGCTATCGACCGATCCGCTCAGCGGTATTGTGCGGCGGCATCATGCGCATGAAACAGCATTTCAGCGCGCCTTCAAACGCGCGTTGCATCTGGCGCAGGTGCATCAATCGGCAACACCGCATACGCTGCGGCACAGTTTCGCGACGCAGGTGCTGCAATCCGGCTATGACATACGCACGGTGCAGGAGCTTCTCGGGCATGCCGATGTGAAAACAACCATGATTTACACGCATGTGCTGAAGGTTGGCGGCGGTGGTGTGCGCAGTCCGCTGGATGCGTTGTGAGTTGTTGTTTTGCGATAGTCATTCAGCCGCGTGCGCGATAAACTCCGCGCGTGTCTGATCTCGCATCCGTCTTCTCCTTAACCGGCGCACTCGCGCAGGTGGTTCCCGGCTTCCGCGCCCGCCAGGGCCAGTTGGAAATGGCCGAGGCCATACAAAAAGTCATTAAAAATCAATCAGTTATCGTTGCGGAGGCGGGTACGGGCACCGGCAAGACCTTTGCCTATCTGGTGCCGGCCCTGCTGTCTGGCGGCAAAGTGATCATTTCCACCGGTACCAAGACGCTGCAGGATCAGCTGTTCGGCCGCGATATTCCGACGGTGCGTGATGCGTTGAAAGTGCCGGTCACTGTGGCGCTGCTGAAGGGCCGCGCCAATTACGTCTGCCACCATCATCTCGAACGCGCCAAGGACGACGGCCGTCTGCCGACGCGGGATGACGTGATGCATCTGGCGCGTATTGAAAGTTTTGCGCGCATTACCACGACCGGTGATCGCGCCGATCTCTCCGAGGTGCCGGAGAACGCCGGCGTTTGGCCGCTGGTGACTTCGACGCGTGACAACTGCCTGGGCTCGCAGTGCACGCATTTCGACAAGTGTTTTGTCATGAAGGCGCGCAAGCAGGCGCTGGAAGCCGATGTGGTGGTGGTCAACCATCACCTGTTTTTTGCCGACGTGATGTTGCGTGAGGAAAACGTCGCTGAACTGCTGCCGGCCTGCAACACGGTGATATTTGATGAGGCGCACCAGTTGCCGGAAACCGCCAGCCTGTTTTTCGGGCAATCGGTGTCGACGACGCAACTGACCGACCTCGCGCGCGATGCGCGCATTGAGGCCGCGACCAGCGCCAAGGATTTTCCGGCGCTGCCGGTGGCCGCCAATATGATGGAAAAGGCGGCGCGCGATCTGCGTCTGGCGTTTGACGACGCCGGCACACGCATGCCGGCGACAGCGATCAGGCAACGTAAGCTGATTACCGAAGCCCTGCAGGAAGCCTGTGACAAGCTGACGACGCTCGCCGAGACGCTGCAGTCACAGGCCGCACGCAGTGACGGTCTGCAGCAGTGTTTTGAGCGCGCCGATGCTTTGCGTGGGCAATTGCAGGGCTGGCGCGACGACAGCGATGCGGAATTGGTGCGCTGGGTGGAGGTGTTTCACCAGTCGGTGCAGTTCAACGCGACGCCGCTGTCGATTGCGGAGATTTTCCGCAAGCAGGTCGAGGCGCAGGCCAAAGCCTGGATCTTCACCTCGACGACGCTGTCGGTGAATGGTGACTTCAAACATTACGTCAACGAACTTGGCATCGAGTCCGGAGAGACTGCGAATTGGCCGAGTCCGTTTAATTTTGAGAACCAGGGCCTGCTCTATGTGCCGCAGAATCTTCCGGATCCGAATACGCCGGATTACACAGCGGCCGTGGTTGCGGCCGCGCTGCCGGTGGTCGGGGCCAGCCGTGGTCGGGCGTTCCTGCTGTTTACCAGTTTGCGTGCGATGCGCGAGGCGCATGGCCTGCTGACCGATGAATTCAAAAAACGCGGCTGGGATTACCCGCTACTGGTGCAGGGCGAGGGTTCGCGCACCGAACTGCTGCAGCGTTTCCGCAGCCTCGGCAACGCGGTGCTGGTCGGCAGCCAGTCGTTCTGGGAGGGTGTGGACGTGCGCGGTGATGCGCTGTCCGTGGTGATGATCGACAAACTGCCGTTTGCGCCGCCCGACGATCCGGTACTGGCAGCGCGTATCGCCAAAATCAATGCCGAAGGCCGCAATGCCTTCATGGAGTATCAACTGCCGCGCGCGGTGATTTCGCTGAAGCAGGGTGCCGGGCGGCTGATTCGTGATGAAACTGACCGCGGTGTGCTGATGATCTGTGATCCGCGACTGCTTTCGAAGTCCTACGGCAAACGCATCTGGCGCAGCCTGCCGCCGATGACCCGGACGCGGGATGTCGCAGACGTGGTCGCCTTTTTTGCGCAGGAGCAGGCGACAACTTCCTAGCTTCGTCATGCCGGTGTTGGTTTGCAGGGCGGGAGTAGCGCAGTGAATCCCGCCGTTCAGACGAGGCATGTCCGCATGACTGGATGTGGAGGCGCGGAAGGCGGGATGCGCCCGAAGCAAAGGCCGGAGCGGCGGGATGCGCCCCGAAGGAAGTCCCCTTGGGGGACATTTCACTCCTCCCGCCCTACAGGGCTGCCGCCGATGACGCGAACACGAGATGTTGCGGACGTGGTTGCCTTTTTTGCGCAGGAGCCGGCGACAACTTCCTGGCTTCGTCATGCCGGTGTTGGTTTGTAGGGCGGGAGTAACGCAGTGAATCCCGCCGTTCAGACGGGGCATGTCCGCATGACTGGGTGTGGAGGCGCGGAAGGCGGGATGCGCCCCGAAGGAAGTCCCCCTGGGGGACGTTTCACTCCTCCCGCCCTGCAGGGCTTGATGCAGGCACTGTTATCTATGGGAATTCAATGCAAAAACTGTTTTAACGCAAAGACGCAAAGAGAACCGGGAGACGCAAAGGAACGCGAACCCTGATTTTGAACCTCTTTGCGTCTTGCTGTTACCTTTGCATCAAGGCTTTTTCCGTCAAAAACCCCAACGCAAAGACGCAAAGGAAGAGGAGAGGCGCAAAGAAAAGAGAAGGAAAAGCAGAGCTTTAAAGATTTTGATTTCCTTTGCGTCTCCCGGTTCTCTTTGCGCCTTTGCGTTAATGGGGTTTTTGAAGTTAGGTCTGATTGAGCTGGGGTTCGTCGGGGTGACGGAATATCAGTCGGGGGGTGGTGGCGGCAGCAGTGCGACCGGTGCGGGGGTTGCGCTGGTCAGCCGGGCGCGCACCATCTCGATGTGGCCGCGCAGCGTGTAGACGTAATCCCAGTAGGTCAGCGGCACCTGGGTGCTATCCACGCCGTCTTCGATTTCGTCGAGCATGGCCAGCAGTTCCGTAGTGTTGACCTTGTCGGAGGTGCGTCTCGCTTCGATTTCAACTGCTTTTAATTCGCGGTACCAGCGGAACACCTTGCGTTTGACCCGCCAGTCGTAGAACGCCGGCATGATGCGCATCACCGGGATCAGCACCGCGATCAGCGGCACCAGCAGCACCAGCAGGCGTTCGATCAGGTTGGCGACCCAGAACGGCATGTAGCGCTGCAGGAACGGCGGTCCGGATTTGAAATACCGTTCAGCGTTTTCGCTGACCGGGAAATCGCCTTCACGCGCCACCGGGAATTCGCCGGCCCGGTGGAATACGCCGGCGCGGCCGTGCACCTTGGTCGCAGCCTGCAGCAGCACACCGACCAGTGCCGGATGAAAATCGCTGCGCGCCACCAGCGTTGCCGTGGTGGCGACCATGCGGATGTTGGTGGACGGGATGTCGGCGGCGATATCAATCATTCCCCGCGGCAGTGTGACCGTTGAAAGATAGTTGAAGTGCCTCGCCAGCGCTTCGGCGTGATTTAGGTTCATCAGCCGTATGCCCTGGGCTTTCAGCAGTCTCTGCACGATGGGTGCGTCAGGGCCGGCAACCAGCAGGACGGCATCGAGCCGGCCTTCGATCAGCGCGTTGGCGGCGGCCATGCCGCCAAGCGGCAACAAGGGAATCCGGGACTTCAGCCCGCCGCTGGCCCGCAGTATGTTGCCGACCAGAACGCGGGTGCCGCTGCCTTCAGGGCCCGCGGCGATGCGTTTGCCGTCGAGTTGTGCCAGTCGCGTCAGCTCGGTATCGCCACGGTAAAAGATCCACAAGGGCTCGTAATACAGCGCGGCCAGCGATACCAGGCCATGTTCGACGTCGGCCGGCGGCGCGACACCGCCCTGGATCAGAGCGACATCAACGCCTGAATCGGGATCAAGCAGGCGCTTCAGGTTGTCCACGGACCCGGTCGACGGCCGCAGTTCGACTTCGATTTTTTCCTTGGCCAGCAGTTCGCGATAACGCTGGCCGAAGAGATGGTAGGCGCCGGTTTCATAACCAGTGGAGATCACGAACTTGTTCGGTGGCGCCGGTCGCACGAAATGAAAGGCGATCATGAACGCGCCGCCGATGATGATCGCGCCGATCAGGATGACGATCATCAGTTCGCGCACGGCAATGGTTTGGGTGGTCACACCGTTGCCGTTACGCCGCAGCATGTGCCACCAGCGTTTGGAGTGTTTTTTTCGAGCGGAATTGGGCATGGTGGGTTTTATTCTAGTTGGCCAGCCAGCGCCACAGCAGCCATGCGCAGAGTATCCACAGTGCAACAAAGGCGGCAGCGGCCCAGTAATTCTGCGGTTTTGGCCGGTGCGCGTCCAGCCATGCCTGCGCCTGCTGTCGGCATTCGGCGACGACCGGTGCCGGTACCATTTTGATCGCGAGCCAGATGCCGATGGGCAGCAGCAGTGCGTCGTCGAGCAATCCCAGTATGGGAATGAAATCCGGGATCAGGTCGATCGGACTGAAGGCATAAGCGACCACCAGCACGGTAAATATTTTTGCGTAAAGCGGTGTCTGCGGGTGGCGATAGGCAAACCAAAGCATGACCACATCGCCTTTCAGCAGCCGCGCCCAGCGTCGCAGGGTCTGCAGCATGTGCAGGCAAAACGCCGTTTAAACGGCGCGTGGCCCCGACAGTGTTGCCCACAGATCGTGGGCGTCGGCTTTGGTCACTTTGACGCGGGCGAATTCGCCGACCTTGAGTTTGGCGCCCTGGCGGATGATCACGCGGCCGTCGATTTCCGGTGCGTCGGCAGCGGAGCGCGCAATGGCGCCGTCGGGGCCGGTTTCATCGACCAGCACGCTGATGGTCTGGCCGACTTTTTTCTTCAATCGCGCCGCACTGATTTTTTCCTGCACCGCCATGAACCGGGCCTGGCGTTGTTCGCGGATTTCGCGGTGTACCGGATCCGGCAGCGCGTTGGCTTTTGCGCCTTCAACCGGCGAATAGGCGAAACATCCGACGCGGTCGAGTTGGGCCTCTTCGAGGAATTCGAGCAACTCTTTAAATTCGGCCTCGGTCTCGCCGGGGAATCCGGCGATGAAGGTGCTGCGGATGGTGAGATCGGGACAGATGGCGCGCCAGTCGCGGATGCGTTGCAGCGTGCCCTCGGCATTGGCCGGGCGTTTCATCAGTTTGAGGATGCGCGGGCTGGCGTGCTGGAACGGCACATCAAGGTACGGCAGCAGCCTGCCTTCGGCCATCATCGGGATGACTTCGTCGACATGCGGATAGGGATAGACATAATGCAGGCGTACCCAGACGCCGAGCCCGGCCAGCGCCTGCGTCAGTTCGGTCATCCGTGTCTTGATCGGTCGCCCGTTCCAGAACCCGGTGCGGTATTTGACGTCGACGCCGTAGGCGCTGGTGTCCTGTGAAATGACCAGCAGTTCTTTCACGCCGGCGTTGACCAGGTTTTCCGCCTCTTTCATCACGTCGCCGATCGGCCGGCTGACCAGATCACCGCGCATCGACGGGATGATGCAGAAGGTGCAGCGGTGGTTGCAGCCCTCGGAAATTTTCAGGTAAGCGTAATGCCGCGGCGTCAGGCGGATGCCCTGCGGCGGGATCAGGTCGATGTGCGGGTCATGCGGCTGGGGCAGGTGGGTGTGCACTGCTTCCATCACCGCCGCGGTGGCATGCGGGCCAGTGACGGCGAGGACCTTCGGATGGGTTTCGCGGACGATGTCGCCCTTGGCACCGAGGCAGCCGGTGACGATGACACGGCCGTTTTCAGCCAGTGCCTCGCCGATGGCATCCAGTGATTCCTCAACCGCGGCGTCGATGAAGCCGCAGGTGTTGACCACCACGAGGTCGGCATCCTGGTAGGTCGGTGAGATGAGGTAACCCTCGGCGCGCAGTTGCGTCAGGATGTGTTCGGAGTCGACGGTGGCCTTGGGACAGCCAAGCGAAACGAAACCGACCTTGCGGGGAGGTGTTTTGAGCACAGCAGGTAATCAGTAAAAGTGCGCAGTAAAAGTGCGCAGTAAAAGTGCGCATTAAAAAAACGCATTAAAAAAACGCAGTAAAAAAACGCATTAAAAAAAAGCAGTAAAAAAACGCATTAAAAAACGCATTAAAAAACGCAGTAAAAAGTGCGCAGAAAAAAATGCGAGCGGGGCGGGCGGCGGCCGTGGACTGCGGCGTTACGCCTTCGGTTCTTCGCCGTCTTCTTTTTTGGTTTCGCCGGCGGCACCGGGGAAGCCGGGGAAGGGGAAGTTGCCCCACAGGTTGCGGGTCTGTGCCGTCAACTGGTTTTGCATGTTGAGGAAGGTTTGTGCGCTCTGTTCAAGGTAGCGGCCCATCAGGCCCTGCATCGCCGGGCCCTGCATCTTGACGAACTCGTTCCAGGTTTCGGAATTGAGCATCGGGTTCTGGCCGTACACCTGTCGTGACTGATCCTGCAGCTTGTTCTGGATCTGCATGAAGGTTTCGATATTTTTTTCGAGGTAACCGCCCATCATGCCCTGCATGGCGTTGCCGTAGAAGCGGATGATCTGTGACAGCGAATCGCTGGTGAACATCGGCGAGCCGGCGGATTCTTCTTCCAGAATGATCTGCAGCAAAATGGCGCGCGTCAGGTCGTCCTTGGTCTTGGCGTCTTCGACCTTGAACTCGACGTTTTCGAGTACCAGTTTTTTGACATCGGCCAGCGTGATGTAGCTGCTGGTTTCGGTGTCATAGAGTCGCCGGTTCGGGTACTTTTTGATGGTTCTGGCCTGTGCGCTCATCGTTTACCTCGGGGGTAGTGGTCAGGCATTATTCCACATGAAATGTTGCAATGCAACTCGTGTATATAAAAAAACCAATATAAATCAATGGCTTGGCAACTAGTGCAATGCTGCATCCCGAATCAATCCAGAGTGCGGCTTATTGCATGTGCTGACCGCCATTGATCGCGATGTTGGAGCCGGTGACGAAAGCGGCCTCCTCCGAGCACAGGTAGGCGACCAGGCCCGCGACTTCCTCGGGTTTGCCCAGCCGGCCGATGGGGATCTGCGGGATGATTTTGCTGTCCAGAACTTCCTTCGGGATCGCCATCACCATCTTGGTGCCGATGTAGCCGGGCGAGATGGTATTCACGGTCACACCCTTGCGTGCGTATTCCAGCGCAGCCGCCTTGGTGAAACCGTGCATGCCGGCCTTGGCTGCGGAGTAGTTGGTCTGGCCAAAAGCGCCTTTCTGGCCGTTGACCGAAGACACGTTGATGACCCGTCCCCAGTTGCGCTCGGCCATGCCGTCGATCACCGGCTTGGTCATGTTGAATACGCTGTCGAGGTTGGTTTTCATCACCGCGTCCCAACCTTCTTTTTCCATTTTGCGGAAGGTGGTGTCACGGGTGATGCCGGCATTGTTGACCAGCACGTCGACCGGGCCGAGGTCCTTGGTGATCTGCGCGATGGCCTTCTGGCAGGATTCGTAATCGGCAACATCCACCGGCACGGCACGGAAGTCATGGCCCTGCTGTTTCATTTCGGCCAGCCAGGCAGCGTGTTTAATGTTGCCGGGCGAATAGGTGGCGACCACCCGGTAACCCATTTTCGAAAGTTTCATGCAGATGGCCTCGCCGAGGCCCCCCATACCGCCGGTGACTACCGCAACACGTGACATGACCGCCTCCTTTGTTGAACTCCGGCTGCCAATTTAACAGCAATCTGCCGGAAAAATCCTGTTCCCGGCTGACCGGGCGTTTCAGGTGTTTTTTGCTTGGACGTAACGGCCCGGTGCCGGTTCGATCGCCGGGTAACGGGCATTGCCGGGTGCTGCGGGGGCAGCGACCTGTGGGCCGCCGTATTGCATCAGCCAATGGGTCCAGTGCGGCCACCAGCTGCCGGGCTGCGACGTTGCGCTCTCCAGCCAGGTTTCAGCCTCCGGCGGCAGCGCCTCGTTGGTCCAGAAGTTGCGTTTGTTGCGGCTCGCCGGATTGACGACCCCGGCGATGTGGCCGCTGGCCGCGAGCACGAATTGCAGCGGGCCGCCGAGCAGCGGGACGCTGCCGTAAGCCGTGCGCCAGGGAACGATGTGGTCCTCGCGCGCCGCCAGCAGGTAGGCCGGCATGTCGACATTCGCCAGGTCGACCGGCACGCCGCACATGGTGAGCTTGCCGGGTTCTCGCAGGTTGTTTTCGAGGTAGGTATGGCGCACGTAATATTTGTACATCGTGCCTGGCAGGTTGGTGCTGTCGCTGTTCCAGTACAGCAGGTCGAAGGCTTCCGGCGTGCGGCCCTTGAGGTAATTGTTGACCACGTACGGCCAGATCAGGTCGTTGGCGCGCAGGCTGGCGAAGGTCAGCGCCAGTTCGCGCCCGCGCAATACGCCGCCCTGGGCGAATTCGGCCTCGCGCGCGGCCACGTACGGCTCATCGATGAAAACGCTCAACTCGCCGGTATCGCTGAAATCGAGCATGGTGGTGAGGAAGGTGACGCTGGCGACCGGGTTTTCACCGCGTGCGCGCAGCACCGCCAGCGCTGAGGCCAGCAGGGTGCCGCCGACGCAGAAACCCAGCGCATTGATCTGTGGTGTACCGCTGATCTCTTGCGCCACGCTGAGGGCGCGCATCACGCCGTGTTCCAGGTAATCGTCCCAGGTGGCATGGCCCATCTCCGCCGGCATGTTGCGCCAGGACACCATGAACACGGTGTGGCCCGCGGCGACAGCGTGGCGGACGTAGGAATTGTCGGGCTGCAGGTCGAGGATGTAGTACTTGTTGATGCAGGGTGGCACCATCACCAGCGGCCGTTCGTATACCTCCCCGGTCAGCGGCGCGTACTGCAGCAATTGCATGAAGTCGTTTTCGTAAACCACCGCGCCCGGCGTGATTGCCAGATTGCGGCCGACCTCGAAGGCGGTTTCGTCGGTCATCGACACCAGTCCCTTGTCGATGTCGGCAGCGAGGTTTTTCAGGCCCTGGCTGAGACTGGCGCCTTCGGTTTCCGCGGCGAGCTTGATGGCTTCGGGATTGCTCCACGGGAAATTGGCCGGCGACAAGGCGTCGATCATTTGCCGCGTGTAGAACTCCAGCTTGTGTTTGGCGTGGGCTTCGAGCTTGGCGGCGGCAGTCAGTTCTTCCAGCCAGCGCGAAGAAAGCAGGTAGGACTGGGCGAGATAGTTGAAGTAGGGCTCTCGCCATTCCGGGGCGCGGAAACGGCGGTCCGTCGGTGGCGGTGGCGTGGCGGCACTGTCGGCGGCTGGATTGGCGCAGGCCTGCCACAAGGTCAGGTGGTCGCGATAATAACGGTTGTTCAGTTCCAGCCAGCGTTCGCTGTCCGCCGTCATGCCGGAGGCAAGCAACTGCATCATCATCTGCGCCATGTCGGGCGTGGTCTGCGCAGCGTCAAGTTTGCCGGCGGCGCCGGCGAACAGCATGCGGTTCAATTCGGCAAATGCTGCAGCGGCTTGCTGGGACGTAAATTCGGGCGTGGGTTTGGACGTTTCAGTCATGGGTAGTCAGCAGCATGCGACGCGAGTTTGACACGCCGATGGCAATGGCGCGAAGCCAACGAAGTCAGGACAACAATAACATACCGATTCGCGCCTGCTGCCGCGGTTTTGCTGCTGTTTTTTTATGGGTGATCAGTGGCCGCCGTGCGCCCAGGCGCCGACCAGCCAGATGGTGGCGATACCCAGTCCGATCAGCAGCACCTGCTGCGCAGTGGCTGCCAGCTCGGGCCGGCGGTGCAGGCCGGGAATCAGGTCGGCGACGGCGACATAGAGCATGCTCGCTGCGGCCAGTGCCAGCAGCGGTGTGACCAGTGCTTCGGCGACCTGCAATGTGAAATAAGCGAGTACGCCGCCGACCACCATTGCTGCACTGGCGATGACGTTCAACAGCATCGCTTTGCGCTTGCTGTAACCGGAGTGCAGCAAAATCAGGAAGTCGCCGACTTCCTGCGGCACTTCGTGGGCGATGATCGCGATTGATGTCACGATGCCCAGTTGGATATCGGCCATGAAAGCGGCGGCAATCAGCACACCATCGACAAAATTATGGAAGGTGTCCCCGACCAGGATCATCAGTCCGCTGCGGCCGTGGTCATTGTGACTGTGCTCATTGTGGCCATGATTCTGCTGCGGCGAGGCATGCGGATCGTGGGCTTCGCATTCCTCGACATGGCAATGCCGCCACAGTACCAGTTTTTCGAGAATGAAAAATCCGAGGATGCCGAACAGCACAGTAGCTGCGGTGCTCTGGATGCTGTCGCTTTTCTCGAAGGCGTGCGGCAGGACTTCGATGAACGCCGCGCCAAGCAGCGCGCCGACGGCATAACTGACCAGCATCGGTACCTGCGAGGCCTTGGCCTTGATCGCAAACAGGCCGGCCATGACAGCGGACAATATGCCGCCGGCAAAGGTTGCCAGGATGATCCAGGTGAGCGTATTCACGGAAATTCGCTTATAGGCGCAGCGCGGGGTGCGCGGCGAGGCGGGATTATAACCAAGTGATGAGTGATGAGTGATGAGTGATGAGCGGCCAAGGGTCTGTTTTTGCTCCGCACTCATCACTCATCATGCATCACTGTCTCCAAATAAGTGCTGCCATGCGGCCGGTGACCGGGTTGCGGCGGTGGGAATAAAAGCGTTCTGAGTCCGTATAAGTGCAGAGGTCGCCGCCATAGACCTGCGTCACGCCGGCGCGGCGCAAGGCGTCGCGCGCCAGTGCCGGCAGATCGCATAACCATTTCCCGGCGCGTAGCGGTTTGAAGGCGGCTTTGCGTTCCGGCGCATCCGCGCAAAACGCCTGCAGCACGTCGTCGCCGACTTCGAATGCGGTCGGCCCGATGCCGGGACCGATCCAGGCCAGCAGATCGGCAGGTTTTGCCGGCATGCTTGCAATGGTGCTGGTGAGTATGCCGCCAGCGAGGCCGCGCCAGCCGGCATGGGCGGCGGCAATGCAGCTTCCGGCGCGGTCGGTGAACAGGACCGGCAGGCAATCGGCGACGAGGATGGCGCAGACCGTGCCGGGACGGCGCGCGACACTGGCGTCAGCTTCGGGCGCATCATTGCCGGTCATCATGTCGGCATCGACGACGCTGCTGCCGTGCACCTGCGCCAGCCAGCGCGGTGGTTCCGGCAGCAGCCGGTTCAGTTGTGCATGGTTGGCCTCGACTGCGGCTGGATCATCAGCGGTGCGCCGACCGAGGTTCATGCCGGCATAGGGGCCACTGCTGGTGCCGCCGGCGCGCGTGGTGACCATGGCACGCACATGGGCGGGTGCCGGCCAGTCGGGAATGATCCATTGCCGATGCAGTGCGTTCATTCGTCGCGCAGGGCTGCGATCAGTTGCTGCATGTCTGCCGGCAGCGCTGCCTGCCATTGCATGGTTTCGCCGCTTTGCGGATGAGTCAAGGCCAGTTTTTCGGCATGCAGTGCCTGGCGCGGCAGTTGTGGCGTCGCCGGAGGATTGCGCGGCCCGTAGACCGGATCGCCCCAGATCGGGTGGCCGAGTTTCTGCAGGTGCACGCGGATCTGGTGAGTGCGCCCGGTTTCGAGGCGGCAGGCGAGCACGCTGGCGCGCGCCAGTTTTTCCAGCACCTTGTAATGGGTGACGGCCGGTTTGCCGGAATGCACCACGGCCATGCGCGTGCGGCTGCGCGGGTCGCGCCCGATGGCACCTTCGATCCTGCCGTCGCGGGTGACCTTGCCGTGGGCGACGGCGCGGTATTCGCGGGTGACGGTGCGCGCCTGCAGCTGGCGCACCAGGTCGGTTTGCGCGGTCAGCGTTTTGGCGATGACCAGCAATCCGCTGGTGTCCTTGTCAAGGCGGTGCACGATGCCGGCGCGCGGCACCGCCGCCAGTTGCGGGGCGTGGGCGAGCAGGGCGTTCAACAGCGTGCCCTGCCAGTTGCCGCTGCCCGGATGCACCACCAGGCCCGGAGGTTTGTTGATGACGATCAGCGTGTCGTCTTCGTACAACACATCCAGCGGGATGCTTTCGGGGCGGAATGAGGTTTCTTCGGGTGACAGCACCGGCTGCACGGCCACCTGCTCACCACCGTGGAGTTTGTCGCGCGGCGCCAGTGTGCGGCCGTCAACGGTGACGCGGCCTTCACGCACCCATATGGTCAGGCGGGCGCGGGAATACTGCGGCAGGAGCTGCGCCAGAGCCTGATCCAGGCGCAAACCGGCACAGGTTGCCGGCACCGTCAGATGATACGGAGCCGGGGTGTCCCCGTTTTGGGTATAATTTTCGGATGACGAATCAGTATTCATCCCAGCACTCATCGCAGCATTCATTGATGTTCAGTCTCAGGCGGAACATTTTAACGGTATTCACCGCCGTCACCGTTGCCTGGTTATTGGGCTTAATGGGCGGCTGCGGTATTTTCGGCGGCAAGGAAGTCGACGAGACCCGCGGCTGGTCGGTGCAGAAGCTTTATGCCGAGGCCCGCCAGGAACTCGCGGACCGCAACTGGGAAAATGCGATCAAGCATTACGAACGCATCGAGTCGCGTTATCCGTTCGGGCGCTTCGCGCAACAGGCACAGATCGAAGTCGCCTACGCCCACTGGAAAAACGAGGATCCGGCGTCGGCGCTGGCGACCATCGACCGCTTCGTCAAACAGCATCCGAGCCACCCCAGCGCCGATTACATGTATTTCCTGCGCGGGCTGATCAATTTCAACGACGATCTGGGCATCATGGGTTTTTTCAGCGGGCAGGATCTGTCCGAACGTGATCCCAAAGCCGCAGCGGAGGCGTTTGTGGCGTTCAAGGATCTGGCCACGCGGTTTCCCAACAGCCCATACACGCCCGACGCAATCCAGCGCATGAATTATCTGGTCAATGCGCTGGCGTCGCATGAGATCCATGTGGCGCGTTATTACATCAAGCGCAAGGCCTACGTTGCCGCAGCGAACCGCGCACAGTATGCGCTGAAGACCTATCCGGGCGCGCCGGCCAATGAAGAGGGGCTGGTGATCATGGTTCAGGCCTATGATGCGCTGGGCATGACGACCTTGCGCAATGATGCCGAGCGCGTGCTGCTGAAGAATTTCCCGGACAGCGTCTATATGAAGGGCGGTCCGAAAAAAGGCTCACCCTGGTGGCAGATCTGGAACTGGTAGCAGGGCCCGCTGGCCATTACTTTGCAAGTGCGACGGCGGCGATTTGGTCCTGGCGCGCGAAACTTTGGTCCTAGCGCGCGAAACGTTTGACCACGATCATCAGCTCCGCGATCGCCTGATCGCCGTGGTCGGCCCTGACGGCATCGGCCACGCAGCCGCGGGTGTGGTCTTCCAGTAGCTGCAACGCCACTGCGTCCAGCGCCGACTGGATGGCCGCAACCTGGGTCAGTACATCGACACAATACCGGTCGCCCTCGATCATCTGTGCCACGCCGCGCACCTGGCCTTCCACGCGGTTCAGCCGTTTCAGCAGCGCCGGCTTGTGCGGTTGTACGACCAGCGGGTCATGGCATCCGGCATGCGCTGCGACGCGTTTGTAGTCAGGCGACGTCATAACCGGCGTCCGTGATTGCGGCCTTGATCGCCTGCAGGCTGGTTTTTCCGGCGTCGTAGCTGACGGTGGCCTGCGCTTGTTCCAGTGAGACTTCCGCTTGGGTGACGCCGGCCATGTTGCCGAGCACACGTTTCACGCTGGACACGCAACCCATGCAGGTCATGCCGGTGATTTTGACTGTGGTGGTTTCCATGATGTGCTCCTTGATGGTGACTGGTGATTTGTAAATGGTGATTGGTAAATGGTGATTGGTGAGGAGAGCGGGGCTGGGGTTTCCAGTCACTAATTACCATTTACCTATTACCGTCCTCGCGGGCGCCAGCGTTTAAGCAGCAGCGAATTGCTGACCACCGACACCGAGCTCATCGCCATCGCGGCACCAGCAATCACCGGATTGAGCAGGCCGGCTGCGGCCAGTGGAATGCCCAGTGCGTTGTAAATAAAAGCAAAAAACAGGTTCTGCTTTATTTTGCGAAAAGTCGCGCGCGACAGGCTCACGGCATCGACTGCGCTCAGCAGGTCGCTGCGCATCAAGGTCACGTCTGCCGCGTGGATCGCCACGTCGGAACCGGCACCGATGGCGAAGCTGACCTGTGCTGCAGCCAGTGCCGGTGCATCGTTGACGCCGTCGCCGATCATGCCGACCACGTGACCTTTCGTTTTCAGTGCGGCGATGCGCTGCGCCTTGTCCTGCGGCAGCATTTCCGCTTCAAAGCTTGAAACTCCAGCTTCGCGTGCGATGCGTTCCGCAGTACGTTGATTATCGCCGGTGAGCATGATCACGGTGATGCCCAGCGCCTGCAACGCGGCGACTGCCTCGACAGAAGTCGGGCGTAGCGGATCGGCGATGGCGATCAGGCCGAGGACGCGGCCGGCGTGGGCAACGCCGATCACGGTTTTGCCCTGGTCCTGCAGTTGGGCAAGCCGCTGGGCGTCGAAGGCCAGTCCGGCATCGCTCAGCATACGTGGCGAGCCGAGTAGCGCCGGTTTGCCGTCAAGCAGGGCGCGCACGCCTTTGCCGGTGACCGCGGCAAAATCCTGAACCGGCGGCGGAGCAATGTTGCGGTCGCGGGCGCAGCCGAGGATGGCGCGCGCCAGCGGATGTTCGGAGCCGGCCTCCAGCGCAGCGGCGACACGCAGCACCTCTTCCTCGCTGCTGCCGTCGCCGGCAATGATATCGGTCACCGCGGGTTTTCCCTGCGTCAGCGTGCCGGTCTTGTCGACGATCAGCGTGTCGATATGGCCGGCGTGTTCCAGCGCTTCAGCATTTTTGATCAGCACACCGGCGCGCGCGCCGGCGCCGCTGCCGACCATGATCGCGGTCGGCGTGGCCAAGCCCAGCGCGCAGGGGCAGGCGATCACCAGTACGGCGACGGCATTGACCATGGCCGTGGTGAAATCTCCCCCCAGCCACCACCAGCCGATGAAGGTCAGCAGCGCGATCCCCACCACCACCGGTACAAACACGCCGGCAATGACATCGGCCAGGCGCTGGATCGGTGCCTTGGACCCCTGGGCCTCCTCGACGAGGCGGATGATGCCGGCCAGCGCGGTGTCGTTGCCAACGCCGGTGGCGCGGCAACGGAGCAGGCCCTCGGCGTTGATGGTTGCGGCATACACGGGACTGTCTGCGATTTTGGCGACGGGCAGGCTTTCGCCGGTGAGCATGGCTTCGTCGATGCTGGACGATCCGTCGATCACTTTGCCGTCCACCGGCACGGCTTCACCCGGGCGCACCACGAACACATCACCGACACGCATGTCGGCCACGGCAATTTCAACGATACCGCCATTGCGTTCGATGCGCGCAGTTTTGGGCTGTAGCCGGATCAGTTCCTCGATTGCGGCCGAGGCGCGGGCACGCGCCCGTGATTCCAGCAGTTTGCCGAGGAACACCAGCGTGATGATGCTGACTGCCGCTTCGAAATAAAGGTGGCCGTCGATTCCCAGCAGCACCACCGCCGCACTGTAGAAATACGCCATGCTGGTGCCGAGGGCGATCAATACATCCATGTTGGCGCCGCCGCCGCGCAGTGCGTGGTATGCGCCGACATAAAACCGCCAGCCGATCCAGAATTGCACCGGCGTGGCGATCAGCAGTTGTGCCAGCGGTGGCAGCCAGGCGGCGTGGGGGGCGCCAGTGAGCATGTGCAGCATCAGCGCGAAGAAGGGCAGGGTCAGCACCGCTGAAATGGTGAACAGCCGCAGGTCGCGCTGATAGGCGGCGACGCGCTCGGCCTTGCGCGTGGCATCGTCGCCGGCCACCGGTATTTGCGCGTCGTAACCGGCTTTACGGATAGTGTCGATCAGGTCGGCGGGCGCGATACGGCCGGCGGGATATTCGACATGGGCTTTTTCAGTGGCGAAGTTCACCGCCGCCTTGACGTCAGGCAGGCGGTTCAGCGTTTTTTCGATACGTGCCGCGCAGGCGGCGCAGGTCATGCCGGTAATCGGCAGGTCAATCACTGCAGGTTTGGCTGGCGCGGCAGGAAGGGCTTGGTCCATGGCGGTATCATATACCCCATATGGGTATATTTCGAGACCGCAGAGTATTTATTTTATATAATAAAATCAATAACTTATATAGATTATGGGACTGTGGCATCAAAAAAAGCGCCGCGGGCGGAGCGCCTTGTTGCTGATGGGTCGTGGTTCAACTGGCGGTGAGTGCACCATTGACGACGCGCACTTTCGCGCCAGTCTGAAATGCGGGTTGTGTGTCGTAAGAGAAGGTACGGCTGGTGCCGTCCTCCATGTTCACGAACACATCGTAGCGCGTGACGGATTTCATGTTCTTTTCGACCTGGTGGCCGGCGTAGGCACCGCCAGCCGCACCGGCAACGGTGGCGATTTTTTTGCCGGTCCCGCCGCCGACCTGATGGCCCAATACGCCGCCCAGCACGCCGCCCGCGATTGCGCCGAGTCCGCTGCCTTCACCCTTTTCGGCGATGGCGTTAACGCTCGTCACGACGCCGCAGCCGCTGCACACCGGCGCGGGTTTGGCTTGTTCAACCGGTGCCGACCCCGGTGGCGGCGTCTGGCTGGCAACTTTTTCCGCCGGTTTTGTTTCCGCGTGGTTGGTCTGCGCTTTCGGCTTGGAGGGTGCGGGCACCGACGCGGACTTCCTGGGTGCAGGTGCTGCAACCGGCTCTGCAACAGCGTTCGTCGATTTTTTCTCGACGGTTTCGGTCAGCGGCACCTTATCACCGCTCTTGGAGAATGAACTCGGGATGACGCCGGTCATGATGCCAATGCCGACGAGGCTGAATACGGTGACCGAAACCGCAGCTATGGCGATGAGCGGATTGATTTTGCTGGTTTCCGACATGATGGTTTTCCTTTAATGGTTCATTGCAACGCTGTCATCCTAATCTGCAGCATAGCCTCATGCACGTGGAGTAAGTCACATGGTTACAAAGCGTTACATCGTGTCGTAAACACAAGTGGCATCAGGCGATTAACTCGGCGCGGTTGCGGAATTGATCGAGTACTTCAGGATTGGCCAATGCCTCAATGTTTTTCACGGCCTGACCATGCACGATGTTGCGCACCGCAAGTTCAACGATCTTGCCGCTTTTGGTGCGCGGAATGTCGTTGACCTGCACCACCTGCGCCGGCACATGGCGCGGCGTGGTGTTGTCGCGAATCTGTTTTTTGATACGGTCGATCAGCGCGGCGTTCAGCGTCAGGCCGTCGCGCAGTCGCACGAACAGCACCACGCGCACATCGTTGGGTTGCGGCGGAGGCCAGTCCTGGCCGATGGCCAGACTTTCGACGACTTCATCCAGTTGTTCGACCTGGCGATAGATTTCGGCGGTGCCGATGCGCACGCCGCCGGGATTCAATACGGCATCGGAGCGGCCGAAAATCATCAAACCGTCGTGCGCCGTCAGTTCGACGTAGTCGCCGTGATGCCAGATGCCGGGGTAACGTTCGAAATAGGCTGCGCGGTATTTGGCGCCGTCCGCGTCGTTCCAGAAGCCGACCGGCATCGACGGGAAGGGGGCAGTACACACCAGCTCACCTTTTTCGCCGCGCACCGGGGTTCCCTCGTCGTTCCACACCTCGACCTTCATGCCCAGGCCGCGGCACTGCAGTTCGCCGCGCCACACCGGCAGTACCGGGCAGCCCAGCGCAAAACAGGAAATGATGTCGGTGCCGCCGGAGATCGACGCCAGTTGCAGGTCGGATTTGATGTTGCGGTAAACGTAGTCGAAACTCTCGGGAACCAGCGGCGAGCCGGTGGACAGCATCGCGCGCAGTGATGACAGATCATGGGTCTCACCCGGTGCGAGTCCGAATTTGGCCAGTGCGTCGATGTATTTCGCCGAAGTGCCGAACACCGTCATTTTTTCCTCTGCGGCGTAATCCCACAGCACTGCGCCTTTGGCGATGAACGGCGAGCCGTCGTAGAGCAGCAGCGTCGCGCCGGCGGCCAGCCCCGAAACCAGCCAGTTCCACATCATCCAGCCGCAGGTGGTGAAATAAAACAAGCGGTCACCGCGTTTGATGTCGGTGTGCAGTACATGTTCCTTCAGGTGCTGCAGCAGCGTGCCGCCGGCGCCGTGGACAATGCACTTCGGTACACCAGTGGTGCCCGACGAAAACATGATGAACAGCGGGTGGTCGAAGGGCAGCTGTTCGAATTGGATAGCGGCCGGTTTGAACGGCGCCATGAAGTCGTGGACATTGATGGCACGCGGCAGGTCAGCGATGTCGGGCGTGCCCGAGGCATAAGGCACGATCACCAGTTTTTCGACGCCCGGCAGTTGCGTCATGATCTCGCGCAGTCGCGGCAGGTTGTCGATGGTGATGTGGTTGTAGAAGTAACCGTCGGCGGCAAACAGGATGCGCGGCCCGATCTGGCCAAAGCGGTCGATTACACCTTGCACGCCGAAGTCCGGCGAACACGATGACCACACCGCGCCGATGCTGGTTGCAGCGAGCATGGCGATCACGGTGCCGGGCAGGTTGGGCATGTAGCCGGCGACGCGGTCGCCGGGCTTGATGCCGGCGGCGCGCAGGGCCTGGGCGAGGCGCGAGACTTCGTCGTGTAATTCGCGGAAGCTGATTTTGCTTTTGACCTGGTTTTCGCCCCAGAAGACTATCGCGGTATTTTTGTCCTCTTTGGCGTCATTCCGGCGTAGCAGGTTTTCGGCGTAATTGAGTTTTGCATCCGGGAACCAGCGTGCGCCGGGCATTTGTTCCGGGTTTTCCAGGGCGCGTCTGCCGCGCTGCCCGATGACGCCGCAGTGGTCCCAGACTGCTGTCCAGAATTCCGCCGGGTGGTCGACAGACCATTGATACAGCGCCGGATAGGCGTCGCACTGCGGCCCGCCGGATGCGGTGACATGGCGCATCAATGCCGTGATGTTGGCCGATGCGATTTGCTGCGAATCGGGCTGCCAGAGCGGTAAGTCCACTGCAACTCCTCCTGTTGCGGGGCGAGGTGTTATTCCGGCCGCATTTGCGGGAACAGGATCACGTCGCGGATCGACGGACTGTCGGTCAGCATCATCACCACGCGGTCGATGCCGATGCCGGCGCCGCCGCAGGGCGGCAGGCCGTATTCCAGTGCGCGGATGTAATCGGCGTCGTAATGCATGGCTTCGTGGTCGCCGGCATCCTTCTGCCGCACCTGTTCCATGAAGCGTTCGGCCTGGTCTTCCGGGTCGTTCAACTCGGAGAAGCCGTTGGCGATTTCGCGGCCGCAGATGTAGAGCTCGAAGCGTTCGGTCAACTCCGGATTCTGGTCGCTGCGCCGCGCCAGCGGCGAGACTTCCGCCGGGTAATCAACGATATAGGTCGGATCCCACAGTTCCGACTCGACAGTGTTCTCGAACAGTGTCAGTTGCAGGCCACCCAGGCCGTCTTTTTCGCGGAACGGGATTTTCAGCTCCATCAGCTTGGCGACGATGCGCGTGCGGTCGGTGAGCACGTCGTCGCCGATGTCTGGCCGGTATTTCTTGATGGCGCCGGCGATGGTCAGCCGGGCGAAGGGCTTGGACAGGTCGAGGGGGCGGCCTTGATAAGTGATCTGCTCAGTGCCGCAGGCCGCCTGCGCGGCCGTGCGCAGGATTTTTTCGATGAATTCCATCAGGAACGAGTGGGTGACGTAGGCTGCGTAGAACTCGAGCATGGTGAATTCCGGATTGTGCCGGGTCGACATGCCTTCGTTGCGGAAATTGCGGTTGATCTCGAACACCTTCTCGAAGCCGCCAACCACCAGCCGTTTCAGGTACAGCTCCGGCGCGATGCGCAGGTAGAGCTGCATGTCCAGCGCATTGTGGTGGGTGACGAAGGGGCGCGCCGAGGCGCCGCCGGGAATCGGCTGCATCATCGGGGTTTCGGCTTCGTAATAACGCCGGGCGATCAGCAGGTTGCGGATGGCCTGGATGATGCGCGCACGCTGCACGAACACGAGGCGCGTGTCCTCGTTCATGATCAGGTCGACGTAACGCTGGCGGTATTTCTGTTCCTGGTCGGTCAGGCCGTGGAATTTTTCCGGCAGCGGGCGCAGCGACTTGGTGAGCAGGCGGATGGTGCTGACGCGCACTGTCAGTTCGCCTTTTTGGGTTTTGAACAGCGTGCCCTGGGCGCCGACGATGTCGCCGGTGTCATAGTGTTTGAAGTCGTCGAGTGCATGGGCGCCGGTATCGTCGATCGACACATAAAGCTGGATCCTGCCGCTCATGTCCTGGATGGTTGCAAATGCCGCCTTGCCCATCACCCGCTTCAGCATGATGCGTCCGGCCACGCTGACTGCGATCGCCTGTTCAACCAGTGCCTTGGCATCCTTGTCTTCGTGTTCCGCAGCCAGCACTTCGGCGAGATGGGCGCGCACGAAGTCATTGGGGAAGGCGATGCCGTCTTTGCGCAGTTGGGCGAGTTTGGCGCGGCGTTCCTCGATGATGCGGTTGGTATCGACGGGCGGCGCGGTGTTCGGGTTTTCCATGATGTGTTTTTCCGTTTTACAAGCCTGTGGTTTATAAGCCTGCGATTTATAAGTCTTAATAAGTCTTATTTACAGGCCTGACTATAGGCCGGACTTCAGGCTGGCTGTGATGAAGGGGTCGAGGTCGCCGTCGAGCACGCCCTGGGTATTGCCGATTTCGACGTTGGTGCGCAGGTCCTTGATGCGCGACTGGTCGAGCACGTAAGAGCGGATCTGGTGGCCCCAGCCGATGTCGGTCTTGGAGTCTTCCATGGCCTGTTTCTGTTCGTTGCGCTTGCGCAATTCGAGTTCGTAGAGCTTTGACTTCAGCATCGCATTGGCTTCCGCGCGGTTGCGGTGCTGCGAGCGGTCGCTCTGGCATTGCACGACGATGCCGGTGGGGATGTGGGTGATGCGCACCGCGGAGTCGGTCTTGTTGATGTGCTGGCCGCCGGCGCCGGAGGCGCGGTAGGTGTCGATGCGCAGGTCCGCCGGATTGATGTCGATCTCGATGGAATCGTCGACTTCCGGGTAAACGAACACGCTGGCAAACGAGGTATGGCGGCGGTTGTTCGAATCAAACGGCGATTTGCGCACCAGGCGGTGCACACCGGACTCGGTGCGCAGGTGGCCGAAAGCGTAATCACCGGTGATTTTAAGCGATGCGCTTTTGATGCCGGCGACGTCGCCGGCGGATTCCTCAAGCACCTCGACGCGGAATTTTTTGGTTTCGCAGTAGCGCAGGTACATGCGTTCGAGGATCGAGGCCCAATCCTGCGCTTCGGTGCCGCCGGATCCCGACTGGATGTCGAGGAAGCAGTTGTTCGGGTCCATCGGGTTGGCGAACATGCGGCGGAATTCCATGTCCTCCACGATACCGGCGAGTTTGGCCGCATCCTGCTCAAGCCCGACGAGGGTGTTGTCGTCCTGCTCCGTGCGCGCCATTTCGAACAGTTCGCTGGCATCGCGCAGGTCGCGGTCGAGGCCCTTCAGCGTGACAACAATGCCTTCCAGAATCTTGCGTTCGCGGCCGACTTCCTGGGCGCGCGCCGCGTCATTCCACAGCGCAGGATCTTCGCTGAGCTTGATCAGTTCTTCGAGACGGCGGGTTTTCGCATCGTAGTCAAAGATACCTCCGCAACGCCCCCGCGCGTTCTTCAAGGTCGTGCAGGCGATTGGCGATGGCGTTGATGCGTTCGGCTTCCATGGGGTTTCCGCGAAAAAGGCGGATTTTACAGTAGCGGGCGACCGGCGCCAGTTACTTCACCATGCCGATCTCGGTGAGAGCACCCTTGAGGTCCTCGTATCGCGCGTCGAGGTACTGGCGCGCGGCCTCATGCTTGCGGAAATCCGCAACCCAGAAGTTTTTGTCAATCTCCTTGCGCCACTCATCGGTAGCCACCGCGCGCTCAAAGACATTTTCCCAAAAGGCCACTTGCTGCGGCGTGAGCCCCTTCGCTCCGACCATGACGCGACCGCTTTCACCGGTCACATTGACGCCCAGTTCTTTCCAGGTCGGCACGTTGGCCAGACTGCCCGTGAGCCGCTTTTCCGCGGCGAGCGCGATCATGCGCAATTGCCCGGTCTGGATGTGTGGTCCAAGTCCGGTGGGTGTCAGTACCAGTGCGTCGATGTGGCCGCCGAGCAGCGCGGTCATCCCTTCACTACCGGCTTTGAAGGCAACAAGCTTCAGTTTGCGCAGGTCTTCACGAGTGAGACCCGCGGCCTTGAGCACCTGAATCAGCGCAATGTGGTTGGCATTGCCAAAAGCAGTGCCAATCGCGATGCTGATTGAAGTCGGATCCTTGCGCAGCCGCGCGGTGAACTCGCGTCCGTCCTTGATCGTCGAATCGCCCTTGACGATGAAGCCGAACGGCTCGGTAAAAAGCAGCGCGAGCGGCGTGGTATCAGTGTAGGAGACGGCGGTTCTGCCGCTGATGTGGCTGGCCAGCGCTGTCGGCGTCAGCAGCAGGACATAGCGGCCATCGCCGGGATACTGCGTCAGATAATTGAGCGCCAGCGCGCCGCCTGCACCTGACTTGTTGACCACCAGTACTGGAACGTCGACTAGTTTGCGAGACTGCATCGCTTGTTGCAGCACGCGCATTACCGTGTCTTGGGAGCCGCCGGCAGCCGCGCCCACGATAAGCTCCACCGTGCGATCCGGTCGCCAGTCCGCAGCCGCGGCGACGCTGGCACAGAGCCCCAGCAGTATTATATTTACTATTAAAAACAATTGCTTATGGAGCATTCCGCTGAGTCTCATAGTCGTCATTGAATTCCTGCCGAACTACCAGCCGGCGGCGTAATTCTCGCGGCGAGGGTCGGCGCCGGCGTGCAGCCAACCGGTTTTCCGGTCATTCTGTATCGCGCACACGGCGCCTGCGCGCGCTGTCATTTCCGGCCACAGTTCGACATCGCGTCCGAGTTCGCGCAGCGCTTGCACGGTATCCTCCGGCGCGCGGCTTTCGATGCAAAGCCGTCCCGGCAGGTATTCGTGGGGCGCAAAGGAATTGGGAAAATTGAAGCTGGCGAAGCGCGGTGCTTCGACTGCCTGCTGCACGGTCATGCCGAAGTGCGCGATATTGAACAGAACCTGCAGCATGGCCTGGCACTGCACGTCGCCGCCAGGCGTGCCGAAAGTGAGAAACAATTCCCCGTCGCGGAAAGCCATGCCCGGTGACGGTGTGAGGCGCGGCCGTTTTCCCGGCTGAACATCACTGGGGTGTCCCCGCGTCAGGCGCGACTGCGTGCCACGGCTCGAAATCGTAAGGCCGGTGCCGGGGATCACCGGTGTATCGCGCGAATTGTCTGAAAGTGTTGCTGAATAGGCATTGCCCTCGCCATCGACCACGCCGCAGTAAATGGTGTCCAAGCTTTCCGGAACAGTGACGGCGTGCGGGCCGCGCTGGGCTGTGCGTGCCGCGGCGCCGGGCGGCGTACCGGCATTCGGCATTTCGCGGAAGGCGCGGCGGGCATCGATGCGCGCGCGCTGTCGTGCCGCGTATTCTGCCGACAGCAATCCTGCGGTCGGCACATTGACGAACTTCGGATCGCCGACGTAAGCCTCGCGGTCGGCGAAAGCGAGATCCAGCGCGCTCGACAGTGTATGCACATAGGCTGCGGAATTGTGGCCGAGGGCTGCGACATCCATACCTTCGAGTGTTTTCAGCGTCTGCAGCAGCACGATGCCCTGACACCAGACATCACAGGCATGCACTTCATAATTGTTGTAGCCGGCACGGATGCTGTTTTCCACCGGGACTTCAAAATCGGCAAGGTCTTCACGCGTGACGAAGCCGCCGTTGATGGCGTGGTAGGCCGCGATTTTTTCCGCGATCGGTCCGCGATAAAAATAATCATGTACTGCGCGCAATCGTGACGCGCGATCGCCACTGGCGCGTTGTTCGGCTTCGATCATGCTGCCGATGGTGCGTGCCAGATCGGTCTGCAGGAACGCTTCACCCAGTTCGGGCGCGCGCCCGCCCGGACAGAAAATTTTCGCGTTCTCGGGAAACGTCTGGTACTTGTCGGCATGCTTGTGTAGGTTGTTCCGCAGCGCGGGATAGACGCCAAAGCCGTCCTGCGCGAATTCCCGGGCTGCGCTGGCAGCCTCTCCGAAGCTGATGGTGCCGAATTGCCGCAGTGCCTCAATGTGGGTGGCAGGCGCTGCCGGCAGAACCGTGCGCAGCAGGCCGCGTGGTACGCTTTTGCCACCAGCGAGCACGAGTTGATCGATTTTGGTGCTGGCAGGCCAGTAGCCAAGTCCGGCGAGACTCACCACGCGTTGCTGTTTCGCGAGATAGATCAGCGTTGGTGCGACGCCGGCAAAGCCGACGATGTCGGGCTGCAGCACGGCCAGCGCCATCGAGGCCGTAACCCCGGCATCCACGGCGTTGCCACCGCGTTCGAGGATGCGCGATGCTGCCATCGAGGCAAGGTAGTGCCCGGTGGTGACCGCATGATGGCGTGCGACAAAGGTCGGACGCCAGCTGGGTATCATCGCTGTCGCGCGCCACGGAGAGGATGCGGGAGTAGCACTCATTTTTGTTCCTTTACAGAGATACTTCGCCTGGTGGACGCGCGACAGGTATCACGTAATTGCGACGCATGACATCATCGCGAAGCACGACTCACAAGTCAACTGACTGGCGTCTTCACCGGCTTGCCGGAGAGATGCAGCAGTATGTTTTCAATCTGCAGATTGCCCATGGCTGTGCGGGTTTCATTGGTGGCGCTGGCCATGTGCGGCAGCAGTACGGCGTTGTCGAGTTCAAAAAACTCTGGCGGCACATCGGGCTCTTTCTCGAAGACATCGAGTCCGGCTCCGGCGATTTTCTTTTCCTGCAGATATTTCAGCAGCACCGGCTGGTCGACCACCGAGCCGCGTGCGACGTTGACCAGGTAACCCTGCGGGCCCAGCGCATCCAGCACTGCGGCATTGACCAGCTTGTCGGTTTCGGCGCCGCCGGGCGTGATCACCAGCAGCACATCCGAGTTTTTCGCCAGCGTCACCGCATCGGGATCGTAGGCGTAGGGCACAGCCTTTTTGTTGCGGTTGTGATAACGGATGTTCATTTTGAAAGCCTGCGCGCGCGCAGCAATTTCCTCGCCGATGCGGCCGAGGCCGAGGATGCCCAGGGTTTTGCCGCCGAGCGAAGTGGTGAACGGATAGGTGCCGTCAGTTTTCCAGCGCCCGGCACGCAGGTATTTGTCGGCCTGTGGAAATTTGCGCATGGTGTTCAGCACCAGCGCCATCGCGCAGTCGGCGACGCAATCATTCAGCACGTTGGCGGTATTGGTGACGATGATGCCGCGTTGTTTCGCGGCGTCGAGGTCGATCTGGTCCACGCCGACGCCGAAGTTGGCGATGATTTCCAGCCCGGGCAGTGCATCCATCAGTGCGGCATCGACTTTCGAATGGCCGGTATGGGCCAGCGCCCGTATTTTCGGTGCGGCTGCTTTGAGCGCTGCGGCGCGATCCGGCGCCTCCCACAGCTTGATCAGTGAAAACTCCAGCGCCATGCGCTTCTGGGTGCCCTGATGGCCTTTTGAGGTGAGAAGGAGATCGTGTTTCATGGCGGCCTTATGTAATTGATTTTAAATGATTATCTAACGGTGCCCGGTGCGGCGTTTAATGCAGTATTTGAATCCGTCAGCAGTTTGCCGCCGAAAGACGCGTTGTCGAGTGATATCCATCCGCGTTCGACCAAGAGGCCGGGATTGAAGCGGAAGCTTTTTGAGGCGGCGAGTTTTTGCGCGAGGCTTGCAAGCGCGGCGCGATCCAGCGGCTGTTTGCGCGGCAGGGCGTACAGGATGCGGTTGCTGGTGCCGGCGACGCGCAGCACGTGGAGTTCGCCAAAGGTTTCCTGATAGGTGTGCACCATCGAATCGTAGGACGGCCTGGTTGCCGTGAACCAGATGTTGCTGATGACGACACCATCGACACGCACCGCGCGGCGCACCGCAGTCAGGAACTCCTTTGTTGTCAGGTGCGCCGGCACGGCGTCGGCACCGAAGGCGTCAAGGAAAATGACATCGTACGGTTGCCGCACGGCTTCGATGAATTTGCGGCCGTCGACGATATGGATGCGCATGCGTTCATCTTCACGGAAGCCGAGATAATTTTTTGCCGCAAACGCGACTTCAGGATTGATGTCGACGGCGTCGATGTCGGCTTCAGGATAATGTTTGCGCAGGAAGGCGGGCAGGGTGCCGCCGCCCAGTCCGATGATCAGGAAGCGCCGTGGTTCCGGGCTCAACGCGATGCCGGTCAGCGCGACCGGTATGTAGAACAGCCCCAGGTATTCCGGATCGCCGAGCTTGACCAGGCTCTGGCGCACGCCGTTGCGACCGAAACGCAGCGCGCGCATGTTGTCGCCTTCATCGGTGATGACGACGGTGCCGTAGTCCGAGGCTTTTTCGTACAGTACCGAGCTGTTGGCGAGGGCCGGTGCGGCCTGCAGCAGTAGTGTCAGCAGGACGCCCAGCCACAGTACGCTGCTGCTGCGATGTTCAGACAATGACTACTCCTCACCCGATGCTGCTGATTTTTGTAAGAGCGCCTAACAGAATGACTTTTTTCAGCCCCTCACCCCCTCCCTCTCCCCGCGAGCGGGGAGAGGGAGGGAATTCATTTTGTTAGGTGTCCTAAATTATGCGATCAGTCTGCAGCCTGCCAGTGTTCCAGGATCAGTTGCAGCGTCGCCGCGCCATTGTAATGGTTTGCGGACAGCCGGTAGGTCGCGGTGATGTGGTCAGGCAGCGGGTCGGCATGACCGAACAGCATGGCATCGAGTTGCTGGCCGCCGCGGCGCAGTCGCAGTTTCAGATGGCGCTCGCCGACGATGCGTTGTGCGGCGACTTCAAAGCGGTCGTAAAAACGCGGTTCCGGGAAACCCTGGCCCCATACGGCATCCACCATCGTGGTTGCGTTGGCCAGCGTCATTTCTTCCGGCGGCAGGGAGCCATCGGTGACCCATTCGCGTTCGAGGTCGGCGGGGGTCAGCAGTTCTGCGGCGACAGACTCGAAGGCGTCGCGGAAGGCGTTGAAGCCGTTTTCATGCAAGGTCAGGCCGGCGGCCGCGGCATGGCCGCCGAAACGGACAATGAGTTCCGGGTGCCGTTTCGAGATCAGGTCCAGCGCGTCGCGCAGATGCAGCGCTGTGATCGAGCGGCCCGAACCCTTGATCTCGCCATTGCCGGCAGCGGCGAAGACAAACGTCGGGCGATGAAAACGTTCGCGCAGGCGCGAGGCGAGGATGCCGATCACACCCTGGTGCCAGCCCGGTTCATAAAGGCTCAGCGTGTAACCGGGCTCCACGTTTTCCACGCTGGCCAGCGCGGATTCCTGCATGCCGGTTTCGACGTCGCGGCGTTTGCGGTTGAACTGATCGAGCTGGCGCGCGATTTCCGCAGCGCGGCCAGGGTCATCCGTGGTCAGGCACTCAATGCCGACCGACATGTCATCCATGCGCCCGGCAGCATTCAATCGCGGTCCGGCAACAAAGCCGAGATCGTAGGTGCCTGCGCGGCGGACTTCGCGTCCGGCGGCATTGAACAAGGCATTGATGCCCGGTTGCGCACGGCCGGCGCGGATGCGCTGCAGGCCCTGTTGCACCAGCAGCCGGTTGTTGTCGTCGAGTTTGACCACATCGGCGACGGTACCCAGTGCGACGAGGTCGAGCAGGGTGCCGAGATTGGGCTCCGTTCCCGTCTTCCGGCCGAAGGCCGGCGCGTGTCTCCCCTCGCCGTCCCTCACCCCCGACCCCTCTCCCGGGGGGGGCGGGGAGGCAAGTGCTTCCCTTCTCCCCTCGGGAGAAGGGGCGGGGATGAGGGATGGAGGAGCCGGGGGTGAGGGTGGGGTGTTCGCGGCATAAGCGCCGCGTTTGCGGAATTCCGCGCGCAAGGCGAGCATCAGATAAAACATCACGCCGACACCGGCGAGGTTTTTGCTGGGGAATGTGCAGTCCGGCTGATTGGGATTGATGATGCACCAGGCATCGGGGAGGCGGTCGCCGGGCAGATGGTGGTCGGTGACCAGTACTTTCATGCCGAGGCGGTTGGCTTCGGCGACGCCGTCAATGCTGGCAATGCCGTTGTCGACGGTGATCAGCACATCGGGGTTTTTTTGGGCTGCGGCAAGCTGCACGATCTCCGGCGTCAGGCCGTAACCGTATTCAAAGCGGTTGGGTACCAGGTAATCGACATTGGCACCGAACTGGCGCAGCGCGCGCAGGCCGACCGCACAGGCGGTGGCGCCGTCGGCATCGTAGTCGGCGACGATCAGCAGTTTTTTGCCTTCGGTGATGGCATCGGCGAGCAATGCCGCCATGGTGTCGACGTTGCGCAGCCGGTTCAGCGGTATCAGTCGCGACAGGTCAGGTGCCAGTTGCTCACTGTGGCTGATGCCGCGCGCAGCGTAAATACGCGCCATGAACGGCGGAATGCCTTCTGCGACCAGTATCTCGACCGCGGCAACATTGACGGTACGGGTGACGACGCCGCTCATGCGCCTGCGGCGGTGATTGCAGTCCAGGCCAGCGGGCGCCGCCAGAATTTCAGGGTGTCTGCCGGGTGCAGCTTGCAGCGCAGACAGCCATCGGGGCCGCCGGCGACGATCACCAGCTCTTTCAGCGGGCCGGACAGCGCGCCCCACAGAGCGCCGAACCACATTTCTTCAAGGTTGTTGACGGCCTTGAGCCAGGCGTCGGGGCCGCCATAACGCGCGGCCTGATGAGCGCGGTCCAGCGTGATCAGGTGGCGGCCATCGGGTTTCGGGCGGGTGCCGAACCATAACGCGGCACTGGCCGGCGCCGGATGGGCATTCGCGCCGCTTTGTACGGCCAGTGCCGTGGCCAGCGCTTCATCACTCCAGATTTCCGAGAAGTGGCGTCCCGGCACTGCCGGTTTGCGACCGCCGCCCCACAGCAGCAGGCTGTTGACCACGGGCTGACCGCGGGCTTCGCGCGCCTGGTTTACCGGGTGTTCGTGCAACACCATCTGCGCTTCAGTCAGCACGCGATGCCAGTGGCTGGCGCGCGATCCGGCCAGCGGCGGCATGGCCCGGCCTGCCGTTGCACCCAGAGTCGATGTGGTGATGCCGGTCAATTCGGTTTGGCGGATATACCAGCGTGTCGGATGCGGCGCGACCACTGACATGCCGTCGGCGCTGAAATGGGCATTCAGCGCGGCGACCAGTGCCGCGGTTTCTTCGTCATTCAAGGTCAGCGCCGGCGCGGCCAGCACCCGTGTGCCATTGCGCTGCAATTGCAGGTACACCGGGTCAGCGCGCAACCAGCAGTCGTTGCCGATGTCGATGCCGTCAACAGCGGCAGTCAGTGGCGCAACCGGCCAGTCTTCGCGTTGCTCGACCTCGAAGGCCTGGCACAACCAGATTTCGCTGTCGATCGCCGGAAAGCGCTGCAGTTCGCCACGGCCGAATATGCGCCGCAGCACGGGCGCAGTGTTGGCATCGGCAATCGCAGATTCCGCCCCGCTCGGTGGCAACAGGTCGGGTATGAACAGGGTCAGATGCACGGGATGAGATGGGCGGAATGAAATACGCGGTCTTCAGAAAAGTTCACCGCGAATGTGGGTGCTGCGGCGTGAGGCGAGTCTAGCATGCGTACGCCGCCGGAAGACGGACCGGAGCCGGGCATTTATGGCAAACTGCGTTTTTGCTTTTTGCGGTTTCCCGTGAATTCCTTTCCCCTGTTTGTCGGTCTGCGTTACACCCGCTCGCGGCAGCGCACGAAATTCATTTCGGTGATTTCGCTGATCTCAGTCGTTGGCATCGCGCTGGGCATGACGGTGCTGATCACCGTGCTGTCGGTGTTCAACGGTTTTCAGCGCGAGGTGCGCACGCGAATGCTGAGCGCGGTGGCCCATGTGCAGATCACCGGGCTTGGTGAGGCGTTAAAGGATTGGCAGGCCGTGGCCGACATCGCGGCAAAAAATCCGCATGTGGTCGCCACCGCACCCTATGTGTCGGCGCAGGGTTTGCTGACCAACGGCGGCAGCGTGCGCGGCGCGCTGCTGCGCGGCATCGACCCGGCAGCCGAGGAGCGGGTCAGCGAAATCGGCAAACATATGCGCTCCGGCACGCTGGAGTCCCTGCGCGACGGCGAATACAACGCGGTGCTGGGCGCGCCGCTGGCGCGTGCGCTGGGATTGACGCTCGGCGACAAGGTGGTGCTGGTGGCGCCGCAGGGGCAGGTGACGCCGGCGGGCATCATGCCGCGGATGCGCCAGTTCACGCTGACCGGCACCTTTGAAGTCGGGCATTACGAAATCGACTCCAGCCTCGCGGTGGTGCATATCAGGGACGCGCAACGCTTGTACCGCATGGATGATCAGGTGTCGGGCGTCAGGCTCAAACTTGATGACCTGTTCCTCGCGCGACAAGTGGCCCGCGAACTGCTGAAGGTGCTGCCGCCCGAAGTCTCGGTCAGCGACTGGTCGAATTTCAACGCGACGTACTTCCGTGCTGTCGAACTCGAAAAACGCATGATGTCGCTGCTGCTGTTTTTCATCATCGCCATCGCTGCCTTCAACATGGTGGCGAGTTTGTACATGATGGTCAGGGAAAAACAGGCCGACATCGCGATCCTGCGTACCATGGGCGCCTCACCCGGTGAAGTGATGCGTATCTTCATGGTGCAGGGCACGCTGATCGGCGTCATCGGCGTCGGTTGCGGCATCGTGTTCGGCATCCTCGGCGCGCTGAACGTCGACAGCATTATCGGCTTGATCGAGTATGTCTTTCACGTCAAGTTCATGCCGCAGGATGTCTATCAGATCGCCGATCTGCCGTCGGAACTGCAATCGGGGGATGTGGTGATGACCGCGGTTGTGGCGTTTGTGCTGTCGGTGCTGGCGACCATCTATCCCAGTCTGCGTGCGGCGAAAGTCAATCCGGCGGAGGCGCTGCGTTATGAGTAATGCCTCAGTGCGACATCTGAAAATAATATCCCCGTTCGTGCTGAGCCCATCTAAGCCTGGCGCCCTTCGACAGGCTCAGGGCGAACGCAATTTGTTGGTTTCCGCTGATGAATAACCCAACAACCAACACCCCGGGGATTTCCTGCCGCGGCCTGCGCAAGGCGTACCGCGAAGGGGTGGATGCGGTGCCGGTGCTGCTGGGCATAGACCTCGATGTGATGCCGGGCGAACGCATCGCCATCATCGGTGCTTCCGGTTCCGGCAAAAGCACGCTGCTGCATCTGCTCGGCGGGCTGGATGCGCCGAGTGCGGGCGAAGTGCGCATCCTCGGTGAACTGCTGTCGGGGCAGAGCGAAAAGCAGCGCGGCAGGGTGCGCAACCACGCGCTGGGTTTTGTTTACCAGTTTCATCACCTGTTGCCGGAATTCACCGCCGAAGAAAACGTCGCGATGCCGCTGATCATCCGGCGCGAACCGCGTGCTGCGGCATTGGCTGCTGCGAAAGCGATGCTGGTAGCGGTGGGCATGGGGCATCGGCTGACGCACACGCCCGGCGAACTGTCGGGCGGCGAACGCCAGCGGGCGGCATTGGCGCGGGCACTGGTGACCAAACCGGCCTGTGTGCTGGCCGATGAACCCACGGGCAATCTCGACCGCCGTACCGCGGAAACGGTGTTCGACCTGATGCTGCAACTGAACCGTGACCTGCACACGAGTTTTGTCATCGTCACCCACGATCCACGCATGGCCGAAAGCGCCGACCGCATACTCGAGCTCGAAGACGGAAGTCTGAGACCGTTTACGCGCGCACGCGCGTGACGACCTGCATGATCCCGGCGTGCACCACGTCGCGGTAAAGGCTTTCGTCTTCCATCATCTGGTGCATCAGGAAACGCGGTGCGCCACGCTTGATCAGTCGCGGCACGATGATGCCCAGCGCAATCACTGCAAATCCCGTCCAGAGCCTTCCCGTTAGGGCGAGCCCCACGCCGATGCCCAGCACCGGCATCATGAACAACGGCAGCAGCAAACGTGCGCTGATGAAACGCGCGGCGCCCTTGGGGTCGAAGGTGACGGTGATCGAGTCGTTATGAAACGCCGCTACGAAATCATGATGCGAGAGTGATAGCGCCGGTGCTGCGGAAGCGGTGTCCATGGGTTAAATCATAAGTTATTGATTTTATTGATATTTTTAATGGAATGCTTTTGAGTCCCACCCCCTGCTTCGCTGCTCTGCTTCAAGTGTTCCCTTGATCCCAATCTTCTACCTGAGGGGGAAGGAGATTCCCGAGAAATTCCCGCCCCTTCAAGGGCAAGGGCACAGTTGAAACGGAGCAGAGGGTTAGGGAGGGGATGGGTTCGAGGAAAGTTTTTATCACGCGCATTCAATATTCCACCGGCACCGGATCCAGGCTGCGCCACAGATACCAGGTGGCGACCGAGCGCCACGGTGTCCACAGCTTGCTCAGTGCCGCGATGCGCCGGTCCGACAAAGGTTTGCCTTTATTGTAGTGGAGGTTCAGCGCGCGTCGTACGCCGAGGTCACCCAGCGGAAACACATCGGGCCGTGTCAGATAAAAAATCAGGAACATCTCCGCGGTCCAGCGGCCGATGCCTTTGACCTGTGTCAGATCGGTGATCAGCGTTTCATCATCCATATCGTGCCAGCGTTCAACCACGATGACGCCACTGGCGAAACGATCGGACAGGTCGCAGAGGTATTTTACTTTTTGGCCTGACAGCCCGCAGCCGCGCAACTGTGCTTCGGATAATTTGAGTACGCGTTTCGGTTGCATGTCGCCTGCCGCCGCAGCGAACCGGTCCCACACGCTCTGCGCGGCCCTCACCGAAATCTGCTGGCCGACGATGGACCGCGCCAGGGTCTGGAAGGCATCGCCGCGGCTGGCCAGCGTCAGCCCCTTGTAACGCGTGATCAATGCGCCGAGGACCGGATCGGCTGCGCTGAGCTGGCGTTTGGCACGGGTCCAGTAGGCAGGGGCTGTCATGAAATTCTGCGTCTGCGTTGGTCTTTGCGGCAGCGCCACGCCCATTGCACATGCAGGCGCCATGCGCTGTCAACCACGACATAACCGATGGCTGCGAGCAGCAGCGCCAGCAGGGGCAGGCCCACCGCCAGCGGTTTGCCCAGCGACAGCATCCAGTCGAACATCGCGGGCATCCAGCTGGTCAGCGTGTGGCCCGACATGCTGAAGGTTGCCGGCAGATGATCACCTGCATCTTGAAAGGTGACCAGCGAGCCCAGACGATAGGCGAGGTAATACAGCGGCACAATGGTCAGCGGGTTGGTATAAAACGTGGCCAGCGCCGCCACCGGCAGGTTGACGCGAAACAGAATGGACAGTCCGACGCCGGTGATTATCTGCAGCGGTCCGGGAATCAGCCCGGCAAAAAGCCCGATCGCCAAGCCCCCGGCGACCGAACGCCGGTGCAGATGCCACAGGTTGTGATGTTTGAGCCACGGCCCGGTCCACGCGATCCAGCGGTTGCCGGTGATCGACTGGTGGGTGGGCAGGTATTTGCGGAAGTATTTACGGGGCATTTGCCGGACGTTTGCTGTGGAGTGTTGACGCCGATTGTAGCGTTTGTCAGCGGTGGCGATGACGGTGCCGGTGCCGGGTCATGGCTTGGGCAGGTTTTTGCGGTGACGCCAAAAGCGGTCCATCATCGGCTTGACACTGGTGCCGTGAACGAGAATGGACAGCGTTACCACGATCAGCGTCAACTGGATGAGTTCCAGGGCCAGATTTTCGGGGAGACCGTGCTGAATGGCATACATCAGGTAATACAGCGATCCGATGCCGCGCACCCCGAACCAGCCCACCATGCCGCGGATCGGCCACGAAGTACGGGTGCCCAGCAGGCTGGCGAGGACGCTGACGGGGCGCGCCACCATGAATAAAAACAGGGCCAGTCCCACCGCGCGCCAGCTCCACGAATCGATAAACATCGTCCCCCCGATCAGCAGGATCAGGATCATTTCCGAGAGCCGCTCCAGATGCTCCTTGAAGATCAGCGATCCTTCGCTGACGGACGGCGGGGGCTCGACATCGGGTTTTGCGCCCGATGCATCCTGGCCGATGCTGCCGGTTTGCGGCCGTTCAGGAAGATCCGGACCGGCGCCGGCGAGTTTGACTTCGGTCTGGCGCAGCGCGACAGCCGCAAAAAATACCGCGAGAAATCCCCACGCATTGACCATTACACTCAAACCGTAAACCACGCCGATCAGTCCGAGACCGAGAAAGTCGTCCATCAGCTTGTGGCCCGGCGACTCCCGGCGCAGTTTCCAGCCCAATCGGGCCAGTGCAGCGCCGGAAATGACGCCGATGGCGATGCCCGCCGCCGTGGCCCACAGCACATCGACCAGCGCCCAGCGCAGGCCGAATTCGCCAAGTTCATGCAATCCGAGCAATCCCAGGCCCAGCAGCACAAACGGAAAAGCGCTGCCGTCATTCATGCCGGCCTCGCAGGTCAGGGTAAAGCGGAGCTGGTCGCGGTCACCGGGGTGACGGATCTGGACATCGGTCGCCAGTACCGGATCGGTGGGCGCGAGGATTGCGCCCAGCAAAACACCGGCACCCAGCGGCAGGCCGAGCAGGTAATGGGCGAAGGCGGCGACCATGCCGACGCTGACCGTCATGGAGACCGTGGCCAGCAGGATCGGCGTACGCCAGCGCGCAAAGCTGACAGGTACGGGCATTTTGACGCCGGCGGAAAACAGCGAAATCAGCACGGCCACTTCGGTCAGCACCTCCAGCAGCGCCGATTGCTTGAGCGGATTGAAGTGAAATGCGTTGAGCACCGTGGGTCCGACCAGCAGTCCCACCGCCAGATAGATGATGGCCGGCGTGACCGGCAGGCGCTTGAGTAGCGAGGAGGTCAGGCCCCGGGCGAGCAACAGGCCGCCCACCAGCAAAAACCATTGTGCGTTAAGCATTGTTTGTTCCGATCACTTTATTTCCGGGTTGCCGCAACCGCGTGTCTGCCGGATTCTTGTCGTGTTTCCTGTGGTGTTGCGCAATCCGGCGACCGATTGTCAGAATGATTGCCGGGGTTGTCTGTTCGTTGCAGTACTCATGCCGGCAACCGGGTGGACAGGGGTATTTGCATCCAGAAACCCGCTGGCGGCTGTTCCGGCGATGGTTAATGGCGGCATGCTGCGTCAGCGGTACGGGCCGCAGCGCGTTAGAAATGCACTGTGATCGTCCCCATTATCGCCTTCGCCACCGGTATCTGGTGGTTGCAGCAGCAGGCAGCGCTGCCGGCCCTGACCTGGGTCGCTGCGCTGGTGCCCGGGGTATTGCTGTGGTTTGTGCTGCGCGGTGCCGGGCCGCTGCGTCGTTTGCTGCGCTTGGGGGTGACGCTGCTGCTGTGCGCAGCTACGGGTTTCATGTGGGCGGCGTCCTGTGCGCAATGGCGACTGGCCGATGCGCTGCCGGCGGAATGGGAGGGGCGCGACATCACAGTCATCGGCGTCGTCTCCAGTCTGCCGCAATCGTATGAGCGCAGCCTGCGCTTCGAGTTCACCATTGAGCAGGTCATCACGCCCGATGCGCGTGTGCCGCAACACATCGTGCTGTCGTGGTGGGGTAGCGCCGCACGCGACGAGCGGCCTGCGAGTTTGCCCGACATTCATCCCGGCGAGCGCTGGCAACTGACAGTGCGGCTGAAACGGCCACATGGCTTCGCCAATCCGCACGGTTTTGATTACGAGGCCTGGCTGCTGGAGCGCGGCATCCGCGCCACCGGTTCCGTGCGACCGAAAACTAACGCGCAGAAATTGCAGGCGATGGTGCATGAGCCGGGTTATTGGGTAGAAGTCGTGCGCGAACGTATGCGCACACGCATTCAGTCCGTCCTCGGCGATGCACCGGCAGCAGGCGTGATCATCGCGCTGGCAATGGGTGAGCAGCGTGCGATCCCGCCGGAGCAGTGGCAGGTGTTTACGCGTACCGGTGTGAACCATTTGATGAGCATCTCCGGACTGCATGTGACCATGTTGTCCGGCCTTGCGTTTGCGTTGATGAATTTTGCATGGCGGCGCAGCGCGCGGCTGACGCTGGCCTTGCCTGCGGTCAAGGCCGCCGCGGTTGCGGGCTTGCTGACAGCCATCGCTTATGCACTGCTCGCCGGCTTCGCGGTGCCGGCGCAACGCACGGTGTTCATGCTCGCCGTGGTGGCGATTGCGTTGTGGAGCGGACGCGCCAGCGCTGCCGGGCCGGTGCTGGCCACTGCCTTGCTGGTGGTATTGATCATCGATCCCTGGGCGGTGCTCGCACCCGGTTTCTGGCTGTCCTTTGGCGCGGTGGCGATCATCATGCTGGTGTCCGTCAACCGTTTGCGCCAGCCGCACTGGCTGGTGACCTGGGGGCGGGTGCAATGGGCCGTGACGCTGGCGCTGGTGCCGGCGCTGCTGGCGATGTTTCAGCAGGTGTCGCTGGTGTCACCGCTTGCCAATGCGCTGGCGATTCCGCTGGTCAGTCTGGTGGTGGTGCCGCTGGCGCTGGCCGGGCTGGTGATCCCGGTCGATGCGATCCTGCATCTGGCGCACTGGATCATGGCTTTGTGCGCCGATGCGCTGCAATGGCTGAGCGCCTTGCCCGATGCGGCATGGGAGCAGCATGCGCCGCCGGCATGGACCGTCGTTGTTGCGATGGTCGGCGCGGTGTGGCTGCTGCTGCCGCGCGGATTCCCGGCACGCTGGATCGGCGCCTTCGCATTTCTGCCGATGCTGCTGATCGTTCCTGCGCCGCCGCCCGAAGGTGTGTTGCGCCTGACAGTGCTGGATGTCGGGCAGGGTTTGGCGGTGGTGGCGCAGACGCAGAATCACGCCCTGCTGTTCGATACCGGCCCGGCCTTCGGGCCATCCGCCGACAGCGGCAACCGCATCATCGTGCCCTACCTGCGCGCCGCGGGCATCCAACGCCTCGACCGCATGATCATCAGCCATGACGACCTCGATCATTCCGGCGGTGCCTTGTCTGTTCTACAGGCGGTGCCGGTGGCGGAAGTGCTGTCGTCGTTGCCTGACCTCGATCCACTGGTACTGCTGTCGCCGCAGGAGCAGCGTTGCCGGGCAGGGCATCAGTGGATCTGGGATGGAGTGCGTTTTGACATGCTGTATCCGGATACGGCGGATGATGCGGCCAAAAGTAATGACCGCAGTTGCGTCATCAAAATCACTACAACCGGCGGCAGTGTGCTGATTCCGGCGGATATCGAACGGCGCGGTGAGCGTGCGCTGCTGGCGCAGTCAGCGGAAATGCTCAAGGCCGATGTGCTGATCGCACCGCATCATGGCAGCAAAACCTCATCGTCAATCGAGTTCGTGCAGGCCGTCGCGCCGCGCGCGGTGATTTATCCTGTGGGTTATCGCAACCGTTTCGGGCATCCGCATGCCGATGTGGTGGCGCGGTACCAGCAGATCGGTAGCGCTGGATATCGCACCGATGATGGCGGCGCGATCAGTGTGGAATTGCAGCAGGGCAAGCCGTTAGTGATATCGCGTTACCGGGACCGGTATGTGCGCTACTGGCATGCGCCGCGGGAGGGTGGGGCGGCGGAAGAGGTGATGCCGGCGGCTTGGTAAAATATCATTAAAATCAATTACTTATAATTATTTCTGCGGGATTTGCTGATTTTGATATTTGTCGAAAACGTCCTGAACGGATAGCGTCTTAATCCCTTCTTTTTCAGGTCTTGTTTGGCGAAAGCAAGCGTAGCCCGTATGAAACGAAGTGAAATATGGGGTTCGTATTCCCGTAATCCGCTGCGCTTCTTACGGGCTACGTATCCAAAGTGTTAGCTGCACTGTTCGCTGCCATGACCCTGCTGGCCAAGGTTCCCGGTGCCTGCAGATTTAACGTGCCGGAGTCGCTTTGTTTGGCGAAAGCAACAGCCGGAAATCGACTCCGCTAATTTTCTTTTGACGCTATCCTTTTAACCAGCAAGAGTAGCCCGTATGAAGCGAAGTGCCCCCAAGAGGTTTCCTGCGGGCGGGCGTGATTTGTCACCGTCCCAAAATCCGCGCCTCAACCGCCTCTCTGTGCTTTGACATCCTCGGCCAGCCAGGCTTTGATCAGCGACTGATAAGGCATGTCGCGTTTGTTGGCCTCGACCTTGATGCGTTCCAGCAAGGCATCCGGAAGGCGCAGCGATATGGTCGTGGTGGACGGTTTCAGGTTTGGAAACGAAGCGTGTTGGGCTCGGCTCCAGTCGAGATGGCTGCCGGAATCGTTTTTTTCCCAGTAAGCGCGTTCCTCGGCTTCGGATTGGAATGCGGGCGTCTTAATTTTGGCTTTGTTCATAAATCATTCTCTCCTTGCGATGCATGCCCCTTGCGGAAATGACCCGGATCAGAGTGCCACCCGCTCTCAGGGTGAAAGTCACGTGCAGCGGTCGCTCGTCTTCCGTTTTACCCAGGGCGTGGTACCGCGCATCCTTCTGGCTGTGGCCGGAATCTCCGATCAGCAACAGTGGCTGATTGAAAAAGATCTGCTCCGCCTCGGCCTGGGTAACACCATGTTTTTCAGTGCTTTTACGGGAGTTGCCCGCATCCCAGTCAAAGCCGGTTACCTGCACCAAGGACATCATCGCTGTATATTATCATCATATACAAGTGGGTTCCACGCCCGCAAGCCACGCCCGCAAGCCGAGGCGCAATACGGTTGGTGATATGGGGGTGGTGATATGGGGACGGAGCCCCAATACTTCTTGTTCATCGTTAACCCTGCGCCGCTGATCTCACGGTAGGCCGCATCGGCAGAACATCCCGAGTCCCCGAACAATGGAATACATGACCGGAGTCATCCTCGCTGCAGCAGCAAGCGGAGCCCGTATGATACGAAGTGTCCCCCAAGAGGACTTGCTTCGGGGCGAAATACGGGGTTCGTATTCCCGTAATCCGCTGCGCTTCTTAAGGGCCAGGTATTCAAAGTGTCAGTAACCTTTGCCAACGCGGCTGCACTCTTCGCCGCCATGACCCTGCTGGCCCTGGTTCCCAGCGTCAGTGTTCTCGCCGTATCCGCACGTGCCGCATCTTCCGGCTTCCGTCACGGTGTCTGTGTCACGCTGGGCATCATCGCCGGCGACACGGTGTTTATCGTTTTGGCGATCTTCGGCCTGCACCTGCTGGCTGCGGCGCTGGGTGATGCGTTTGTATTTATCCAATATCTCGGCGGCGCCTATCTGGTCTGGCTGGGCATTCGTTTGTGGCGCTCTGGCGCAACGGCAGCGGCGGAACAGAAAACTGCAGACGTTTCTGCGTGGTCGAGTTTTATGACCGGCTTGCTGATTACGTTGGGTGACCAGAAGGCGATCCTGTTTTATCTGGGGTTTTTTCCGGCGTTCATGGACCTGAAAGCGCTGACGGTGCTGGATGTGCTGATTGTGATTGCCATCGCGGCGGTGGCGGTTGGTGGCGTAAAGCTCGGATATGCGTATGCGGCGAGTAGGGCGGGGGCGCTGGTCGGCGCCAGAGTCGGACGGACGCTGAACATTGCCGCGGCCTGGGTGATGATCGTCGTTGGCGCAGTGGTGATCGCGCGGGCCTGACGCTTCCGCTGGCATCGCGTTCGCGCAATTGGCAATCGCTTCAAGGGTTTACCACGACCCCGCTGAAAAACCCTTTTTGCATTGGGTGCGCTGTCAAATATCGGTAAAATACGCCGATGCAACACCCACAAAATCAAAAATACACCCCGCAGTGCGGCCATTTGTCGGCCCACGGTCATGACTGATCCCGTAATTCCCGCCGCTGAGGCCTCTGTCGTCGAGCCGGGACTGATCGCCAAGGTCTACGGCCAGCCGATGCTGGAGATGCCGCTGGATCTGTATATCCCGCCGGATGCGCTGGAAGTTTTCCTTGAACAGTTCGAAGGTCCGCTGGACCTGCTGCTGTATCTGATCCGCAAGGAAAACATCAGCGTCCTCGAAATTCCGATGGCGAAGTTGACGCTGCAGTACCTGGAATACGTCGAGCTGATGCGTTCGCAGCAACTGGAGCTGGCGGCGGAATACCTGCTGATGGCGGCGATGTTGATCGAGATCAAGTCGCGCATGTTGTTGCCGCGTCCGACCAATACCGATATTGAAGCAGACCCGCGTGCCGAGCTGGTGCGCCGGTTGATGGAATACGAGCAGATGAAGCTCGCGGCGCATAACCTGAACGAAGTGCCGCAGGCGGGACGCGATTTCACCGTGGTGCAGGTGCTGTTCGAGCGCGAAGCCTCGCTGCGCCTGCCGGATGTGAACATCGAAGATCTGAAAATGGCGTGGCTGACGATCCTGCAGCGCGCATCGCGGATCCAGCATCACAGGATCACCCGCGAGGAACTGTCGGTGCGTTCGCACATGACGCGCATCCTGCGCCTGCTGCAGACCGAGGAGTTTGTCGAATTCAACAAGCTGTTTACGCCGGAGCAGGGTGTGCCAGTGCTGGTGGTGTCTTTCCTCGCGGTGCTGGAGCTGGCCAAGGAAACGCTGATCGAAGTCAGCCAGGAAGAGGCGTACGCGCCGATTTACGTCAAACTCAAAGGCGGCCAGCTGGCTGCCGTGAAATAAGAACGCCATGGAAGAACAAAACAGTCAGCAGGAAAGCAGTCAGCAGGAAAGCAGTCAGCAGGACGGCGACCAGGAAGAAAATGGCGTCGAGGACAGCGGTGTTGAAGACAGCAGCCTCGACCTTGCGCAGATCAAACATGTGCTGGAGACCGCGTTGCTGGTCACCCAGGAGCCGATGTCGCTGCATGACCTGAAAAAACTCTTCGACGAAAAACTCGACAACAATACGTTGCGCAAGGTGCTCGACGATCTGCGCGCGGACTGGGAAGGCCGTGGCGTGGAGCTGGTCAGTGTTGCGACAGGCTGGCGTTTTCGCGCGCGGCCGGAGTCACAGAAATTTCTTGATCGCCTCGATCCGCAGAAGCCGCCGAAGTATTCCCGCGCGGTGCTGGAGACATTGGCAATTATCGTTTATAAACAACCAGTTACGCGTGGTGACATCGAGGAAATCCGCGGCGTCACGGTGTCGCCCGGCATCCTCAAGGCGCTGGAAGCGCGGGGCTGGATCGACGTCATCGGTCATCGCGAAGTGCCGGGCCGTCCGGAGATTTTTGCCACGACCAAATTTTTTCTCGATGACCTGAACCTGCGCTCGCTGGAAGAACTGCCGCCCTTGTCGGAGCTCGGCAGCCTGGTCGAGCAGACACCGAATGCGCCGATGGATCTCGATGCGGCGTTTGCGCCCGCCGAATCCGTGAGCATGGGCGAGGGCCTGATGGACAGCGAAGAAGTCGATGAGATGGTGGAGGCTTCCACTGAGGCGGCTGAAGACGAATCCATCAAGCCGAAGGCCGCCGCGCAACTGCACTGAAGTTCTGTGCTCAAGTTCCCAGTTCGCGTATGGTCACCTCATGCATGGCACGGCGTCCCGGCCCGTCAAAGCCGAGGCTGCGATGCATCAACGGCACATTGCGCCACGCGATGACATCGCCGCGTTGCCAGCGATGGCGGTAAACGCTGCTGTCGCGGGTGGCTCTGGCCATCAGATCGTCGAGCAGGGCGCGGCTTTCTGCTTCTGCCATGCCCTCGATGCCCGTCGCATGGTAACCGAGGATCAGATGGGGTTCGCCCTGGACGTCGCCCACCATGGGCAGCATGCACCCGGATGGTGCCGCATCAGTGCCGGCGGTGGTGTGCCGCACGGCGCTGAAATCGTGCTGCACCATCACTGAACGCAGACGATTTTTTTCATCAGCCGTCAGATTTCGCCACGCGTAACGGTTGGAAACCAGTTCAAATCCGCCGCCGGATTCCGGGAATTCCCGGATCGTCATCAATGTCGCATCCGCCATGCGCTTGTCGACGAGACCGCCGACGTGATGCCAGCGGGACTGACCGACGGTTGCGCCTGAGCCTTCGGCCACGAATTTTTTCAGCGCGCTGCATCCATGACCGATGCGTCCGCCCAGATGCACGATGTCTTCGTCGTTGACTTCGACGTCGCGCAGTATCACCAGATCATGGGTCGCCAGGGACTCCCGCAGCAGCGTTTCCAGGGCCGCAAGCCCGGTGGCGGCATTGCGGATTTCCACGCTGCGCGGGAAGGCCGGACTTAAGGGGGTGAAGCTTGCCGATGCATTCATGGTGTGAGCTGACGGATGATGACTTCGTGGATGACGCGCAGTGTGGGTGTGTTCCACGGGTAACCGCGGTGAGCGACCATTTTCATGTCCCACAGGATGAGGTCGTGTGCCTGCGGCTGGTGCAAATGATAAAGGGTTGCCAGCTTCGCGGCTTCCTTTGCCCGATGCCAGGGTGAGTCCGGCGGCGGCTCATGGATATCAATGGCATCGTCGATTTCCATGGCATGCGCCGCGGCATACAGCGCCTGCTGCTGTGTGTCGCCAGCCTCACGCGTCATCACCATGGGCTGCCATTCGGGATTGGCAACGGGCGGAATGCCGGCATGGACCACGGGTTTGTAATCGTGGCGCATGCGACGTTGCAGCGCCCAAGCGCGGGTGTCATCGTCAAGCGAGTCAAACCAGGATGCCGCATCGAAGAATTCAATGCCGCCGCCATCATCCGGTATCGCCGGTGTGTAGTAGAGGATCCAGTCGTCAAGCGCGCCGTCGCAACAGTTGTGGTGATGCCACAGCGTCGGCTGGCGGGATTTGGACGGACCGACGGCGCTGTATTTGATGACGCGCTCTTCAATCACGCCGAAATGCCGGCCCAGACCGAGCAGGCCGTCATCGGTCAGACGTTGGTCGCGCAGCACGACGAAACCATGTTCCAGCGTCGCGTGACGCAGTTCTGCAATCAGCGGCGGCGCGATATCACCATTCATTGATCCTGGATTGAGCGTTATGCCGAACGGACGCGTCATGGTTTTTATGTGTGCGTTATTTGTGCGTTATGTGTGCGGCCTGGTTTAGCTTCAGTCGATGGTTGCGCCAGTGACCTTGACGATATTGGCCCAGTATGCGGTTTCTGACTTGATGCGCGCCGCGAATTCGGCAGGGGTCTGCGCCATCGGCTCCGCAGCCTGTTCGGAAATCAATGTGCGCATCTCGGTAGTCTTCATGATTTTGGCGATTACGCCGTAGAGCTTGTCGACGACCGGGCGCGGAGTGCCTGCCGGGGCGAGTATGCCCACCCAGGAATGGATGTTTTCCAGTCCGGCAATGCCTTGTTCGGCGAGCGTCGGCACATCCGGCAGCAGTGGACTGCGTTTGGCCGAGGTCAGGCCGATGGCCTTCAGTTTGCCGCTTTGCAGATAGCCGAAGGTGCTGGGGCCTCCGGCGCAATACATGTGCGCGCGGCCGGCGAGCAGGTCGACGGTGCCGATGGCGCCGCCCTTGTACGGGACATGCGTGATGTCGGTTTTGGACTGGCGCTTGAACCACTCGCCACAGAGGTGGGGCGTGGTGCCGTTACCGGACGAAATGAAATTCAGCGTGCCCGGCTTGTCCGCGGCGATTTTCAGGAACTCACGGATGTTGTTCGCGGGCACCGAAGGCGGCACCACCAGCATGTAAGGCACCAGCGCGAACATCGAGACCGGTTGCAGATCGGTTTGCGGGTTGAAGGGCATTTTCTTGCCATAGACGCTCGGCGAGATGGTCATGGTGCCGGCCGCGGCCAGCAGCAGCGTGTAACCGTCCGGTGCGGATTTGGCGACTAGATTCGCGCCCAGCGTGCCGCCGGCGCCGGGGCGGTTGTCCACGACCACCGGTTGGCCGAGTTCGCGCCGCAGGCGCTCGGCCATCGCCCGGCCGAAGACATCGCTGCTGGTCTGGCCCGGCGGGAAGGGGATGACCAGCCGGATGGCCTTGGTCGGCCATTCCTGGGCGTGTACGAAGCTGTTAAAGAATCCAGGCAGGATCAGTGCGGCTGAGATCAGGTAGTAGAAGGATATGCGGGGGCGGTGTGATGACATGAACGATTTTCCTTGCGCGATTGAAGGAGCGGCAATGGCAGCTTATCGATTACAGTAAATCATGCGAAGAAAGTGCTCGGCTAATCTAGCAAAGATCATAAAGCAAAGGGCATGCCAAAACTGAATTATGAATGCAGGCGATCAGGTCGTCAGCCGCCGGTAAATATCCGCCACTTTCAGCGGCAAGCGTTCCACATTGTCGACCAGCGTCCAGTTCACCGGTCCGTAGAGGTGCGGCAGGTAGTCGCGTGCTTCGTGGTCGATGGTGATGCAGAACGGCTTGATGCCGGCGTGATGCGCTTCGATCAATGCCTGCCGCGTGTCCTCGATGCCGTATTCACCACGGTAATGGTCGCTGTAATCATCGGGCTTGCCGTCTGACAGGGTGATCAGCAGGCGCGTCCGCGCATCGACTTCGTTCAGCAGTTTGGTCAGGTGGCGGATGGCGACACCCATGCGTGTGTAATCCTGAGGCGTGATGCCGGCGATGCGTTGTCTGACCTTGCTGTCGTAGGCTTCGTCAAAGCGCTTGATGCGGAAAATTTCGCAGCGTTTGCGGGTGACGCCGGAGAAGCCGTAAATCGCGTAACGGTCACCCAGCACTTCCAGCGCCTCGCACAGCATCACCAGTGATTCGCGTTCGGCGTCATTGATCCAGCCCTTGGTCGAGCCGCTCATGTCGACCATGAACAAGGCGGCCAAGTCACGTTCGGCCTTGTGGCGCCGGGTCAGCAGCCGGTCCGGCAGTTCCATGCCGCTTTTCAGGTCGGCGTAACCCGCCACCAGTGCGTCGAAATCGATGTCGTCGCCTGTGGATTGTCGTTTCAGCAGACGGTCTTCGTCGCGCAGCAGTTCAAAGCTGCGTTTGAGTTGCGCGACCTGTGGCCGGTAGCGGCTGAGCGTGTCTTCGACAAAGCCATTATCGACGGGAGATACATCAAGCTCGCGCAGCACGCACCAGTCCTTGCGGTAGTGCCGGCGCTTGTGATCCCACTCGTCGTAGAGATGGGCGCAGTCCTCGTCATCGTTGATGTCTGCGGTGTCGTTGTTGGCTTCGTCATCCGTGGTCCGGGACTGGTTACCGGAGCCGGCGGCATGCAGGTAATCGTCGGGTATCTCGCCGAGATCCTGCAGGGTGGAGTCGAGCAGTTGCGTGACATGCCCGGGTGGTGCCACGGGCTTGCCGTCGATGCGCATCTCGACATCAAAGTGACCGTCGCTACCTGGCGCGGCATTGCTCTGGATTTCAATGCGCTCCAGGGCTGCTGCTTCCGGTGCCTGCACACTGGATTGTTCCGGCAGCATCTGCGCCAGTGCTTCGGCGAGTGCGCTGCGTTCGCGCTGCAGGCGTGCGGCACGTGTGGTGGTGGCTTCGGCCCGCAGCGCGATGCGATGCGGCAGTGCAGGCAATTCATAGACATCGTACCAATCAGCCAACAGATCAATGCTGTTCTGCACGGTAGCGTCGGGATTCTGCAACACGGCGCAGCGCGGATCGCTGGTATTGCCGCGCAAGCGCGCAAGGTCACGGCCAACACCGGGCAATACCGCGGCAATGCGGTTTTCCAGTCGCAGGGTTTCAAAATGGCTGAGCAGCGCTGAAGCACGCTCCGCATCGGCATAGGTGGCGCAGGCCTGAACCACATCGATGTTAAATGTGCCGTAACGACCTTGTGCCCACAGCAGCGTGATGATGACTTTGTATAAATTGAAGTTGGCGGCGGCGCCTGCAAACACGGCGATGTGCGGCGGCAGGTACAGGGTTTCGGTGTCGGTGTACGGTTCAGTAGCAACATCGAGTTGCAGGCGGCGTCCGGCGAGGCCGCAGGCATAGAGTTCCAGCACGGGTGCGTGTTGTTCGAAGGTGGCTGCGCTGGTGTTTGCGGCTGCAGGCAGGTAAGCCTCCACCTGTTTGAATACCTGACTGCCGCGATACAGGCCATCACGGTCATAGGTATCCATGGCCTCGATGACCCAGGCTTCGGCTGCAGCGGTATCCAGTCTGGCCAGCGCTGCCGGTGCGGCAGCAGCAAACTGATAGGCCATTTCATAATTGCTGCGGTCGATGATTTCGATCCAGTGCAGCACAAAATCCTGTTCTGCGCGACTGAGCGGAGCCAGCAGTTCGGCGAGTGGCGCAGCGGTACGGCGAGATGACAATACCGGGCCCAGCAGATAGTCGAGCTGTTGGGTCAGTTCGGAGGCGGTCAGGGGAAATGTGCTCATGCGGGCAATTCGGCGTTACACGGCTTGCTTGTCACATCCGTTCGGGCTGAGCTTGTCGAAGCCCGGCTGCCCTTCGACAGGGTCTGTCCTGAGCCTGCCGAAGGGCTCAGGGCGAACGGTGGAATGCATGCTGATCAGTCAGAACACCGAGGACACGAATTCGTCGATCGCGCGCAACATCTCCGGATCGTCGGACAGCGCTTCGGCTATCGCACCATGACAGGCGGTCGCCGGCGGAATGCCGCGAGCAATCAGTTTCGCGGCGTGCACCAGCAAGCGGGTCGAGGCACCTTCATCGAGACCGTTGCCTTTGAGGTTGCGTGTCATCTGTGCCAGCCGTACCAGCGCTGCAGCAATGCCGGCGTCGGTGCCGGTTTCGCTGCGGATGATTTTTTCTTCGAGCGCGGCCTGCGGGTATTGAAATTCAATGGCGACAAATCGCTGACGTGTGCTGTGTTTGAGTTCTTTCAGCACACTCTGGTAGCCGGGGTTGTAGGACATCGCGAGCAGGAATTCCGGCGGCGCCTGCAGCAGTTCGCCGCGTTTTTCCATGGGCAGCATGCGCCGGTCGTCGGCCAGCGGATGGATCACCACCGTGGTGTCGCGCCGCGCTTCAACCACTTCATCGAGGTAACAAATAGCGCCACTGCGCACCGCGCGCGCCAGCGGACCATCGACCCACACCGTTTCGTTGTTGGTGATCAGGTAGCGGCCGACGAGATCAGCGGCGGTGAGGTCGTCGTGGCAGGACACGGTGATCAGCGGCCGTTTGAGGCGCCAGGCCATGTGTTCGATGAAGCGGGTCTTGCCGCAACCGGTGGGACCCTTGAGCAGCACCGGCAGCTTGCTGGCGTACGCGGCCTCGAACAGCGCGATTTCGCCGCCGACAGCTTCGTAGTACGGCTCAACCGCGATGATGCGGGCCTCACCCTGCAGAGGCAGGGCGTTCAGCGGAGCGGCTCGGCTGGCCACGGGTCAGCGGACCGAAGCATGGGAGGGGTGGGTGGGCATGGGTCTTTGCTGCGGGGTGTTATATAAGTAATTGATTTTATTGATAGTTTATTTTTTCTCATACCCGGGTACCGACCGGATTTCGAATTCGAGGGTTTGCAGGTCGCCGAACACATAGGTCGTCTCTGCGCTGACGCCGGCGACGCTGCCAGGATCGATGCGCAGGGTCTCGCTGCCCCGGATGTTGCGGACGCGTTCGATGACAGCGCGGTGTTCATGGCCGTTGCAGACGAGGTCGAAGTCGCCGGTCAGCGCCATCGCCTTGGCGTAGTGCGGATAGTGCACCATGAAAATTCGCCGCTCCGCGAGCACCAACGATCCGTCCTGCCCGTGGTAGTGCAGGCGGTTTTTCGGATCCTGGGCCCACTTTGAAAGGTAATACAGGTCGCCGGTGTTATTGCCGTGGATCATGTGGATTGGCAGGCCGAATCCGACGATGGCATGCAATGTGGACGGCGCGACGAGGTCGCCGCAGTGCAATATAAGCTCTGCGCCCAGCGCCTTGGCTTCAGCGATCGCGGCGGCAAAGGGTTCGCGGTGGTCGTGGCTGTCAGAGACGATGCAGATTTTCAGGGGGTACCTCCATGGTTGGACGATTCTACTCTGCGCCATCCAAAGTATTTTCTATGGCGACATAACCTTTTTTTTACTTTGGCGGGGCAAGGCCTGTTTAAAATCACCGCACCAAAAAAGGAGGGAGGCAGATGTTCACCAGCAATCCGTTCGCCGAGCTTACCGCGTCCATTTCACCCGTCATGATGCAGACTTACGTCATCGTCATGGTCCTGTTGGTCGTCGCGGGCACTTTGTTCGATATTATCCACAAGGGCAGCGCCAGGTATTTTTTCCTTAACATGCGCAAGTCGAAAGCCAAGGCGAAAAAGCAGGTCGGCGGCGGCGAGCTGGTCTCGATCGCGGTCCAGACCGTGGTCGTCGACGTGCTGGCGTCCGGCGAGTTCTGCAACACGCGCCGCCGCATCGCGCACCTGCTGACGATGTACGGCTTCCTGCTCTATGTCGTCACCACCGTGCTGATGGTGTTTTACTACCCGACTTCGACTACGGTAACGCCCGCGATCGTGCCGCAACTGTGGTGGCTCGGCGCTCTGATGGTCTGCGTCGGCGGCTATTGGTTCTGGTTCTTCATCCGGGTTGATGTCGCCGCGGAGGGCAATTCGCCGTTCCGCGTGATGCGCGCCGACCTGTTCGTGCTGTCGTTGCTGGCCAGTGTGACGCTGGGCCTGGTCTGGGCGTTGATGCAGGCGAAAGGCATGGCGGGATCGACAGTGCTGTTCGTCCTCTACATCATTGCAACCACCGTGCTCTTCGGGTCGGTGGCGTGGTCGAAGTTCGCCCACATGTTCTTCAAGCCCGCCGCGGCCTTCGAGAAAAGGGTGTCCAAGGCCAATGGCACAGCCGAGAATCTGCCGACGCTGTCCCGCGACGATCCTGAACAACAGAAAAGTCACTCGATGGAACTGTTGCGGGACGCGCCGATGGACATGGGACTTGGCATCAAGCGCGAAGCGCCCCGGCACTATTAAAAACAGCCCGTAAGTTCTATAAGAAGAGATCAAGGAACCGACTTATGCCTACCTTCGTTTATATGACAAGGTGTGACGGATGCGGACATTGCGTCGACATCTGCCCGTCCGACATCATGCACATCGATAAAACCTATCGCCGTGCCTACAACATCGAGCCGAACATGTGCTGGGAGTGCTACGCCTGCGTCAAGGCCTGCCCGCAGAATGCGATCGATGTGCGCGGATATGCCGACTTTGCCCCGCTCGGTCACAGCGTGCGCGTCCAGCGGGACGAACAGAAAGGCACGATCGCCTGGAAGATCAAATTCCGCAACGGTACGGAAAAGAATTTCCTGTCACCCATCACCACCAAGCCCTGGGGAACGGCGATCCCCAAGCTCGCGGAAGTTCCTGGACCCAGCAAGGAAATGCGTGATAGCGAGCTGTTGTACAACGAGCCGAAATGGATTCGCATGGATGAAGGCGGTTTGCATACGCTGAAGTCCAATGGTCTAAAGATGAAGAAAGGCGTGGCTTACTGATGGCTTACGAAACGATCGTCGAAGAAGGCATCGATATTCTGGTTGTCGGTGCGGGCCTTGGCGGCACGGGTGCCGCATGGGAGGCCAGATTCTGGGGGCAGGACAAGAAGATTATCATTGCCGAAAAGGCCAATATTGATCGCTCCGGTGCGGTCGCACAGGGGCTGTACGCCATCAACTGCTATATGGGCACCCGCTGGGGCGAAAACAAGCCGGAGGACCATGTCCGCTACGCGCGTATCGACCTGATGGGAATGGTGCGGGAGGACCTGCTGTTCGACATGGCCCGTCACGTTGACTCCACGGTTCACCAGTTCGAAGAGTGGGGCCTGCCCATCATGAAGGACCCGAAAACCGGGCGCTATCTGCGTGAAGGGCGATGGCAGATCATGATTCACGGCGAGTCCTACAAGCCCATCGTGGCCGAGGCCGCCAAAAAATCGGCGGACAAGGTCTTCAACCGCATCTGCGTGACCCACCTGCTGATGGACGACAGCAAGGAGAACCGGGTTGCCGGTGCCGTTGGCTTCAACGTCCGCACAGGCAACTACCACGTATTCAAATCCAAGGCCGTGATCTGCGGCGCTGGCGGTGCCTCCAACATCTTCAAGCCGCGTTCAGTAGGCGAAGGTTCTGGCCGCACCTGGTATGCGCCCTGGTCGTCCGCATCTGCCTACGGACTGATGATCAACGCCGGCGCCAAAATGACGCAGATGGAAAATCGCATCGTGCTGGCACGTTTCAAGGACGGTTATGGCCCGGTCGGCGCCTACTTCCTGCACCTGAAGACCTATACCCAAAACGGTCTGGGCGAAGAGTACGAATCCAAATGGTTCCCCGAACTGCAGAAAATGGTCGGCAAGGAATATCTGGATCCGGAAGCCTCGCACCTGACCCATCGGCCGATTCCGACCTGCTTACGCAATCATTGCATCATCAGCGAAGTGAATGCCGGCCGTGGCCCCATACACATGGTGACGATGAAAGCCTTCCAGGATCCGCATCTGGAAGAGGTCGGCTGGGAAAACTTCCTCGGCATGACCGTCGGCCAGGCAGTTCTGTGGGCTGCCACCGACGTGGATCCCAAGCACGAGAATCCCGAACTGACCACATCCGAGCCCTATGTCATGGGCTCCCACGCGACGGGCTCGGGCGCCTGGTGTTCGGGTCCCGAGGATGTGTCCCCTCCGGAGTATTTCTGGGGCTACAACCGCATGACGACGATCGAAGGGCTGTTCGGTGCCGGTGACGCTGTCGGCGGCACGCCGCACGCCTTCTCGTCCGGCTCGTTCACCGAAGGCCGTCTCGCCGCGAAGGCCGCCTGCAAATACATCGACGACGGCAAGGCCGAAGGCATCGTCGTATCCGATGAGCAGATCAACCGCCGCAAGACCGAGATCTTCAAGCCCATGGAGCATTACAAGACTTACCGTAATGCGATCGTGGCGGGCGATGTCAACCCGCATTACATCAATCCCAAGCAGGGCCTGGACCGTCTGCAGAAGTTGATGGACGAGTATTGCGGCGGCGTGACCGTCAACTACATGACCAACGAGAAGCTGCTCAGTATCGGTCTCAAGAAGCTCGAGATCATGGAGGAAGATCTTCAGAGCTTGGCCGCAGCGGATATTCACGAGTTGCTGCGTGCCTGGGAATTGATGCACCGTCATCGTGCCGCTGAGTGCGTCACGCAGCACACACTGTTCCGTAAGGAGACCCGCTGGCCGGGTTACTACTACCGGGGTGACGCCATGAAGGTGGACGACGAGAACTGGCACGTGCTGACCGTTTCGCGCCGTGATCCGGAAACCGGCGAATACACCATGGAGAAGGCGCCTTGTTATCACCTGGTTGGCGATGACGAGTAGCAATATCCCCAGGCAGAAGAGTCCGTTGAGCTTCTGCCCGGGGCAAAGGAGACCGGCATGTCGAGTGTTGTGGTACCCATAAAGCCGGTCTCTTCAGATAGTCATGAGCCCCGCGTGAACATCATTGAAAAAACCGATGAGGAGATTCTGGCCATGGCCAATCTCCTGTGGCGCGACCTCGTCAAAGCTTCGAATGAAGGCAAATACGGGGAGTTCGCCAAGAACTTTTCCGGTTCCCTGGCGCGTGCCATAGATCAGGTCGTTGCGGGCCACCAGTTCGCAAACAGTGAACTGGCGAGAAGCCTGTCTGAAGAGATCGACTCGCTCGGCATCATCCGCCGGGGCGAACATGTGAGCGTTCTGTACCGGCAGCGGAGCACCAAAAAGCCGGGCGAATGGCTGGGCAGGCTGGTTCTCGGCTATGAGGATGGAAAGGTCAGGATCTTCGGTGCATCCATATTCTGAACGTTTCGGCGGGATTTGACGTGAGCGAAGTCATCCAGGACGGCAAGTTAGTCGAACTGATTTACCAGGTGACCGACAGGAAATCGGGGCATGTTCTCACCCGTGTCGAGTTTCCGTTGGGCTATGTACACGGACACAATGAAATTCTGGCGCCCTCTGTCCATATGGCGCTGGCGGGCAAGTCTGCAGGCGATGTCATTGAAGTGCCCATCGACGGCAACCAGATCTTTGGCCCCAGGGACGAATCGCTGGTTTTTTCCGATCACATCGAGAACGTTCCCGAGGAGTATCGGCAGGTCGGCACCTCCATCCTCATGGAGAGCGACAAGGGACAGACCCGCAGCTTTCTGGTGACGCATTTGGACGACGAGAGACTGACTGTCGACGGCAACAACCCGCTTTGCGGCAGGGAGGTCGTCTTTATGCTCACGATTCTTACCGTTCGCGACGCCACTGATGAAGAAGCCAGAGCGGGCGGGGCGATCATTGCAGGCGCGGATATCGACCCGGCACTGATGAGGCCTGTTTAAGCGGCGGGGTAGAATGGCAGCGGATGAATTTCGGCTTTAGTTATTTGTACTTGCAATCCTGACTTCACGAAAAAGGTAATTTATGAGCGAGCAAAAACCCACCACCACCCCGGTTCCTGACGGCAATACGGCTTTTTACACAACGCGTCAGATGGCACCCAGCGAAAAGGGGTTTGTCGGTTTCGAAACCGTCTGGAAACCGTTACAGAAGGAAGTCGAATACAAGACGCCGAAAAAACCGTAGGCGTCACACTGTAGCGTGGGCGGCGCCGGTCGCGCGGTTTCGTTGCCCATGAAAAGACCGCCTTTACAGGCGGTCTTTTCATGGGCGCATCGTTCGAGACAGTGGAACCGTCAGCACACCGAAGGGCGTTGAGCCTGATCCTGGCCCTGTCCCGGCCGTTTATCCGAGCGTCGCGTAATAGGCGCGCAACACTTCCAGTACTTCCGGGCGGCTGAACTCCGTCGGCACGGGATGTTCTTCCGACAGCCACTTGCGCAACTGCGTGCCGGACACCTGCAACTGGTCTTTCTCGTCGTGGGGGCAGGTGCGGCCCGAGGCCATGCCACCACAGCGATAGCACCAGAACGTCAGCCCCAGTTTGATCGGCTGCGTTTCGAGCGCGCCAGGCGGAATCTGGTCAAAGATCGCATGCGCATCAAACGGGCCGTAATAGCTGCCGACGCCGGCATGATCGCGTCCCACGATGAGGTGCGAGCAGCCGTAGTTCTGGCGGAACACGGCATGCAGCAGGGCTTCGCGCGGGCCGGCGTAGCGCATGTCCAGCGGATAGCCGGACTGGACCACGGTTTTCTGCACGAAATATTTTTCGATCAGTGCAGCGATGGCTTTGGTGCGCACATCAGCCGGGATGTCCCCCGGCTTCAGGTTGCCCAGCAGGGAATGCACCAGCACGCCGTCGCAGACTTCAATGGCAACCTTGGCCAGATACTCGTGCGAGCGGTGCATCGGGTTGCGCGTCTGGAACGCTGCAACCGTGGTCCAGCCATTGGTGTCGAACACGGCGCGGGTTTGGGCGGGTGTCATGTACATCGCGCCGTATTTTTCCGGGAAGCCGCCCTGCGACAGCACTTTGACCGGGCCTGCAAGGTTTACGTCTGCCTGGTCCATCACCATGCGGACGCCCGGGTGTGCGATATCCGCGGTTTTGAACACGGATATGCACTCGTGGGCTTTGTCGATGACATATTTTTCGGTAATGGTCATCGTGGCCAGTATTTCGCCCGTCTCGACGTCAGCCAGCGCGACATCGCTGTTCAGCTTGAGGGCGTCAGCGACCGGCTGCGCGGTGGAAAGCGTGATCGGAATCGGCCAGAAGACCCCGGACGCGAGCGTGTAATGGTCGCAGACACTTTGCCAGTCGGCCTGTGTCATGAAACCGTCCAGCGGGGTGAAGCCGCCGATGCCCAGCATCAGCAGATCGCCTTTTTCCCTGGAACTGACGGTGATCTGCGGCAGGCCGCGGGCGCGTGTCCGCTCAGCCTCAAGTGCTGGGCCGGACAGGAGCAACGGTTTGAGTGGACCCCCGCCGTGGGGCTTTACCAGCTTCGACACAGGGTTTTTACCCGTTATTTATTGGAATGTGAACCTAAACGAGGCTAACATGCTGCCCCATATCGATTTATCCATTTATTTTATGTAGGGATAAGGTGCACAGTCTGCCGCGCCTTATATTTTCATATTATGAAAGATTTTCTGGCGTTTTGGTCGCGCTTTGGTCACGCATGCGCTGCTCCATTACTGCCAATTATTCAGCACATTAGTGCTACCATGCTCCGCGATATTCGTTTATTCAACCACCAAAAAAACGCCGCTGCATGCATCGATACGGCTCATCATTGATCTCAGCGCTCACCGGGGCGCTTTTTTTATTTCCGGCGGCAACACCAGCATTCGCGCAATCCACATGGAGTGATCCTTGGGGAGCTGGAGCCGGTGTTTCTCCGGCTCCGCACCAGCGTTGGGAATCATCGTCACCACTGCCTGCGGTAAGCGTACCTGCGGCTGCCGGTGAACTGGCCCGCAGCCAGCCATTGTCGCTGCCGGAGTTGACCGAGTTTGCCTTGCGGAACAATCCGCGAACACGCCAGTCGTGGCTGGCGGCGCGCGCGGCCGCCGCAGGTGTCGGCATCGAAAAAGCCGATCAGCTGCCGCAGATCAGTGCCGCCTATTCCGTCAATCGTACTCAGCCGGTTTCAGCGACCACGGGGACCATTTCGCCGTGGCAGACGCGTTTTGGTCCGTCCGTGAGCCTGAGTTATGTGTTGTTTGATTTCGGTGTTCGTGGTTACCAGATTGAATCCAGCGAATATCGCCTGCTGGCCGCGAACCTCGTGCATAACCGGGTGTTGCAGGATGTGATTTTTCTGGTGGAAGAGGCTTATTACCGCCTGCTTGGCAATGATGCGCTGGTGCGGGTCAACAGCCAGTCCTTGAACAATGCAAAAACCGCACTGGATGCTGCACAGCGGCGCCGGGAGTCGGGGCTGGCGACGGTCGCTGACGTTTACCGTGCGGAAACCCAGGTGGCGCAATCGCAGCTCAATTTGACCCGCAGCATGGGCGAACTGGAGAAGTCCCGCGGACAACTGGCTTCGGTGGTTGGTCTGCCGGTGAATGTCGCGATCAGCATTCGGCCGCTGGAGCAGCCGCCGCAGATTGGCGAGACGGCGACCGGGATCGGCGAATTGCTGGAAAAAGCCAAATCGTCGCGGCCGGATCTGGTGGCTGCCGAGGCGCAGGTGCTTGCGGCACAGGCCAATGCCAAGTCAGTCGCACGCGCCGGTTTGCCGACGATCGAGGTTAATGGCGGTGGCGGACATACGCTGTTCAACGACAATCGTCCCTCGGTCAGCAACTACAGCATCGGACTGGCCGTGCGCATCCCCTTGTTTACCGGGTTCCGCGACACCTACAGCGCCAGGCAGGCACAGGTGCAGGCCGAGGCGGCTGCAGCGAGCCGGGATGTGCTGTTCCGGCAGGCGGAAGTCGAGGTGTGGCGGGGTTATTACGATCTGAATACGGCCACCAGCAGCATCTCCAGCACGCAGGCACAGGTGCGGTCATCGAGGCAGACGTCACAGGCGACGCTGGCGCGATACCAAAGTGGATTCGGCAGCATTCTCGACCTGATTACCGCGCAGCAGGACGAATCGAACGCGCGGGTTCAGCAGATACAGTCTTACCTGGACTGGTTCACGACGCTGGCTCGGCTGCAGGTTGCCGTTGGCACCAGCGACTTACTCAAGGCAGCGGGCGGAGCAAAATGAAACGATTGATCATGGTGCTGGTGTTTGCCGTAATTGGCGCCGCGGTTGCGGGCGGCTACTGGTATTGGCAGAAGTCAACCGGGGCTGGTGCCAGCGGCGCTGAAAAAGGCAAAGGCAAGGGTGCCAAAGGCGGCCGCGGCGCAACGCTGACGGTTAAGGCCGTGCGTGCCGTGATCAAACCCATGCCGGTGATGATCGAGGCGGTTGGCACCGTTGAGCCCGAGCAGAGTGTGCAGGTGCGCGCGCAGGTCAGCGGCGTGCTGCAGAATATTTTGTTCAAGGAAGGCGACAAGGTCAAGGCGGGGCAGCTCCTGTTCCAGATCGATCCGCGGACGTTCCAGTCGCAGTACAACCAGGCGATCGCCGCACTGGCGCGGGACCGGGCGCAACTGGAGAATGCCCGGGCGCAGCAGCAGCGGCTGGAGCCGCTGCTGAAGCGCGAGTTCATCACCCAGCAGGAATACGATGTTGCGGTGACATCCGCCAAATCGCTGGAGGCGACGGTGCAATCCGGACAGGCCTTGGTCGAGCAGGCGCGGATCCAGCGCGATTACGCGCGGATCGTGGCGCCGATCAGCGGCAGGACGGGGCAACTCGCAGTCAGGGCGGGCAACCTGGTCGCCGCTTCGGGCGGGGGCGTGCCGCTGGTGACCATCAACAGCACGGATCCGGTCCTCGTCGGCTTCAGTATTCCGGAGCGGCAGCTTGAGGACATCCGCCGCCATCAGAATGAAAAGGACATGCGCATCGAGATCCTGCCCGATCGTGCCGGCGGAGCGGTCGCCACCGGCAAACTGGTGTTTGTCGACAATACGGTGACGCCGCAGAGTGGCACGGTGCTATTGAAAACGCGGGTGGAAAACACCAAGGAGCTGATCTGGCCCGGACAATTCGTCAATGTGCGCGTAGTGTTGACGATCGAGCCCGAAGCGGTGGTGGTGCCTGAGGTCGCCGTGCAACCGGGACAGGACGGGCCTTTTGTGTATCTGATCGGCGCCGAGGACAAGGTTGAGATCCGGCCGGTCAAGGTGTCGCGCCAGCTCGGTAATGAAATTGTGATTGCTTCGGGTCTGGTCGGGGGTGAGCATGTGATTACCGAGATTCCGCAGGCTTTGCGTCCGGGTGCCACGGTCAGGATTGCCGACGCTGCGGCTGAAGGCGGCGAAAAAGGCAAGGGTAAAGGCAAGGGCAAGAAGGGCGAAGGCAAGGGTGACAAGGGCGGCAAGGCGGAAGCGGGCAAGTAGCTTGAAAACATAAGCCGAAACGCAGTCCGGAAACGCAGCCGGGAAATACGGCCAGAGCAGGCATACAGGGCGAGAGGCAGATCATGAACGTATCGCGGATTTTCATAGTCAGGCCGATAGCAACGACGGTGCTGGTGGCGGCTATCATCATATTCGGCTTGATCGCATTTCGCTCATTGCCGGTGAATGAGTTGCCCAACGTCGATTTTCCAACGATTTCGGTAACGGCGGATCTGCCCGGCGCCAACCCCAACATCATGGCGACCACGGTTGCCACGCCGCTGGAGCGCCAGTTCAGCCAGATTGCCGGCATCGACTCGATGAGTTCGGTGAGCAGTAACGGGCGCACACGGGTCACGCTGCAGTTCAACCTCAATCGCGATATTGATGCCGCTGCACAGGATGTGCAGACGGCGATTTCGCAGACCTTGCGCCGGCTGCCCGAAGGCATGGATCCGCCGACGCTGCGCAAGGTCAACCCGGCGGATTCGCCAATACTGTTTCTGGCGTTGACCGCGCGTACACTGCCGCTGCCGGCGCTGGATGAATTTGCCGATACCCATATCGCCCAGCGATTTTCGATGGTGACCGGCGTGGCACAGGTGCAGGTGTTCGGGTCCCAGCGTTATGCGGTGCGCCTGCTGCTTGATCCGGAGGCCATGTCGAAGCGGGGCCTGGGACTCGAGCGGGTGGTCAGTGCAATCCAGAACGCCAACAGCAATCTGCCGTCCGGCGTGTTGCAGGGCGCAGCACGGGATTTCACAGTCAAGTCTTCAGCCACGCTGCAACGCGCCGAGAATTTCAATAACCTGATCGTGGCGTACAAGGACGGCATGCCGGTCCGACTTTCCGATGTCGGCAAGGCGGTAGACGGTATCGAGAATTCGAAGGTCAAGAGCTGGCTCAACGGCGAGCGCTCGATACTGCTGGCCATTTATCGTCAGCCCGGCGCCAATACGGTTGATGTCGCAAAAAAACTGCGCGCACTGTTTCCGGAAATCGAGGCGAGTGCGCCGGCCGGAGTGCGCATCCAGATCGTCAATGACCGTTCCGAGTTCATTGAGGCGTCAATTAATGAAGTGGAATTTCACTTGGGGCTGTCGATTGTTCTGGTGGTGCTGGTGATTCTGGTGTTCCTGCGCAATGCGCGCTCGACCATGATCACAGCGCTGATATTGCCGACGTCGATCATTGCCACGTTTGGTGCGATGTACGCGCTGGGTTACAGCCTCAACAATCTGTCACTGATGGCGATCATCCTGGCTGTGGGGTTTGTCGTCGATGATGCCATTGTGGTGCTGGAGAACATCACGCGCCATATGGAAATGGGCAAGGATCGGATGACAGCGTCGCTGGAAGGCGCGCAGGAAATCGGCTTTACGGTGCTGTCAATGACCGTGTCACTGGCAGCGGTGTTCATTCCGATTCTGTTCATGGAAGGCATGCTCGGGCGGTTGTTTCGCGAGTTCGCGGTCAGCGTCGGGGTGGCGGTGCTGGTGTCGGGGCTGGTCTCATTGTCGATGACGCCGATGATGTGCAGCCTGATGTTGAAAGCGCATGGCGATGAGCAGCATGGTCGGGTCTACATGACGTTGGAACGCATGTTTGACGCGATGCGCGACTGGTATGGATCGACTCTGCGCTGGACCATACAGCGTCCCGGCCTGATGCTGGTGGGATCCGTTGTGTTCCTGGTGCTTACGGTTCTGCTGTACCAAGCTGTGCCGCAAGGTTTCATACCACGGCAGGATACCGGTGTGTTTTTCGGCAATACCCGCGCACCCGAAGGCATACCGTTCAGTGAGCTGGAAAAGCGCCAGACCCTGGTGTCGGACATCATCCAGAAGAATCCCAATGTTGAAGCCGTGATGTCCACGGCCGGGCAGGGGTCCGGCGGTGTGGTTGGCAGCAATATTGGCCGGATCATTGTCCGCCTCAAGTCGCGCGAGGAGCGTACCGTGGGTGCTGACAACGTGATCCAGGAGCTGCGGCGCTCATTTGCTGGCGGCGCGCAAGGCTTGCGCGTGTTCATGAACAACCCGCCGGCCATCCGGATCGGTGGCCTCATCAGCACCAGCGACTACCAATTGGTGCTTCAGGGGTCGAACCAGAAGCAACTGTATGAAGCAAGTCAGGCGCTTGAAGGGCGGCTGCGAGAATCCCGTCAGTTGCAGGATGTGAATTCCAGCCTGGAATTGAGCAACCCGGAAATCCAGATTGACATCCTGCGGGACCGTGCAGCGGTGCTTGGCGTGTCGCCACAGCAGGTGGAGTCGGCGCTCTACAACGCATACGGTGGCCGCCGCATCAGCACGCTTTATGGCGCCACCGACCAGTATAACGTGCTGCTCGAGCTGGACCCTAAATTCCAGCGTGATATCAATGCCTTACGCTCACTTTTTGTACAATCATCCACTGGGCAGATGATTCCCATCCAGGCCGTCGCGGACATCAAGATGGGTGTCGGGCCGGTGTCGGTCAGTCATTACGGTCAGTTGCTGTCGGTGGTGCTCTCTTTCAACCTGGCACCCGGACTGTCGATTGGTGACGCGGTGACGCATGTCAAGGAACTGGCCGCGGAGACATTGCCTGCGGGCGTGACGTTCTCGGTTGCCGGCAATGCGCAGGCTTTTGAAGAGGCGTTCCGCACCCTGCCCATACTGCTGCTGATCACCGTACTCGTGATCTACATGGTGCTCGCCATACTCTATGAGCACTATGGGCATCCGATTACCATTCTGACAGCGCTGCCGTTTGCCGGATTCGGCGCACTGTTGATGCTGCTGATCACCGGGCAGGAGCTGAATGTGTTCAGTTTTGTCGGCATCATTCTGCTGGTGGGCTTGGTCAAGAAAAACGGCATCATGATGGTCGACTTCGCTATACAACTGGAGCGCGAAAAAGGCTTGTCAGCGGCAGACGCAATTGTTGAGGCATCAATGGTCAGGTTCCGCCCGATCATGATGACGACGATGGCGGCGATTTTTGCCACTTTGCCGCTGGCATTGGGAACCGGAACAGGATCCGAAATGCGCCAGCCTCTGGGCATTGCTGTCGTCGGCGGACTGGTGTTTTCGCAGATGCTGACACTGTATGTCACGCCTACTTTTTACGTCAGCATGGATCGCATCACTACATTCATCCGGCGACGGCGGGGTGGGCTGCCTGTGGTAGGCCGCGAGGCCATAAAATAATGCGATAAGGGTATTGTGTTCCCCCCAAAAGGGCCTCATAATCGTGGGCTTCGCTGATAAATAACTTTGTTGCCAGCCAGGGTGGCAAAGATCAGTGAAGGGTTCAAAATGTTTTAACTTTTTGTTGACAGGTAGAAAAACAAAAAGCTATAATTTTGGGCTTGATCGGGCGCGGGGTGGAGCAGTCTGGCAGCTCGTCGGGCTCATAACCCGAAGGTCATAGGTTCAAATCCTATCCCCGCTACCAACGTTCTTTAAAAAAATACAACCGATAAGTGTGGGCACTTGGTCTTGAGTGCGCTGTGTGAGGTAACTCACACGGTTCATCAAGTTATACAGAAGTGCTCGCACGACGGAATTGAAATACATAACGTCAAGCGAGTTAATGCTTTGCAGAGATTAAACTGAAGAGTTTGATCCTGGCTCAGATTGAACGCTGGCGGCATGCCTTACACATGCAAGTCGAACGGTAACGCGGGGGCAACCCTGGCGACGAGTGGCGAACGGGTGAGTAATACATCGGAACATATCCAGTAG
>JBBQAO010000152.1:0-4281 GCA_038316355.1 Burkholderiales bacterium
CTAGAGGATGAGCGACTGCTGCAAAAATCTACGTTTCAGGCTCAATGCCTAAGGGCGCAAACGGCATCCAGTCGCTCGTTCTTGAGATGCCTCTCAAGAGTTGCTACACAACTTCGATGAAAATAATCCCATCGAATTCACAGCAAGGAGATAATACAAGGGCGCAATAACCAACGGGCATTGCGCCGCATGAATCGCATCTGGCGCAATGCGCACTGAAAGAAGTCCCCTTGGGGGCGCTGTGATTATCGCGCCCTTGTGCGCGGGCTGTCGGGGAAGAGCGACGGGCTGATCGGCCGATTATAGTTTGTCGTAGCCTGCAAGGAGCCCTGCAACACCATCAGGATAAACTCCGCGGATTACAGGATTATGTAATCCCGTATTTCACTTCGTTGCATACGGGCTACGCTTGCTTCATCTCGTTGGGTAACTCTGAGGCTGAACTTGCATTGCTCCGGAAACCAAACCCTCCTCTTTGAAATCGGGGAACAAACTTCGAAAATATTACTCGGTTTTGCACCGAGTCACCTCACCGACATGTGTTCTAACAGAGCAGGTTACTTGATGTGCTATTGCGTTTGGAATCGGACATTTCCTGGCCAGCGCATCCTTGATCCACGCCGCCGTCACTGCCGCATCCCGTCCATCCGGCAGTTCCGGATTTTCCTCGGCAACAGCCCGCCAGACTTCAGCAGTCTTTCCATCCAGCCACTCAATCACCGGTTCCCGCCGCGGATGTGCCACGGCTTCACCTTCGGCGCCACGCAGCAGCAGCGCATGACTGGAAAATCCGGTAAAAAACGCCCGCATCCGATCCAGGTATTCGGGATGGGTGACGCTGACCAGGCGCACCGCCTGGGTGGTGAAGGGTTGCAGCATTTTAACCAGCGTGTGGCCGGAGCTGCGCAGGCCGATGTCGCGGCGCAGTTTCAGTACGCGTGCCAGTTGTGGTGCCAGGGTGTCGATACTGAGGACCGCCAGTTGGCGTGAGGCGAGCTGGCTTTCGGCCTCATTCAGATCGCATGCCGGAGCAATGCCCATCGCGGCAAAAATTTCCAGCGTGGTGACACGGCCCGGATCGTCTGGTACGCCATGCACCAATACCGGCACGCCTTCGCGGGCAACCAGTGATGCAAGCAGGGGGGTCAGATTGGGCAGTTGCCGCGCGCCGTTGTAGCTGGGAATGACCAAAGGCACGGTGCCGGCGGGTGCCTTGAGGTGCGGATAGGAGGCTTCACAGGCATCGAGGAATCCGGCGAGTTCTTCCAGCGACTCGCCCTTGATGCGCAGGGCGATCAGGATAGCGCCGAGTTGCAGCGGCGGAATTTCGTCGTTGAGGATGGCGGTGAAGAGCGCTTTTGCATCTTCACGCGACAGGTCACGGGCAGCGTTTTTGCCGCGACCGATTTCCTTGATGTAGCCGGTTAACTGTTTGGCATCCATGCGTGAATCATCGCATGGCGTCAGCGCAGCAGGGTGAGGGGATAATTGTGGTCGTAAATGTTTTAAGTCCCCTCTCCCCGTTTTTACGGGGAGAGGGGATAAGAAAGGGAGGGGGCTTGGAGGCCGAGGTCAGACAGTCCCGGATGATCGTCAGGGCGGCGCCCATGTGGCCAGAAGTATTTGCGGTCTGCTGCTTTGATCGGCAGGTCGTTGATACTGGCGTAGCGCCGGTGCATCAGGCCGTTGGCTGCGAATTCCCAGTTCTCGTTGCCATACGAGCGATACCATTGTCCGGAATCGTCGCGCCATTCGTAGGCAAAACGCACGGCGATGCGGTTTTCGTCGAAAGCCCATAGCTCTTTGATCAAACGGCATTCGAGCTCCTTCGCCCATTTGCGCGTGAGGAAGCCGACCACTGCTTCACGGCCCACGGGGAATTCGGCGCGATTGCGCCAGATGGTGTCGGGGGTATAGGCCAGCAATACCGCCACCGGATCACGGGAGTTCCATCCGTCCTCGGCCTTGCGCTTTTTCTGCATCGCTGTTTCACGGGTGAACGGGGGGAAGGGCGGGCGGTTTTCGGGGGTGTTCATCAGGCTTCAATCTCCACTATGTCGTTGACTACACGCGCGGAAAATACTCCCACGCTTACTGATGCATCCTCGACGCATTGACCGGTGGCAAGGTTGAAGTGCTGTTTGTAGACGGGTGAGGCCACGACCAGTTCGCCTTTGACGTCGCCGGCGATGGTGTGCCCCAGCCGCTCCAGCGTCATGCGCAGGTAGAGCGAGCGTTCCGGGGATTCGTCGACCAGCATGATTTTCATGCTTGTATGCTCGCAAAATGCGTACCAGAAAGGGAGGGGGGCCTCTGTTCAGGCCCAGTTATACTGACGGCCATGCAAATTACCTCCATGCACTTCAAGGCCCGCGCCGGCGCCAAGCTGGCCGACGTCCGCTTGCAAGGCGCCTTGAAGAGGTTGCAGGGAAATTTTGTCAAAGGCCGGGCCGACCGGGTGGCCGAACTGGACAATTTTCAGGACATCCGCGACGCCGCCACTGCCATCCGCGACCGGGCTCTGGCCAACCTGGATGTTTGGCTGGATACCTTCGAGCGCAATGCGATCGCACAGGGCACGGTGGTGCACTGGGCGGAAACCCACGAGGACGTCAACCGCATCGTCAATGAAATCGCCGCGCAGCATGGCGTGCGCAAGGTCATCAAGTCAAAATCGATGGTGACCGAGGAATGCGGGCTGAATGACGCCCTGATCGGGGCCGGGCTGGAGGTCATCGAAACCGACCTCGGTGAATACATTCTGCAACTGGCCAATGAACCGCCATCGCATATTGTCGCGCCGGTGGTGCACAAGACCCGCGATGAAGTGTCGGACCTGTTCGCCGAAAAACACAATGCGCCGCGGCTGACTGATATTCCGGCGCTGTGCCGCGAGGCGCGCGAAAAACTGCGGCCGCATTTCCTGTCGGCGGACATGGGCGTGTCGGGTGCTAATTTCATCATTGCCGAAACCGGATCAACACTGATTGTCACCAATGAGGGCAATGGACGGATGGTGACGACCTTGCCGAAAGTGCACGTCGCGATCACCGGTATCGAGAAGGTGGTGCCGACGCTGGAGGATGTGACCACGCTGCTGCGCCTGCTGCCGCGCCACGGCACGGGCCAGAGCATCACCAATTACATTTCGGTGACCACCGGTCCGCGCCGCGCCGGCGATCTCGACGGGCCGGAACATTTTCATGTGATCCTGGTCGATGCGGGGCGCACCAAGCTGATCGGCAGCGACATGCAGGAAATGTTGCGCTGTATCCGCTGTGGCGCCTGCATGAATCATTGCCCGGTGTACCAGAGCGTCGGCGGCCATGCTTACGGCTGGGTCTATCCGGGGCCGATGGGTTCGATCCTGACGCCGACTTACATCGGACTGGAGAACGCGAAAGATTTGCCCAACGCATCGACGCTGTGCGGTCAGTGCAGCGTCGCCTGTCCGGTAAAAATTCCGCTGCCGGATCTGCTGCGCAAACTTCGCGAGCGCCAGTTCGAACAGGGTTTGAAGCCCTGGCATGAGGTTGCCGCCCTCAGGTTGTGGGGCTGGCTGGCGCAGCATCCGGCCTTGTACGGACTGATGACCCGCATCAAGGTGCGCGCGCTGAAAGCGATGGCGAATCAGCAGGGTATGATCCGCAGCCTGCCCTTCGGCGGCGGCTGGACCGACCGGCGTGATTTCCCGGCGCCAGAGGGCAGGACGTTTCGGGAGTTGTACAACAAGGCAAAGTCAAAGGCTTGAGCCACAGAGGGCACTGAGAGCACAGAGGAATTCAAAAACAAGAGGCTGTTCAGGGTTTTCTCTGTGAACTCTGTGTCCTCTGTGGCTAAAAGATTTTAGGGTTTTGGAGAAAGCATGAACAAACCAGCAGACATGAATACCGTGGCCGCCGTGCCCTTGTGGATTGATGGCAAGGCGCAGCCCGCAACTTCAACCCGCAGCGCGGGTGTGACCAATCCGGCGACCGGTCAAATCATCCGTCAGGTGCCGCTGGCGAATACGAAGGACATTGATATGGCCGTCGCCTCGGCGCAGCGCGCGTTCCCGGCCTGGCGCGACACGCCGCCGCTGCGCCGCGCGCGCATCCTCATGCGTTACCGCGAACTGCTGGACGCGCATCGCGCCGAACTGGCGCAACTGGTGACCGAAGAACACGGCAAGACGCTGGCCGACGCTGCCGGCTCGGTGCAGCGCGGCATCGAGGTGGTCGAATTCGCAATGGGCATCACGCATCTGCTGAAGGGCGAGATGAGCGAGGATGTCGGCACCGG
>JBBQAO010000091.1:0-14270 GCA_038316355.1 Burkholderiales bacterium
TGAAAGGCGCAAAGGAAACCAAAATCTTTTAACACCTCGTTATTCTTTCGCTTTTCTCTGCGTCTCGCTTTTTCCTTTACGCCTTTGCGTTAACGCCTTGCTTTAACAAACCCCTTAACGCAAAGACGCAAAGGAAGTGAAAGACGCGAAGGAAATCAAAATCCTTTAACACCTCGTTATTCTTTCGCTTTTCTCTGCGTCTCTCTTTTTCCTTTGCGCCTTTGCGTTAACGCCTTTCGGTCCTGCCCCTTCAGATTTTCATTCTAATCAACGCATCCGCCGCCTTCACGCCCTGACCTTTGGGCATCACGATCAGCGGATTGATGTCGAGTTCGGCAATATGATCCTTCAGATCTACTGCCAGCGCCGACAGTTTGACCAGTGCATCGACCAACGCATCCACATCTGCCGCGGGTTTACCTCTCGCCCCGGCGAGCACCGGGTAACCCTTGATCTCCTCGACCATTTCGCGGGCAATGGCCGGTGTGATCGGGGCAAGGCGGAAGGACACATCCTTCAGCACCTCGGCGAAGATACCGCCCAGCCCGAACATCACCGCCGGGCCGAACAGCGCATCGTTGGTGATACCGACTATGGCCTCGGTACCACCGCCGACCATTTCCTGCACCAGTACGCCATCGATGCGCGCATCGGCTTTGTAGGCCTTGGCATTGCGCATGATCTCGTCGAAGGCCGTGGCAACGTCTGCTTCATTCCCTACCGCAAGCCGCACCGCTTTCGCTTCGGTCTTGTGCGAAATATCGACGGACTGCACTTTCATCGCCACCGGGAAGCCGATTTTTTGCGCGATTGCTGCTGCAGCGTCACGGTTTTTGGCGAGTTCCTCGCGCGTCACCGGGATGCCGTACTCGGCCAGCACCTGTTTCGCTGCGTATTCGGTGACGTCGCCGGTCTCACCCTTGAGCATTGCCTGTGCCGTCGGACGGTTGATGACCGGTGGCTTGTCGTTTTTCTGTGCCGTGTTGCGTCGTTTCGCTTCCGCATACCACGACACCGCAGCCAGCGCGCGCCCGCAACGCACCGGCGACTTGTAATGGGGGATGCGCGCCGCATCCAGCGCCGCATAGGCCTCGGGCGCCACGGCATCGCGCGCGCTCCACGAAATGAAAATCGGCTTGTCGGTCTTCGCGGCAACGGCAATGATCTCGGCTGCCACCTTTTGCGCGATTTCGCCCTGCAGCGATGCATTGATCATCGCGATGCAGTCGACACCCGGGTCATCGTTGATCGCCTGCAGCGTGCGATTGATCAAAGTCAGGTCGTTGAAAATCGCCGCAGTGACATCCACCGGATTGCCCACTGAACCGAAGGATGGCACAAATTCGCGCAGCTTGGCCACAGTGGCCGGCGCCAATTGCGCCATTTGCATACCACCCGCGACGACCTCATCGGTCATCAGGATGCCAGCCCCGCCCGAAATCGTAATGATGGCGACACGATTGCCGCGCGGCAGGCGGTTGCTGCGCAGCGCATGGCCGTAATCAACCAGGTCCTGGATGTCCTCGACCTGGATAATGCCCTTTTGCCGGAACGCGGCTTTATACAGTGCCATCGCACCGCCAAGATTGGCGGTATGCGAGGCTGCGGCCTTCTGCCCCTGCTCGGTGTTGCCGACTTTCCACATTAGTATCGGTTTGCCGGCGGCCAGCGCCTTGTCGCCGACATCGAGGATGCGTCGCGCATCTTTCACGCCTTCGATATAGGCACCGATGATGTCGGTCTTAGGATCGCGGATGAAATAGTCGATGAAATCCAGCGTCGACACGCCGATTTCGTTGCCGGTGGTCACCATCTGCCGGAACGGCAGACCGCCGTCCAGCGAGGACAGGTTCATCACCGAAAAACCGAAGCCACCCGACTGCGACACCATGCTGACCGAGCCCGCGGTGTAATCGGCGTTGAACACCGAACCAAAACCGGCATACACCGCATCGGCGGCGTTGATCATGCCCTGACAGTTGGGGCCGATGACACCGATGTTGTATTCGCTTGCGATGTCGGCCAGCTTTTGCTGCAGCGCCACGCCTTCGCCGCCGGTTTCGGAAAACCCGGAACTGAAAATGATCACGTATGGAATACCCTTTTTGCCGCAGCTGGTCAGCATGTCGACCACGCGCGAGGCATTGACGAGGATCAGCGCCAGTTCCGGTGCCTCCGGCAGTGCCTCAATCGACGGCCAGCATTTCACGCCGCCGATTTCCTGATACTTGGGATTGATCGGGTAGAGCTTGCCCTTGTAGCCATGGCTCAGCATGTGTTTCAGCGGCTGGCCGCTGATGGTCACGAAGTCCTGCGAGGCGCCGATGATGGCGATGGATTTGGGGTTGAAAAAACGTTCGATGTCGGTACGCATGAAGTCGCTGAAGTGATTGTTAATTACGTATTTAAGTACGTTTTAAGTGCGGTTGGTGATGCGGAGGAGGCGCTGATTATACGCCGCGAATTTTGCGCTTCAGCTGCATGTTATGATGCATTGCAACCCCGCCAAGACCATATTATGAGCGCCACTGCCGCCACCGTTTTATCGCCGCGCACCTTCCGTGATGTCTGGCTGATTTCCGCCGGCCACGGCCTGACCCACTGGTATCCCGCAACCTTTTACGTGTTGCTGCCACTGATCGGCAAAGAGCTCGGTCTCTCCTATACGCAGATCGGTTTCCTGATGAGCGCGCAGCACCTTGCCGGCGCGCTCTCCAACCTGCCCGGCGGCATGCTGGTCGATGCCATTGGCAAAAAGGGTTATCTGATGGCTGCCTCGCTGTTCTGGGTCGGCTTTCCCTATGCGCTGATGAGCATGACTCACAGTATGTGGATGCTGGTGGTGTGCCTGATGCTGGTCGGCATCGGCAACAACCTGTGGCACCCGGCGGCGATCCCGACCCTCGCCCATCAGTACCCGCAGCGCAAGGGCCTGGTGCTGTCTTTCCACGGCATGGGCGGCAATGTCGGCGAGGCGCTGGCACCACTGGCGGCAGGCACATTGCTGGCGTGGTTCACCTGGCGCGAAGTGGTGGTGATCAACATCGTGCCGGGACTGGTAATGGCGACACTGATCCTGATCATGGTCGGCGCGCTGGCCACCAACCGCGCAACGGACAGCGGAAAAGACCAGCTGGATGACGTCAACGCCGGCAGCGGTACAGCCTGGAGCGCGCGCCAGTACCTGCACGATCTTGGCACGCTGATGCGCGACCGCACCCTGATGCTGATCTGCATCAGCGGCGGTTTCCGCACGCTGACCCAGGTCGGTCTGCTGGTGTTCCTGCCGGTGTATCTGGCGTATGAGCAGGGTTATTCGCCGATCGCCGTCGGTTTGTGCATGACTGTGCTGCAGGTCGCAGGCCTGATCGCGGGGCCGATTGCCGGACATGTTTCGGACAAGGTCGGCCGGCGCAAGGTTGTGCTGTCAAGCATGTTACTGACCGGCGTCACCATCATCGGCATGGTCTTCGCCGGACAATCCTTTTTGTTTATCGTGTTCGTCGCACTGGTGGGATTTTTCCTCTACGCCCTGCGCCCGGTGATGCAGGCCTGGGCCGTAGAAAACACGCCGAAGCGCCTCGCTGGCACAGGCGTCGGCCTGCAGTTCACCATCCTCGCCATTGGCGGCAGCATCGCACCCGCCATGTTCGGCGTCATTGCCGACACCTGGAGTGTCTACGCAGCGTTTTATTTCCTTGCCGGCACTATTATTGCCGCCAACCTGCTGGTGGTGTTTATACCCAAGACCGGCAACCCACAAGCCGCTGGTACATGACGAGCGGCGCCGGCGGCTGGCGCCCCGAACATGAAATTGAACTGGTGGCCGGTACCCCTGCCGGTGGCGGACAGGACCGCCCGGCCCGGGCGCTGATCAGCGTGCTCGCAGGTCTGGTCGATGTCCCGGTAAAACTCCGCAACATCGCCGGCCGCGGCGGCGGCAACGCATGGGACTACCTGGCGCAACACCCGGGCAACCCGCATGTGCTGGCCATCAACTCACCGACCATCATCACCAACCGGCAACTGGGCGTCAGCGATTTTGACGACACCGCGCTGACCCCGCTGGTCAACCTCTACACCGAATACATTGCCTTCCTGGTGCGCGCTGATTCGGCGATCACCGATGGCGCCGCCCTGCTCGCACGCCTGCGTGATCCGGCTACGCTGACCATCGCGATGGCGACAGCACTGGGCAACACCAACCACATGGCACTGGCGCAACTGGCACGCCATGCCGGCGGTGACCCGCGGCAACTGTGCCTGCAGGTGTTCGATTCGGCGCTGCACGCCGCTGCTGATGTCATGGCCGGCCGCGCGGAAGTGGCGGCAATCACCGCAGTCAGTGCGGCAAAGGAACTGGCCGCGGGCAGCCTGCGCGCACTGGCCGTATCGGCGCCACAGCGCCTGCCCGGCCTGTACGCACAAACCCCCACTTTGTCAGAACAGGGTGTCGGCTGTGTGATCGGCACCTGGCGCGGCGTCATCGGCGCGCGCGGACTCGATCCGGTGCAAATCGACTGGTGGGATCGCATGCTGGGGACAGCCATCGCCAGCGCAGAGTGGAACGAGGAACTGCAGCGGCACTACTGGATCAATACCTATGCCGGCAGCGCCGATATCGGCGGGATGCTGGATCGCGAGCGGCTGATGCTCGGCAACTTGCTGAAAGAACTGGGCCTGCTCTCCTGATCCGCGATCCCGACGCGCGGACATCACCTAAGCCTTTGTTTTTATTAAATAATTTATCAATCCTTGGTATGTTATCCTTGTTGCCCCGCACCACTGCATCGCCGCTGTCTGCACCACCATCGGAGTCACCCGCAATGAAAACCGAAGTACATGTCCACGGCAGCGTTTTTTTGTGCAAAGGCGTGCGCCTGGCGCAGGTCGAACTCGCGCTGCGCCCCTGGCTGGATTACGTGGATGCCGACCACCTTGCCGACGCGAAGAGTCTCGAGCGCGAAGAACCGGGCATCGTCTATGACGCCGGCGATCGCGTGGTCAGTATCTGCTGGACCGGTGACGTCGGCCGCAGCTTCCATAACAAACTGACCGAAGCCTGCAACAGCCTCGGCCCATTGACCGAATACGCATCCGAAGTGGAAGTCACCTATTACCCGGACAGTGGCGAAGACGAGTTCTACCAGTTTTTTGTCGGACCATCGCCGGAAGCCGTCCACGAGTTCCGCCGCCAATGTGTGACCGAAGACATCAACCACATGCTGTCACGCCACCTCGGCAAACCGGAAGTCGAGCAGGTCACTGCACTGGTGACCAAAATGTTTGACGCGCACAATCCGCAGAAACCCGCGGGTGACGCGCCGGCCTCTGCAACCAGCAGTTCCACGGTCATTCCGCTGCACCCGCGCAACCGGCACCTGCACTGAACTGGAGTGCGGAACGCTGAGTGATGAGTGAGAAGCGGAAACTGCTGCACTCAATCCGGTTTTCTGGGGTCGCCCAGCCTCAGGGCGGGCATGCGCAGGCTGAGAAAGATCGCCGCAAAACGAATCACCACGATGGCTGCCATGCCGGCATAACCGGCGGTCAGGCGCTCAAATCCCGCAGCCTGAAGCAGCAGATACACAACAATGCCGGCAATCGCCGCGGTGGCATAGATTTCTCCGTCGCGCAGCAGCAGCGGAATCTCCGCGAGCAGCATGTCACGGAACACGCCGCCGGCCACCCCCGTCATGGTACCGAGAATCACCACCACGATGCCGCCGTAACCGACCATCTCGGCAATCCGCGCACCACTGATCGTGAACAACGCCAGCCCGAGCGCATCAGCTATCAACAAGGCGCGCAGCGGAATTTCGCGAAAACGCACGACCAGCAAGGTCAACAATGTTGCCGCGAATATCGCCCACAGATAACCGGTATTGGCCATCCAGAATACCGGGTTGCGGTCGATCAGCAGGTCGCGCAAGGTGCCGCCACCGATTGCGGTAACCGTGGCAATCACCAGCACGCCGAACCAGTCCAGATGTTTGCGCCCCGCAGCCAGCACACCGCTGACCGCAAACACCGCAACGCCGAGAAAATCCATCAACTGCAACGGCGTGACGGGAAGCATAAGGGGAAACATGGGTGGAAGCATGACCGGCAGGCTCATCGGCGTTCTCCCGCGACAGCGGAACTCAGGCGCGCTTCTGCAGCGCGTCCTTGCGGAAACTGATGGTCGCTTCCGGATCAACCTTGACGTGGATGATCGCGGGCTTGCCGGCTTTCAGCGCATCGCGCAGCGCATCCGCGGTTTCGCCCGGTGCGGTCGGGTGGTAGCCGTTGCCGCCGGTCAATTTCATCACTTCATCGAAGCGCGGGCTGTGGACATGGGCGCCGATATAACGCTCCTGATAAAAGTCGCGCTGGTAGGCGATCTCCGAACCCCAGGTGCCGTTGTCCATGACGATGCCGATCGCGGGGATGTTGCTCGCCACTGCGGTCGTCATTTCACCCATGGTCATGCCAAAACCGCCGTCGCCCATCAGTGAAATCGCCGCACGTTGCGGTGCGGCCACCTTGGCGCCAATGGCCGCCGAGTAGGAAAAACCGACCATGCCGCAATCCAGCGGCGTCAGCAGTGCCGGCGCCTCGTAACACGGCAACTGGTCTGTCGCCTGGAACCCGGTGGTGCCGGCGTCCAGCGTGAAAATCGAATTGCGCGGCGCCGCCTTGCGCACTTCGGCATAAATCACGTCCGGGTGCATCGGCGTACCGGTACGCGCGCCGGAAGCCTCGCGTTCCGACCACAGCGCCGCACGCGCCTTGAAATAAACTTCATTGCGCGCTCGCCACGGCACGGCATCGGCAGCGATCGGCTGCATCACTGCCGTCAGGCCATCGATCACTGAACCGACGTCGGCTGCCACCGCCAGTGCCGTCGGGAAATAACGGCCCAGCGCCATCGGGTCAATATCGACCTGGATGATTTTTGCGGTCGGAGAAACATCGGTGTACTTGTAGAACGTGGTGTTGAAGCCGAGTCGCGTGCCCAGCGCAATGATCAGGTCGGCTTCGCGCATCAGGTCGCTCGCGACAGGATTGCCGCGCGGACCGACACCGGCCGCATGGAGTTGGAAATCCATCGGCAGAATATCCGCATGTCCCGCAGAACTGGTCACGGGAATCTGCAATTTTTCCGCAAGTGCCGCGAGTTTGCCGCTGGCTCGCGACCACTTGATGCCGGCGCCGGCGTGGATCACCGGCTTTTTCGCGGCGAGGATCAGCTTGCGCATTTCCGCCAGTGTTTCGGCATCGGCGGCCGGTGGCTTGATATCCACCATCACGCGCTGCGGAATATCGGCTTCGATGTCATGGTTGAACAGGTCACGCGCGATATTCACCACCACCGGCCCGCGACGGCCGGAATTGGCAATGCGGAAAGCTTCGAAAATGAATTCGGGGATGCGCTCCGGCCGCGGCACGGTCATCACGCGTTTGGTCACCGGCAGGAACAGCGTGTGCTGATCGATTTCCTGGAACGCATCACGGCCGAGGTGTTCGGTCGATGCCAGCCCGGTGATCGCCACCACCGGCGAATAGGCAAACTTCGCCTGTGCCAGGCCCAGCACCATGTTCGCCGACCCGGGCCCCGCCTGACCGCAGATGAACACGCCGGGGGTCTGCGTCACGCGCCCATAGGCATCGGCCATGTGCATGCCGCAGTTCTCGTGGCGCACGCCGATGTATTCAATGTCTTTCTTGACGTCGTACAGCGCGTCATACATTTCCAGCGTGCTCGAGCCCATCAGGCCGAACACCTTGCTGACCCCGGACGCGCGCAGCGCCTCCACCGCGGCCACGCCGCAACGCATTTTTTTTGCCGCCATATTCTCCTCCTGTTTCTATTTACGTTATTTTTTCAGCACATCCGGGTTCGCAACATTGATCGGCTTGCCGGCGATGAACGCCAGGATCTGCTCGACCGCTGCGTTGTAATACGCCTCGTAGGTGCTCTCTTCGACATAACCGAGGTGTGGCGTGCACACCACGTTGTCCATGCCGATCAGCGGATGATTGGCATTCAGCACAGGTTCATCTTCATAGACGTCGATCGCAGCACGCCCCGGTCGTCCCGCCTTCAGCGCGGCGACCAGCGCATCCTTGGCGATGATCGGCGCACGACTGGTATTGACGATCAGTGCTGACGGTTTCATGCGTGCGAGGTCTTCCGCGGTGACAATGCCGCGGGTGCCGTCATTCAGCGGCAGGTGCAGTGAAATCACGTCGGACTCCGCAAAAAACGCCTCGCGGCTTGCCGCAACCTCGTAGCCGGCGGCTTTGGCCTTGGCCGTCGAACCATCACGCCCCCAGCACCACACGCGCATGCCGAAAGCCTTGCCCACCTGCGCCACCAGGCTGCCGATGCGACCGTAGGCATAGATGCCCAGTGTCTTGCCGGCGAGCCCGGTACCCACAGAACCTTGCCATTTGCCATCCTGCATGCGCCGTACTTCCTGCGGAATGCGGCGCAACGCGGCGAGGATCAACGCCCAGGCCAGTTCCGCTGTCGGGTTCGGATTGCCGGCGCCGCCGGCCGACACCACGATGCCTTTTTCGGTGCAGGCCGCGATGTCGATATGGTTGGCATTGCGCCCGGTCTGGCTGACCAGTTTCAGTTTTGGCAGTTTTTCAATCACCGCACGCGGCAGCTTTGAGCGTTGCTGTGTCAGCACCAGGATTTCCACGTCCTGCAGTCGTGCAGCGAGTTTCGCCGGATCCTTTTCGGTGTCGGTAAAGGCAATCAGTTCATGCCCGGCCAGCTTTTTGCTGCACTCCAGTTTGCGGAACGCATCCTGGTAATCATCGATTATGGCGATTTTCATGCTGAAATCCTTTCGTTTGCTGCGTATGCATTGTTGCGTAAATTCGTTGGTGCGTCGACTATATCGGCCGTCGATGTAGCGCAGGGTCAGCGCCGCCGGCTGAGCAGGCCGCTGGCACCCAGCATGGCGGCATTGGCGACGAACACGGGAGCCACGCCGAACGCCGTACCCACTGCACCGAAGAACAGCGGCACCATGATATGCGTCAGGTTGTTGATGGTCATGCGCAGGCCCAGCGCCTCGCCGGACCGGCCCTCAGGTGCGCGGGCGTAAATCATCATCAGTGTCAGCGGCTGGCCGCAGCCGGTACCCAGCCCCAGCAGGAAAGCAATGACGCCCAGCAATATGCCGCTCTCAACCAGCGGGAACAACAGGTAGGTGCCGGCAGCGATGAAGATGGAACCGATCAGCACTTTTTCCTCGCCGAAGTGGGCGACGATCTGCGGCAGGATGCTGCGCACGATGAAAGCCGCGGCGGCGAACATCGCCAGCACCATGCCGATGGCCGACGCGGACAGGCCGATGGCATGGCCGTAGATCGGCATGTAAAACTGGAACAGGTCGATAGCCGTGAGAATGATGCCGCTGGTGATCAGCGTACGCCGCAATGGCGGATTGCTGAGCAGTCCGACCGCGTATCCCCCCGCCTCGCTGTTTTTTGCCTTGCCGCCGGTCAGTGCCGCCAGACCGCTACGCGCACTGAACATGATCACCGCCGAAATGGCCGGGAGCACGGCTATGCACAGATAACCGATCGCATGGCCAAGGGTGTCGATCGCAAATCCCGCGATCAGCGGTCCGAGGAATCCGCCACTGGCCATCATCAGGCTCAGATTGCTGAAATTGCGGGTGCGGGTTTCGACGTTGCTCAGCATGCCGATCAGGTTCTGCACTGCCACGTTGTAGAACACGTGCGATAAGCCAAGCAGCAGCGCTGACAGGTACAGCGTGTGTAATGACGGCAGCGTACCCGGCAGCACCAGTGACAGCGACATGCCCAGCGAGCCCAGTGCCAGCGGCCAGCGCACGCCAAAACGGTCGATCATTTTTCCGGCGTAAAGCGCAAGCAGCATCGGGCACAACGAATACAGGGCAACAATCACACCGAGCATGATCTGCGGGGCGCCGAGTTCCAGCGCAAACAGCGACACCAGCACCTTGCTGCCGCGGAATGCGCTCATGTTCAACAGCAGCACCAGCATGGCGAGGAAGATCGGCATCAGGCAGCCTGGCTGGAGGATCGTTTACGCGCGTACCAGTTGCCAGCGGCGATCACGCCGGCATTGGCCCAGAATACCGGTGCCAGGCCGAACACCGCACCAACCGCGCCGAACAATGCCGGCACCACGACATGCATGGCATTGTTGATTGCAATGCGCAGGCCGAGCGATTCGCCGCCGCGGCCCGCTGGCGAGTAACGGTAACAAAGTATCACCGTCAGCGGCTGGCCCAGACCCATGCCAAGCCCCAGCATGAAACAGATGGCCGCGAGCACGATGGCGCTGGTGAAAAACGGGATCAGCGTGAACATCGATGCCGCCAAAAACAGCGCGTAAAGCAGGGTTTTTTCCTCGCTGTAACGGCGCACCAGGGCCGGCAGCACCGCGCGCGACACGAATGTCGCTGCTGCCGATGCTCCAAGGACCATGCCGATCGCCGAGGCCGACAAGCCGATCTGATGGCCGTAGAGTGGAATATAGAGCTGGAACAGGTCGATGCCGGTCATCACCACCGCACCGGCAATCAGCACGCGGCGCATGTCGGCGTCGCGGAGCAGATCCGTCATGCGCTGGCCGGCGGGCGCCGGCGCCGGCTTGCGGTGACGCGGCACCCGCTTGGCCAGTGCGATGATCGCAATGATCGAAGTTGCGCTCAGCAGGCCGAGAAACAGAAAGGTCGATACATGACCGGAATGATCGATCGAAAAACCCGCAAACACCGGACCGACGAAATCGGCAACCGCCACGATCAGCGCATAGTTGTTGAAATTGCGGGTTCGCGCCATGCCCTCGCCCAGTGTGCCGACCAGCGACTGGAAAGCGACCTGCCCGATAATGAAACCCAGGCCGGTCACCGCCGCCCCGATAAAGAGCAGCAGCAGGCTGGGCGCGAACCAGGGCAGCACCACACCCACGGAACAAACCACCATGCCGACAATGATCGGCACCCGCGAACCGTAACGGTCGGCAATACGCCCCGCCAGTACCGCGAGTAGCAGGGGAAACACGCCGTAAGTGGCAAGCAGCAGGCCGATATGCAGCGGCGTTGCACCGAGTTCCAGCGCATACAGCGTGTTCAGCACGCGCACGCCCTTGTAGGCGCTGTTCCACAACAACACCACGAACATGATCTGGTAAATGGTGATGAGCCGGGATGGGATGCCGGTTGCGGTGGAATTTTCAGGCATGGGAGGCTATGATTTTACCGCAGCGTGACTCCGCGCCCGGCGGGAAGTCCATCCAGTAGAATTCATCCCTTTTGCTGACATAGAGTGCCTGACAGGATGAAACACCCGTGCGTTACAGCGAAAATCAAGGGTGACGCGAAGGACGGCGCGGGGCTTATCGCGAATATGGCCAAGCCAGCCGACAAGGTCAGCGTTGATTTTCGCCGTAACCCTCCGGGCTGGCACGAATTTTTGCCCAAGGCTGCGTCGCACGCTTTGCGCATATTCGCGATATGCGCCGCAGCGCGACTTCTTGCCTTGAGCAAAAATCGTGACTGCGCATCGCGCGTTTCATCCTCTTAGGCGCCCTTATGGCCCTGCCTTCCCTGCGCGCTCTGCAACACCGCAATTTCCGGCTGTTCCTGACCGGGCAGGTTTTTGCCTTGATCGGCTACTGGATCCAGATCGTGGCGCAGAGTTGGCTGCTCTACCGGCTGACCGGGTCGGCAACGATGCTCGGTGTGCTGGCCTTTGCCGGCAGCCTGCCGATTCTGCTGCTGTCACCGCTGGCGGGTCTGTGGTCGGATCGCTGGAACCTGCACCGCGCGATGTTCGCGACCCAGATCCTCGAACTGCTGCAGGCCGCCACGCTTGCCGCGCTGGCACTGGCCGGCATCATCGCGCCCTGGCATATCGTCACACTCGCGATGCTGATGGGCGTGCTGGTCGCCTTCGAACTGCCGATCCGCCACGCCTATCTGCTCGAGCTGGTCGACGGCAAGGAGGATCTGCCCAATGCGATTGCATTAACCTCACTCATGGCCAACAGCGGCCGGATGGTCGGACCCGCGATTGCCGGCATCCTGATCGGCGTACTAAGCGAGGCGCACTGCTTCCTGATCAATGCGCTGACCTACATCGCGGTAGTGATTTCTTTCATGATGATCCGCAGCCGGCCGCAGCCGCGCGAGCCGGTCAACACATCTGTGCTTGCCGGGCTGCGCGAAGGTTTCAGCTACGTCTGGAACACGCTGCCGATCCGCGCGCTGCTGCTGACACTGGCAGTGGTGGCCTTTGTCGCCACACCTTATTCCGCACTGATGCCGGTGATGGTGCGCGAAGTGTTCGGCGGCAGCTCAGAAGACATGGGATTCCTGATGGGCGCCAGCGGGCTGGGAGCGATTTCCGGCACCCTATATCTGGCTTCGCGCGCCAATGCGCGCGGGCTGGTGCGGCAGATCATCATCGCCGGTCTCGCTGCGGGCAGCGCGCTGGTGCTGTTCGCCAACGCACCATCAACACCTTATGCACTGCCGCTGCTGGTCATCGTCGGCTTCGGCATCCTGGTGACTTCAGTGTCGGTCAACATGATCCTGCAGACGATTGTCGACGACGACAAGCGCGGACGGGTGATGAGTCTCTACACCGTGGCCTTCCTCGGCATTGCACCCTTCGGAGCACTGGCTGCGGGCGCACTGGCCGACATTGTCGGACCGCGCACGACGATCACTGTCGGTGGTTTATGCTGCGTGGCAGCGGCTTTGATGCTGGCGCGCAAGCGCCATGACATCCGCGCCGGCATCCGGCCGATTTACGAGCGGATGGGGATCACTCGGCAGTAGGCGCGGAGTTAAGGTAACGTGGTGCCAAGTGGTGGTGCGCTTGCGCGACGTCCGGCTGGAGCGCGTAGTCATACGTCTCTGCGCTTCAACCAAGCGCCCCGACACGAACTTATGCAGAACGCTGGCCATGAGCGTTTGGTATGGAACACCTTCTTCGGCAGCGCGCGCCTGCAACCCTTCCAGATCCCGCGACGAGATTCGAATGTTTACCCGCTTGTTCTTAAGCAATGTCGCTTCCGCGGCCGCTCTAAACTGTGCAATCTCGCCTTTCTGGTTCCGAACAGGTTTCCATTCATCTCGCTCGAACGAAGCAAGAATCTCTTGTTCCAACAGTCTTTCGTCGTTCATCATTTCAGCCGCCTCCTGATAAAAAGTCGCGCGTCGCCTTGCTCTTGCCATACAACACCTCCGGACTCGGCAGTCCAGGGTGTCAACTAAAGTGGGGGAAGTTTGCAGCCTGGCTAGGTCGCGTGGTGCGGACGACCTTATTGTCCGGGCCGCACAACACGATAACTATATTGTCCATCCTGTTGTTCTGCCCGGATGACGACAAACATCTTTGATTTGTTGCCACTTACCCCGAAAGAGTACTCACGATATGGTGCTTCCCGCCCGGGGATGCCCTCGTAGTAAAGCCGTTTGTTCAGTGCGATGTCTCTTATTTCGCCGACAGCGTGATGCACTTGGGGGGGCTGCCTGCAGGAAATTCTCAACCCCCGGGAGAACGGTAACTCACTCGTCGTTGAATCGGACAATGAACTCCATGGCGACGGCTGCAACCAAGAACAAGAGGCCAAACTTAACTAGGTTTTTTCGATTGAAGCTGACCATAGGAAAGGGACCTAACGATTTGTTGAGCGGCGCGCGCGATACCGCATGGACAGCGACACCGTCACGGGCAAACCACCGATGCTGACTCGCGTCCGCTCGAACTAAAGTTAGAGTTCACTTATCCTCGCGCCGCTTGAAATTCTGCAATTCCCATTCTGAGAGGCTTGTGCCATTTGCCGCAATCTTCAGTGCCGCGATCGCGTTTGTGTATTCCTCGATGGAATCGCTACGCGTCCAGGCGTAATCCAGCTTAGCTGCGTCGCGGATAATTCCATCAATTGGGCAGTGCGGCGGCTCCTGGCATAGGCCAGCGGTCCACAGGTACTTTAGGTGGATGTTTACGAGTTTCTGCGCGACGCCTATGCGAAAGCGGCCGTCATGAAGATCATCGGCGAGATTACGAGAGAGTTGGTTTGCAACAGTCTCGATATAAGCGACGTGTTCGTCTTCCGTAATGCGCGAAGCTGCATACTTCATTTCAATGTCGTTGAGGACGGAGCGAAACGCTCGTTTGGCCTTGCCACGTTGAAAGACTTTTCTCGAGCCATCATAGATGGGCCATTCACCGTCCCGAGTCGAGAGCGCAGCCTTCAGACTCAA
>JBBQAO010000122.1:0-9213 GCA_038316355.1 Burkholderiales bacterium
TCCAGACCATCAACCGTTTTCCGCTGCTGACCCAAGAGCAGGAGACCGAGTACGCGCGGCGCCTCCGCGACAGCGACGATATCGATGCCGCCCGGCACCTGGTGCTGTCTCATCTGCGCCTTGTGGTATCAATCGCGCGCGGCTATGTCGGCTACGGCCTGCCGCAGGCCGACCTGATCCAGGAAGGCAACATCGGCCTGATGAAGGCGGTTAAACGTTTTGATCCGGAGCGCGGTGTGCGCCTGGTGTCGTTCGCGATGCACTGGATCCGCGCCGAAATCCACGAATTCGTGCTGCGCAACTGGCGGCTGGTGAAAATCGCCACCACCAAGGCGCAACGCAAACTGTTTTTCAACCTGCGCAGCATGAAGCAGGGTTTGGGCACGCTGGGTGCGAAAGAAGTACAGGAAGTCGCACGCAAACTTGGCGTCAAACCCGAGGAAGTCGTGGAAATGGAAACCCGGCTCGGCGGCCAGGACATGGCGCTGGAACCGGCCGGCGACGATGAGCACGAACAGTACGCGCCCATTGCCTACCTCGCGGCGGACAATGCCGAACCGGGCGCACTGCTGGAAACCGCGCAGACCGCACGCCTGCGCAGCGCCGGTCTGGAAAAAGCCCTGGCCAGCCTTGATGCGCGCAGCCGGCGCATCATCGAGGCGCGCTGGCTGACTGAACAGGAATCACTGACGCTGCATGATCTGGCCGCGGAATTCGGTGTCTCCGCCGAACGCATCCGGCAGATCGAAGCCAAGGCGCTGGGCAAAATGAAAGGCCTGATCGCAACCGCCTGAACGGCTTGGATGTTTTTAAAATCGCTGTCAAAAAAAGCCCCGGCATGACCGGGGTTTTTTAATTCTGCTTGATTCAGTTACTGGATTTATTTCTGGATTTATTTCAGCAACTGGCGGATATCCTGCAGCAGCGCCGGCGCGCCGATGCCGTATTGCGCGAACAGGCGCAGCCGGCCTTCAGCGTCGAGGATGTAGGTGCCGGCGGAATGATCCATGGTGTAGCCGCCGTTGGGCAGATTCTGTTTCTGGTAAAAAATCTTGAACTCTTTGGCGGTGCGCGCAACATCTTCGGCGCTGCCGCTCAGGCCGAGGAAGGCCGGATGGAATGCCGGCACATAACGTTTCAGCACCTCCGCCGTATCGCGTTCGGGATCCACGGTCACGAACAGCACCTGCAGGCGATCGGCATCCTTGCCCAATTCCTTCATCACCACTGCCATCTCGCCCAGCGTGGTCGGACAGACATCGGGGCAATGGGTGAAACCGAAAAACACCGTGACCACCTTGCCCTTGAAATCGGCCAGCGTGCGACGCTGTCCGTTGTGGTCGGTCAGCGCAAAATCCTTGCCGAAGGAGGCACCGGTGACATCGGTCAGCTTGAAGCGCGGCGCTTCGGCTTTTTCCGTACAAGCGGTCGCCGAAAGCAGGCCGGCGATGACGAGCAAGGCCGCAGAGTAACGTTGCAGATGAAACATCAGGCGGGGTTCAGAAAAAAAGCTGCAGGTAATGATCGATCAGCAGCGCAGCAAAAATGAGTGTGAGGTACAGAATCGAAAAGCGAAATGTGCGCCGCGCCAGTTCATCGCTGTAATCGGTATAGATTTTCACCGCATAAGCCATGAACACCGCACCCAGTGCCAGTGCCGCAACGAGGTAAGGCATTCCGCTCAGCCGGGTCACGAAGGGCAGCGTCGAACACGCCAGCAGGATGATGGTGTAGAGCAACACATGCAGCCGCGTGAACTTGTCGCCGTGCGTCACCGGCAGCATCGGCACGCCCGCCTTCGCGTATTCATGTTTGCGGTACAGCGCCAACGCCCAGAAATGCGGCGGCGTCCAGGCAAAAATGATCAGGAACAGGGTCAGCGCCTGCGGCGACACATCCCCGGTCACGGCAGCCCAGCCGAGCACCGGCGGCATCGCACCCGAGGCGCCGCCGATGACGATGTTCTGCGGCGTCATCGGTTTGAGGATCACGGTGTAAATGACCGCGTAACCGACAAAGGTCGCCAGCGTCAGCCACATGGTCAGTGCGTTGACCCATTGGTACAACAACGCCAGGCCGATGCCGCCGACCACGCCGGAAAAAATCATCGTCTCCAGTGACGTCAATTGCCCGCGCGGCAGCGGCCGCGCCTGGGTGCGCATCATCAGCGCATCAATCTTCTGCTCGACCAGACAATTCACTGCTGCAGCCGCACCCGCCACCAGCGCAATGCCCAGCGTCGCCGCGAACAGGATGGTCACCGGCACCATGCCGGGAGTCGCGAGAAACATGCCGATCACCGCGGTAAACACAATCAGCGACACCACGCGCGGCTTGGTCAGCGCGTAGAACTGCTGGATGCGGGAATACAGCGGTGTTCGTGCAACGGTGGAAGACATCAGAAATTGCGCCTCGAATGGAGGGCGAAGTTTATCACCACCATGGTCGCCAATAAAATCGCCGCGCCGGCGTTGTGTCCGGCGGCCACCAGCAAGGGCAGTCCGCCCAGGATGTTGGCAATACCCAGCATCACCTGCACCAGCAGCACGCACAGCAGCGCAATGCCGTAACTGGCGAGGCCCGGACTGCGCGCCAGCACCAGCGCAAAACCGCCGACAACCAGCAGCGTCACCAGTGCGCCGACCCGGTGCGTCCAGTGAATCGCAGTAATGGCGTCGTAACTCAGGTGTGTGCCGGCGGCAGTCATGCCCAGTTCGCGCACCAGCTGGAAGCCGTGGCGGAAATCCATCTGCGGCAGCCACTCATTGTGGCAGGTCGGAAAATCGACGCAGGCCAGCGCCGCGTAGTTGGTCGAGACCCAGCCGCCCAGCGCAATCTGTGCAATCACCACCAGCAGCGCCAGCACCGCCCACGGCCGCAGCCGCGCTGCTGATGCAGGCGCAATGGCCGGGGGCACCTGCTGGCGCAAGGCCAGCAGCACCAGCAATGCCAGTGTCGCCAGTCCGCCCAGCAGATGCAGCGTGACGATCACCGGTTTTAACAGCAACGTCACGGTCCACATGCCCAGTGCCGCCTGGAAAATCAACAATCCGAGCAAGCCGGTGGCCAGCCATGGCGATTGCCGCAGCTGGTGACGTCGCGCCCAGGCTATGACCGTGATGGCGAGTATCAACAGGCCCAGTCCGCCGGCAATGTAGCGATGGAACATTTCCTTCCACGCCTTGCTCAGCGAAACAGGCCCGTGAGTCCCTCCTTGCTCGGCCACGGCCTGGGCAATGTCGTCCTTGGCATGATGCGGCGTCAGTTCGCCATAACAACCGGGCCAGTCGGGACAGCCAAGCCCGGCATCGGCCAGACGCACATAGGCGCCGACGACGACGACGACGAAGGTGTAAATCACCGCGAACCAGACCAGTTTTCGGAACATGGTTAAAATATCAATAAAAACAATTAGTTATGAGTGCTGCCGGCGAAAATCAGCCAATGCGTGAAACTTTGAGCAGACGCTCCAGATCTTTTCGCATGCGGCTGGGGTCGGCTTCGCGCGGATACCGCAGCACCAGATTGCCCAGCGGATCGACCAGATAAATATGGTCGCTGCGTGCACCGGCATGCGGCAAAGCCTCGAGCACTGCACTGCCGGCGGCATCGACCAGCCAGGTACCCTCGAACTCTTCGCGCAAACGCGGCGCCGGCTGGGCGCCGCCGGTGATCAGCCACACGCGCTCGATGCGTTCGGGATATTTACCCTGCGTCTTGCGTACCTGGCGCATCTGCCACAGTTTTTTTTCACAATAGGCATCACAGGCCGCGTCATCCACCGTGACGAACAGCCATTTGCCGCGCAACTGCGACAGCGCAAAGGTTTTGCCGTCGGTCAGTTTCAGCGCAGTAACAGGCAGTTGTTTGTCCGCCATCAGTTCGCCGTAGTTCACCCGGCCTTCAGGCTGGTAAAAATAATAGGCCGTGAACGAAGCGACAAAAGGCGCGATGCAGACCGCGGCCACCAGCCACAGGGTTCTACGGCTTTGCGGCGGGACGTCGTTTGACATGGGTCACCAGGTAATAAATAAAAATGGCCAGGCTCAGTGCGTACCATTGGAAGGCATAAGCGAGGTGTGTGTTGCGGCCGAGGTCGGGCCGGTTCCATACCCGCACCAGGCCATCGTCGGCATTGCTGCCCTGCTGGATCACGAAGGGTTGCAGGTCGAGGCCGGTCTCCTGCCGGTAACGCTCCAGCACCAGGTTCTGGCGGATGCGGCCTTCGGCCACCTCTGTCGACAGTTCGAGATAACGTTCACTGTACGCGACGGCAATCCCCTGCACCAGCTGTTCCCCGGCGGGCGTATTCACCTGCGGCAGACTGCGGTCGCGGTTGCCAGCCATCCAGCCGCGATTGACCAGCACGTAACGCTGCGATCCGGCAATACGCATGGGCGTCGCCACATGATAGCCGGGCCGATGTTGATGAATGCGGTTGTCGACGAACACAGTGTGCTGCGGCACAAATTCGCCACGCACTTCGACACGGCGGAACAGGATGCCGTCACGTGCCACCGGCTGCCCGCCGATGCGCAGCGCGGGCTCCCGTGTCTGGGCGTCATAACGTTCCTGCAAGTTCTGTTTGTACTGCGCCCGCCCGATCTGCCACTGCCCAAGCGCCAGCGTCAGCGCAATGCCGGCAACAGCGGCAACGCTGCCCCAGCGCCGCGGGCGGAATTCGTAAGCTCCAAAGCTGATCGCTGCCACCACAAGACCCGTTGGGTTAAACTGCAACTGCCATGCGTATCATCGTCATACTGTTCATCATCGTCATCCTCGGCAGCCTCGGTTCCGCCCTGTATTACATGGTCAAGGATCGCGGCACCACCGAACGCACGGCCAAGGCGCTGACTGTCCGCATCGCGCTGTCGATCACCTTGTTCCTGCTGCTGATGCTGGGCTTTCACTTCGGCCTGATCACGACAAGGCTTTGACCCCGGGCTGCACGCCCGGTTCCCCCGGCACCGCCGCCGGAACACGCAAAAAAAACGCCGCGATCACGCGGCGCCCAATCCCCCGGCAGGGGTACCTCCTCCCCGTGCAAATCGCGCTTTTCCGGTTATTTGCCGATTGCGCGATTCGCTGCCTTGAATCCCAGAAAATACTAAAGCCAGTAAACCACAACGAACAGGAACAGCCAGACCACGTCGACAAAGTGCCAGTACCAGGCCACACCCTCGAAACCGAAATGGCTCTCGGCGGTGAAGTGACCGGCGACGCTGCGGAACAGGATCACCCACAGCATGATGGTGCCGACCGTCACATGGAAACCGTGGAAGCCGGTCAGCATGAAGAATGTCGCGCCGTACGCGCCCATCGTCAGCTTGAGGTTCAGATCGGAGTAGGCGTGGGCGTATTCGTAGACCTGGAAGCCGAGGAAAATCATGCCCAGCGCGATGGTCATCACCAGACCCCAGATCAGCTGGGTGCGGTTGTTCTTCAGCATCCCCCAGTGCGCCCAGGTCAGCGTCGCGCCGGAAGTCAGCAGCAGCGCGGTGTTCAATGCGGGGATGCCCCATGCTCCCATCGGCGAGAAGGTTTCCTTGATGCCGGGACCGGTCGCCGGCCAGTCGGCCTTGAATCCGGGCCACAGCAATTGCTGGTGCTCGAGCGAACCCAAATCCGGAATCGAGATCACGCGCATGTAGAACAACGTGCCGAAAAACACGGCGAAGAACATGACTTCCGAAAAAATGAACCAGCTCATGCCCCAGCGGAAAGAAACGTCGACCTGTTTGTTGTATTTGCCCGCTTCGGACTCTTGGGCCACGGTGGTGAACCAGCCGGCGAACATGAAAAACAGGATCAGGAAACCGATACCCAGCAGCGCATAACCCAGCGGCATGTGGTTTACGGTATAGGACGCGCCGAAGCCAAGGAAACCCATGGCGGTCGCGGCGACGATCGGCCAGTGAGACGGTTGGGGCAGATAATAATTGCCTGAAGTTTGCGTCGACATGCTGGTTTCTCCCTGAATCCCTGCGTTTATTCTTGCGTTTCCCGATCAGCAACCATCAGCGGGTGATGAGCCGCACCACGGACACGATGGTTGCCACAAAAGCTGCCCCGGCAATGATCCCGACCATGATCACCTGCACCGGCGTCACTTCAATCTTCTCATGCTCCCCGCGCTTGCGGATGCCGATAAACGCCGAGAACACCATGCGTATCACCTGCAGCAGCGTGGCCTTGCGCGGCTTGGTTTCCATTACACCCTCCATCAGCCCTACCCGCCGCTTTTGACCGGGGCCGTTGAAGCGCCCTTCACCTCAAAAAAGGTGTACGACAGCGTAATCGTGTTCACATCCGCCGGCAGCGTCGAGTCGATGACGAACTGTACGGGCATGCGTTTGGCCTCGCCGGCCTGCAGCGGCTGCTGCTTGAAACAAAAACATTCCAGCTTCTTGACGAAGGGCGCCGAATGTTTAGGGCCATAACTCGGGATCGCCTGACCGACGATTGCGTTGGCGCCGTTGTTGCGCACGTCATATTCGATCTGGACCATCTCACCCGGATGCACCCGCACACTGCGCTGCACCGGCTTGAAATCCCACTGCAGCCCGTGCGCATTGGCATCGAACTCCAGCGTCACCCACCGCGACCTGTCGATCTGGGTGTTCTCGACCGCGGCCGCCGGCTTGATCAGGTTGTTGATGCCGGTAACTTCGCAGATCTTTTCGTAGAACGGCACCAGCGCAAAACCGAAGCCGAACATCGCCACGGCGAATATCGACAGCCTGGTCATCATCCGGCGGTTGGCGCGTTCGTTTTTCATCGGTTCAGCAGGTAATACTTGATCATCACGCCGAAGAAAAACGCGGCGACAATCAGCCACAGCATTATGGCCGTACGACGGTTGCTGCGTTTGACCTCGAGCTGCGTCATGAAGTTACTTGATCACCGGCGGTGTCTCAAAGCTGTGCCACGGCGCAGGCGACGGCAGATGCGTCCATTCGAGGCTGTCCGCACCCTCCCACTGCCGGTCCGCAGCCTTCTCACCACTGGTGATGGTCTTGATGACGATGTAGAGGAACAGCAACTGCGACAGACCAAAACCGAAGGCGCCGATCGACGAGATCATGTTGAACTCGGCGAACTGCAGCGAGTAGTCGGGAATGCGGCGCGGCATGCCGGCCAGGCCGAGGACGTGCTGCACGAAGAAGGTGACGTTGAAGAATACCAGCGACAGCCAGAAATGCCATTTTCCCAGAGTCTCGTTGTACATCCGGCCGGTCCACTTCGGCAGCCAGAAATAAATGCCGGCAAAAGCCGAGAACAGCGCGCCGGCCACCATCACGTAGTGGAAATGCGCAACTACGTAATAGGTGTCGTGCAACTGGATGTCGACCGGCACGATCGACAGCACCAGTCCGGTGAAGCCGCCGAGCGTGAACAGGAACAGAAAACCGATCGCGAACAGCATCGGGGTTTCAAAGGTCAGCGACCCCTTCCACATCGTCGCCACCCAGTTGAACACCTTGACGCCGGTGGGCACGGCGATCAGCACCGTCGCGTACATGAAGTAGAGCTGCGCTTCCACCGGCATGCCGGCGGTGTACATATGGTGCGCCCAGACCATGAACGACAGGATGGCGATCGACGCCGTGGCGTACACCATCGAGGCATAACCGAACAGCGGCTTTCGGGAAAACGCCGGGATCACCTGCGACACCACACCGAAGGCGGGAATCGCAATGATGTAGACCTCGGGATGACCGAAGAACCAGAAAATGTGCTGGTAGAGCACCGGGTCGCCACCGCCTGCGGCGTTGAAGAAGTGGGTGCCGAAATGGCGGTCGGTCAGCGTCATGGTGACCGCACCGGCCAGCACCGGCATTACCGCGACCAGCAGGTAGGCAGTAATCAGCCAGGTCCAGCAGAACAGCGGCATTTTCATCAGCGTCATCCCCGGCGCGCGCATGTTGAGGATGGTGGTGATGATGTTGATCGAGCCCATGATCGACGACATGCCGAGGATGTGAATCGCAAAAATTGTCATATCCATGGCAGGACCGGCCTGCGTCGACAACGGTGCGTACATCGTCCAACCCACGCCCGCGCCGCCGCCCGGCGCAAATTGCGCGCCGATCAGCAGCAGGGCTGCCGGCGGCAGCAGCCAGAACGACAGGTTGTTCATCCGCGGAAACGCCATGTCCGGCGCGCCGATCTGCATCGGGATCAGCCAGTTCGCGAAACCCACGAAGGCAGGCATGATCGCGCCGAACACCATGATCAGGCCGTGGTAGGTGGTCATCGAATTGAAGAACTCGGGCTTGACGATTTGCAGGCCTGGCTGGAACAGTTCTGCGCGAATGATCATGGCCATGGCGCCGCCGACCAGAAACATCGCGAAGCTGAACCACAGGTACATCGTGCCGATGTCCTTGTGGTTGGTTGACTGAACCCAGCGCATGATGCCCGAGGGTTTGTGCGCGTGGTGATCGTCGTGACCGTGATCCTGAGTATGTCCGTATGCCGCCATTGTGTTCTCCTGGAGCCTGTAATCGTTGCCAGCGTTCGTTCCGTACCGCCTGTTTAGCGCAGAGCCTTGATGTCGACCGGTGCAATCGCCTCGCCGGTCTTGTTGTTCCAACTGTTACGGGTGTAGGTAATCGCCGCGGCCAGATCAACGTCGGACAGATGTTTGAACGCGTTCATCGCGGTGCCCTGCTTGCCGTTCAACAACAGCTTGATCTGCTCGGCCTTCGGGCCATTGACAACCTTGGAGCCCGACAGCGCCGGGAATGCGCCCGGAACGCCCATGCCGGTGGCCTGGTGGCAGGCGACGCAATTCTGCGCATAGATCTTCTCGCCATGCACTTTCAGGTCTTCCAGCGTCCAGGTTTTGTCGGGATCAACTTTCGCAGCGGCCACTTTTTTCTGCTGCGTAGCGACCCACGCGGTATAAGCAGCGGGCTCCATGACTTCAACGACGATCGGCATGAAGCCATGTTCCTTGCCGCAGAGTTCCGCGCATTGACCGCGGTAAATACCGGCTTTTTCAGCCTTGAACCAGGTATCGCGGATGAATCCGGGCACGGCGTCCTGCTTAACCGCCAGCGACGGAACATACCAAGCATGAATGACGTCAGCGGCCGTGGTCAGGATGCGCACTTTTTTGCCAACCGGAACCACTACATTGGTATCGGTCTCCAGCAGGTAGTGCGGATTGGCATTACGCCCGGCGACATCGGTGCCGTCAATCTGGGC
>JBBQAO010000076.1:0-17958 GCA_038316355.1 Burkholderiales bacterium
GACGCCCCGAAGGAAGTCCTCCTGGGGGACGCCCTGAAGGAAGATGCCGAAATCTATGGCGTGGTGGTGGGGCTGGTGCGGAAATACAAATAGCGATAACGCAACGTCAGTCCCGTAGGGCGAGTGACAACCCGCCGGTCCGTCGTTGTCATGCACGACGCAGTCGTGCCCTGCCAATCCATTGCCAGAAACCATCCGGCGGATGATCCCGGGACGCCCCGAAGGAAGTCCTCCTGGGGGACGCCCTGAAGGAAGATGCCGAAATCTATGGCGTGGTGGTGGGGCTGGTGCGGAAATACAAATCGCGATAACGCAACGTCAGTCCCGTAGGGCGGGTGACAACCCGCCGGTCCGTCGTTGTCATGCGCGACGCAGTCGTGCCCTGCCAATCCATTGCCAGAAACCATCCGGTGGATAATCCCCTTGGGGGAAAGCAGCGCTATCCGCCGAATATATAGCCGCGCAGCGCAACCGCCCCCTCGATCCCCTACTTCAGCGTCGCCACAACTTTGCGGATCTCATCCGCGGAACCCTCGCCCGCCAGCGGCTCGCGCGGCTGCAGGTGGCGGCCCATCGCCATGACGCCGATCAGAACCGGTAGGGCGGGTGACAACCCGCCGGTCCGCCGTTGTCATGCACGACGCAGTCGTGCCCTGCCAATCCATTGCCAGAAACCATCCGGTGGATAATCCCCCAAGGGGACTCACTCCGGGCGCGTCGATGTCGGGACGGCCAATGACATTGACGATGCCCTTGAAATCGTGGCTCCCAGTGCGGGGAAACACCCGCAGTATGTGCCGACATCCGGAACCACACGGGCGGCAATACGGGCGGCCATACGGGCGACAAAACCGGTGGGTGGGCCGTGAGTGAAATCAGTTGTGGGACTAAAACAGCGTTAGTATATTGGCAAGCGTTGTGACGACAGTTGCGGTACCCCCTCGGACCGCAAAGAAACTCCTGACTGGAATTGGAAACCATCATGAATGATCTGACACCCCATTTTGCCCCAATCGCCGACTCCCGAGCGCTTTTTCCGGGCACAGAACGTTGGACCTACCTCGACCTCGGTAGTCGCGGACTGCTGTCACGCGAGGTTCGGGCCGCCATTGACGCACAACTCGACGATCAGATGCATAACGGCGGCAACAAGGAACTCATGTTCCAGCGCACAGCGGAGACGAGATCGCTGTTCGCACAACTTATTCACGCCTCACCAGACGAAATTGCCTACACCAAGAATATTTCTGATGGCCTGAACATGATTGCCGCCGGTTTCGATTGGACCGAAGGCGACAATGTAATTGTTTGCGCAGATCTCGAACATCCGAACAATGTGTATCCCTGGCTGAACCAGCACCGTCGCGGCCTCCGGATCAAGATGATCGGGCACAACAAGGGACACATGCCGGTTGAAGACATGATTGCGGCAATCGATGACAAAACCAAAGTAATGACGGCATCGACCGTCACCTTCTCGCCGGCATTCAGGACCGACATCGACCTGCTGGGAAAAATCTGCCGGGAGCGCGGAATTCTCTTTCTGGTCGATGCTGCACAGTCAGCCGGAACCGTGGATATCGACGTCAACAAATCCAACGTAGACGCTTTAGCGGTATCGACTCAAAAGGGACTGCTCGCCCTGTACGGAATGGGATTTCTGTATGTCAGGAAAGAATGGGCGGAACGGATGAAACCGGCTTATCTCGCCCGTTTCGGTGTCGATCTGGGTGATGCCCATGAGTCAGACATCGGGGCAACCGAGTATTCATTCATGCCCGGTGCACATCGCTTTGATCTGGGAAACTACAACTACGTCGGCATTGCCGCAGCCCACGCGTCGCTCTCGTTTTTATTGCGTCTCGGCGTCAAAAATATCGAAGCGCACACCACGAAACTGGGGCACGCACTGGCGAGCGGGTTAATCGATCTGGGGCTCCCGGTGTGCGGCGGAAAGCCGGCCACGCATATCGCGCATTCCGTCACCGTGGGAGACTTCGGCTCCGGCAGTGACAAATACACCAGCAACGAGACCGTAAACGGATTGTTTCACCACCTGATTGAAAATCGCATCAAGCTCTCGATGCGCCGCGGCGTGATGCGCTTCTCGTTTCATGCCTACAATAATCAGGAGGATGTCGACAAAGTCCTGCATGTCGCGCGGGCTTTCCTGAAGCGCCAGCACTAGAGCGCCTGCCGCGCGCGTTTAGCAGCAACCGCCTCAGGATTGACCCGACAACTCCGCAGCATCGCGGGCCCTGCGCGTACCATCCCAGATGCGGGCGGGTATGCAGATTTGTCCCTCGAAAAGCTTTCTGCAGGTACGTAGGAGGCTCGCCTCGTCGACAATCACGCCTTCTGCTAACTGGCGGATTCGGACCTTCACATTGATGATGCCGCCCGGATGCTCAATACCCACGCGACCACCATCCCGCTTTCGCGCAATCATCAAGCGTTCAGCAACAGTACCCTTAACCATACAAGCTACCGACAGGCCAATCGACCCGGTGACAGAATAAGTTGCATGGCAATTAAACGGCACGAAATCACGCGATGCAATGCTGCCCTCGCCGAATGGCGGCGCCACCAAAACCGGCTTGGGCACCACCAGGGTACTGCAATCGCCCATCCCCATGCGCAGACCCGCTTCGACACGAATTCGTCCGAGGCGCTCTATGAGCGCAGGATCGGCATCCAAATCGCCCTTGGTTTCATGACCTGACTTGCCGACAGCGTCAGCTGGCACAATAACCATGGGCACTGCCATATCGATGCAGGTGACTTCAATACCATCAATTACCTCAGCTGTTCTGCCGGTGGGAAACAACTTGCCGGTCTTGCTGCCGACGGCTCCCGCAAAATCCTGCTTCACCGCGGCGGCGGTTCCCGGAACACCATCAATCGCGGCTTCCCCATCGAACGTGATTTCCCCTTGAGGCGTTTGCAAAATCACCTCAATCACGCTTTCCGTGTTGATGTTGTATATCCGCACCCGGGTTAGCGGATCCTGCGGTTCAACCAGTCCCATCTCGACAGCAAACGGACCGACCGCACTCAGCATATTCCCGCAATTGGATGAATAGTCGACGACATCCGACTCGGGATTGACCTGTATGAAAAAATAATCGACATCCGCTTCGGGCCGGGAAGCTCGGGACACCACGGCGATCTTGCTCGTCAGTGTCTCGGCGCCGCCAATGCCATCAATCTGGCGTTTGTGCGGAGATCCCATGGCAGCAAGCATCACCCGATCAAGGGTCGCCCGATCTGCGGGAAGATGCTCGGCCAGAATCAGCGGCCCTTTGGAAGTGCCGCCCCTGTAAAGGCAAGCAGGGATTCGGGTAATCACTTGTGGGCTACGCTACCTGAATCTCTGCGGGCACATGCATATCGGTCAGAGTTTGATGTTCGCGTGCTTGATCGCGCGCGCCCATCTCTCCACATCATCGCCAACGAATGTACCGAATCCCTGGGGCGTATCGCTTGCCATTGGCTCAAGGCCGGCCCCTGAAAACCGCCGCTTGACGTCGGCATGCATCGTTGCCTTAACCAGTTCTCCGTGCAGTCGATCAATTACCGCTTTCGGAGTACCTGTCGGCACCAGGATGCCGTACCAGTTCGCGGCCACGAAGTTGGGAACCCCTGCCTCCTTCATGGTGGGCAGTTCGGGAAACAGCGATGATCGCCCCGCACTGGCGACTGCCAGCGCGCGAATCCGGCTCGCCTGAAGCAACGGGATCATCGGTGGCGCTGTGGAAAACATCAAATCAATTTGCCCGCTCGCAAGATCAATCGCTGCGGGACCGCTGCCTTTGTATGGCACATGGGTAATCTTCGTGCCGCTCTGGAGCTGGAAGAGCTCCAGCGCCAGATGCACGCTGCCACCCGTACCGCCGGACCCACCCGTCAGACCGCCGGGCTTGCGCATCGCCAGCGCAATCAGCTCTTTCATGTTTCTCGCCGGAACCGACGGATGGACCGCACAAATGATCGGCGTTATTGCAACCAGCGATACCGGCGCGAAATCCTTGATCGGGTGATAGCCCACTTTATTGTAAAGACTGATCCCCGTAGAAAACCCGGTGTCAGCAAGCAGAATCGTGTAGCCATCCGGATCGGCACGTGCAGCCGAGGCAGTGCCGATGTTCCCTGCAGCACCGGCGCGGTTATCAACAAGAATCTGCTGTCCGAGTGATTCAGCAAGTCTCGCGCCGATGATGCGCCCTGTCGTATCGGAGCCCCCACCCGGCGACCACGGAATAATCATTCGAATCGGCTTATCCGGATACCCTGCTGCCAGAACAGGCAAGCCAAAAGCACAGAAAAACAGACTAAGACAACTCGACCAAAGCAGATTGCGCATCATGTCATTCTCCCCGGTTATATAATCTGTTGAGCAGCAACAGTCATAAAATTATGACATAGAACAAACAGGCATCGACTGAGAAAATAAGCCAGTATCGACTGAGATACCCTCCTGCAATACTTAAACCATGAACACTATTGAAGCCCCCACACGCCTGCTGCAGGCCAGAGCACACTTCCCCGGGACGAACGGGAAAACATATTTGGAAACATCCGCGCGCGGACTCATGCCACAGCAAGCCATGGAAGCCGCGATCCGCTTCTACGAGGCGGCTGTCAGGGGCGACCCCAAGGAAAGCGGTGATGTTTTTCTTGCAGTCGAACGTGTCCGTGAAAAATTCGGGCGCCTGGTGGGCGCCACCGCTGACGAAGTCACGCTCACGCGCAACGTCTCCGAGGGATTGAACATGATCGTCGCGTCGTTGCCATGGCAGGCAGGCGACAACGCCATCGTGTGCCGCGACATCGAGCACCCGAATGGCGTCTACTCCCTCTACAACATGCGCGATCGCCACGGCATCGAGGTGCGCGTGGTCGAAGCCACACCTGACCTCGCAATGCCGGTGGATGCCATTGCCAAATGCATCGACGGCCGCACGCGCCTGGTGGTGGTGTCCTCGGTCACCTTCGCCACCGGCGCGCGCACCGAATTGGCGCGTATCGGACAGATCTGCCGCGAGCGACAAGTCACACTGCTCGTTGACGGCGCACAGTCGGTGGGCGCGCTTGACCTCGATGTACACACCGCGCAGGTCGATGCCCTCGCGGTCGGCGCCTCGAAATACCTTTGTGGCCCTTACGGGCTCGGCTTCTTGTTCGTGCGCCGCGCCTTTGCCGAAACGCTGCAGCCCGCCTACCTCGGCCGCTTCAGTGTCAACCTCGGCAACGTCCACGAAGGCGTACAGGGCAGTGAAAAATACCGGCTGATGCCCGGCGCACGGCGCTTCGACCTCGGCAGCATGAATTACCCCGCCGCCAGCGCCGTCGATGTCTCGCTCGACATTCTGCAATCCGTCGGGATGCCCGCCATCGAAACACATGTCATGGCGCTGGCAAAGCGCCTCGATACGGGCCTGCGCGAACTCGGAGTGCCGCTGCTCAGCGGCAGCGTCGACCTGCACCGTGCGCACATCGTTGTTGCGGGCTGGAAACAGGCCTCGCCTGAGGGTGCCGGACTGGTTGCTGAGCTATGGAGCCACTTCGCGGCCCGGCAGATGCGCGTATCGGAGCGGCTTGGCCGGCTGCGATTCTCGTTTCATCTCTACAACACGACCGACGAAGTCGACCAGGTGATTGCCGCCGTGCGGCAATGGCCGCGACTCAAGGCGCTCGCCGCGCTGCGCGGCTGAGCAGCTTGGAGCGGAATCAGTCCGCTACAGGCTGCAGGCCGCTATCGACGAAAGCCTGGTGCGCCACCGAAGAGCGCAGGAACTGCAGCACCGCCCGCGCGCGCATCGGGTCTGGCGAACAAACCGCCACGCCACCCGAAAAAATGGTGATTTTTTGCGCCTCAGGCGGCAGCGGCGTGACATGCGCAATGCCTGGCACCGGCAGCAACTCGCTCATCTGCTCGAAACCGATCGCCGCCTCGCCGCGCGCGACCACCGCACCGATGCGCTCATCGCTGATGCAACGCGCCTTGGGTAGGACCGCATCCGCGACTCCGAGCCGAGGCCACAGATCATCGACCAGATACTGCCCGCTGACGCTCGCTGAATAAGCGATGGAGGCTGCATCCAGCAGCGTGCGCTTCAGGCATTCGAGCGTGGCAATGTCGGGCCGCGGCTCACCTGCAGGCACCGCCATGCCAACGAGTGACTGCACCAGCGGCAGTCGGCTGTCGGCCACGACCAGGCCATCTGTAATGCATTGCCGCAGCACGTCGTCGGCCACGATGACGAGGTCCGCGACCTCGCCCAGCCGCAGTCGATTGGGAATGTAAGTCGCGCCGATGCCGATCGAGTGCGACAACAGCTGCACCGCGCATCCGGCCACGCGCTCGAGCGCCGGCTGCAGCGCCAGCAGCGCCGCAGTCGATGCACCGGAAGTCATCACTCCAAACGTTTCGGAGTCAGCCATCAGCCCCTCCGATCAAGACGGAAATGACGTCCGGATGGCGTCCTGGCTACGGACACCGACACCCTACTTCAGCGTCGCTGCAATCTTGCGAATCTCATCGGCGGAACGCTCACCCGCCAGCGGCTCGCGCGGCTGCAGGTGGCGGCCCATCGCCAGGCCGCCGATCAACACCGGCTCGTAACCGATATCGCGCACCAGATTCGACGCCGTGGCGATCGCCTGCGCGTCATCACCGGCGATGGGCATGCCCACCTTGCCCGGCTCCTGCCACGCCGCACCCATGCGCGCCGCGCCAATCGCGTTGAAGCCGCGCACGATGCGCGCACCGGGCAGCAACTGCGCCGACATCAGCCCCGCACCCACCTCACGCGCCTTGATGCCGATCTCGCCATCGCGCTGCTCGAAGGGATTGCAGGTGTCGATCACCACCTTGCCCTTCAGCAGACCGCCCAGATCCTTGCCCACGGCGGGCAGCGCGTGATATGGCACCGCAACCAGCAGCACATCACCAAAGGCCGCCGCCTCTTTTGAAGTGCCGGCGCGCGCGCCGTGGCCCACCTTCGCTGCGAGCGCCTTGTCTTTTTCCAGATCGAGAGAAGAGAACATCACCATATGCCCTGACTTCGCCCAGGTCGTGCCCAGCGCACCGCCAACATTGCCCGAACCGATGATGCCGATCTTCAGCTTGGTGCCGGTGGTGACGGACTGCGCACCCGCGGGCAGGCTGGCGAGGGCCAGGGTTGCGGCAGCGAATTGCAGGAAGGTGCGGCGGGTGGGTTTACGCAATATTGTCATCACAATTTCTCCTGTGGATTGGAAATGCAGTGCGCAATAGTGACACTGGATACGTCAATCAGGTGTGGCAAAACCGGGTTTCGTGCAGAACATCCATCGACAGCGCACAGCAATTAATGCAATTCATTGATTCAGTTAATTATTTTCACTGCCTGCCATCATCAACATCAATGGCGCCAATGCCAGAACAGATAGTGCCGTGACGCCGCCGCACTCGCCGGACCAAACTGCTCCAGCAGTTTGCGAAAGTCGTCCTCAATATCTACGAAGCGGGCACCCGCCTCACCCCGCGCCAGCTTGCCGAGCATCAACAGCATCAGCAGCGGCTTGTGTACGGCGCGACGATCGCCTTGCTGCCAGACGCGAATCCGGTCGAAGCGTTCGATCAATTGAGATTCCGGCAGAATCAAATCGGGCTTCGCCCCGATATCATTTCCCGGATGGTGTTTGTGGCGGAGTGAGCTTCAGATTTTTATCAGCCTGTCCACGTCGGCAATCAGCCCCGTCACCAGCGCATACAGCTCCGCGATGGCGGATTCCTCCACTTCCAGAAAACCCTCGTATTCCGCGAGGTTGCGCTTGCGGTGCGCCGCATCCAGCACGCGCCAGCGCGCATCCTCCCAGCCCAGCGTATGGGTCAGGCATTGAAACACCGTAAAGCGGTTTTCGCTGCGGTAGCCGTGCCAGCGCAACGCCGCCAGCGCGGCCGCATGCCCCGCACTGTAAGCGCAGGTAAACCGCGTTGACGCCGAAACGCCGGTGACCGCGGCATCCGTCAACAAACCACGCGCCCTCGCCAGCATACGCGCCAGCTCGGCATCGTTGCGCGGCTCGACCTTCAACTGGCCGATACGCACCAGGTTATCCAGCGCGGGCAGACTCATGCAGGGTTCCGATCAGCGGCAACAGCGGCTGCGCCAGCACGCGATTGACGAAAGAATCCGCTTCCGCACGGCGCTTGTTGAATTCAGCCGCTGTATACAGCGCCGGATTAACCTTGCGGCCGAGCAATTCCTCCGCCGGGGCGAGCACCTTGATCACCCGGGCGAGCGTGAGCTTGCTGCCGACGATCATCACGTCGACGTCGCTGTCGGCCGTATCGGTTTGTTTGGCATAAGAGCCATAAATCCACGCGCCCTCGACATCGGGGGCCAGCGCCTGCAATGCATCGCCCAGCAGCGGCTCCGCCCCCAGCGTTTTGCGCGTCAGTGCGACCAGCTCGTTGAACACGGGACTTTGCGGATTGGCGCGGATGCGGCGCAGATTGCCGACGCGCTCCGACCGCACCAGGCCGGCATCGGCCAGCGCGTTCAGCTCGCGCTGCAGCGTCGCGCTGCCGAGGCCCGTGAGCCGGCGCAGTTCACCCAGATAGAACTCGCGCCCGGGCTGGCCGAACACCCAGCGGTAGACGCGGGACTGGCCTTCAGAAAACAGGGCGGTGCTGATCGACATGGCGGAAGCTTAGCACGATCATGCTAATTATTGGCATGATCGTGCCAATTTAAAGCACGATTTGGACCCCCCGGTCGTCGGAACCCGGCTCGAATTGCGCCTCGACCAGGCCCGAAACATCATATCGATCGTCGTTATTCACAAACAATCCCTGATAATCATGCGGCAAGCCCGGGGCGTGACCTTCTGGTTGCCCAGCGCCTCCAGCGTGTGGCGATAGTGATCAAACAGCTCGTCGCCGTCTTTCTTGAGCAGACTGGGCCAGTTGTATTTATCTGGCACCGGGCTTTTCTGCTTATACGGCGCCTTGGTGCGCTCGTCAGACATCTTGAGGAACAGTAAGTAAGTTAACTGCTCAACGTAGTCGCCATACGACATGCCGTCATCGCGCAGGACGTTGCAGTAGTTCCAGAGTTTCTGGACGATGTTGGAAGTGTTCATGGCGTCTTCGCCAGCGCGGCTACTTTTTCCAGCAGCATTTCACTGATACGGATCAGATCAGAGACGAGCTTTTCTTCCACTTCCAGATGCCCCTCATACTCAGCCACATTGCGGCGTTCATGACCCAGCGCCAGCACCCGCCAGTGCTCCAGGCCCAAGCCCGCGGTTTCCGCCAGACACTGGAACACCAGGTACCGGTTCCCGGAACGATAGCCATGCCAACGCAGTGCCGCAAGCGCCAGCGCGTGCGAGGCGTTGTAGGCCAGATCAAACCGGCTCTCGATGGAAAGCGAAGCCGTGCGCGCGTCGGCCAGACGGACACGACCGGACTTCACCAGGCCATCGAACTCGGCCTGGCTGACGCTTTCCTTCTTTAACTTGCCGATCTTCGCCAGATTTTCAAGATTGGGGGAGGTTATGGTCCGATCCAATCAGATAAATCCTGGGCTGCTGCATCACGCGCTGAACAAATCCGCCAGCCTCCGCCGACTTTCGACGCCACTCATCCAGCCCGAGCACCGATGGATTGATCGAACGTCCTATTGTGCCTTCAGCTTTCGTCAGGGTCTGCATCACGTCGGGAAACGACAGCTCGTCGCTGACGATCATCACATCGATATCGCTGCCGGCGGTGTCCGCCTGCTTGGCCACCGAACCATAGATGAAAGCCGCGTCAATCTGCTTCGCCAGCGGCGCCAGCGCATCCCGCAGGTGATCCGCAACACCAAATGTTTTCAGGACAATCCCGCACAGCTCCTCGAAAATAGGCGCCTCGCGGTTCGCCTGATAGTGCTTCTGGTTGCCGATTTTCGAAACAGTCAGCAGGCGCACCTCGGCCAGACGCTCCAGCTCCCGTTGCACCGCGCCGATGCCGACGCCGGCATAACGCACAATTTCATTGGCGTAATAGCTGCGGCCCGAATTGCCGAACAACAGCCCCAATACCCGGCGCTGGGTCTTGGTGAAGAGGACACTGCCCAAGCTGGTTTTTTTCTTCGTTCCCATTATGGGTATGATAATTCCCTTATTGGGTATAGACAATCCCGTCCAAGCCGTACGGGACAACATTGGTATACCGGAAGCGTTCCAGTTCCATCGAGAACCGAACTGCGACACATTGGATGTAGCTGCCCCACCGTGGCCGCATGGCCAAACCCTTATCCAAATAAAAAATAATTGTATTAAATCATATAGTTACAGAATTACAGGCACGTCACCGCCTCACGCATCGCCTTATCCGGCCACACCAATTTCCCGTAAACCCTTGCCGGACGCTCATTGATACGGCGCGACGCGGCCAGCGGGTCCACATCCATGACGTCGTGCGCCCGGTCCAGCCAGGCCGCCAAATCCTGCTGTGCCACCCGCATCGAACCCTGCACCGAACGGTCCGTCGCCGTGTCGAACCGCATTGGCCCGAGGGCCAGTTCCGCCTTCTTGATCTGCGTAACAGGGCACCCCATGAACGCCAGCGTCGCCAAGTACAGCGGCCGGAACCAACCATTGCCCAGATCGGCAAAGTGCTCCCTGCGCAACCCCGGCAGAAACAGCACGTAACGCGTCGCATCGTGACAAAACATCACGCACTGCCGCCGGTCGAGGGTATAAAGATGGCCGTGCCAACTGCCCAGGGGGCTCGCCTCCGCCAGCGGTGTGGACGACACATCAGCGAGCTTTGCAGCGAGTTTTTTCGAGCAATGAAGAATCATGCTGCCGAGAGCATGCTCTTCTGGTTGCACAGCGCCTCACGCGTATGGCGGTAGTGATCAAACAGCTCGTCGCATCCACAAAAATTCCCACTCTCCCCTTGGGAGACAAGGGAACACTTGAAGCGAAGCAGGGTCGGGGTGAGGGTACTCGACCAACCATAGTTCTCCGGCACCGGGCTTTTCTGGCTGTACGGCGCCTTGGTGCGCTCGTTGGACATTTTGAGACAACACGCCGCCAAGCGGCTTGTTGCGGTGAAGGCTAACGTGAGCATCGCGAACGTTAAGGCGCGCAGCGACGGCCGGAGCCAAACAGCAGATAGATCAACTGCTCGTTGTCAGCCTGCCCCGGACTGGATCCGGGGTAGTCGCCATAGGACATGCCGTCGTCGCGGAGGACGTTGCAGTAGTTCCAGAGTTTTTGGACAATGCCAGCTGAATTCATATATTCGATAAGTCTTATAACCAACTTACTGAAACGCCAATCTTTTATGGTTTTGGATCATCCGCTTTTTTCGAATCAGTCATGGTGATATGCATGATGGCCCCCGAATGATCGCCAGGGTTAGCCATGCGATGATCCATATTATTCAGCTGTATAAGGTATTGACTCTCATCGCAAGCATTTCTCAAAGATTTTTCGATCGCGCTGTCCGGAATGTCAACCAAGTTCAAATAGAGTGCGACTATCGAATTGAAAGCATTTGAAATTCGACGAAGGCATGATTGGTCAGCCGCAGCCTAAAACCCGAAAAACCCCGCATCGAGCACCAGCTCATCCGCCTTGCTCACCTTGAGCGGGGCCGAGAGGCGCGGACTCTGCGCCAGATCGTCAACGATCTTAAACGTGCCGATCTGCGGGCCGGGCAGGTAGACATTCCATTTGGATTGCAACTCTTCGCCTTCGTCGGCATCTTCGGAATGAATGGCAATGCTGTTGACCCCGGCAAACTTGCGCGCCCCCACAATATTAAGGCTCCGTCCCCATATCATTGCCCGCGATCAGATCGTCGCAAGCCGCTGCACGGTGTCGGGATACTGTTTGACCAGGTTGATCAGCAGCGCGGCCTGGGCATTCGGCTTGGCGCGCCCCTGCTCCCAGTTTTCAAGCGTACGCAGATTGGTGCGCAGATAAGCCGCGAACAAGGCTCGTGAGATTTTCAGATCTTCACGCAAGCGCACCAGCTCCTTGGGCGTCACATTCGGCGCCGGGCGGTACTCAACGGCATGCGTGCGCAAGGTGCGCTTGCCTTGCCGGGCATCGGCGAGCGCGGCCACGCCCTCGCTTAATTCAGCGAACAGGTCGCGCTTGTGGGCAGCGGCGCGCGATGTTTTTGTTTTTGCAGTCACTTTCATTTTGACCTCCGCGCATCCAGTTCCGCCTTGATCAGCGCCTTGAACAACTTGCGTTGCTGTGGCGTCAGATCAGCCATTTCGTCCTTGTCGTACAGCGTGAACAGCCAGAACTGCAAACCGCCTGTCCACCAGAAATAAATCACCCTCAAGCCACCGCGCTTACCCTTGCCACGCCGCGCATCGGCAAACCGCAACTTGCGCAACCCGCCCGTGTCCGGCATGGGGTCACCCGCCTCGGGATGCTTCATCAGCACATTCTGCAATGCACGGTAAGCGTCATCGCCCAGATACTCCGCACGGTAACGCTCAAACGGCGGTAACTCGACGAAAACGGCCTTCATGATTAATTATACGCAATCTGCGTATATACGCAAGTAACGTATGAAGGTGGAGTGAGCCGGACGAATCCGGACACCGCGGCCGCAGGCGCCTGCGCAACCGCTTCAACCGACTGCACATTCGGATCCAGTGGATTCAAAAACGCTCCTCAAGTAATTTTTCAGCAAGGTTGCGCTCGCGCGCCCTGCCCATGCGCAAGGCATCAAACAGCGCCAGGTTTTCGTACAACGCCGGATGGCGCAGCGCCGCTGACGGCGCACTCGGATACAGCGGCACCAGTGCCAGCCCCCGTGCATTGCCGTCCGCATGGGGCCACACCGGCGGCGGGTCGGCCGAAGGCGCAATCAGCGCACTGAGCGGCGCAGCAGCGTATGCCGTCAGCACCCCACCGACCATGCCGCCGCGTGCTGCCGGAAACGCGTAGCGCGCACCATGAAACAGAAACTCCTTGCAGGCGGGCACGATCAGACTGGGCCGTTGATCGACAAACGCCAGCAGTCGGGCCTGCTCCGCCCGCCGCAAAGCGCCGTGCACTTCGGACATGGACACCCCAGCGAAAGCCGCGAGCTCAGGGTAGGTCAGTGACTCGCCCCGCCGGGCAAGCAGCGCCAGCAGCAAGTACAGATCCTGTGGCTTGAGCACGGGCTGGCGATTGACAGGACGACGCACACGGCACCTCGAAAGTATTTTCGCAATTCGCGAAATGCGAAAATATTATTTAATACAATAACTTGCAATATAATGGGTCCGCAGGGGCGAGTATACGATAACTAATTGATTTTATTGATATTTTTATATATACTCTGCCGCCCAGTAACGACCGTGACTTCGGCCGCAGCCTAAAACCCGAAAAACCCCGCATCGAGTACCAACTCATCCGCCTTGCCCACCTTGAGCGGGGCCGCGAGGCGCGGGCTTTGCGCCACGTCGTCAACACTATTAAACGTGCCGATCTGCGGGCCGGGCAGGTAGACATCCCATTTGGATTGCAACTCTTCGCCTGCGTCGGCGTCTTCGGAATGAATGGCAATGCTGTTGACCCTGGCGAACTGGCGCGCTCCCACCGGAGCTAGCGGGAGGCCCGAGCGCTGCAGAAACATGGTCGCGGCCTCCAGCGCCAGTGCGGCGAGGCCGCTATCGTGGCTCGAGTATCCCTGCGCGCAGTCGCGGAACGCGCGCAGGTGAGTGCCGTGGCCATTTCCAAATACGAAACCGGAAAATCCACCCCATCGTCTGGTGTTCTGCTCAATCTGGCCAAGGCACTGGGCGTACGTACCGAGTATTTCTTCCGTCCCGTAAAAGTGGAATTGCATGAGGTCAACTACCGCAAGCACTCGAAGCTGGGCGTCAAAGTTCTGGATCACATCAAGGGCGACGCCATCGAGCAGCTCGAACGCTTCATCGAACTGGAGCAATTACTGCCCAACGGCCCCGTCGTGCCGTTCCAACTGCCGGGCAACCTGCCCGCGCACATTGAGGCGCTGGACGACATCGAAGACATCGCGCTGAAACTGCGGGAAACGTGGCACCTCGGCATCGACCCCATCCCGGTCGTCACCGACATGCTCGAAGAACGCGGCGTCAAGGTCATCCAGTCCGATGCAATCCCCGGAAACTTCGACGGCCTCGCCTGCAAGGTGGATGGCATCCCTGTAATTGCCGTCAGCGCGCTGGCCCCCGGCGATCGCCAGCGCTTCACCATGACCCATGAACTGGGTCATCTGGTGCTGAACGGCCGTCTTGCCGACAATCTTGATATCGAAGCGGCCGCCAACCGCTTTGCTGGTGCCTTCCTCGCGCCCGCCTCCGAGGTGCGCAAGGAACTCGGCGAGCGCCGCGACTGGCTGGAGCCGAAAGAACTCGCCGCGCTGAAGCAGGCCTACGGTCTCAGCATGCAGGGCTGGATACACCGCGCCAAAGACCTCAGAATTCTGCCCGGCTACGCCTACATCGAAATGCGCAAGTATTTCGCCGTGCAGGGCTGGACCAAGACCGAGCCCGGCGAACAATACCCGAAGGAACGCCCGCAACTTTTCGAGCAACTAGTGTACCGCGCCCTCGGTCAGGACTTGATCAATGAATCCAAGGCCGCGGAACTGCTGCGCAAGCCGCTGTCACAATTCCAAAAAGAACGGAACATGCAAAGTGACGCAGCGGCTATTCATCAGTGATGCCAACAGGTACGAGTTTTTTGCTGCTGGCCTTGCGGGCCTGCTTCCTGACCGCCTTGCCGCGTGGCGCGGCGGCTTTTTGCTGCGTTTTGATTTTTCTTTTTTGGCGCGTTTCATCGTGTCGTCATGCCACTGAATGCATTTGAAATGCGACTCCGGTACCTTTAGCCTTCCTTACCTAACTTTTGCCTTTGCTTATATATTACAAATATATTAATAAAAACAATAGCTTATGAATATTCCCCACATCTTGTTCAGTTAATTTATACGTTCATGTAACGTGAACAATAATATTAATTGAAAAAACTCCTTATATGTTCATTTAAATATAATGTTCACGTTACGTGAACATTATGATAAAGTGAACAAACTTAAGGATTAATAAAAATGGCTACCCCGACACCCCGCAAAAAGGAAAAGACGCTGCTGGAGCAGCTCGGTCCCGCACTGCAAGCTTTGAATAAGGCTGCGGGCGTGGAGGGGCGAGTCATTGGCATCGAACAGGCCACTCAGCATGACCATCGTGTAGATGCCGTCATTGCCATCACTGTCGATGGGCAACCGCATCAATACAACGTCGAGGCCAAAACACGCATCGACCGCCTCGCGGCCATCGGTCATATCAAGGCACAACTTGACCAGCACGGCGAACGCGGATTGCTGTTTGCGCCGTACATCACGCCGACCATCGCAAAACAATGTCGCGAACTGGACCTGGCATTTCTCGACACCGCCGGCAACGCTTACCTCCGCCTGCCCGGGTTGCACCTCTACATCACCGGCGAGAAACCGGAGGGTGGCGTCACTCAAACCACAGTCGCGCCAGCCGGCGGCACCCCGACTGCACTGCGCGTAGTCTTCGCCTTGCTGTGCCAACCCAAACTCCTCGACGCCCCATATCGCGAAATTGTTGATGTCGCCGGCGTCGCCCTGGGTGCAGTCGGCTGGGTGTTCAACGATCTGAAGGCCCGCGGCCACATCACTGGCGGCCAGAAAAAACACGATCGCCGTTTCCTCAATGCCACACGACTGTTTGAAGAATGGGTCACCAATTACCCGATCAAGCTGCGCCCCAAGCTCAACCCACGCCGCTTCACTGCGGAAAACCCCGACTGGTGGAAGACCGCCCAACTCCATGACCTGGGTGCCTATTGGGGCGGCGAAATTGCGGCACAACGGCTGACGCAATATCTCAAACCCGCCCACTGCACGCTCTACATCAAACCTGAAAAAATGAAAAACGCATTGCGCGAACTGGTCGCCAAGCATCGCCTGCGCGCCGACCCGGAAGGCAACATCGAAATCCTCGATGCCTTCTGGAATCTGCCCGACAACCCCGATCACCCTGACGTGGTACCGCCAATACTGGCTTACGCCGATCTGGTTGCCACACTGGATCCACGCAATCTCGAAGTTGCAAAACTCATCCGCGAACAAAACATAGACCATGCTCTCCGTGGGTTCTGACCGCCCGGTTGATCTACTCACCGTTGCCGCATCGCGCGCCATCGACGATGCTGCACGGGCGCTCAACCTGCCTTACTTTCTGGCGGGTGCCATGGCGCGCGATATTCTGCTGACCCACGTACACGGCATCGAAACCGGCCTCGCCACCGTCGATGTTGATTTTGGAGTCGCCGTCTCGGGCTGGGATGAATTCGAGAAAATCAAAGCCAAGTTGCTTGAAACCGGCCTGTTCAATGCCGCCAAAAATATCGAGCACCGCATCTACTACAGGCCCACAGGCAGCACCACCGGGTACCCGGTCGACATCATTCCGTTTCGCGGCGTCGAAACTCCAGAACTCACCATCGCCTGGCCGCCCGAGCGCAAGATCATCATGAACGTGATCGGCTATGAAGAAGTACTGGCCACCGTAGAGCAGGTGCAGATTGGCGATGCGCTGACCGTGCCAGTTGCCTCGTTACCGGGACTCGCCCTGCTCAAGTTGTTTGCCTGGAAGGACAGGCACGCAGAGACCACCAAAGATGCCCGTGACATCGCAGTCCTCTTCCGCCATTACCATGCCGCCGGCAACCAGGACCGCCTCTTCGGTGAAGAAATGGACCTGCTCGAAGCCGTCGATTTTGATCTGGACCTGGCAAGCCCCCGGCTTCTCGGCAAAGATGTACGCAAAATCGCATCCCCTGCCACACTACAGGCGGCAACCACACTGCTAAATGACGCAGCGATGATGGATCGTCTGCTGCTGCACATGGCACCGACTTTCAGGGCTGCGGACGACAATATGGCTGCGGCCCAGCGCCTGCTCGAACAATTCACAATCGGATTGACACAAGAATAAAGAACTTAGCCCAACTTGAAAACATCGAAACAATCGAAATAAAGATTAGGGCTCCGTCCCCATATCATTCTGGGGATCGTCGCCACGATCGCCATTTGTGCAGAGAAATCCACCGCCTTGAACAACTGGCGGTATTCATCCTGCGCGCGGAGGTTGACGATGTGGCTGGTGTTGCGCGCGAAAGCGATGTTGCACGTAACACCAGTGGCCACCGGATCAAAATTGATCCCCGCTGACACTGTGATCTTCAGCTCCTTTTTACGCCGGCCCTCCCGCACCGCGAGGCCTTTTTCATCCAGCAGTTGCGTGAAGATCGCCGCCGATGCGATGCCGCGGCTGAACGACGTCAGCACCGCGCTCAGCGACCCGTGCGCCCCGAAGGAAGTCCCCTTGGGGGGCGGGTTTTCATTCAGCCAGGCCGATGCCTGCGCCGCGAAGTCCTTGTACGCCGCGTTGGCAGTCTTTGTAACCTGCCCCGTCACCGCAGCGCTTTTCCACGACGACGCCGTCAGCGTGCCCTTGGTGCCGGGCCCGGCGAAATAGCCACCGCCCAGGTTCGGGTTCTGCGCGAGACCGGGCTCATACTGACACCACAACTGCCGCACATTGGTGGTCTGAAAATTACCGGCGTTGTTTGCATCATTGTTGGTGCCGTCAAACGCCGCGAAGTAAACGAACTGGTTATCCGTAGATACCGCGCCGCGCTCAGCCGCGGCGATAATCTTCTCAACCTGCTTCTGCTGTGTATCCAGCACCCAGGGCCGGTTATCGGCATGCTCGTTGTGGATCTCAATCGTGCGCGCCCCGAAGTTAGTCCCCTTGGGGGGCGCCCCGAAGGAAGTCCCCTTGGGGGGCGCCCCGAAGGACGTCCCCTTGGGGGGCGCCCCGAAGGAAGTCCCCTTGGGGGACGCCCCGAAGGAAGTCCCCTTGGGGGACGCCCCGAAGGAAG
>JBBQAO010000007.1:0-79928 GCA_038316355.1 Burkholderiales bacterium
ATGAGGCCGATAGTGATGCTGAGGCACTAAAAAAAGAGCTTGATCGCTATTGGGTGACTCATAAAGCCCCCGCAGTCCCTCCGCGACTCCATCCTGAGTTGTAATTTTGGTTACTTTTCATGGGAGATCGCGAAAATGAGCTCAAGCCGTAAAAGTTTACCTAACTATCGAAAAATCGCTTTTTCGAAGTATCCGAAAATTTGTGCCTATTGTGGATTTGGTGTTGCGGCGGTACTCGAAGTCGCGCATCTGGACATGATGCCCACAAATTGCGACGTTAAAAATCTCGCGATAATGTGCCCGACTTGCCACCGCATGCACGATATCGGACTCATCCCCACGGATGTTGTGGTTCGTATGCGTGATGAAGAGTTAAAGCCCAACTGGCGAAAGCTAATGAAAGACGCCGCTGCAAAGGCAGTAGCCACCAAACAAAAAAATCCTGAGTCTATGAAGGAGGCGGCACGAAAAGCGGTTATGACACGCAAGGCACGAAAAGCCGCCGCAGCTTAAGCCCGATCCGTTAAACGTCTGACTTCCTAGTTCCGCATTGGGTCGGGAGTACGCATTCGCCAAATTGGAAAGCTGCCGTTCGGCACGGATGTTCTGACCAACGTCGGGTAACCGTCGCATTGCAGACTAAGTTGGGGCTGAACGCTACCGTCCGTTCCGGCCGAAAAGCGGAAGCTCGGCCTCACGCTGATGTACTTCCGCTTCTGGCCGGAAGCGAACTGCCGTCCGGGAGTCCGATTCCGCCCCGAAGCGGACACGTTATTTTTTTTGACGTGAGTCAGGTGGATGGGATTGTGATGGCGGCTCCTACTGTAATGTTCTGCTGCTCAAGCCACCGCGTTCGATGCCCGCCACGATGGGGCCAAGGTAGCGGTGCTCAATGACGACCTTGTGCCCCATGTCTGCCGATCCTTGGGCAGATTATCGTCAGGCCGACTGTCTGCTACTGGCTGCAGATGCGGTCATTGGAAAAAAACCGGCAATTTAGCGGGTCTTCTGCGGCACCGGCGCAGCTTCTGGATTGCACCAAGAAAGTGCCGGATTAAAAGTCCATTGGTCCGCGAAACAATCAGGCCGGCGGATCTTGTTTCCGCGCAACCGCCGCTCCCGGATCCATCCCCATCAGGCGCAGCGACCAGGCCGACAAAAAGCCGATCACCAGCGGCCACCAGGTATTGAGCAGCAAGGCCAGCGCCGCCGCCATCGCATACGTCGCCGCCAGCAACAAGGCGCCGGGATGACGGTTCTGCCACCAGGTAAACATCAGCGCTGCTGCCAATAAGAAAAAAACACCAGACAATATGTAAATAATGATGGTCATGATCAATGCAGGATTCAAAACGCTGATTTTATTGTAAAAACAAACAGTGCCGCACGCGCGGTCGGCATCCGGCCCCGGCTGTGGCATGCTAGCTGCCATAACCATTACAAAAACACGCTAGACCTTGGCCACCTCCAGCCCGAAACGCGCACTGACCGCCTGCTGTGCAGCACACACGCTGCACGACGGCCTGTCCGACCTCACCTACGTGCTGCTGCCTTTGCTGGCGCAGACCTTCGGCCTGTCGCTGGCACAGATCGGCATGATACGCGCCGCGCACCGCACTGCGATGGCGGCATTCCAGATCCCTGCCGGACTGGTCGCCGAACGTTTTGGTGAACGCAATCTGCTCGCTGTCGGCACCGCCATTGCCGGTGCGGCTTTTGTCGGTCTGGCGTTTATTGACGTGAATCATGCCTCCGCCTTCCGGATGATCCTCGTCGCGCTGTTTTTCGCCGGACTCGGCTCTGCCGTGCAGCACCCCCTGTGTTCGACCATCATTTCCAACGCGTTTCCGGACAGCGGTCGCCGCACCGCACTCGGCACCTACAACCTGTTCGGCGATGTCGGCAAGTTTGCCTTTGGCGGGCTGCTGAGCCTGCTGCTGTTCACCGGCCTGTCGTGGCAGGGCCCGGTGGTGTTTTACGGCATGGCCGGCATGGCGACTGCGGCAGCCGTGCTGTTCTGGGTCGCCGGCAGCAGTGCGGCCCCGGCGACAGCAAGCCGCGCAACCGATGCCGCTCCGCAGCGCGGCGGCTGGGGCATCCGCAACCGGCGCGGCTTCACCGCACTGTGCCTGATTGAAATCATCGACAGCAGCACCCGCACCGGTTTCCTCACGCTGATCGCTTTCCTGATGATCGACAAAGGCCTGTCCACTGGCTGGGCTGCGCTGTCGGTGCCGCTGATCCTCGTCGGCGGCATGGCCGGCAAATACGCCTGCGGCCTGCTCGCTGAACGTGCCGGCATCATCCGCACCATCATCCTCACCGAAGTCGTCACCGGCATCGGCATCCTCAGCGCCGTGGCGCTGCCCGGTGCCGCGGCCTTTCTGCTGCTGCCGCTGATCGGCATTGCGCTGCAGGGCACATCGTCCGTGCTCTACGCCACCATCGGTGACCTGGTCGAGCAGCCGCGTCTGCCGCGCGCCTTCGGCCTGTTCTACACCCTGGGCTCGCTCTGCGGTATTGCCGCGCCGCTGGGTTATGGGCTGGCCGGCGACCACATCGGCGTTGCCAACGCCGTGGCGCTGATGGGCATCGCGATACTGTTCACGCTGCCGCTGTGCGCAGTGCTGAAACCGACGATCAGCGCGGAACCGGTACGCAGCTGATTCGCTTTGAGCGCCTAACAGAAAGACCATAGTAACTATTCAGTGCGAGCGGAAAGTCAAAAGCTTCCCTCACCCCGCCCTCTCCCGGAGGGAGAGGGAGAAAACCATCGCCGGGGCAAGCAAACACTTGAAATCGAGTAGCACGGGGGTTGCCCCCTCTCCCTCCGGGACAGGGAACACTGGAAGCGGAGCAGAGGGCGGGGGTGAGGGAAGGTCGCTGAGTTTGCCGCACGCACTGAATAGATACAGACCATATTCAATTAAACCGCCGATAAATTCTTTTCAATCCCCTTCGAGGGGTGCGCCGATGACCGCAGATCAAACCAGCTCACAAAGCACGCTGAAGGCGGGTAACAATAATTTTTATTGAAAACAATTACTTGCATTGATTCAATGTGCGGGTTTTTGACCTTTTTGATGTTATCGGCGTTAATCCGCATTCATCGGCGGTTAACGTTTTCTGATTTTGATATGGTCTCTTAATATCCGTCAACAACACGCCCGGCACGGGCGGACACCACTGGAGGAATGCCCATGGCCAAACAACGCATCAGCTATATCCCGCTGGACCAGATGACGCCGGAAATGCGCGCTGAAATGGAACGCTGCGCGCGGGAAGGTACGCCGCGCCCGGAAAGCACGGCGGTTCGCGCGCACGTGCCGGCCTGTTTCTGGTTTTTTGCCAACGCCTGGGACGACGTGTTCCGCAACGGCGTCCTCGATCACGCCATCAAGGAGCTGTGCCGGATTTATGTGTCGCGTTCCGTGGTCTGCGAATTCTGCGGCAACCAGCGCTCGATCAAAGGCCTTGAAGCCGGCGTCAACGAGGGCCAGGTCGATGACCTGATGAATTTCGAGAAATCCACCAACTACGATGAGCGACAAAAAACTGCACTGGCTTATGCCGAGGCCATCGTCTGGCGCACTGACACCGATGATGCCTTCTGGCAGCGCATGTACCGCCACTTCAACGAGAAGGAGCTGGTGGAACTGGGCTGCGCCATCGGCCTGACGCTGGGCCAGCAAAGCTGGCTGCGCCTGCTCAACATTGACCATCACCAGGTCATGGCCGGCACCACGGCCTCGATGGCGCCGGGGTTCGAGACGGCAGAAGCACTGGCCAAAACCAAGGCCGCACCGGATTACTGGGCACGCAAAACCCCGGCAAAAAAACACCCAACCTGAACCCGCCACTCCGGCGCAGCAACGCTGCTCCTGATGGCGCATTTCGCGCAGCGCTCACCGTCTGCTCCGCCCGTTCGTAACAGCGTGGGCTTACCTGCTGCGCGAATGCAGGTAATAATCCGGGCCGCGGAACAAAAAAGGAAACAGCATGCTGAGTCTGAAAGGCAAGGTTGCATTCGTCACCGGCGCGGGCAGCATCGGCGAGGGCTGGGGTAACGGCAAGGCCACCGCCGTGCTGCTGGCACGTCAGGGCGCCAGGGTGTTCGGTACCGACGTCAATGCCGAAGCCGTCGAAGTCACGCGCACGATCATCGCCAATGAAGGCGGCGACTGCACAACGCATCTCTGCGACATGACAAATTCGGATTCGGTGAAAGCCGCAGTGGATGCCTGCGTCAAAAAATACGGCCGCATCGACATCCTGGTCAACAACGTCGGTGGATCGGCGCCCGGCGATCCCGTCAGCATGAGCGAAGAAGTCTGGGACAGCCAGATCGACCACAACCTGAAAAGCGCCTTCCTCGGCTGCAAACACGTGTTGCCGGTCATGGAAAAACAGCGCAGCGGTGCCATCGTCAACGTGTCCTCGGTGGCGGGTTTTGCGCACCAGGTTGATGGCCGGGTGCACATCGCCTACAGCGCGACAAAGTCCGGGCTTCTCGGTTTCACCCGCGCCACCGCCATCGCCTATGTCAAAAAAGGCATCCGCTGCAACATGGTGGTGCTCGGCACCATGCATACACCGCTGGTCGAGGAACGCCTGATGAAACAGCTCGGCCCCGAAGCCGCGAAAGACCTGGTGGCCAAACGCCATGCCGCGGTGCCCATCGGTCGTATGGGCGATGCCTGGGACAGTGCACACGCGGTGCTGTTCCTTGCCTCCGATGAGGCGCGCTATATCACGGCCACTCACCTCGTTGTTGATGGCGGGCTCACCGCAGCGCGGCCAGGCTGACCGTTTTCCCGGCACGGAACTTGTCGCCCTTTGAACTGCCAAATGGTTGTCGAAAAGGTTGTCGAAAAGGTTGTCGAAAAAACAAGGCCAAATCATGAACGAACAGGAACAGAAATCCATACTCACGCTATGTCTGATGGCGGCTTTTGCCGATGGCGCGAAGCACGAGGGCGAACGCGCCGAAATCAAACGCATCGCCGAAGCACTTGCCAGCGAGGCCGCAATCAACCTGCCAGGGCTCTACCAGGATGTGCTGCTCAAACGCATCTCCGTATCCACGGCGGCGGCGGCACTGTCCACGCCGGAGGCCCGGCAACTGGCCTTCGAAATGGCGGTCTGCGTCTGCGATGCCGACGGCAGCCAGTCCGCCGCGGAACGCGATTTCCTCGAAACCCTGCGCGCTGCGCTGGGATTGGACGCCGGGCAAGCGCAGGACTTCACACAGCAGGCCGAGGCCATCGCCGCCGCGCCAATCGCAACGGCAAGCAATACTCACGCCTCGACCATGACGCGCGAGGAAATAGACAAATCGATCATCAATGCCGCCATCCTCAACGGCGCGCTGGAACTGCTGCCGGAATCGCTGGCAACCATGGCCATCATTCCGCTGCAGATGAAACTGGTGTACCGCATCGGCAAGTCGTACGGCTTCGAACTCGATCGCGGGCATATCAAGGATTTTCTCGCCACTGCCGGCGTCGGCCTTACTTCGCAATACCTTGAACAGGCCGGACGCAAGCTGCTCGGAGGGTTGCTCCGCAGCGTGGGCGGCAGCCTGCTTGGCGGACTGGGCAAACAGGCGGTCAGTTCCGGAATGAGTTTTGCCAGCACTTATGCGCTGGGCCATGTCGCCCGGCACTACTACTCCGGCGGCCGCACGCTGACCACGGACATGCTGCGCACAGCCTTCAACGACATGCTTGGCGAAGCCCGGGGACTGCAGACGCGTTACCTGCCGGAGATGCAGGCCAAAGCACGCACCTTGGACGCAAAGCAGATCATCAGCATGGTGCAACAGGGTTAAACATCCCGCACCGCTTCAGCCATAAAAACGGGCGCCGGGCGCCCGTTTTACTTGCTGCAGATCATCGTTATAAGTAATTGATTTTATTAATATTTTTATACAACCTTGCGGGCGCTTGCTCTCATCAAACCCGGCACACCCGAGGCACGCACCAGCACCTGTCCTTCAAACATGCGGCGCTGCGTGCGATAAAACGCGCCCTGCTCGGCATGCCATTGGCCATCTTTCATTTTGACAGTGGCCGCCACCGTCAGGATGCCGGAAGGCATGCCAATGCGGATCGGCGCTACTGCACTGGTGCCCTGGCGCAAAACTGCGCTCACTACGCCGCCCTCAATGCGCGCGGCAACAGCCATGCACAGCGATACGGTCAGCGGCAACGCACGATGCGGCTGACCGTTGGAAATCACGCGACCGGTGAGGTCGATGTCGCCAGCAGTGATTGCCGCGCCCGACAGCATTTTTGCGTCCTGCGCCGCCGAAACAAAACCGACGAAGGGCACGGATTTGTTTTTCGCCGCCTCTTCGGCATTCCTGGTAATGCCCATGGCCACCGACGCAGTCCTGCGTATCGCTTCGAGTTTGGCCATGACCGCAGCATTGGCTTCCAGCGCTTCCGGCAACTCAATGCCGGTCATGCCGATATCTTTCGCATTGACCCACGCCGTGGCATTCGCCGCATCAACCAGCGACGCGCGGATTTTGCCGACACCCGGCACGTCGAGTGTGTCGACGACATTGCCGGTGGGCAGCAGTTTGCCGGTGGTGGCGCCACCCGGATCGCGGAACTCGAGCTTCACCGGAGAACCGGTGCCGGAGACGCCGGGAATCGCCAGATCACCATCCACCGCGGCCAGTCCGTCATCGAGGCTGAACAGGGCGTGAATGATTTTTTTGGTGTTGGTGTTGTGGATGCGCACCAGCGCTTCGCGACCGGAAACCTTGACCATGCCCTCATCCACCGCAAACGGGCCCATCGCCGAGGACATGTTGCCGCAGTTCGCACGGTAATCAACCGTGGCTTCTTTCACCTGCACCTGGGCAAAGGTGTAATCGATGTCGGCATCAGGCCGAGTCGGCGGGCCGACCACGCAGACTTTGGACAGCGAGGACACACCGCCGCCCATGCCGTCGAGCTGACGGCCGTTGGGATCGGGGCTGCCGATCGCGGCGAGAAAAATTTCGTCCCACAAGGCGCGGTCCTGCGGCAAATCCTGCTGGTTGAACACTACCGCGTTGCTGGTGCCGCCGCGCATGAACACAGCCGGAAGTTTCAATTGTTTCATGAGTATCTCCTGTGTCGCTATGAGTACCGTGATTATACGGAGCCTGTCAGGTGCAGAAACCGGCGATCCAGCTCCGCCACCGTGCTGCAGCCAATCAGCGCCATCACGCGGTCGGTTTCAGTGCGCAGCAGTTCCAGCGCCCGCGCCACCCCCGCCTCGCCACCCGCCGCTGCACCATACAGTGTGGCGCGTCCGGTAAATACAAAGTCCGCCCCCAGCGCCAGTGCCTTGACGATGTCCGAGCCACGACGCACACCACTGTCAAACAGCACCGGCATGCGCCCGCCGACTGCCTCAACGATGGCCGGCAGCGCATCGATCGCCGCCCGCGCGCCATCGAGCTGCCGGCCGCCGTGGTTGGACACCACCACGCCGTCGGCACCGTGCTGCAGCGCCAGCCGTGCATCATCGGCAACCAGCACACCCTTGATCAGCAGCTTGCGCGGCCAGATCGTGCGCAGCCAGGCCATGTCACTCCAGTCCAGTGCATCGCGGCGCGCGCGAAAGGCCGACAGGTCCTTGGCGATGATGCGCCCGCCAACATTGCTGTCGACATTCTGGAAGCGCGGCACGCCGCTGGTGAGCAGCGTGCGCAGGAACACCTGTGTCAGCCACCGCGGGTGCAACAGGCCGTCAACCACGTTGCGCGCGTTGATGCGAAACGGAATCGCAAAGCCGTTGCGCTGATTGTATTCACGGTTGGCGCCCACCGGCACGTCGGTGGTCACCACCAGCGCCTCATAACCGGCGTCAAATGCGCGGCGCACCAGACGCTCCGCCGCCTCGCGATCCTTGGACATGTAAAGCTGGAACCATTTACTGCCCTCAGCTTCCTTCGCCACCCGCTCCATCGCCACGAAGGAGGCGGTTGAGAGCACGAAAGGCACGCCGGCCTGCGCCGCAGCGCGCGCCAGCGCGATGTCGGCTTCAAAACTGTAGAGGCCGGCGGCGCCGGTGGGCGCAATGCCGAACGGCGCGGTATAGGTTTTGCCAAACAATGTATGGCGCAAGCTGCGCGCCGAAACATCGACCAGCGTGCGTGGCTCGAAATGGATGCGCCCGAAAGCGGCGCGGTTCGCGGCCATGGTGACATCGTCTTCAGCGCCACGCTCGAGGTAATCCCAGGCTACCTGCGGCAAACGGCGCAGCGCGAGTTGTCGCAGGTCTTCAATGTTGTAGGCGCTGGAATGACTCACACGGGACGTTCACGATATGGATGCTTGTACGGGTAATTAGCGATGCACGGCACGCCGAAACATCTGTTGTAGTTCATCTTCGGTGCCGGACTGCGGTATTCTAATGGTAATTGCACACCAAAATCGGGCTGCCGTCGCAGTTATCTGCATCGCGCGTCCCCTCATTACAGGAATCCATCATATGAAAAGACGTGCTGCCACCACCGCCAAACACCGCCCCGTCGCCGCCCGCAAACGCCCCGCACGCGCTGCGAAGCAAGTCCCCTTGGGGGGCGCTGCGAAGCAAGTCCCCTTGGGGGGCGCCGCGCGCAGCATCAATGCCGCGGAATGGCAGGCCCGTGTCGAACTCGCCGCCGCCTACCGGCTGACGGCGATGATGGGATGGACCGACATGCTGGGCACGCATATCTCCTGCCGCGTGCCGGGGACACACGACCAGTTCCTGATCAATCCCTACGGCCTGCTGTTCGAGGAAATGACCGCATCCGACCTGATCAAGTGCGACATCGAAGGCCGCAAGCTGTCGGACTCCCCTTACGCAGTGAACTCGGCCGGGTTCACCATCCACAGTGCGATCCACATGGGCAACCATGATGCCGAGGCGGTGATGCATTGCCATACCCAGTACGGCGTTGCCGTGGCCTCGCAGAAACAGGGCCTTTTGCCGCTGACGCAGATGGCGCTGACGGCGCTGTCGCAGGTGCGCTACCACGACTTCGAAGGCGTGGCCGAAGACCACAACGAGCGCGAACGCCTGGTCCGCGACCTCGGCGACGGCGGCATGCTGATCCTGCGCAACCACGGCACGCTGACCGTGGGCACCAGCATCGGAGAAATGTTTGCGCGCATGTACCGTCTCGAACGCGCCTGCAAATTCCAGATCACCGCAATGACCGGCGGCGCTGAACTGAACCGCATCCCGACTGAAATCATCAACCATACGCTGGAACAGGGCGGGATGATTTATGGCAAAGGCGGTCGTGGTGCGGGCGGCAAGCTGATGTGGGAGGCACTCAAGCGCAAACTTGACAAGGAAGCCCCTGGTTACGCCTCGTGAAACAATAACGCGCACTTCATAACGGCGCCGCCGCAGCCACCGGCAGCGCCGTTTTTCGTGGACTGCATCACCTTGAAACCGATCACCGTCGTCACGCTGCTGACCCTCGCCATGCAGGGCGGGCACATGGGCAGCCGCGTCGTGGCATCCCTTCTCGCACTGAATCTCGGCGCCGGCCCGATGCTGATCGGCATCCTGATCGCCTCGTATTCGATATTCCAGCTCGGTTTCGCGCTGATCGTCGGCCGGATTTCCGATCGTTACGGCTCGCGCTGGCCGATGCTTGGCGGCGCCATTACCTTCGGCGCCGGTCTGGTCATCCCCGCTGTGTGGCCGACGCTGCCGGCGTTGCTTATCTCGGCGCCACTGATCGGCGGCGGCTTTGTATTCTTTAACGTTGCGGTGCAGAGCCTTGCGGGCACACTGGACACGGCGGCGGAGCGCACCCGCAACTTCTCGACCCTGAGCCTGGGTTACTCCAGCGGCCACATGATCGGCCCGGTGATCGCCGGGGTCATGATCGACCGTTTTGGCTTCGGTTCCGCCTACATCGTGTTTGCCGCGCTCACACTTTTCCCGATACTCACCCTCGCGCTGTCGCCGCGACTCGGCGCCCATGGCACGCGCAGCGAGCCGCAAAAAAGCAGCGCTTTCGAATTGATGCGCCTGCCGTCGCTGCGCCGGATGATCATCGTCAGCGGATTGGTGACCACCGGCTGGGATCTGTACATCTTTTACGTGCCGATATACGGTTATTCAATCGGCCTCTCGGCATCAACCATCGGCGCCATCCTCGGCGCTTTCGCTGCAGCCAGTTTCATCGTCCGGGTTGCGCTGCCGCTGCTGACCCGGCGCTTCAGTGTGGAAACGGTGTTGGCAACGGCCATGGGCATTGCAGCGCTGTTGTTCCTGCCGTTCGTATTCGTCGAGTATGTGCCAGCGCTGATGGCGCTGTCGTTCGGCATCGGTCTGACCCTCGGCGTCAGCCAACCGCTGACGCTCAATCTGACCTACAACCGCTCGCCGGCCGGACGTTCGGGTGAAGTCACTGGTCTGCGGCTGACCATCAACAACATCACCCACATCGGCGTGCCGCTGGCGGCCGGTTCGGTCGGCGCGCTGCTCGGCATCGCCCCGGTGTTCTGGACCAGCGCCGTGATCCTGCTGGTCAGCGGCTGGATGTGCCACACCGACCGTCAGGACAAATAAAAACGCCGCACACAGTGGCCTGCGGTGCGGCGTCGAACCCGGCGGCTTAATACTGCCGGTTATATATTAAGCACGATGCCGGCAGCCTTGAACATCTTGCCGTAATTGTCCGACTGGGCTTTCATCAGCGCCATCATTTCCGCCGACGTATTGGCAACCGCACTGGCACCGTCCTTTTCAAATTGCTCCCGTCTTTAATCCCGCATCATTATCATTCTGCCAAAAAAAACACGCGGCATGATGCCGCGTGTCAGTTCATTGCTTTGCCAGTCAGACCGGCTTGCTGTTTTCAGGCTCAGACAGCGTCCGGCTCCTGGAACGCAACATCGCGCTTCTTGCGGATGTTCGGCAGAATCATCACCACCAGCAGCAGGATGGTCAGGCCGAGGAACACCGCGCTGATCGGCCGCGTGAAGAACACGGTCGGGTCGCCCCGTGAAATCAGCAGTGCCCGGCGCAGATTTTCTTCCATCAGCGGCCCCAGCACGAACGCCAGAATCAGCGGCGCCGGTTCGCATTTGAGCTTGTTGAAGACATAACCCATGACACCGAAAAACACCGTCATGTAGATGTCGAGGTCGAGGTTGTTGACGCTGTAAACGCCGATCGCCATGAACACCATGATCGACGGGAACAGGATGCGATACGGCACCGACAGCAGTTTGACCCACAGACCGATCAGCGGCAGGTTGAGAATCACCAGCATCGCATTGCCGATCCACATGCTCGCGATCAGGCCCCAGAACAGTTCCGGGCGCTGGGTCATGACCTGCGGACCCGGGGCGATGCCCTGAATGGTCAGCGCGCCCAGTATCAGCGCCATCGTGCCGCTGCCCGGGATGCCCAGGGTCAGCGTCGGGATGAAGGCGCACTGCGCAGCACCGTTATTGGCTGATTCCGGCCCGGCAACACCCTGAATCGCGCCTTTGCCGAATTCCTCCGGATGCTTCGCCATCTTTTTCTCCAGCGCATAACTGGAGAAGGCGCTGATGGTCGGGCCGGCACCGGGCAAGGTGCCGAAGAAGCAGCCGATTGCCGTGCCGCGCAGGATTGGCCCTATCGACACTTTCAGATCATGCCAGGTCGGATACAGATGGTCGATCTTTTTGGTCAGCAGCTCGCGCGAACTGACTTCCTGGCCCTTTTCCAGATTCGACAGGATTTCGCCGAAACCGAACAGGCCCATCGCCACCACCACGAAACTCAGTCCGTCAGCCAGGCCGGACATGCCGAAGGTGAAACGCGACATGCCGGAATTGACATCGGTGCCGACAATGCCGAACAGCAGGCCGAGGAAAATCATTGCAATCGCTTTCAGCATGGAGCCGCTGGCCAGCACAGCCGAAGCAATCAGGCCCATCGACATCAGCGAAAAATATTCCGGCGCACCGAACTTCAGCGCGATCTCGGCCAGCGGCGGACCGGCGAGCGCGATCAGGATGGTACCCACGGTGCCGGCGAAAAACGAGCCGATTGCCGCTATCGCCAGTGCAGGGCCGGCACGGCCGTTTTTGGCCATCTGGTAACCGTCGATACAGGTCACCACCGAGGCCGACTCGCCGGGCAGGTTGACCAGAATCGAGGTGGTGGAACCACCGTACTGGGTGCCGTAATAAATACCCGCAAGCATGATCAGTGCGCCCACCGGCGGCAGGTTGAAGGTGGCCGGCAGCAGCATTGCAATCGCCGCCAGCGGACCGATGCCCGGCAACACGCCTACCAGGGTGCCGACAAACACGCCGATGAAACAATAAGTCAGGTTCTGCAGCGAAACCGCGGTCTGGAAGCCCAGCGCGAGATTAGATAAGATTGAAAATTCCATTTTTTATCTCCACCAGAACAGCGGGAAGGGCAGTTCCAGCCCCTTGATGAACAATGCCCAGGCGCCGATGATCAGGCAGACGGTCATGATAATGACTTCCTTGTAGCGGAACTCACGCCCCGCGGCAGCGGACAAAATGGTCAGCACGGCCGTGGCGGCCACGAAACCGATATGGTCTATCGCCCAGCCGAAAAATACGAACCCCGCACCCAGCAGCAATATCGCCTTGAAAGCGAATCTATGGACCTTCGGTCCTTCCACCCGCAATCCACTGACCACGATTCCAAGCCCGAGCAGGGCCATGATGATGCCCAGCCATGTGGGGAAGTATCCGGGACCCATGCGTGCACCGGTACCATACGGATAATCGATCGACAGATAAACCGCCAGCGCGCCGAAACTGATGAACATGACACCAGCCCAAAAATCTTCCTGACCCTTGATATTCAACTGACACCTCCTGATTTCAGATAACAGATACGGGAACAAACTGCACTCCCGGTCCGGTGTGCCGCACACCTGTTTACGCAATGGTTAAATGCCTGCGGCTGGAACTGCTTTTTTTGACCCCAGCATTATTATGCAGACTCGCACTTACACATTACGGAACCGGACTTTACACGAAGCCCCTACTCAAACAAAGCTTTTTTGGCTCACGCGTGGTGCGGCGCACAACGCATTCTCAGTCTGTCCTTGCAACCATTGCACGACTCAGAATTTGATTGCAGAACCCGCAAGTGCGGTGCCTTTATAGGACGCTTCACTTACGCAGGACTTACGCCGGCTTGCACGGAGCTGACACCCCTCCGGGAGGGCTGCACGCACACGGTGCGTCCGAACCACACCGGCCAAACTGCAATCTCCGAATACCCGGTTCGCTGGTGCACTTTTGCGCCCAATTGGTGCATGCGCAAACACACTGCGTAACAATGCAGCAGAACGCCCCGCGCCAGGACCTTCTGGCGCGGCCGCGCTAATCCATCATCTCTACCCGTTTGGATTTGATCAACATGGTCAATTTATCCGCTTCGTTCTTGATGAAAGCACCAAACTCTTCCGGTGTGCCTCCAGCCTTGACCAGGCCGAGCTGATCCAGTCGCGCCTGCACATCGGGCATCAGCATGATGCGATTCATCTCGGCATTCAGCTTGTTGATGATCGGCCGCGGCGTCTTCGCCGACACCTGGACACCAAACCATACCGTGGCCTCGGCATTCTTGATGCCCTCTTCGAGCAGCGTCGGCACATTGGGCAACACCGCCTGGCGCGTGGGTGCGGCCACCGCCAGCACCTTGACCCGCCCCGCCTTGATCTGCGCATCGGCGCTGACCACTGTCGTATGCATCACATCGACGCGACCGCTCATGACGTCGGTCAGCGCCGGCGCTGTGCCCTTGTACGGCACATGTACGATGTCGAGGCCGGTGGCTGCAGCAAACAGCGCGAGCCCGATGTGCAGGCTGCTGCCATTGCCGGAGGAAGCCCAGGTCAGCTTGCCCGGATTGGCCTTGGCATACGCGGCCAGCTCACGTCCGTTATTGGCGACGAATTTCGGATTCGCCAGGATCAGCAGCGGCGTATAACCGATGAACATCACCGGGGCAAAATCGTTGAGCTGGTACGGCGACTTGCGCCGCATGATGATGTTGTTGACGCTGGGCCCGGGATTGGCATGCAGCAGCGTGTGGCCATCCGCTGTCGCCTCCGCCGCCAGTTGTGCGCCGATCGAGCCGCCGGCCCCGGGCCGGTTGTCGATGACGAATTGCTGGCCCATGGATTCGGACATCTTGTGCGCAAACAGACGTGCGGTGATGTCATTGGATGCGCCCGGTGGAAACGGCACGATCCAGCGCACCGGCTTGCTCGGGTAGTTCGCGGCCGCATTCTGCGCGACAGCCGCCGGAGCAAACACGCCGGACAGGCCGGCTACTGCCGCCAGCAGGGTCAGTTTTGTTTTCATGATTTCTCCTCCTTCTTTGTTGTAATGAAATCCATATTACCGCAACAGCTTTTTCCCGGGGCCTTCAGGAACGGCCGGCCAGCACCTCCGGGTTGATCATGTTCACCGGCTTGCCGGCAGCATAAGCCAGGACCTGGTCAAAAATGCTGCTGAAAATCCGCTCGTAGCCACCGCGTTCGACATAACCGATGTGCGGCGTGCACACCGCATTGTCGAGCTCCAGCAGCGGATGGCTTGCACCAAGGACGGGTTCATCCTCAAACACATCGACCGCGGCCATGCCCGGCCGTCCGAGCTTCAGGGCTTTTTCCAGCGCACCCGCCTCGATCAGCCCGGCGCGGCTGGTATTGACCATCAATGCCGTCGGTTTCATCCGCGCCAGATCAGCGGCCGTGACGATGCCGCGGGTGGCGTCGATCAGGCGCAGATGCAGCGAGATCACGTCGCTCTCTGCAAAAAACGCCTCCTTGCTGCGCGCCGCCGCGTAACCGTCGGCGCGCGCCCGTTCCAGCGAAGCCTCGCGCGCCCATACCAGCACTTTCATGCCGAAGGCCTTGCCGTAACCGGCGACCACCGCGCCGATACGGCCGTAACCGTAAACACCCAGCGTCTTGCCGCGCAGGCCGTAACCCACAGACGACTGCCAGCGTCCGGCCTTCAGTGCGGCAACTTCCTGCGGAATCCTGCGCATCGCAGCGATGATCAGACCCCAGGTCAGTTCTGCGGTCGCGTGCGAGGGCTCGCCCGGATGCAGGTTGCTGCACAACAGGATGCCCTGTCTGGTCAGCGCGTCGACGTCGACATGCGGATATACGCTGTGATGACTGAGCAGTTTCAGCTTGGGCAGACGCGCGATCAGCGGCGCGCGGATCGGCGTGCGTTCGCGGATCATCACCAGCGCCTCGGTGTCTTTCAGTCGCTGCGCCAGCGTGTCGATATCCCTGGTGTGGTCGTTCCACACCGTCACTTCATGCCCCTGCAATTTGGCAAAGCAGTCGAGCGTGCGCACGACATCCTGGTAGTCATCAAGGATTGCGATTTTCATGAGGCTTGATTCCCGTTGTGTCTGCAAGTAATTGTTTTTATTGGATAAATAGTGTTTTAATTGAGCCAGCCATTGGCCCGCTGTGCCCGCAGCACTTCATCGACGATCTCCGGTGCACGGCCGACATAGGTCGTCGGATCCAGCGCGGCCTTCAGCTCCGCCGTCGACAGCGCGGCCTTGATCTGCGCGTTCTGCATCAGCGCACTCTCGAACGAGACCTCATTTTCGATACCGTGCATCGAGGCCTCGTACACCAGTTCATGCGCGGTCTGTTTGCCGACCTTGTCCGACAACACGAACATCACGCGCTCTGACAGCAGGAATCCACCAAGCAAATCAAGATTGCGGCGCATCTGTTTGGCATCGACATGCAGATCGGTCAGCACATATTTCATCATCGCCAGCAGGCCGCCGGCCATCAGGCAGGACTCCGGTATCGCCTTCCATTCGCCGCGCCAGCCCGAGCCGTCGCGCTCGTGTTCGGTCACCATGCACTCAAGCATCAAGGTCACGTTGTAACGCAGTGCGCGACTGACGCCGACCACGGCTTCACAGGTCGACGGATTGCGCTTGTGCGGCATCGTCGATGAGCCCACCTTGCCGGCGCTGAAGGGCTCGAAGAGTTCGCTGATCTCCGTGTGCTCCAGATTGACAACCTCGTTGGCGATCTTGCCCAGCGTCGCACTGATCAGACCGAGCACATTGATGTATTCGGCGAAACGGTCGCGCGCCGGCTGCCAGTTGATATCGGCAACGCCCAGCCCGAGCCGCTTCATCAGACGTTGCTCCAGTTCCTTGGCCTGCGGCCCGAACGAAGCCTGGGTACCCACCGCGCCGACCATGCCGCCGACGAACATCCGCGGCTCAAGCTGGCGCAGCCGCTCATAGTTGCGGCCCATTTCCGACAGCCAGATCGCAGCCTTGTGGCCGAAGGTGATCGGCAAGGCCTGCACGCCGTGCGAACGACCGACCATCGGCGTCGCGCGATGCTGCTCCGCCAGTTTGGCCAGCGCATTGCCGATGGCCTTCATGTCGCGCAGGTAAATCGCATGCGCGTCTTTTATCTGCAGCATGGTGGCGGTGTCGAGCACGTCCTGCGTGGTCGGCCCGAAATGGATGTATTCGCCATGTTCCGGCTTGCACAGGTTCTGCACCGCCTTCACCGCGGGCACCAACGGATGTTTGATGCGACGGATTTCCGCAGCCACTGCGGCAATGTCGATTCTGGAAATTTTCGCGTTGGCGGCAATTTCTTCCGCAGCAGCTTTGGGAATGATGCCCAGCGCCGCCTGCTCAAGTGCCAGCGCCGCCTCGAAATCCAGCCACTTCTGCACGCGGTTGTGGTCATTGAATATGCCGCGCAGTTCCTCGGTGCTCCACAGGTGCTGGATCAGTATGTCGTCAAATACGCCGGATGCCATGAATGACTCCTCGAATCAATTGTGTTTTTACAACGTATATCAAAATCAGAAAATGTTAACCGCCGATGAACGCGGATTAACGCCGATAAAATCAAAAGGGCCGGGAAGCCCACACACCGAATCAAAGCAGGTAATTTTTACAATAAATTATTATCACCCGCCTTCGGCACGCTTTGTGAGCCGGTTCGATCTGCGTTCATCTGCGTTCATCGGCGGTTGAATTGGACTTGGTCTTTCTGTCAGGCGATATAGTCAGGCGATATAGTCAGGCGGCCAGCGCCCGGTTCCCCGGCATGTTCATGAACGATTCCATCGCATGCCAGAACTTGTGGCGGTTGAGGCCCAGCGTTGCCGCATGGGCCAGCCCGGACACGAATACAAACTGCTTGTCCTTGCCCGGCAGCTTGCCGAAAAAGTTCAGCAGATCGGGTTCTGCGGCAATGCCGTCGTATTCGCCGCGAATGATGCATACCGGGCAGGTAATTTTCGCCGGATCGATCACCGGCAGATGCACGCACATGTCGAGATAGGTCCCGGTCGGCACCGAATCCCCCAGCGGCAGTTCGGCATCGGCCAGCGCGTCTGCGGCGATCATCTCAGAAGTGCCCGGCTTGTCGCGGGTAAACATGCTGTGGATGAAGGCGCGGTCCACCTTGCGCCGCGGACTGGCGCGGTATTCCTCGACTTTTTCCTTCCTTTTGGCCAGGGTCGGCGAGCCTTCGCCGGTGTAGACCAGCGCCGACACCATCAGGCGTTTGACCCGCCCCGGATTCTGCTGCGCATACAACGCGGCTCGCAGCGCGCCCGACGAACCGCCGTACATGTACACCTCCCGCGCGCCGGTTTCGCGTTCGACGATCTGCATCGCCGCGGCAAGATCACGCGCACCGGATGCGATGTCGGAATTGCTGTCGGTGCGATCCGAGCGGCCGTAACCTTCGTGATCCACGGTCCACACGTCGTAACCCAGATCGGCAAAATGGTCCATCAGTGAGTAATCGTTACGCCCCGGCACAGCAAGATCAAAACTCGAACGCCCCGACGCCGAGGAGCCGTGCACGAGGAACAATACCGGCGCGCCTTTCGCCGCATGCGCCGCGCGCTTGCGATACACATAAAGTTTTACATTGCCCTTCTGCGCCTGATATTCCGCGGCGGTAATCTGTGTCATGCCCTGCTCCACTGGATGAATTGAGCCGCGATTATCGCACCGCGGCTACACACATCGCCATGCAGTCCGAATACTGGTCCTGGCGAGGAATGACCAGGGGAAAATCAGGGTGTAAACTTTCATTATTCATCGTCCCGGAGCGCCCCATGGCCGCAACCCCGTCGAAAATCATCAGCCTCGCCGCACTCGCACAGCGCATCCCTGACGGTGCCGCTCTGGGCCTCGGCGGCGTGTTCCTGCATCGCGGACCGTTCGCACTGGTGCGCGAGCTGGTGCGCCAGCAGCGGAAACATCTCGAAATCATCAAGCCCTCACCCGGTTATGACCTCGACCTGCTGTGCCGCGCCGGCGCTGTAGCCAAAGTGCGCGCCGGCATTGTCGCAATGGAAGGCAACTTCGGCATGGCGCGCTGGTACCGCAAGGCCATCGAGCGCAAGGAAGCCCGTCTCGAAGAACACGCCTGAATGACCCTCGTCGCGGGGCTGCGTGCAGCCTCCTACGGAATCCCCTTCCAGCCGGTCGCCGGTGTCCACGGCAGCGAACTGGCGCGCATCAACCACTGGCAGACCCTGCGCGATCCCTACGGCTCCGGGCGGGATGTCTATGTCATCCCCGCAGTGCAACCGGACATCGCGGTGATCCACGCCGCCGAAGTGGACGACGAAGGCAATGCCCGCATCTATGGTTCGCCGTTCTGGGACCACCCGCTGACCCGCGCCGCAAAACGCGTGCTGGTCACCGCGGAAAAACTGGTACCTACCGACCGGTTGCGGGAACAACCGGAACTGACTCTGATACCGGGATTCATGGTCGAAGCTGTGGCGATCACGCCGAATGGCGCATGGCCCGGCTCGATGCATCCCTATTACGACATCGATTATCCGGCGGTGGGGTACTACATGCAGGATGCCGACGGCGTGCTGGAAAAACATCTGGCGACAGCGCCGGAAATCAGCGCTGGAACACCATGCCCCTGATCCACAGCTTTCCGCCGGTCGCCGACGCATCGGCACGCATCCTGATCCTCGGCAGCATGCCGGGCAAAAAATCACTGGCTGAAAAACAGTACTACGCAAACCCGCAAAATGCATTCTGGAAACTGATGGGCTATTTTTTTGGCGCCGGTCCGGAATTGCCGTACGAAGAACGCAAGCAACTACTGAAAAAATCCGGCATCGCGCTGTGGGACGTGATGGCCTCTTGCCAGCGCGAAGGCAGTCTGGATTCCGCGATCGCCCAGGATTTCACCCCAAACGATTTCCCGACTTTTTTCGCGAAACACAGCAACATCACCCGGGTATTTTTCAACGGCAAAAAAGCCGAACACAGTTTCCACAAACATGTATTGCCGATACTGACCGCGCAACCGCTGGAATATAAACGCCTGCCCTCGACCAGCCCTGCGCACGCAGCGCTGAATTATGCGCAAAAGCTGACGGCATGGCACGCCATCACAAGGTTACAAAATATTTAATAAAAACAATGGCTTATATATAACCCATGAACTGGTCGCCATTCTCCTTCATCGTCGTTAACCTCGCCCGCCAGATCCGCGCCGGTGAAATCACCTTCAGCGGCGTCAACTCGACGCTGCCGATGCTCGCCTGCCTGCTCGCCAAACGCGCCTACGATTTTCCCTTCACCTACATCAACGTCGCCGGCGGTGTCGAGCCACAACCGGTCAGCGTGCCGCAATCGAGCAGCGATCCGGCCATCGTGCACGGCTCGCCGGCAATTTTCGCCAACCAGGATTTCTACGATCTGTGTGCGCGCGGTGGCCTTGATCTGGTCTATCTCGGCTGCGCGCAGATCGACGCCGAAGGCCGCACCAACGTGTCAGCCATCGGCTCCTGGGAAAACCCGAAAGTGCGCCTGCCCGGCGGCGGCGGCGCAGCAGTGATGCTGCCGACGGCAAAACGCGTCGTCACCTGGCGCACTGACCACACAACGCGCGCTCTGGTCGACAAACTCGATTTCGTCACCGCCTCCGGCAACATGACCGCGCTGGTAACGCCGCTGGCGGTGTTCACACGCGAGCCACGGGCAGGTTCGCGCTTCGCCCTCGCCGCCTACCATCCGAAAACCACCATCGCCCACATCACTGCGCATACCGGTTTTCAGTTTGATGCCACACAGGCACAGACCGCGGCGCCGATGACAAAACGCGAAAACGCTGTCTTGAATGCACTGGATGCCGGGGGGCAATTCTCTGCCGCGGTCAATCACTGACGGTGCCGTGCTAGCATAAGGTCCATGTTTTAACCTCATGCCGCGCCATGAAACACCTCGCGCGCCACTGCCACAGCACACGCTCATCCGAACCCCTCATCTGAACTCCATATGCTTCCCTTGCAAGGCATCCGCGTCGTCGAATTCTGCCAGGTCCTCGCCGGCCCCTTTGCCGGCTGTCTGCTCGCCGACATGGGCGCCGACGTGATCAAGGTCGAGTCCCCCGATGGCGATCTGATGCGGCAGTGGCCGCCGATCCTCGATGGCTACAGCCAGTACTTCGCATCGGTCAACCGCAACAAGCGTTCAGTGGTGCTGGATCTGAAAACAGAAACTGATCGTGCTGCCGCACGCAAGCTGGCATTGAGCGCCGACATCCTGCTCGAGAATTTCCGTCCCGGCGTGATGGCGAAATTCGGTCTTGATTACGCCGCGCTGGCGAAGGATCACCCTGCGCTGGTGTATTGCTCGGTATCCGCTTTCGGCCAGACGGGACCGCGTGCCACCGAAGGCGGTTTCGACATGACGGTGCAGGCGATGAGCGGCGTGATGAGCGTTACCGGCGAACGCGATGGCCGCCCGGCAAAATGCGGCATCCCGATCGCCGATTTTTCCGCCGGCCTCTACGCTGCATTCAGCGCCGCGGCAGCGCTGCACAAGGCGCGCAGCACCGGCCACGGCGATTACGTCGACGTGTCAATGCTCGGCAGCATGCTCAGCATCGCCAACCTGCAGACCAGCGAACTGTTCGGCACCGGCCGTGATCCGGTGCGCCTGGGTTCGGCACATCCAATGAACGCGCCCTACGCTGCATTCTGCTGTCGCGACGGTTATTTCGCGCTGGCTGCCGGCACCAACAAACTGTGGGAAGCCGCCTGCGAAGTCATCAGTCGCAGCGATCTGCCCGAGGATCCGCGATTCACCACACCGGCGCTGCGCGCGCAGCACCAGGATGCGCTGCGCGAAGTACTGGAAGCTGAATTCGTCAACCATGATGCAAACGACCTGTTGAGCCGCATGAACGCGCGCGGCGTGCCCTGCGCGCCGCTGTACAATTATTCCCAGGTGCTGGCCGACCCGCAGGTCAAACACATGGAATGGGTGCAGAACCTGACCCTGCCCAACGGTGTTGCCAGCAAAACCGTGATTTCACCGCAACGTGTTTCCGGCCAGCGACTGGATGTGCGACGTGGCCCGCCGGCACTGGGTGCCCACACTGCGGAAATTCTTGCCGAACTGGAGAAAGCCCAATGAAAAACACCGCACGCTTCCGTCATTTCGTTGCCGAATTCACGCGTCTCGCCGGGAAAAACGGCAAGGACGAAAAAATCATGCTCGACACCGGCGGCAAACTGCTGGGTGAACTGATCAAACATGATGACTGGCTGCCGGACGAATACGCGCAGCCGCACCCGCAGTTTTATCAGCAATACCTGCTCTACTGCGATCCACTGGAGCGGTTCTCCGTCGTCAGCTTCGTCTGGGGGCCGGGACAAAAAACACCGGTGCACGACCACATGGTCTGGGGCATGGTCGGCATGATGCGGGGTGCCGAGTCCTGCCGCCGCTTTGAACACGGCGTTGCCGGCAAAGCGATGACCGTCAGTGAAACAGCCCGCCTTCTGCCCGGCGAAGTCGACAAGGTCTCGCCAACCGTCGGCGACATACACGAAGTGGCCAACGCCTTTGACGACCGCGTATCGATCAGCATCCATGTTTACGGTGCCAACATCGGCGCGGTCAAACGCCATGTCTTCGATGCCGCCACCGGCGTCGATAAACCTTTTGTGTCCGGCTACTCCAGTGCGCAGATGCCGAATTTCTGGGATCGCTCCGCCGAAGTGCGCGCAAGCATGCAAACCTGAAGAACCATTCAGCCACAGGGGACACAGGGGACATAGGGGGCATAGGGGGCATAGGGGGCATAGGGGGCATAGGGGACACAGCGGACACAGCGGACACAGAGATCAAAGAGGAAACAGCAAGGCCGAATATTTGGTGGGGGTCATGGTGTGGGAAATGTGATTGCTTTTGCTCAGGCATGGTTTTCTCTGTGAACTCTGTGTCCTCTGCGGCTAAAGTTTTGGGGGATAAGACATGAGCGACGAACTGCTGCGCAAACACGAGAATCACGTCACGCGGCTGACATTGAACCGGCCGCAAAAGGCCAACGCGCTGTCTGCGCCGCTGGTCGAAGCACTGATCGATGCCGTCGAATACGCCGCCACTGACGGCACAAGACTTCTGATCATCGACGGCGCCGGTCCGCATTTCTGCGCCGGCTTTGATTTCACCGACGCACAGGCACAGAGCGAAGGGGACCTCGCGCTGCGTTTCATCCGCATCGAAAACCTGTTGCAGGTGCTGTATCACGCGCCCTGCGCCACGCTGGTACTGGCCCACGGCCGGGTTTTCGGCGCCGGCGCCGACATCGTCGCCAGTTGCGGCATCCGCATCGCCGCTGCCGGCACCACCTTCCGCATGCCCGGCCTGCGTTTCGGTGTGGTGCTCGGCACCCGTCGGTTGATGCATCGCATCGGCACCGACAAGGCGCGTGACATCCTGTCGACCTCGCGCAGCTTCGATGCCGCGGAAGCGCTGGCCACAGGATTTCTCACCGGCATCGCCGCAGCGGAAGAATGGCCGGCACTGGTCACCAGCGCACAACAGGCCGCCGAAACACTGACCCCTGCCGCAGCTGCGGCCCTGCACCGCCGCACCGTGATCGACAGCCGCGCCGAAGACATGGCCGAACTGGCGCGCTCGGTGAGCACGCCGGGACTGCAGGAACGCATCCGCAGATACCGCGAAACCAGTAAATAGTCAGCCTCTAAACCAGCCTGTAAAGCAGTCCATGAAACCGAGGAACATCATGACCAATACCCTGCCCGCCACCATGCGCGCCACAGAAATTTCCGCTCCCGGCGGCCCCGAAGTGCTGAAACCGGTTGAACGTCCGCTGCCGGTGCCCAATGCCCATGAAGTGCTGATCAAGGTCGTCGCCGCCGGCATCAACGGCCCCGATATCATGCAGCGCAAAGGTCTGTACCCGGCACCCAAGGGCGCATCGGATCTGCCGGGCCTCGAAGTCTCCGGTGAAATCGTCGCCAAGGGCGCAAACGTGCAACGCTGGGCGATCGGCGACAAGGTGGTCGCACTGACCAATGGCGGCGGTTACGCCGAATATGTCGCCGTCGATGCCGATCACTGCCTGACCGTACCCCAGGGCATCAGCATGGTCGATGCCGCCGGCCTGCCGGAAACTTTTTTCACAGTGTGGAGCAACGTCTTCATCGGTGCCGGATTAAAAGCCGGTGAAACCTTCCTCGTGCACGGCGGGGCTGGCGGCATTGGCACCACCTGCATCCAGCTCGGCAAGGCCTTCGGCGCCAAAGTCATCGCCACCGACAGCCCGGAAGCCCGCTGCAGGGTTTGCAAGGACCTTGGCGCTGACCGGGTGATTGATTACCGCGCGGAAGATTTTGTTGATGTGGTGCGTGCCGAAGGGGGTGCCAACGTGATCCTCGACATTGTCGGCGGCCCGAACATCGAAAAAAACCTCAAGGCCGCCAGCCCCGATGCGCGCATCATCCAGCTCGCCTTCAGCGCCGGCTCAAAAGTGGAAATCAACCTGATGCCGGTGATGCTGAAACGTCTGAGCTACACCGGCTCCACGCTGCGCACCCGCCCCGATGCCTTCAAGGCGCGCATCGCACGCGAACTCGAAGTGCAGGTGTGGCCGCATATTGCCAGCGGAAAAATCAGGGTGGTCACGCACAGCACGCTGGCACTGGCCGATGCAGCAAAGGCGCATGCGCTGATGGAATCCAGCCAGCACACGGGGAAAATACTGCTGCAAGTGGCCTGAGCCAGGATCACGGCAGCCGGCGGCAGTGCCGCAGACTGCCGGATTTATGCCGCTTCCTGGAAACCGCTGTCCGGCAGCTTGCGGCGCAGCAGGGAAACGTCCTGCATTTCGGCAATCGTGCGCGCGTAATTGATGTTCCGGCGCGCCACAGCGTAGTACAGGTTCTCGCCTTTGAAGTGGCTGTCGGCGTAACGGTAGACGCCACCCAGATCCTGCTCCAGCCGCTTGTGCGCGCCGGCAAAAAAACCGGGGGTCTTGAAAATCAGATCGGCCGGCGAAGAGAAAATCACTTTTTCCTGGCCCTGATCATCGATCTGGCGGGCGATGCCGCCAAGCACGAATTCCGGATACAGGCGATCGTGGCATTTCTCCAGATAGTAACGATCTGCCATCTGCGCGAGAATGTCGGCGCTGCCGAGCAGGTTGCCGACCATGCGGTACTGCGGTTCGATCTGGATGGCGTTCACCGGCACCTCGTAGCCGGTGAAATGCACGATGCGCGCAGCTGGATCAGCCAGTTCTTCCAGCCCGACCTCCGGCAGGTACCAGGACATGAATTCCGCGCCGCGGCCGACATGGGTGCGGGTGTACTCCGCGCCGTGCTTCTTTTCATGGTCGTCGAGCCGGCGCAGATAACCGATATCGTGGAACAACGCGCTGACGACACCCAGTTGGAACAGACGCTCATGCATGATCCTGGTGCCGGTCGCCTGCACGCAGCCGTCCATCAACCGTGTCATGGCCAGCGTCACCTCAAGGATGTGCTGGACGTCGTGATAATCGGTTTCGCAGGGATGGTAGCCGGGAAATTCACCGCGGTACAGGCGGCCAATATCGGCAAACACCCGCAGCAGGCTTGAAGGAAATTCACGCCGGTAAAGCCGCTCGTAGATTTGCGCGACTTCGAAGGAAACGGACACCGGATCCATGGTGTCGACCTGGTTCGTGACATCAAGTGTCGAACGATGGCTAAGCACGGATTCCGCTTCCATATGCATCACTTTGTTGTATCCGGATATAGTAACTATAATGATTGCGCACATGCAATGCTGGCACTCTCGGCCGCATCGCAGGGGGTCGGCGGGGAGCGCAGAGTCGGGTCGCCGGCCGGTCCGTCGGAAAACTGTCCAATAATCACGGTGTTAATGCCATGCACCCGAAAACTGTCTACGCCAAGACCTCCAAAGGCGTTCTTGATTTCAAGAACAAAACCGTCAAGCTGGACCGCAATGCCGGCAATATTTTTCTGTCAGTGGACGGAAAATCCACCTTCGCCGAGCTGGTTGCGAAAAGCAAGCTGCCCGGCAAGGATGTCGAAGGCATACTGGATGAGCTGACCCAGGCGGGTTACGTCAAGGTTTTCTCAGCCCCGTCCACCGCGCCGGCCGCAAAACCCGCCGCAGCCCCGGCAGCACCCGCGGGGCGCGCACCTGCACCGGCCGCAGCGGCACCAGCCGCCAATGAAGGTGAAATGGATCTTGATTTCACCTCCCCCGCGGCCGTAGCCAAGGTCAACGCCGAGGCCGAAGCCCGCAAAGAAAAAGAAACCCAGGCCAAGGCCCGCGCGCTGACCGCCGCCAAAGCCGCGATGGAAGCCAAGGCCCGGCAACAGGCCGAAGGCCAGGCCCGTGCCGCAGCCGACATCCGCGCCAAAGTGGAGGCTGAAGCCAAAACCAAGGCTGATGCAGCAGCCCGTGCCGCGGCTGAAGCCCGCGCCAAAGCCGAAGCCGAGTCCAAGGCCGCTGCAGACGCCCAGGCCAAAGCCGCAGCAGAAATCCGCCTGAAGGCGGCGCAGGAGGCCTCGACCAAGGCCGAAGCCGAAGCCCGTGCGCGCACACAGTCCGAAGCCCGCGCCAAGGCCGACGCCGTAGCCAAAGCGACCTCGGAGGCCAAGGCCCGCGTCGAAGCAGAAGCCCAGGCCAAAGCCGAGGTTGAAGCCAACGCCCACGCCGCTGCCGAAACCAAAGCGCGCGAAGCGCTCGAAGCACAGATGAAAGCAATGGGCGAAGCCCTCGCCCGCGCCCAGGATTCCGTCAAACGCGAGGCCGAAGCCCGTGTCCGGATGGAAGCGGACATCAAGGCCCGCCTCGAGGCCGAGCGCAAGGCGCTGGAGGAAGCCGAAGCCCGTGCCAAAGCGGCCGAGGACGCGTTTGCACAGGCACGCCGGATGGCGGAAGAAGCGGCGCGTGCCAAAGCGGCCGCAGAAGCCCGGGCTGCGCAAGGCGCAGACCCGGAATCCATGGCCAAAGCCGTGGCTGCCATGCAAGCCCTGGAAGAAGCCAAGGCCCGGGCACGCGCGGAAGCAGAAGCGCGCATTGCCGCTGAAACCCGCGCCAAATCCGAAGCCGAGGCCCGTTCGCGCGAGGAAGAGCAACGCAGAATTACCGCGGAAACCGAGCAAAAAGCGCGTGCCGAGATTGATGCCAAGGCCAACGCCGAACTGAAAACACTGCGCGAACAGGCGCGGCAGGCATCAGCTGAAGCGGAAACCCGTGCCGAAGAAGAAAAGCGCAACCGCGAGGACATGGAAAGCCGGATCGCCACCGAGCGGCGTGCCCGCGAGGAAGCCGAAGCCAAGGTCACCGCCGAACGGGAGCTACGGGAAGAAGCGATCCGCAAGGTACAGGTCGAGGCCGAAGCCAAGGCCCGCGCCGAAGTCGAAGCAGTCATCAGCGCCGAGCGCCGCAAACGCGAAGAGGCCGAGAAAAAATCGCAGGCTGAAATCGCCGCCCGTACCGTGGCCGAACGCAAGGCGCGCGAAGAAACCGACCGCCAGCTCGAGATCGCGCACAAGGCGCGGGAAGACGCCGAACGCCTGGCCCGCACCGCCGGAGCCAGCGAAAACGAGGAAAGCAAAAAAGCCCGTGAAGATGCGGAATACCGCGCCAAGATGGCCGAAGCCGCCGTGGCCAAAGCCAAGGCTCAGATGGAGGTCGAGCGTACTGCGCGCGCCCAGGCGGAAGAGCGCGCCAAAACCGAAGCCGTGTCCCGCGTAGTACGCGAGCAGGAACTGCGCGACAGCGCGGAAAAAAACGTCAAGTCGCGGGTGGATGAGGAGTTGCGCGCCCGCGCCCTTGCCGAAATCGAGGCTGATGCGCGTTACCGCAGCGAAGCCGAGGAACGCGCCAAGGCGGCAGCTGCAGATCGCAAATTACGCATGGAATCCGAGGCCCGCGGCGCAGCATCATCCTTCCGTTCCGACAAAAAACCGCGCAGCAAGGGCGCCATGGCCGGCATCGGCCTGTTGATACTGGTGGCGGGCGGGCTGGGCGCGCTGCAACTGATGCCGCTGGGCAGCTACGTGCCGCAGGTGCAGGAACTGGTGTCACAACGCTTCAAGCAACCGGTGCGCATCGCCAACATGCGCTACACGATTTATCCGGAACAGATGTTGCGCCTGGAACAGGTCAGTGTCGGCAGCACGCAGCAGATCAAGGCCGACACGGTCAGCATCCCGATGATGCCGTGGAGCCTGCTGCTCGGCACGCAGGAATTCGCCACCATCACCGCCAACGCGATCACCATCGAATCCAGCGGCCTTGATCTGCTTCCGGCAATGGCAAAAGGGGCGGAAGGCGCCGCACTGCAGATCAGCCAGTTGCGCCTGACCAACATCAAGGTCGACGGCATTCCCGTTGATGTGCCGCAATTTGAAGCCTCGATCAACTTCGGCCGCAACGGCGCCCTGCAGAAAATGCGCCTCAGCGACGGCAAAATCACTGTCAATGCCGCGCCGAAGGACAACGGGCTTGCGCTGACGATTTCAGCAGGTGAATGGCAACTGCCGGTGGGACCAGCGCTGAACTTCAGCGACCTTTCAGTGACCGCACAGGTGGACCGGCAGCAGGCGACCGTGAGCGCCTTCGAGGGCCGCATCGGCGGCGGCCGCGTCAAGGGTGCACTGAAAGCGACCTGGGCCGGTGCCATGACCGTCGAGGGCGAGTTCAATCTTGAAAACGGCCGGCTCCAGGAATTGCTTCCCGCCTACACCCGCGATTTTTCCGCGAACGGCGCCATCAGCGCGAACGGCAGTTACGCGCTGCAGGGGAAAAACCTGAAAACGCTGTTCGATGCCAGCGCCGCCGAGGCATCTTTCACCATCAGTACCGGTGAACTGATCAACATCGACATGGTGCGTGCCCTACAGGCACCGACGGCAAGCGGCACCCGCGGCGGGAAAACCCGCTTCGATACGCTGAGCGGGGCGCTCAGCATCAGCGGCGGACGCTACAACTACAAACAGCTGCAATTGACTTCCGGGCCGCTGAACGCCAGCGGCGCGATTGCCATCGGCGATGGCGGCGCATTGTCCGGCCGCATCAATGCAGAGCTCGGCTCCAAGGGCCTGCTGGTTGCCCGCGGCAACCTGTCGGTAACCGGTGCCGTGCGCGATCCGCTGCTGCGGCCCTGATTAGGCTGTTAGAAACAAGGCGTAAAAAAACCCGCGCGATGCGCGGGCTTTTTTATTACAGCCGACACTTTGCTTGTTGCACTTACTGCACCCCTGACTGCGCGGCACGCAATGCGGCGATCCGTTCATCCAGCGGCGGATGCGACATGAACAGCCGCGACAGGCCACCACCGCCCGAGATACCGAACGCTGACATCTGCGCCGGCAGCGCCGTCTGCTCGTGGTTCATTTTCAGGCGCTCCAGCGCGGCGATCATTTTCTGCCTGCCGGCCAGATCTGCGCCGCCCGCATCGGCGCGGAATTCGCGGTGGCGGCTGAACCAGGCAACCACCATGCTCGCCAGTACGCCCAGCACCATCTGCGCCGCAAAGGTCGCGACGAAGAAACCCATGCCCTGCCCGCGCTCATTCTTCAGCAGCACGCGGTCGACGATGAAACCCACCACCCGCGACAGGAACAGGACGAAGGTGTTGAGCACGCCCTGCACCAGGGTGAGCGTCACCATGTCGCCGTTGGCGACGTGGCTGATTTCATGGCCGAGTACGGCCTCCGCTTCATCCTGCGTCATGTTATTCAGCAAACCGGTGCTGACCGCGACCAGCGCATCATTGCGGTTCCAGCCGGTGGCAAAGGCATTGACGTCCGGCGCATCGTAAATCGCCACTTCCGGCATGCCGATGCCGGCGCGCTCCGCCTGGCGCTTGACGGTATCCACCAGCCAGCGTTCGGTCGTGTTTGCCGGCACTTCGATCACCTTGGCGCCGGTCGACATTTTTGCCATCCACTTCGAGATCAGCAGCGAAATGAACGCGCCGCCAAAGCCGAAGATCGCCGCGAACACCAGCAGGCCCGGCAGATTGAGCCCGGTCTCGTTTTCGAGCGCAGTATCGATGCCCAGCAACTGCATGGTCACACTGAGTACCGCGAGTATCGCGAAGTTGGTGACGATCAGCAGGAAGACGCGTTTCATAGATTTTCAAACCCCCGATGGTTGAATACGGAACATTAGATAGGGGCGAAGCGCGCAAGTTCAAGACCGCAGCGCCCCTCATGAAAACAATTTAAGTAATTGTTTTTATTGATAATTTTATATTACCGGCAGCGTCTGGCCTGGCGTCGCGATTCTACCTGAGCTTCCCGGCAGCAGCTGCAGCCAGAACGTCACCGGTCCGTCATTGGTCAGCGTGACCTGAATGTCGGCGCCAAAACGGCCCGTGACCACTTGCGCATGCGCATGCCGTGCCCGGGTCAAGACATGGTCGAGCAACACTTTGCCCTGTTCCGGCGGCGCCGCCGTCGAAAAACCTGGACGCAGCCCCTTGCGCGTATCCGCCGCCAGCGTGACCTGCGGAATCAGGGCCTGTTAACCATCATTTCATGCGTGCGAAATGATGGTTAACAGGCCCCTTACTGCAAACCGCCGCCGACATTGCGCAGCGACAGATTCATTTTCCCCGTGTCATCGCTGAACACCCGGCCATTCAGCAGGCGTTCGAGCAGGCGATCCGCTTCCGCCGCAGTATCCCCCTGCCTCCACGCCAAGCAGCACCAGCAATCCGCCTTCGATGGCGCCCACTGTCGCACCTGCCATGACCACCTGCGCCATGCTGACCCGCTGCAACAGGGCAATCACCGGTTTTCCTCCGGCATCACATCACCACCCGCTGCCGGCGCCGGCACGCGACTCACCCTGCCCGGACGGAAATGATCACGGTCATCGTAATAAACGGACTGTTCATTGTCGGCACACCAGCCGGGCACCCCGAGCACCGGCAGCGGCGCGAGTTCATGCGTATGCCGTAAAACCTGCGGATCAGCAATCTGCAATGCCAGGCGATCATCGATTTGTTTTAATCGTTCGGCCAGCGGCAACCCGAGAAAATCCAGCTCCACTTCCAGCAACCACCCGCGCCCGGTGATGCCCTTGTAGGGCGCGAGCGCTTTTTCACACAGCGCATGCCCGAACGGCAGGAAGTCCATGCCGGCAAGCACTGCTGCGCGCCGCTCCCAGAACAGCGGTTTCCAGCGGAACTCGCGGATCATGTCCAGCAGTTCCGCATCCGCGGAGACCACGATGACACCGCTTTCATCGAACAGCGTCAGCGCATCGCGCACCGGCCCGCGCCCGCCTGCCTTGTTCGCGGGCAGTGCCGCATGATGCCGCGCGTTCAGCGCCGTCTTGGCCCGCGGATACGTCAGCCACACCAGGACATTGAACAGGTCATGCCAGTTGCGTTCGCGGAACTCCAGTTCGCCCCGCGCGTAGAGACGCCGCTCGTACGACAGGTCCGCACCGGCTGCCGGCGACACCAGGCGCAGCGGCAATCCTGATGCAGTATGAATGTCAGCCTGCGCGATAACTTCCTGCAACTGCAGCCGCGCAGGCCAATCGTTGCCCGCAAGCTGCTGCGCAGCCGCGCGCAGTGTAATCAGCAGCGGCGACTGCCCGGCAAATGCTTTATTCCATTCATTCATGCGCTTAGTCTACGACGCAGCGGCAGTTTCAAGTCCATCGCCGGCTTTTTCAAGTAAACTCGCATGCTTGCGCAGACCTTCAAACCATGTTCAGCCACATGTCATCTCTCCCGCCCCCGGCAAGCACGGCATTCCGGAACTAGTCGACTTTTTCGACATCAAACTCCTGGACTGGCCTTATCGCTGGCCATTGCCGACCATGTTGCTGAAATGCCGGGGATAAAAAATCACCATGACTGAAAAAACCACTTATCGCACCACCACCAAGGGCCGCGCTGAAGCCGCGGCGAAACCGGGGACGCTGAAACCGGGCATCAAAGGGCTGCTCGCTGCGGTAGGCGAGAGCACGAGCGCCGAATATCTGCGCAGCAGGTTTCCGCATGCCGGCGACATCTCCGCAGCACTGGAAGCGCTGACCAGCGAAGGTTATATCAAAATGCTGCCGGCAGCGGCAGCCGCCCCTGCGGCCGTCGCCGAACTGGAAAGTTTTCTCGGCGAACGCCCGAAAGAACCGACGCTGCAGCAGCGGCGCGAAGCCGAAGCCACGATTTCCGGCGCGCGCAGGCTGAAAGCGGGCTATCAGATCAGCATCCTCAACCGTCCGGGCAAACCGATCGTGCCGCGCGGCGGAGGCGGCAGCAAACACGTCATCCTGCTCATCGACAGCCACGAGGCCGAGGCGCTGGCCGCCGCACGCAGCCTGCTGCAGGCCGGCTTCGACATCCGCGGCGCAGCCAACCGCGGCGAAATCGCCGCCGCCCTCGCCAAACCGCCGCTGCCCGACCTGATCATCATCGATGTCGAAATGCATGACGCCGTCGGCCTCGATGTGCTCGGCAAACTGCATGAACACGCCGAATTCAGGTCAACGCCGATCATCGTGGTCACCGCGCGCGCCGAACGCGACGACATCGTCGCCGCGCTGGCCTACGGCGCATCGGGTTACCTCAACAAACCCGTGAAGCCGGATACCCTCGTGCGTCACACCAGGGACGCGCTCGGCCTGCCCTGAAGCACCGCCCGTCCGCCCGGCAACGGTATGGGTTGGAACCTTATGGCCGGACAGCGGCAGCGTACTGCAGAAAACCGCTTACGGCCCGCGTCCACTCGGGACGCCCGAAAAGAAAAGCCTCGTTATGCCCGCCGCGCATTTCCAGCAATGGCACGGCGCCCGCTGCCGCCGCATGCAGGCGTTCGCCATGTGCAAACGGCACGATGTCATCGTCCCGGCTGTGCACAATCAGCACGGGGCCGCGGAATTGGCGCAGGTTCTGCAGCGTGTCATAACGATAACGGCTGATCAGCCGCACCGGCAGCCAGGGATAGATTTCGCTGCCGAGATCCGGCACTGAGGTAAACGTCGAAATCAGCAGCAGCGCACGCGGCTGCATCCGCGCGGCCAATTCCGCCGCTACGGCCCCGCCCAGGGATTCGCCGACCACCGTGATTTCAGCGGGCTTGAAACCGCGCTCCACCGTCAGCCAGCGCCAGGCGGCCTGTGCGTCCGCGGAAGTACCGGCCTCCGAAGGTTTGCCGGTGCTCGCGCCGTAACCGCGGTAATCCACCAGCAGCACGGCATGGCCCATGGCGTTGAAATGGGGCAGATAATCGATGCGGTCGGCAATGCTGCCGGCGTTGCCGTGAAACAGCAGCACCGCGCCGCGCCCCGCTGCGGCAGGCACCCACCATGCGGCCAGCGTTTCGCCGTCCGCAGTGGTGATGCGCACATCATCGAACGGCAATCTGACCCGCGCCGGTGTCGCCGTCACTCCGCCGCCGATATGCGGAAAATAAATCAGGCGGTCCTGCGTCAGCCAGATGAAAAACACCACGGCGCCGTAGGCCGCAATGATCGTCACCACAGCCGGCAGCATGCGTTTCAGCACTGCCATTTCAGCGGTGGCTCATCCAGCGCCGCCGCCTGCTCACGCAGCGCGAGGATGTGGTCCTGCCAATAGCGCTGGGTGTTAAAAAACGGAAAACTCGCGGGAAACGCCGGATCATCCCAGCGCCGCGCCAGCCAGCTCGCGTAATGCACCATGCGCAGCGTGCGCAGCGCCTCCACCAGTCTCAGTTCTGCCGGATCGAACTCGCGGAACTCGCTGTAACCCTCCAGCAGGGGCAGCAACTGCGCCTGCTGCGACTTGCGGTTGCCCGACAGACACATCCACAGGTCCTGCACCGCGGGCCCCATGCGCGCATCGTCGAGGTCGACGAAATGCGGGCCATCGTCGGTCCACAGGATGTTGCCGGCATGGCAATCGCCATGCAGCCGCAGCTGGCGAATCGGACCTGCCGCCGCCCAGCACTGCTCGACGCGGTCGAGCACGTCCTCGACCGTGCTGGCATAAGCCTCCTGCAGGTCGTCCGGCACGAAACCGCTATCACAGACGAATTCCGCCGGATCCCAGCCGAAACCGTCGATGTCGATGACCGGCCGGTGTTCGAAAGGCCGGGTCGCGCCGACCGCATGGATGCGCGCGATGAAACGGCCCAGCCACTGCAGCGTCTCGGCGTCGCCGAACTCGGGCGTACGCCCGCCGCGGCGCGGATAAACCGCAAACTGGAAACCACCATGTTCATGGCGCGTGCGGCCATTAAACTGCAGCGGCGCCACCACCGGGATTTCCCGTGCTGCCAGTTCCAGCGCGTAATCGTGCTCTTCCTGGATGGCGGCGGCGCTCCAGCGCTGCGGGCGGTAGAACTTGGCGACCACCGAAGTGCCGTCGTCCAGCCAGACCTGGTAGACGCGGTTTTCGTAACTGTTCAATCCCTGCAACCGGCCATCGCAGCGCAAGCCGCAGGACTCGACGGCATCAAGCAAGATTTCAGGTGTCAGTGCAGCATAAGGTGCCATCAATGCCTTGCCGCTGTCGCCGCGCGCTGCGCCGGCACAAAACGCAAACCTCGCTCCAGCACGTCGGGAAGCACTTCGCTGCGCCGCTCCACGACGGAAATCCTGAAGTCGTTCAATGCCTGCCCAAAAATCCGCTGCACCTCAGGCACCGCATCCAGCGGATGCAGCGGCCAGCAGAAACCCTCGAGCATCGATTCGTCGAACGGCGAGCTCAGGCTCAGGCGCAGTTCACCGGCGCCCGCCGCCAGCGCGTGCGCGGACAGCACCGCTTCGGGATCACCAACACTCATGCGGAAACGCCGCACGGTATTGCTGAGAAACAGGTTCAGCGCCGCCTCCAGTTGCGCACAGCGCCCGAGATAAGCTGCCTTGGCCAGCGGTTGCGGCGGCCGCGGCAGCGGCAGCACCTCCAGCCCGGGCTGCGCCAGCTGGCGCGCGAGTTCCTGTGTCAGCGGCATGCCCCAGGTGCCGATGTTGGAGGCAGACTCCAGGAACGACGGCAGATGTCGTGGCGTAACGCCGGCGCCCACCATGAAACGCAGGTGCACCTGCTCGCGGCCGGGCCCCACGGCGACCGGCTCCGGCGTCAGCGCTTCGGCTACTGCACGCTCCGCCGGATCGCGGACGGCGCGCCATAACGCGCAGGGTGACAAGGCTTCCAGTGCCGCGGCGCCGCACAGCGCATTGCCCAGACCGAAATTGCGCGTGGCGCCGATCGCGCCATGCTGTTCCAGCAGCGCAGTAATTTTTCCGACTTCAGGGATTGCACCCGGCAAGGTCAGTTGCGTGCGCGCACCGGCGACGATGATCAGCGGGATGGCAAACAAGCGCAGGCCGATGCCCTCCCCGCCGCCGTCGATCGCTGCCGCCAGTGCCTGCCAGATACGGCTTGCATCAGCCGGCACACCGCTTTGCAGCGCTGCGCGGATGATCGCATCATCACCCGCCGCCAGCGCAGCATCGATTTCCTTTGCCAGCCGTTCGCCTGCATCCTGCGCCGCTGCATCGAGCAGCGGATTCGCCGATGCCGCCATCACACGCGGCTCCGGCAGGAGTTCAATTTCGCTCATTCCACTTTCGCGCCGGACGCCTTGACGGCCCGCCCCCACTTCACCAGTTCGCTCCTGATATAGGCCGCGTACTGCTCCGGCGTATCACCGACAAACTCGGCGCCCTCGGCGATCATCCGGTCACGCAGATCCGGTGCCTGCAGCGCCTTGGTCGATTCGGCATGCAGTTTCATCACAATATCGCGCGAAGTGCCCGTGGGCACTGCCATGCCGAACCACGAGCCGGTTTCGAATCCTTTCAGCCCCTGCTCGTCCAGCGTCGGCACATCTTTTGCAGCATTGACCCGTTTCAGGCTGGTCACCGCCAGCGCGCGCAGACGACCGCTGCGCGCATGCGGCAGCGTTGACACCATCGCGCCGAAATAAACTTCGATGTGTCCGGCAATGATGTCGGCAATGGCTGGTGTTGCGCCCTTGTACGGCACATGCACCATTTTCACCCCGGCCATGGTTTTGAAGATTTCACCGGCCAGATGGTGCGGGCTGCCGATGCCCGTTGACCCATGTCGCAGCGAATCCGGATTGGCTTTGGCGATGGCGATCAGGTCTTTGGCGTTTTTTGCCGGCAGCGACGGATGCACGACCACAATGCCCGGCACCTTGGCAAAATTGGTGACGTAAACAAAATCCTTCAGCATGTCGTAATTCAGCTTCGGATACAGCGTCGGATTGATCGCATTCGCCACCGTCGGCATGAACAGCGTGTAACCGTCAGGCGGTGCTTTTGCACCCAGTTCGGTGCCGATATTGGTGCCGGCGCCGGGACGGTTGTCGACAATCACCTGCTGACCCCAGGCTGCCGCCAGTTTCTGCCCCACTGCGCGCGCGAGCATGTCTGCCGTGCCGCCCGGCGTGTAGCCGACGATGTAACGAATGGTGCGCGACGGATAACCGGCAGCATCCTGGGCCAGCGCCGTAGCCGCTGTGCCGAACATTGCCATCACTGCGAGGTATTTACATAAGCATTTGTTTTTAAACATATTTCCTCCGACTCTGATTATTACTCGTTTGATTTGGTTGAGCCCCGTCGCCGCCGGGCATCAACCATCAATCCACCCGCGCCCCGGACTCCTTCACGACTTTTGCCCATTTCGCGTAATCCGCCTTGACCACGCGGGTAAATGCTTCGGCGCTGCCGCCCGCAACATCCGCACCCTGCGCGTTCAGACGCTTGATCAGTTCCGGCTCACGCAGCGCGGTATTCAGTTCAGCATTGAGGCGCTTCACGATGTTCGCAGGTGTTCCCACGGGCGCGAAAATCCCGAACCAGTTGACGACTTCATATCCGGGCACCGTTTCGGCAATGGCGGGCAGTTCGGGAAACGCCGCGGAGCGTTTCGGCCCGGTCACCGCGAGACCACGCAGCTTGCCCGATTTAACCTGAGGCGCCAGCGGCACCGCGCTGGCAATGGTGACGCCGATTTGTCCGCCCAGCATGTCGGTAATCAGCGGCCCGGTACCTTTGTATGGAATATGTTCCATGCGTATGCCGGCCATCGATTTGAACAACTCCACCGCCAAATGACTTGATGAACCGCTGCCTCCCGAACCGTAATTGAGTTTGCCAGGGTTGGCCTTGGCATAGGCAATCAGCTCCTTGACGGATTTCGCCGGCAGCGACGGCCCGGCTGCCATCATCAGCGGCACTGATACAAACTGCACCACCGGGGTGAAATCCTTGATCGCGTCGTACGATACTTTTTTGTAGAGATGCGGATTGATGACATGGGGTATCGACGAAAACAGCAGTGTGTAACCATCGGCATTGGCGCGCACCGCAATTTCAGTCGCGATCAGACCACCGGCACCGCCGCGGTTATCCACCACCATCTGCTGCCCCAGACGGTCACTCAACTGTTGCGCGGCAATGCGCCCCAGAATGTCGGCCGCGCCACCCGGCGGGAATCCGACCACCAGGCGCACCGGACGATCCGGATATTCAGAGGCAGCAAAAGCTGCGGGATGAAAAAGCGTGGCGGCAATCAATGCCGCAAAAATGTTCCTGGCAAAAGGCAAATTCATGGTCGTTCCTCGATAATCATTATGGGATTGCGTTGAAAAAATGCAGAACCGCATACAGAACTGCACAGCAATTGCTGGCAGCAATCGTGCCACCGGCATCAAGTCTGTTGCAGCCAGCGATGCCCTCTACCACCCCAGCACATAGGCTGGCCGTCGCGGATCCGCCCCGCCGTGCAGCACGCCCTGAGCGTGATCGTTGACAATGGTGCATACCGAACCGGCAAGCCAGGTCATGTCATCCCACCAGTAGACCTTGTGCCCCATCGCCTTCAAAGCCTCGCCAGTCTTGGCGTTGATGCGGGATTCGAGGTACAGACGTCCCGGGAAATAGGCATGCGGCTCGAACGAGCCGGGATAACTGTAATTGGCAAAACGCGGCGCCTCGACGGCATCCTGCACGCCCATGCCGAAAACATTGACGTTGAGGAAGACCTGGATCATCGCCTGGATCTGCACGTCGCCACCGGGTGTGCCAAAAGGCATGTAGGCGCGGCCGTTTTTCAATGCCAGCGCCGGATTCGGTGTCAGCCGCGGGCGTTTGCCCGGCGCGACCGACGACGGGTGCGTGGGATCCGACCAGGATTGCGTACCGCGGCCGGAGCAGACGATGCCCACACCGGGAATGATCGGCGATTTGTCCGAGCCATCGGATGGTGTTGCGGAGAATGCGTTGCCGTGACGGTCGATCACGCACAGATAGGATGTGTCTCCCGGCCCCGGAGATTCTTCGGACTGTGGCGCCGGCACGCAGATATTCTCCAGTGCGGACAGCGTCTTCGGATCCCCCGCCGGCGGCATTCCCGGCCACGCCTCTTTGTCGCGAATCAGCGTCCGGCGCCACGCCGAATACTTCTCGGACAGCAGTCCGGTCAACGGCACCTTGACGAATTTGGGATCACCGAAATACTGATGACGGTCGGCGAAAGCCAGTTTCAGCGCCTCCGTGACAACATGGATGTATTGCGGCGTGTTGTGGCCCAGGGCTTTCAGGTCATAACCTTTCAGGATATTCAGCGCCATCGGCAGCGCCGGACCCTGCGACCATGGGCCGCAGGCGTGCAGTTCGATATTGCCGAATTTCGATTTCACCGTCGGCTCGAAATTGACCTTGAAATCCGCAAAATCTTCATACCGCATCAGACCGCCCTGCTGCGTGATCCATTTCGTCACGTCACGCGCGATGTCGCCTTTGTAAAACGCATCCCGTGCCGCCTGCAGTCCGGCCTTGCGCCCCTTGCGTTTGGCGCGGCGCTCCTGATCCACCATGTATTGCAGTGTGCGGCCAAGATCGGCCTGCACGAAGACCTTGCCCGGCACCGGTGGCTTGCCACCGGGCATGAAGACTTTTTTACTCGACGGCCAGCGCGAATAATTATCGACATTGCTGCCGATGAATTCGGCCATCAGCGGATACATCGGAAAGCCCTTGCTGGCGAAACGAATCGCCGCCTCGGCGACTTCGCCGAAGCTCATGGTGCCAAAGCGTGACAGCGAGGTAATCCACGCATCGGGCGCTGCAGGCACCACGCTGCGCAACACGCCGGGCGGAATTTTCCCGCCGTGGTGCTTCAGAAAATAATCCGCTGTCACTGCACGCGGCCAGACGCCAAGACCGTCTATGGAATGCACCTTGCGGTCTTTGGCCGTATAAATAATCTGCGGTGCAACGCCGCCGATATTGACTTTCTCGGTCTGCAGTACGCCGATGGCGAGACCGGCGGCAACGCCGGCATCTATGGCATTTCCGCCGGCCTCAAGTATTTCGAATGCGGCGTGAGCGGCGAGGTAATGACCCGCAGCAACGACATGCCGGGTGCCCATGATGCTCATGCGTTTGCTCGTCATGCGATCTCCTTGCGGGTATAAAGCGGAAATACCGGGAATGATACTGATTCTACTCCGCACTGCGTGTACCGCCGGCCCATCAACCACAAACTGGACGCCGGTGAAGACTGCACAAGCCTGGCAAGCCTGGCAAGCTTGGTAAACTTGGTAGACTCGTATTCCTGACAAACACCTGTGACGGAAATCGCTCCCGGATACAGGCAACATGAGGAGAACATCGATATGAAACTGTCCCATCTGGGCATCGCCGCTGTTGCCGGCACCCTGGCTTTGGCCGCCCCCGCGCAAGCGCAAAACTACCCCGTCAAAACGATCCGCCTGGTGATTCCCTTCGCCGCCGGCGGCAACACCGACATCATCGGCCGTATCTTCGTGCCGAAAATGGCGGAAATCATCGGTCAGCAGATCATCATCGACAACCGCGGCGGCGCCGGCAGCATGATCGGCACTGAAGCGGTGATGCGCGCCGCCCCCGACGGCTACACCCTGCTGCTCGCCTCCGCCGCGCACACCATCAATCCGTCGATGGTCAAAAAACTGCCCTACGATTCGGTCAGGGACTTCACGCCTCTCGGCGTGGTCGCCGACGTGCCCACCGCCTTCGTCATCCACCCCTCGCTGCCGCCGAAAAACGTCAAGGAATTTGTCGCCTTGGCCAAGGCGCGGCCCAACGACATTTTCTACTCGACCGCCGGCATCGGCACCGTCGGCCACCTCGCCGCGGAGTTGCTGATCTCGACCACCGGCATCAAGCTGACCGCCGTCCACTACAAGGGCACCGGCCCGTCGATGGTCGACCTGGTCGGCGGCCATATCCAGATGCAGTTCCCCAGCATGCCCGCCGCCGTTCCCTACGTTGCCGCGAACCGCATGCGCATGATCGGACAGACCGGAGAAAAACGTTCGCCCGCTGCGCCGACAGTACCGACCATGATCGAACAGGGCTACAAGGATTTCATCGTCTCCAGCGGCTTCGCGATGTTCGGCCCGGCCAATCTGCCGAAGCCGATTGCCGACCGCGTCAATGCCGCGATGGCGCAGGCGCTGAAGGATCCCCGGGTCAACAAGACCCTGCTCGAACAGGGAGCGGAACCGACGGGCACCACACCTGAATCGCACGACAAATTCAACCGTGCAGAAATCCAGAAATGGATCAAGGTCGTACGTGCCGCGGGTATCGAAGCGCAGTAACGCATGCGCATCGTGTAGGTTAGAATTCGGGGCTTCGTGCCCCGTTTACTTTTTGGACCCCGTTTTCTTATTTAGAGCGCTTTTATGCCCCCTCTCGACTTCCAGTTCCCCTATACCTCACAACGCATGCCGGTACTGGCGCGCAATGTCGTCGCCACCTCGCAACCGCTGGCAGCGCAGGCAGGCTTGCGCATGATGCTCAAGGGCGGTAATGCGGTTGACGCCATACTCGCCACGGCCATTGCACAGACCGTACTCGAACCCACCAGCAACGGCATCGGCAGCGACGCCTTCTGCATTCTGTGGGACGGCAAAAAACTGCACGGACTGAATGCCTCGGGACGCTCCCCCGCAGCCTGGACCGCCGACCGCTTCAAAGGCGCGCAGGCCATGCCCCAGCGCGGCTGGGATTCGGTGACCGTGCCGGGCTGCGTCTCGGCTTGGGCAGAAATGTCCGCCAAATTCGGCAAACTGCCCTTCGCCGACCTGTTCGAACCGGCAATCAAATACGCCACCGACGGCTACATGGTGACGCCGACCATCGCCCGGCTGTGGGCCAACCAGGCACCGGAACTGAAAAACCAGCCGGGGTACGCCGAGGCCTTCATGCCGCGCGGCCGCGCACCGGCCGCAGGAGAAAAATTCTCGTTCCCGGCGCAGGCCAGGACACTGACGCGGATTGCCGAAACCAAAGGTGATGCGTTCTACAAAGGCGATCTTGCCGAAAAAATCGTCGCCTGGGCCAAACAGCACGGCGGCGCAATGACGATGGACGATCTGGCCAGTCACAAGAACGATTGGGTGGAACCGATCGGCATCGACTACCGCGGCTACACGTTGCATGAAATCCCGCCCAACGGCCAGGGCATCGCGGCGCTGATCGCGCTGGGCATCCTCGAGAACTTCGACATTGCCAAAATGCCGGTGGATTCGCCGGACAGCATGCACCTGCAGATCGAAGCGATGAAACTCGCCTTCGCCGACATCAATGAATATGTGTCCGATCCGGCAACCATGCGCATCACGCCCGCCGAAATGCTCGACAAGGCTTACCTGAAAAAACGCGCGCAGCTGATCGACATGAAAAAAGCGCAGGACCCCGTGTTCGGCCACCCGGCCAAAGGCGGCACGGTGTATCTGACCGCCGCAGACGAGTCGGGCATGATGGTGTCGTACATCCAGTCCAACTACGCCGGCTTCGGCTCCGGCGTCGTGGTGCCGGGGACGGGCATCAGCCTGCAGAATCGCGGCCATGGCTTCAGCCTGAAACCCGGCCATGCCAACATCGTCGCACCGCGCAAACGCCCGTTCCAGACCATCATCCCGGGATTCCTCAGCAAAAACGGCAAGCCGCTGATGAGTTTCGGTGTCATGGGCGGCTCAATGCAGGCTCAGGGTCACATGCAGGTGGTCTCGCGCATGGTCGACTACGGCCAGAATCCGCAGGCCGTCGCGGACGCGCCGCGCTGGCGCGTTGACACCGGCCTCAAGGTCGGCATTGAACACGGGGTCTCCGCCGATACCATCGCCGAACTGCGCGGGCGCGGGCACGATATGCCGCAGGCCGACCGCTGGTCCACCGACTTCGGCCGTGCCCAGTTGATCTACAAAATGGAGGATGGTTATTTTGCCGCCTCCGAACGCCGCACCGACGGCCAGGCCGTCGGATTCTGAGTACTAAGGCACAACAGCGGGAACAACAGCGGAAACCACAGCGATGAAATACAGTCTCGGCGACCGCAAGGTCGTCTGCAAGGGCGATTACTGGATCGCCCCCAACGCCATCGTCATCGGCAGCGTGATCCTTGAAAACAACGCCAGCATCTGGTGGAACTGCGTGCTGCGCGCAGACAGCGAAACGCTGACCATCGGCGAAAACTCCCAGGTGCAGGACGGTTCGGTGCTGCACGCCGACCCCGGCTTTCCGCTGACCCTCGAGAAAAACGTCAGTGTCGGCCACATGGCCATGCTGCACGGCTGCACTATTGGCGAGGGCAGCCTCGTCGGCATCAATGCGGTGATTCTCAACGGCGCGAAAATCGGCAAAAACTGCCTGATCGGCGCCGGCGCCTTCATCGGCGAAGGCAAGGAAATTCCCGACGGTTCGCTGGTGCTGGGCGCGCCGGGCAAAGTGGTGCGCCAGTTGTCCGCGGAGCAGATCAAGAACATCAACCGCATCGCCGACCACTACGTGCAGAACTTCAAGCGTTACCGCAGCGAACTCAAACCCGACGCATCCTGAACGTCAAGCGAAGGGACGGTATCCATGGCCAGCATGACGAAATTCGGATTCACGATCAGGACGCGCGGCGGCATGGTGGTGGAAAACCTGGTGGTGCAGGCACGCGACCGGGATGAAGCCGAAATGCGGATCCGCCAGATTTACCAGCATAGCGAAATCCTCGAGTGCAGCACCCTCGCCCCCGACAGTCGCGGCGACGGGGTCGACCTTGAAAGCATGATTTCGCTGATCAGCAAGCAGGAAGAACCGCGATAGCCGGTTGCCCGGCGCAACAATCAGCTACTGACGCGACGCGTCGGCACCAGCTTCAGGCCTGCGGCCACGTTGCGCCGGGCATGCGCCTCTTTTTCAGCGCTCAGTGCGCTGCGTGCGCCAGGCGGCGCAGTCCGCAGCGCAGGTTTGGCCTCGCGCTCGGCCAGACGGATGAAGCCGGCAGCCAGCAACTCCTCCAGCAACTCGGTGTAATTCCGCGCGCCGCGGCTCGCCGGCGCATGTTCGAACACATCCTGGTTGGACGCCGGGCTCTCGGCGATGCTGACGTTTTCGGCAATGCGCGTGGCGCAGACTTCGTCGCCGTAACGCGCGCGCAACTGGCGCTCGATATCCCCCGACATCCGGCGCCGTGGATCGTAGCGGGTAATCAGGTAACGCCGCGGCACGCGCCGCTTCAACACCTGCTCCAGCGCTTTCAGCGTGCGCTCCAATTGCATTGCGCCCTTCAGCGCCAGATAGTCGGTCGAAATCGGAATGATCACGCCGTCAGCGGCAAACACGCTGCCCAGCGACAACACGCCCAGCATCGGGCAGGCATCCATCAGCACCGGACGCGCCGCAGATTCGCGGTCGAGCGCGGCTGCCAGCCGGCCGAGTATTGCGGGCCCCTTGCCGAACTGGCTGTCGACTTTGGACAACTCGATATGTGAAGGCACCAGTTTCCAGCCGTTGCGTGTGCTGCAGGTCAGTGATGCCAGCGGCGTACCGTGCGCATACAGGCCGTAAATACTGGCTTCGGCGCGCGGCACGATGACGCCGCAGACACTGGTCAGATGGGCTTGCGGATCCAGATCAATGACCAGCGGATCAACCCCGCGCCGTGCCAGCAGACCGGCAAGGTTCAGCGTGGTCGTCGTTTTGCCGACGCCGCCCTTCTGATTGAACACCGCGATACGCGCCACAGCCCCTCCACAAAGCGGGATCAATGAATGCTTCTGAATGTCCCCGCATTTTGCTCTTTAAATCAGTGTATTGGCAACATATGCTGCGACACATATGCTGCGGCATCGCGTGAAAAAGCCGGCACAAGCTGTGTTAAAAAAAGGCTGGCAATGCTTGCGGCGATTTTTCAGAAAAAATATTTATAAACAAATAGTTAGATGATGAAATGAACGATAGTGTATCCATCAACATCATGCCGCACCCGCCAAGGCTTTCGATACTCCTTCGCGATACACCTTCGATATCCCGATAACCCCGGGCCATCACCACCGTTCGAAGCGCCAGGGCGCAGTCCCTTGCCCGTCCCGGCCGAACAACATCAGATACAAATCCCCCGGTATGGGCGCTGCGCAAATCCAGCCAAACAGCAGTACAAGCACTTAAAAAGCGGGGCCGACATGCAATGCTGCGATGGCTGCAAACCACTTTGCAACCGGTAGCGAGTGCCGCTGAATTCGTATATCCTCGCAGCAAAATTAAAAGGGGTGTGGAAATGGCATTTTATGCGTTCTATGTCATTGCAGTAGTGGTACTGGTCTTGCATTTTACCGGCTGGCTTAAACGAAACAACCTTGAATGGCTGGTGCTTGCCCTCGCTGTCGCTGTGTTCCCCGTGGTCATTTTCCTGCGCTGATCGGTTTTCCCGACAACGCCGGGTTTCCCCGCCGCGTCACTTTGCCAGCAGGCTGATCCCACTGGCGAGCAGCATCACCGCCAGTATTTTCGAGAACGTTTCGCTGTTGACCCGGTTGCCGAGGCGCTCGCCGACCACGGTCCCCGCCCACATCAGCGGCAGCAAGGCGGCAAACAGCAGCAGTGCCGTCCTATCGTAAAACCCGGCCCAGGCATAACCGCCGATACGGACAACCATTTCGGTAAACCACAAAGCCGCGACCGTCGCGCGAAAGCCGGCACGGCCGATGCCGCGGGCGTTGATGTAAATCACCACCAGCGTCCCGCCACCGCCGCCGAACAGGGTGTCAAAAAAACTGCCGAAAAAACCCACCGGCAGCGCCCAGCGTTGCGAACAGCGCAACTGCGGCAGGCCGAGCGCGCTGACGGCGAGCATGTAGCAGGAGTAACACACCAGGAACGCGCCCAGCATGATCACCAGCATGCGGTTGTCGAGCCGGGCAAACAACCACAACCCCAGCAATGCGCCAATGATGGTCGGGGGCACCAGCAGGCGCAGCTCCGCCCACACCACCTCGCGCCGGTCGCGGATGACCAGAATCACAAACAGCACGAACACCAGCAGGCTGCACAACGGCACCACGAGCTGCAGCGGAATTACAAAGGCCAGTAGCGGCACGGCGATCATGCCTGCACCAAAACCTGACATGCCGCGCACGACAAAGGCGAGGAAAAATACCGTCGCGATCCATGCCATCTGGAACCAGCTCAGGTCAAACATCGCATATCACTTGAAAACCAGAGCTGCGCCGCTGACCAGCAACACGGCGCCCACTGCGCGGTTAAACAAGGCCTGGTCAAAACGGCGGATCAGCCGCACACCAAACCATGACCCGACCAGCATCAGCGGCAGCGCCGTCGCGAGCAACATCAATGCATGCGCATCATAGAGGCCGAACACGGCATAACCGGCGATGCGCACCAGCCCCTGGAACAGCATGATGGTGGTGATCGTGACCCGGAACACATCCTTCGCCAGCCGCGCCGCATTCAGGTAGATCACGAACAGCGGTCCGGCTGCACCGCCGAACAGCGCACCAATCAGACCCGCCGAGAAGCTGGTCACCACAGCCACCGCCAGCATCCAGCGCAACGGCACCGCAGGCGTGCGCCCGGCAAACAGCATGGTGTACAGCGCGTAGACGATGACAAAAATACCCAGTGCGCGGCCCAGCGGCTGCGGATCGATCTGCGTCAGGAAATACATGCCGATGAAGACGCCGATCAGGCTGCCGGGCAGCACGCGGCGGATTTCCTTCCAGGCAATCAGGCGCCAGTCGGTGATGCCCTGGCCGATTGATGACAGTATGTTGAGCACGGTCACCACCGGCACCGTCACCGGTAGCGGAAAAACCAGCGCCAGCAACGGCACGGCAATCGCTCCACCGCCGAATCCGGTGCCGCCGCGCACCGCGAACGCCACTGCAATCACCACCACGCAGAACACCATCTGCAGGACGCTCAATGACTCCATCAGGTCTCTCCGCGCTCCGCGCGCCGCGCCGCATGCAGGGCCAGAAAAATGACCGCCACCATCACCGCCATGGCACCGTAAGTCCATGCGTAACTGCCCAGCAAGGCGTAGACCAGCGTGAACGCCGTGGGGCCCGCGAGTATGCCGGCGAAGTTCCACACCATCGCACCGCCGGTCGCGATGCTGATCTCCCCTGGTGGACTGCGCCGCGCAACCTCTGCGGTGTACAAACCGTTCCAGCCGATGGCGGTCGCGCCGAACACCGCGAACAGCAGCGCGGTCAGCGGCACCGGCCAATCCGGCCGGAGAAACGCGATGACAGCACAGCACAGCAACATGCCGCCGGTCAGCCATTGCAGCACGCGCAGACTGTCACCGGTGCGGTCAGCCAGCCAGCCCCAGGCGATACGGCCCAGGACACCGAAAATCTGCGCCACCGACAGCATCAGCCCGGCCTCGATCAGCGTGTACTCCGCTTCCTCGACCAGCATGATCACGGTGAAGGTGCTGACACAGAGCTGCACAAACGCCATGCCGAATGCAGCGACACCCAGCCAGCGCAACGCGGGCAGCCGCCACACCAGCCGCACCCCCTCAAACACCCGCGCCCGCACCGGCAGATCGGGGCGCCGGTCGTCATCCCAGCGCTCACGCACCAGTTGCAGTGCCAGCAAGGTCGCCAGCGCCGACAGCAGCACCAGCGCCAGGGCCCATCTCCAGCCCCAGGTCAGCGTGATCGCCGGTGCGACCAGCGCCATCAGCGCCCAGGCCAGCGGCACGCCGGTCTGCTTCAGCGAAAAAATGAAGTTGCGGTGTTGCGGCGGACTGAAGCGGAACAGCAGGTGCGCCGCCGCCGGCAGGTTGATGCTCATCGCAACGCCGATAAACACCGAAGTCACCACCAGTGCAGCAACACTGGCATGAAATCCCGCCGCAAGCCCGACCATGCAGCAGGCCATGCCGATCTGGGTGGTGCGGCAACCGCCGTAACGCGCAACCATCCAGGTGAACAGCATCGATCCGAGCAGCGCCGCACCGTAAATCAGGCTCATCTGGTAACCGATCAGCGACGCCTGCACACCGAGCGTGCGCGCGAGCTCCGGAGCGATCACCGGGAACACCGCCGCCCCCATCGCCCCGGCCACCTGTGCTGCGGTGGTCGCAGCCACCACTGCGGCAACAGACGGCGCGGGAGCGGCGGCAGTCGCGCTCATGCTGCGCGCTCCGCGCGCAGCGCCAGCGCAGCGAGGATCGCGCTGATCACGGCCACCAGCGCGAGTACGCCGAAGGTCATCGTATAACTGCCGATCCAGCGATACGTCGCCGCAAACAGTGCCGGGCCGACGAGGATGCCGCCGAAGACCCACACCATCATGCCGCCGGTTGCGACACTGACCATGCCCGGCGGGCTGAAGCGCGCGATTTGCGCGTGCATCACGCCGTTCCAGCCGTAGGCGACCATGCCGAACAACACATAAAACGCCGCCAGCGCGGGTACCGGCCAGCTCCCGGAAATGAACATGCTTGCGAGGCAACCCACAGCCGCAATCAAGCTGCTCACCACCAGCGCGGCAATGGCCCGGCCGCTGCGATCGGCGACCCAGCCGAACACCAGCCGCCCCGCCATGCCGGCCACCTGCACCAGCGACAGCATCGCACCGGCTGCGACCAGGCCGTAACCGCCTTCCTGCACCAGCATATTGACGGTGAAGCTGCCGAGGCACAGTTGGACGAAGGAAAAGAAAAAGCCCGCCATGGCCAGGTAACGCAGCGTCGCGTAACGCCACAACACCACAACGCCGGACAGCATATTGGTCTGCGCTGCCGCACGGGGATTACGATCATCGTCCCAATCCCTGCGCCAGCGCTCCAGCAGCAGAGCGCCGGCCACCGAATACAGCAACACTGCCAGCAGGGACACGCGCCAGCTGAACGCCAGGCTCAGCGCCGGCGCAACCAGCGCAATGGTCGCCCAGCCCAGCGGCACGCCGGTCTGCTTGATCGAAAAAATCAGGTTGCGGTGTTTGGGCGGGCCGAAACGGAACAGCAGATGCGACGCGCCGGCGGCCGCCAGCGCGGTGCTGGCACCGACAAAAATCGCCGCCAGCGGCATCAGCAGCAGCTGCCCCGCGAGACCGGCAATCATGCCAGCGGCGCACAACCACAGGGAACACTGCATCGCCCGGCAGGCGCCCCAGCGCAATACCACCGTACCGACAGAACCCGACATCAGCACCGCAGCACCGAACAGAATGCTGATCTGGTAACCGACCCAGGACGCGTCGACGCCGAGCATCTGTGCCAGCTGCGGCGCAATCACCGGAAAGATCGCAATGCCCATCGCCGACGCGATCTGCGCCGCCATCGTCACCAGCACCACGACCGTAATCGACGGCGGTGCAATCATCGCAAGATCCGTCCTTGACGTCTCCGGGGCATGCGTCATGCGCTCAGCCGTCGCGCCGCGTCGCCAGTTGCGCGAGCAGCAGCAGGCCAAAGGCGGCGATGGCAGATGCCGTCACCAGCAGAAAGGTGTTGCTGTAACTGCCGATGCCACCGTAGGCCGCGGCGAATGCTGCCGGCCCGATCAGCACGCCGGCAAATACAAAAAAAGTGGTGCCCGCGGCCACCACGCTGGCCATGCCCGGCGGACTGAGGCGCGCCGCTTCAGCATGGAATACCCCGTTCCAGCCCACTGCAGTCACACCAATTACAAAAAACAATAAATAAATCAATAATTTATTCCAGGCCGGATCAAAAAATACCAGTGCCAGCGTGGAAGCGATGGTAATCACGCAGATGATCATCAACACGGTCAGGCTGCTGCCGAGGCGATCCGCCAGCCAGCCCCAGCAGATGCGCGCAACCGAACCGCCAATCTGCACCACCGACAGCATCACCCCGGCTTCAACCAGGCCCATGCTGCCCTCGGCCACCAGATAGACCACGGTGAAACTCAGCACGCAACGCTGGATGCCGGAAAAAATCATCGCCACCAGTGAAATCCAGCGCAAACCCGCCTGGTGCCAAACCAGCGGCACGCCGCCGAAGGCCGCGCGATCGCCATGCCCGGTACCGCCCCGGTCACTGTCCCATCGTGCGCGATGACTCTGGATAAAAATCAGCAGCCCCGCGATCAGCGCCACGATCATCACCAGCGACCAGTGGAAGCCGTAATGCACGGCGATTGCCGGCGCGGTCAGCGACGTGATCACGCCGCCCACCGGAACACCGGTCTGCTTGATCGAAAACATGATATTGCGCCGCTGCGGCGGCGTATAGGTCACCAGCATGTGCGCCGCCGCCGAGTTGATCATGCCCATGCCCATGCCGATGAACACCGATCCGAGCGCAATCGCGGTGATGTACGGCAGCGCAAACAGCAGCAGACCGGCGCCGCAACACAGGATGGACAACTGTGTGGTCCGCGCCGCGCCGAAACTCAACACGGCATTGCCGCCGAACATCGTAGCCAGTGTGGCAGCGCCGAAGGTCAGGCTGACCTGATAACCGATCAGGATCGGACTGACGCCGAGCGACTCCGCCAGTTTCGGCGCAATCGTCGGCAACAGGATGTTCGACATCGCCACGATCATCTGGGCCAGTGTCGCAACTGCAACAACAACCCAGGGACCGGGCATGGCAACGGCTTTGTTCAAGACAGTTTCTTTTTGTTGTGCAGGCAAACCTGCGCTGCGGGAGTCAGTGCATTGTGGTGACTGCGGCTACGCGATGCAAGACGCATTTTCACGATGCGGTCTTGCGCGGTCTGCGACCGCAACATTGACATGTCAGACATCATTTACTAATATTTCAGCAACATGACCGTCGCAGGCGCAAAAACCATCCCGCTGCTCACTGACCGCGCCTACGAGCGCATCAAGCACGACATCATCTGCTGCCTCTATGCCCCGGGCACGGAGATATCGGAAGCGCAGTTGTGCGCCCAGTACAAGCTCGGCAAGGCGCCCGTGCGCATGGCCCTGTCGCGGCTGGCGCACGATGGCCTGGTACGCGCCATTCCCCGCCGCGGCTACATGGTGACCCCGGTCACACTGCAGGACATTCACGATGTGTTTGAACTGCGGCTGTTGCTGGAACCCGTTGCAGCAAGAATGGCTGCGGGTCGCGTCGATGCGCAGCGGCTGCGCATGCTCGATGACATCTGCCGCGAGGGTTACCAGACCGGCAACGCCAAAAGCACCGCGCGTTTCCTCGACGCCAACAAGGCCTTCCACGTCACGATCGCGCAGGCGGCAGGCAATGCACGGCTGGCCGGCGCGATCGATCAACTGCTCGACGAAATGACCCGGCTGCTACACCTCGGACTCGGTTCGCGCAACCGCAGTCAGGAAATGCAGCACGAACACCGCACGCTGGTCAAAGCACTGGGCCGCGGCGACGGCGACACGGCGGCCAACATCTGCCGCGAACAGATCGAGGCCGCACGCAGCATGGTGCTCGGCGCCATACTCACCAGCAAATCGGTGATGAACCTGCCGATCACGGCGGACAGCAAATGAATGCCCCGCTGCAGCGCCTGGTTGAACGCATGAACGCAGCGATCATCGCTCCATCCGGTGAACTGCCCTCGCTGGTCACCGCAGCGCTCGAAGAATCCATCGACCGCCCGGACTGGCTGACGCCGGAACAGTGCCGCCCCAGCCACGATCACTACACGCGCCATGTGCTTTATGGCGATCCGGATGGTCGTTACACCATCGTCGCCATCGTCTGGGGTGAGCGGCAGCGCAGCCCCATCCACGCCCACCACACCTGGTGCGGCGTCGGCGTCTACCGCGGCAAGATCAGCGAAGCGCTGTATCGCGAGAATGTAGACGGCGGCCCGCCGGTGTTGTCGAACATCGCCGTGCGCGGCGCAGGCACCCTGAGCTTCGACCAGCCGAATGACAGTATCCACCGCATTGCCAACAACGAATCCGACGCAGCGGTGTCGATCCATATCTATGGCGTAGACCGCGTCAGAATCACCACCGGCGTCAACCGCGTGCTGGGCTGGGCATGAGCACGGGAAAAACCGGATAATCCAAAGCATCCGACAATCAATGGGCAGCGCGCCGCTTGCGGTCGCTGCCGTTGCAGTCAGAGAATGAACAGAATCTAACGCGTTTTAATCAACGACGCTTTAACAACGATCAGACTGGAGAACGGCATGAAAGCAGTAGTACTGCGGGAACACGGCGGCCTGGACAAACTGGAATACGTAGGCGATTTTCCGGATCCTGTCGTCGTCGAAGGCCATGTGGTGATCAGCGTCGGCGCAACCTCTTTCAACTACCACGACGTGTTCACGGTGCGCGGCATGCCCGGCATCAAGGTGCCGTTCCCGATGATCATCGGCCTCGACATCGCCGGTGAAATCCTCGAAGTCGGCGCCGGCGTTTCCGGCTGGAAACCCGGCGACCGCGTGCTGGTCAATCCGCTGAACAAGAAAAAAGGCCTGATGGGCGAAATGATGCATGGCGGCCTCGCGGAAAAGTGCCTGGTCGCGGCCGATCAGTTGATCAAAATGCCGGATGACGTCAGTTACGAGCAGGCGGCATCGCTGCCGGTGGCCTACGGCACCGCGCACCGCATGATCATCACCCACAACACCATCAAAAAAGGCGACAGGGTGCTGGTGCTCGGTGCCAGCGGCGGTGTTGGTACCGGCTGCGTATTGCTGGCCAAGATGCTCGGCGCCGAAGTCATCGCCTGCGCGTCGAGTGCCGACAAGATTCAGCGCTTGAAAGAGCTCGGCGCCGATCATGTGATCAACTACAAGGAAACCGACTTCTCCAAATGGGCTGTGGAAAAATTCGGCAAGCCGCAGCGCCGGAATTATGAAGGCGGCGTCGATGTGGTGATCAACTTCACCGGCGGCGACACCTGGGCGCCGTCGCTGAAATGCGTCAAGCGCGGCGGCAAAATTCTCGTCTGCGGCGCCACCGCGGGTTATGACCCGAAGGAAGACCTGCGTTATGTGTGGAGCTTCGAGCTGCAGATCATCGGCTCCAACAGTTTCTACGACGAAAACCTGAAAGCGCTGATGGACCTGATCCAGCAGGGCAAGATGAAACCGGTGATCGACGAGGTGCTGCCGCTGGAGCAGGCCGCCAAAGGGCTGAAGCTGATCGAAGACCGCGAAGTGTTCGGCAAAGTCATCATCAAACCTTGAAAACAACACCTTGAGCCACAGAGGACACAGAGGACACAGAGTAAAACCCGGGGCATGCCGGGTTCTGCTTTTCTCTGTGAACTCCGTGATCTCTGTGGCTAACTGCTTTTGAATCTGATTTTAGCCCCCTGATGACTATCCCCTCTCCTGAACCACGCGGCTACCCGGGCAACCTCGGGCTGGCGTTCGCCGCGCATGCGCAGGCGGAACGCCCGGCCATCGTCGACCTGCGCGATGCGCAACGACCGCGCGCCGTCAGTTACCGCGAGCTCGACAAGGCCTGCGATGCGGTGGCGCGCGGGCTGCTGCGTGCCGGGCTGCGCGCCGGCGACCGCATCGGCATCCTGTCACTGAACCGCGTCGAGTTCGTGATGACGCTGCTCGGCGCGATGCGCGCCGGCGTGGTACCGGTGCCGGTCAACATCAAACTCTCCGCTGACAGCATTGCCTTCATCCTCGGTGATGCCGGCGCCCGGTTGGTTTTTGTCGAACCGGCGCTGCGCCACCTGTGCCCGTCCGGCATGCGCGCCATTGTTTACGACGACTCAGACGCAAACGCTTTCGACAGCTTCGTCGACCCCGGTCCGTTCACGGCGTTCGAGCCGGCCGCCGACTCTGTCGCGATCCAGCCCTATACCTCGGGTTCGACCGGCCGCCCCAAAGGGGTGCTGCTGACGCATTACGGTCAGAACTGGAGCCGGCGCATCCTTGCTCACACCCGGGGCACCACGGAACATGATGCGATCCTCGTCGCTGCGCCGCTGTACCACAAGAACGCATTGAATGCGATCAAGCAGGGGCTGACCGCGGGCGCCATGCTGCCGCTGCTGCCGCAGTTCAACGTCGAACGTTACATCGCTGCAATCGGTCATTTCCGCTGTACCGTGATCTCCGGTGTACCAACCATGATGTCGATGGTGCTGGCGCGCAAGGAACTGCTGGCCAACATCGACACTGGCTCGGTGCGCACCATCATGATGGGTTCTGCGCCCTCCTCGCCGCAGTTGTTGCGCGAACTGAACGTGTATTTCCCCAAGGCCGAGCCGCTGGTGGTCTACGGCGTCACTGAAGGCGGCCCGGTGCCGCTGGGCCCGCATCCCGAAGGCCGGCCACGCCCCGAAGGTTCGATCGGCGTCCCCTATCCCGGCACGGAAGCACGACTGATCAACGGCGCCACCGCCGACGAAGGCGAACTGATCGTCAAAAATCCCGGCATCCTCGCGGCGTACCATAATCTGCCGGAGGAAACGGCAAAACGCATCCGCGACGGCTGGTACCACACGGGAGATGTCTGCCGGCGCGATGCCGACGGTTTTTATTTTTTCGTCGGCCGCACCGACGACATGTTTGTCTGCGGCGGCGAAAACATATTCCCGATCGAAGTCGAGCGCCTGCTCGAACGCCATCCCGCCGTGCACCAGGCCTACGTGATGCCCTTCGATCACGAACTGAAGGGCAAGGTGCCCTACGCCTTCATCGTGTTGCGCGCCGGCACCAGTGCCGGCGAGGAAGAATTGAAACAGTTTGCACTCGCCAACGGCCCGGCCTACCAGCATCCACGCCAGGTATTTTTCCTCGACCAGTTGCCGCTGGCCGGCACCAACAAGGTCGACCAGCAGCGCCTGCGCGCCCTGGCCGCAGCCTGATCAGATCCCAAACACCAATCCACCGGAGTACAAGTAATGCCTGAAGAAAAAGTCACCATAGAAAAACTCCAGCAACTGATCTCGCGCGGACCGTTCAACCAATGGCTCAATTTCACTGTGACCAAATCCGACGACAGCGGCATTGAACTCAAGGCCGGCTGGCGCGAAGAGTGGGTGGTCAACCCGGAGCGTCGTTACACCCACGGCGGCATCCTCGCCGCCATTGTCGACGTCGCCGCCGATTACGCCATCGCCGCGCAGCTCGGCAAACCGGTACCGACCATCGACATCCGCGTCGATTATCACAAGGCCGCGATGCCCGGCGACCTGACGGCCAAGGCCAAGGTGGTGCGCATGGGCAGCCAGTATTCAACCGCGGAAGCCTTTGTGTATGACAAGGACGGCGCGCTGGTCGCCAGCGGCCGCGGCACCTACTTCACTGCACCGCCCAAATAAAGGTAATTAGGTGACGAGGTGATTAAGTGATTAAGTAAAAACCCGGGATAAGCACGACAATCACCTAATCACTTAATTACCTAATCACTTAATTACCAATTACTAATTACCAATCACCGCTCCTGAAAATGCCCGCCGTCCTCGAAAGCCAGATCCACGCTCGCACCCCCGCACGTGGGTGGCGCTGGTCGCTGGTTCTGCAGCGCCTGGGGCTGGTCGCGGTCATCGTCCTGGTGTGGTGGTTGCTGGCCCTTCGTGTGCCGCATTACGTGCTGCCCAGCCCGGCGCGGGTCTGGGGTGCACTGACGCTGATCTCCGCCAACGGCAATCTGTGGCAGGACCTCGGCATCACACTGGGCCGAGTCGGCAGCGGTTTCGTATTGGCAACCTTGGTCGGGCTGCCGCTGGGCATCATCTTCGGCGCCAACAAACGCCTCGGTGAATTCTTTGAACCGATCATCCCGGTGATGAACACCGTGTCATCGGCGATCTGGGCCACCTTCGCCATCATCTGGTTCGGCGTATCCAATGCGACCACGGTGTTCGTGGTGTTCATGACCGCGATGCCGCTGATCATTACCAACGTCTGGCAGGGCACGCGCACCGTCAACGCCGACTTCATCGAACTCGCCCATGTGCTGCGCATGCCGGCGCGTCGGGTGATGACCAAAATCTACCTGCCGACCATCCTCCCCTACTTTTTTTCCGGCGCGCGGCTGGCCTTCGGTTTCGGCTGGCGGGTGTCGCTGGTTGCCGAGACACTGGGTTCGTCGAGCGGTGTAGGATACCGGCTGCGCCAGGCCGCCGACCTGATCCAGACCGATCAGGTGTTCGCCTGGACACTGACCCTGGTGGTGATGATGGCCATCCTCGAAATGGGCATCCTGCGCCCGCTGGAAAATTACCTGTTCCGCTGGAAAAAAGAGGCTGAAGGCTCATGAGCAAAAAAACCGCTGGCCCGTCCAAGCAGCGCCTGATCGTCGCCATGACCGGCGCTTCGGGTTCCATCTACGGCATCCGCATCCTTGAGCGCCTGCGCAGCCTAGGCGGCTGGGAGTCGCATCTGGTCGTATCCGAAGCCGGCGTGCTCAACGCCTGGCAGGAATACGGCATGGACCGCAAGGCGCTGCACAAACTCGCCGACGTCACCCACAACGTGCGCGACATCGGAGCCACCATAGCCAGTGGCTCTTTCATCACCGCCGGCATGGTCGTTGCGCCCTGTTCGATGAAAACACTGGCCGGTGTAGCCCATGCCCTGTCCGACAACCTGATTACCCGTGCTGCCGATGTGATCCTGAAAGAACGTCGCCGCCTGGTGCTGCTGACCCGTGAAGCACCCCTGAATCTCGCCCACATCCGCAACATGGAAGCCGTGACGCTGATGGGCGGCGTGATTTTCCCGCCGGTGCCCGCTTTTTACAGCGGCGGAAAAACCATCGACGACCTGGTCAACCACACCGTCGGCCGCGTGCTCGACCTGTTTGATGTCGAACACGAAACCATCAAACGCTGGGACGGCATCACCGGCCCTGACGAATCCGCACAACAGACTCCAACAAGGAAACGTACGTGAACAAACCGGTGAACAAACCGCCTTACGCCGACGAAAATTTCCGCGGCTTTCTCGATCGCCTGCGCAACGAAAATGAACTGGTCGACATCAAACAGCCGGTGGACAGCCGGCATATCGCGACGCTGGTCGACCAGGCCGACAAGGCGCTGCTGTTCCACAACGTCATCGGTTACAAGATGCCGGTGGTCTCCGGCATCATCCGCTCGCAAAAACGCGCGATCATGTCCATGGGCTGCAATACCTATCCGGAAATCGAATTCCGCCTGCAGAACGGCATCGAACATCCGATCGCCCCCAAATACGTCGAAAAAACACCGCTCAAGGAAGTGATCCAGCTGGGCCGCGACGTCGACCTGTTCAGCCTGCCGATTCCCATGTTCTCGGTGTACGACGGCGGCCCGATGATCACTGCCGGCATCACCATCGCCAAAGATCCGGAGTTCGGGCTCAATTCCGGCATCTACCGTTTCATGGTCAAGGAAAAAAACCTGACCGGCATCGATATCGTGACGCCGAACAACATGCGTCTGTTTGCGCAGCGCGCCTTCGAGGCCGGCAAACCGCTGCCGATTTCGATTTCCATCGGCAATCACCCCTTTGAAAACCTCGGCTCCGGTTTCCGCGCGCCGCTGGGCACCGACGAGATGGGTATCGCCGGCGGTATCCGCGGATCGGCCATCGAGCTCGCGCAATGCGAAACCATCGACCTGCCCTGCATCGCCGATTCCGAAATCGTGCTCGAAGGCGAAATCCTGCCAACCGGCTGGACCCGGCCCGAAGGCCGCTTCGGCGAATTCACCCGGCTGATGGGCGGTCTGCACTGGAACCCCGTGGTGCGCATCAATGCCATCACCATGCGCCGCGATGCGATTTATTACGCTCTGCACATGCCCTGGGAAAACACCTGGCTGATGGCGCCGACGCGTTACACGCAGATCCGCCGCGCGCTGAAGACTGCGGGCATCCAGATCGGAGACATCAATGTCACGCTGGGCGGTTGCGGCATGTGGCACGCCATCATCTCCATCAAAAAACAGGCCGGCGAAGGCAAAAACGCGCTGCTCGCTGCACTGTCGGTGATGGATCTGAAACACGTAGTGGTAGTCGACGACGACATCGACGTGTTCAACGCGATGGACGTCGAATGGGCCATCGCCACCCGCGTGCAGGGCGACAAGGATGTGATGATCATCCCCGGCAGCCGTGCCAAGCCGCTGGACCCCAGCCTGCCGGTAATGCCGCATGGTGTGGTGCCGACAGGCGCCAAGGTCGGCATCGACGCCACAATTTCCGAGGGTATTCCGAAAGAACGTTTTGAGCGCATTTCCTACGCCTACACCGACCGCGCTAAAATCGCCGACTACTACACCGGCAAAGCCGATGCAGCGCCTAAAGTTGAATCCGGTGACAAAGCCGTGGCCGAGCTCTCCGCCAAAATTGTCGCTGTCATCGACAAAGTGCCGAAGTATTACTCCGAGCTCGCCGAACAGTTCGCCGACTACGATTTCCAGACCGTGGCACGCGCACTGGGCATGCTGCACGAGGACGGCAAGCTGTGGCAGGACCCGCGCGGCCGCATGTGCCTGCGCGATTCGCAGTTCGCCGCCAAAGTGCCGGTCAAGGGCGGTTGAATAAAAAGACCGGGGCCTGCGGGGCCTGTTAACCGCCGATAAACGCCGATGCACGCCGATGCACGCCGATGAATTTTTTTTAATACCCCCCCCTTGAGGGGTGCGCAGATCACCCCGGATCAACGAAACGCTGAAGGTACTCAAAAAATTTATCAATTCTCATGGCTGATATTGATTTGATGCGTCATTTTTTCGATTTTTTTTATTTTATCGGCGTTCATCCGCGTTTATCGGCGGCTAACGTTTTTGTGGACTCTTGATGAACATAGCCACTGCCACCGCTTCTACGCCAGCAGCCGCCGCTGATACCGGCGCGATTGCGGTGCGCGGCGTCAGCAAGTGGTTCAACACTGCAGAAGGCACTCCGCTGCAGGTGCTCGATGACATCAACCTGACCATCGCCGCGCACTCCATTGTCGCGATCCTCGGTGCCTCCGGCTGCGGCAAATCAACATTGCTCAACATCATCTCCGGCATCATCACGCCGGAGCGCGGCGAAATCCGCATCAACGGCATCACCGCCAGTCGCTTCAACGATTGGCGCAGTGTCAGCTACATGTTCCAGGAAGACCGCTTGCTGCCGTGGCGGACCACGATCAAAAACGTCGAGTTCGCGCTGGAAACCGGCAGCATGCCGCGCACCGAGCGCGAATCCCGTGCCCGTGATGCACTGAAACTGGTCGGGCTGGAATCCTTCGTCGACGCCTTCCCCTACCAGCTCTCCGGCGGCATGCGCAGCCGTGTCGCGCTTGCCCGCAGTCTTGTGCAGGAACCCTGCATCCTGCTGATGGATGAACCGTTCTCGCGGCTCGATGCACTGACCCGCGCGCAGATGCATGACGAGCTGCTGCAGATCCAGACAGTGAAAAAAATGACCATTGTCTTCGTCACTCACGATGTCGAGGAAGCCGTTGTACTCGCCGACCGCGTGGTGGTAATGGCGCCACGCCCCGGCCGCATCCGCGATACTGTCGAGATCGCGCTGCCGCGCCCGCGCGATGCCACCGAGCCCGCCACCGCCCGCCTGGCAAACGGTCTTAAATCATTGATTTAATTAATATTTTAAGGAGATTGCGATGAACGTTTTACGTCTATTGATGAGTCTGATGGTTGCGGCACTGCTAGCTGCCGGTACTGCGCAGGCGCAGAAAATAAAAGTCGGTTACTGGACCAGCGGCTTCAGCCTTGGTTACGGCGCGGTGATGGAACAGATGAAATTCGCCGAGAAGGAAGGCCTCGACGTCGAATGGGTCAAATTCGCTGAAGTTAACGGACCGACGCGTGCCATCGTGCCGCAAACCATCGACCTCGCCTTCGGCGCGCCCTCCACCGCTTCGATGAGCATCGCCGCCGACGGCGTCCCGGTGAAAATCGTGCTCGCCTCGCAGATCGCCGAAGCGCAGATCGTAGTGCCGGCGGGCTCGCCGATCAAAAGTGTTGCCGACCTCAAAGGCAAAAAAATCGGCATGTCACCGCCCGGCAGCGCCACCCATGCCATCGCCAGCGCCGTGCTGCAGGGCGTCTACGGCATGAAACCCGCGGACTACAGCGTGGTGCCCGGAAACGAAGGCCGGCTCGCGCAGTTTCTGCTGCAGAAGGAAGTCGACGCCGCGGTGATTCGCTCGGTGACGATTGCGCAGATGACTGATGACGTCAAACTGGTCAGGCTTGCCAGCGTGGTCGAAGACTGGAAAAAACTCACCAAGGGCACGGCCGCCCCCATCCTCGCCGTGACCATCGTACACAGCGATTATGTCGGCAAAAATCCGGAAGCCGTCGCAAAATTCATCGCCGCGATGCGCAAGACGCTGGAATACGGCTCGAAAAACAAGGACCGCGTCGCCGAGATTCTGCAGAAGGCCGCCAACATGAAGCCCGAAGCTGCCAAGGCCTATGCCGCGCAGTGGGATGGCGCCTACATGGCCAGCCTTGAAGCGGCCGACGTGGCTTCGCTGAAAAACATGCAGGAGATCGCCAAGGCCGCCGGCGCCGTCAAAAGTGATGCCCCCGAGTCCGCCTTCCTGACCGCACCTTACCAGCGTTCGAAATCGATTAAATAAGCAGAACCAATAATCAGGTATCCGGATGCCCGCAAAAAAACTGCACCTGCACATCGAGAACTCGCGCAAGAAAAATCCGATTTTCCACACATTGCCTGAGCACTGGGCAGCGGCCTGCAAACGCCACAAGGCACTGGCCAAAAACATCGCCGCACCCAGCTTCGGCTGGGACGGCGATATGCTGGAAAACGCGCTGGCTGAAGCCGACCTGCTGATCGGCGTGCCTACGCAGCGCGACAGACTTCCTGCCCGTGCGCCGCAACTGAAATGGCTGCACTCGACTTCGGCCGGCGTCGACGGCGCGCTGCCGCTGGACTGGCTGCCGCGCGGCGTGACCTTCACCAACAACAGTGGTGCGCACGGACGCAAGGCCGAGCAGTACATGATCATGGCCTACAACCTGATTAACTCTCGTATGGCCGGCATCATGGCCAACCAGCAGCGGCATCATTGGGAAGCCCTGTTCTCACCCAGCATCACCGGCAAGACCGCGGTCATCGTCGGCCTCGGTGACCTCGGTGAAGCTGCAGCGCGCGCGGCGAAAAAACTCGCGCTTAAGGTCATCGGCGTACGGCGCAGCGCACAGAAAAACCGTTATGCCGACAAAGTCGTTACCTACAAGCAGCTTGATCGTGTGCTGCCGCAGGCGGATTTTGTTGTGCTCGCAGTACCACTGACCGCCGAAACCCGAAATCTGCTCAACGGTCGGCGCATGGATTTGCTGAAACCCTCCGCCGGCGTCATCAACATTGCGCGCGGACCGGTCGCCAACTACAAGGCTCTCGAACAACGGCTGCGCGCCGGCAAACTCGGCGGTGCCGTGCTCGATGTCGTCGATCCCGAGCCGCTGCCCGCGGATTCATCGCTATGGACCGTGCCCAACCTGATCATCACCCCGCATGTTTCCTGCGACGACGGCGAACATTACATCGACATCTCGCTCGACCTGTGGTTCGAGAACCTCGCGCTGTTCCTCGCTGGAAAAAAACTCAAACGGCGCATCGATCCGCGTCTGGGTTACTGAACCGTGCCCGCCGCACAGCCCCCCGCTTCCCAGTCTCCTCAAATGGGCAAACTCAATATCGACCACGTCGCGCATTTTGTGCCGCATATCGACGCGGCCAGTACGGCGCTGGAACAGGCGGGATTCACGCTGACGCCGTTTTCCGAACAGTCGCACCGTCTCGAACCCGGCGGTCCGTTGACGGCGGCCGGCGCCGGCAACCGCTGCGTGATGCTGCGCGAGGGTTACCTCGAGTTCCTGACCCCCACCGGTGACACCGCCATTGCGCAGCAGTTGCGCAATTCGATCCAGCGTTACACCGGGCTGCACCTGATTGCACTGGGGACGGTTACACCGGATGCAGACCACGCACGATTGACCAAACAGGGATTTTCCCCGCTGCCGCCGGTTGCGCTGCAACGCGAAATCGGCACCTCTGACGGACATGACACTGCGCGCTTCACGGTAGTGCGCGTCCCGCCCGGCACCATGGCTGAAGGCCGCATCCAGTACTGCCAGCAGCACACGCCTGAACTGCTATGGCAATCACGCTGGCTGGAACATCGCAATCACGCACGCGGCCTCGTCGCGGTGATTATCTGTGTCGCCGATCCGCAGGAAGCCGCGCAACGTTATGCGCGTTACACCGGCTTGCTGGCACAGGTCTGCGGTGCGCAATGGCGCATCGACACCCAGCGCGGCGCGCTGTTGTTCGTGACACCGGACATCGTGGAAAAACAGTTCGGTATTACCGCACCGGCACTGCCGTGGATTGCAGCTTATGTGCTGAGCAGCGACAATCTCTCTGCAACACGGGATGTACTCACCAAGGCTCATGGCGATATGCGCGAACTCGAATCCGGCCGGCTGTTGTTACGCTGGTCCGGTGCCGTCGGCGGCTTCATTCTGTTCCAGCAGACCGGCACTGCACTGCCCACACTGGGCTGACTGCTGGATCGATTCGACGAAATCATATAAATCATTGTTTTTATTGGATAATTAATGAATTACACGGAAACATACGACGTCATCGTTGTCGGCTTCGGCCATGGCGGCGGCATCGCTGCACTCAATGCCGCGCAGGCCGGCGCCAAAACCCTGCTCATCGAAAAATCCACAGTACCCGGTGGCCTGTCGATCTGTTCGTACGGTGCGGTGCGCAGCGCGCATGACCCGGAACAGGCCTTCGCCTATCTGCAAGCCACCAACGGCGGACGCACGCCGGATGACGTGGTACGCACACTGGCCGAGGGCATGTGCGGACTCGAGAAATACGTGCGCGAACTGGCAAAGATCAACAAAGCCCGGGTCATCACGTCGGTTGAAGAAAATGCCGAACGCGAAAAAACCGGCGATCCCTACCGCCGCCAGATTCGCGGCAACTACCCCCTGCCCGGCACCGACACTTTCTATCACACGTCGGTAGTCGACGTGCCCGGACTCGATGCGCGCCGCGATTATCCGTGGGCCAATGGCGCGCCCAATGGCCCCAAGCTGTTCAAGGTCGTGCACGATAACGTGCTGGCCGCCGGCATCGAAATACGCATGGGCACTGAAGCCGTTCGTCTGATCGCGGATGCGACGACACGTGAAGTCCGCGGCATCATTGTCATGGACAGCGCAGGCAAGGAAAAACACATTGCCGCACGCCGCGGCGTGGTGCTGGCCTGTGGCGGCTTCGAAGGCAATGCGGCGATGAAAGCGCAGTTCCTTGAAACTTATCCCGTGTTCAATGCTGCGGCACGCAGCAACACCGGCGACGGCATCCGCATGGCGCAGGACCTCGGCGCGGCACTGTGGCACATGTGGCATGTACACGGCGCCTACGGCTTCCGCCACAGCGATCCGGCCTACCCCTACGGCATGCGCGTCAAACGTTTCCCCGACTGGTTCCCCGGCGACCACGACCAGGTCAAACTGAAAATGGCGTGGATCCTGCTCGATCAAACCGGCAAACGCTTCATGTCCGAGTACCAGCCCTATACCCAAGACACCGGCGTGCGCGCACTGTCACACTTCGATCCGGTGACGCAGAGGGCGACGCGCAATCCCGCTTTCATGATCTGCGACGACATCGGCCGCCAGATGTATCCGCTGGGCAAGGCCACGTCCAACGACGAGGGCCTGCGTTACGACTGGAGCGACAACAACCTGAAGGAAGTCGGGAACGGCATCCTCAAACGTGCCGACACCCTGGAAGAACTCGCCGCGTTGCTGGGTGTGGATGCTGCCGCGGTCAAAACATCTGTCGCTCGCTGGAATGCGCAATGCACCGCTGGGAATGATGAAGACCACAAGCGACCTGCCAACAGCATGCTGCCCATCATCAAGGCACCGTTCTACGGCGCACCGGTATATGCGGTGATATCCAATACCCAGGGCGGTCCGGTGCATGACACGCAATCGCGCATCATCGACGTCTACGGCAAACCGATACCGCGGCTCTACGCCGCCGGCGAACTCGGCAGTTCCTTCGGCCACCTCTATCTATCGGGCGGCAACATCGCCGAGTGTTTTGTCACGGGAAGAATTGCCGGACGACATGTCGCGCAACTGGCGCCAGTCAAGGACTGAAAGAAAACGCCGGACGGTAAATGCCGCCCGGCGTTGCTGCCCCACCGGCAGTAATTAAAGGTCTGCCTTGATGCCTGCGGCCTTCACGATCTTCGCGTACTTGGCGATGTCGTTCCTGATCGTCGCTGCAAACTGTTCCGGCGTGCCGCCGAGCGGCTCGTAACCCAGCGCACCCAGGCGCTGCAGCATGTCGGCGGATTTTAGGCTGGCGCCGATGGCGGAATTCAAGCGCGTCACGATCTCCTTCGGCACACCGGCCGGCGCCACCACACCAAACCACGGCGACAGCTCATAACCGGGCAGGCCGGATTCGGCAATGGTCGGCACTTCTTTCGCCGCTGTTGAGCGTTTGCTGCCGGTGACACCGATGACGCGCAGCTTGCCCGCATCTGCATGCGGTTTGATGACCGCGAGATCGGCCAGCATCATGTCAATCTGGCCGCTGACCACATCGGTCAGCGCCGGTGCCGTGCCTTTGTATGGCACGTGCACGATGTCGGTCTTCGACATCGACTTGAGCATTTCTGCGGCAAGGCTGGACATGCTGCCCATGCCCGACGAGCCGTAACTCAGATTGCCGGCTTTCCTGCCGGCAATCGCAATCAGCTCCTTCACATTTTTTGCCGGTACCGTCGGATTGACGGCCAGCGCATAGGGTACGATCGCGACATTGATGATCGGCGTGAAATCCTTGATCGGGTCATAAGGCAATTTCGCGTAAAGGCTGGGCGCAACCGCCAGAGTGCTGGAACCACCCATCGCAATCGCGTAGCCGTCTCCCGGCAGGCGTGATGCCGCCTCGAGTCCGACCGTGCCGCCGGCGCCGCCGCGGTTTTCCACCACCACGGTCTGCCCCCAGGCCTCCGTCAGTTTCTGGCTGATCAGGCGGCCGAGAATGTCGTTGGGACCCGCGGGCGCGAATGGCACCACCATGCGCAGGGGTTTGCCCGGATAATTCTGCGCGTCTGCAATGCCAGTGCCGGCGAGCAATGTCAGCGGGACTGCTACACGGATCAGGAATGTAAGCGGTTTCATGCATCACCTTTTAACACAATATAAGAAATTGGCGATAGTTACTAAGCAAACGTCGTGCCCGTAATCGGCACTAAACAGAGGGAAAAACGGCCTTGGCTATGCCCCCATTGCGGGCATCCATCCGTTCACCGCCCCAGTGCAGTGCCTGCGAACAAAGGATACTGATGCAACCCATCAAAAAAACTTACACGCCCTGCCGGACCCCTCTGTGCGCCGCCCACAAACACCACAACCCCGCCGCTGCAGGTACCGCAAGCAAGGCAAAGGTGAAGGCGTAATCCTCTGTCAGCAAGGCCACGTTGGCAAAAGCAATCGGCCCGATGGCCTTGCCGGAATTGACATACACCAGCGAACCGCCGGTTGCGGTGCTGATGGTTTCACGCGGCACCAGTCGCGCCACCTCGGCGAGAAAGGCGCCATTCCAGCCGCTGGCAGTCGATCCCATCACGAAAAACAGCATGCAGGCCGCGATCATCGGCGTATCCGGCGCCAGCGTCATGCACAGCAGCGACGACAGCACCATCACCGCACCGAGAAACAGCAGCGCCATGAACGCATCCCCGATACGGTCGGCCAGCCAGCCCCAAAACACGCGCCCGCTGACTCCCCCAACCTGTGAGGCCGTCAACACGATACCGGCCTCGATCAGCCCCCAGCCCAGTTGTTCATTGAACAGGATCACGGTGAAAGTGGTGATGCCGAACTGCACAATGACAAAAAATCCTCCCGACAGCGATAGCAGACGCAGCACCGGATGACGCCAGATGACCATTACGCTGCTGAAGGGATTGCCGCCGATTTTTGCATCGGGCTCGCGATCGTCGTCCCAGTACGGCCGTGCCCGCTGCAGCACCAGCACCAGCGTGAACAGCGCCAGCGCATTGCCGGCAATCGCCCATTGCCAGCCGAAGGCCACCGCCACCGCCGGCGTGATCAGCGCGGCGCCGATGCCACCCAGCGGCACACCGGTCTGCTTCAATGAAAAAATCAGATTGCGCCGCAACTCCGGCGTAAAACGGATCAGCAGATTGGAGGCTGAAGGCGTCAGCATGCCGTAACCCAGTCCCAGAGGAATCGATGCCAGGAAAAAGCAGGCGACATGCGGCAATATCGCAATCAATCCGCCGGTTGCGACCAGTGACAGTCCGATCTGCTGCATGCGCGTCGAGCCCCAGCGCCGGTTCAATTTGGAGCCGAAAGCCAGGGCCACAATCATCGCCAGTGCCAGCATGCTGATCTGGTAACCGACCAGCGCCGAGGAAATGCCGTAGGTTTGCGCAACCTTCGGCGCGACCGCCGGAATCATCGTCGTGCCCATGGTGCCGATGGTCTGGCCGGCCAGCAGCACGCCGAGCATGAAACCGAAGGAAGGCCGGCGCGTATCCGTGGCGTCCGCCATCACCGCGCCTTCAGTGGCGGGACCGTCCACAGATAGATGGTGGAAGTCCAGCTTCCGGTGACGTCATATTTTTCGTCGAGTTCGAGGTTCAGCGTACGCTCGGGTTTCCAGTCGCCGAAATCAAAGTCATGCGACACAATGCGCGTACCGGGCGCCAGTTCACGCAGCAGCTTCGCGCGCAGTGCACGCATCATGTCCGGCAGCAGATAGAGGGTGATTACGGTGGCGGATTTGATATCGGCCTGCAGCACATCGACCCGCTCGAAGCCCACGCGCTGCTCGAGTTTGAGTTTGCGCGCCGCTGTGTTGCTGCGTTCGACCAGTTCGCCGTCGATGTCGTAGCCCCTGCCACGCGCACCGAATTTTTGCGCGGCGCTGAGCACGATGCGGCCATCGCCGGAACCGAGATCAATCACGAAATCGCGGTCGGTCACCTGCGCCATGTTGAGCATGGCATCGACCACGCGCTGCGGCGTCGGCACATAAGGCCCGCCGGTCAACTGCGGTTCGTCCGCCGCGGCCCCGCAACTTAGCAGCACCAGCATCGTTAAGACCGCAAACCGGCCCGCCACCACGGATGTCAAAAATACCTTTAAAATCAATTTATTATATTATAAAAGCTCAATCGGGCGGATCTTCAAGCCCGACTTTGGAACGCCAGTCCTTGCTCTTGAAAATCATCGGCTTCAGGGCCAGCGCGAGCAGCAGCAGACCCAGCGCGAACATGGTGACCGCAATCGGCCGCTCAAGGAATATGCCATAGTCGCCGCCGCTCATCGCCAGCGACTGGCGCAGCGAGAGTTCCAGCATCGGCCCCAGCACCAGCCCCAGCGCCACCGGCGCCAGGTCAAAACCGAATTTGCGCAAGCCATAACCGACGCCGCCCATTCCCAGCATGATCCACACATCCACCAGGCTGTTGCTCACCGAGTAGACACCCAGTATGCAGAACGCGAGGATGCAAGGGTACATGTAGGCATAGGGGATGCGCAGCAGATTCACGAACAGGCCGACCATCGGCAGGTTGAGGATCAACAACACCACATTGCCGACATACATGCTGGCGACAAAACCCCAGAACAGTTCCGGCTGCTCCTGGATCAGCATCGGGCCCGGCGAAATGCCGTGGATCATGATCGCAGCAATCATTACCGCGGTCACCGGACTGGTCGGGATCCCCAACGCCAGCATCGGCACGAAGGCGCCGGTCGCGGCAGCGTTGTTCGCCGACTCCGGCCCGGCGACACCCTCAATCGCACCGCGGCCGAAGCGCTCCGGGTGGTTCGACATCCGGCGCTCAATGCCGTAGGACACAAACGATGAAATGATGTGTGCCGAACCGGGAATGATGCCGATCATGAAGCCAAGCAGGCTGCCGCGCATGATCGGGCCGACCGACAGGCGAAATTCCTCTTTGGAAGGAATCAACTGACGCAATGTCGGATTCTGCACCCGCGGCGTATCCTGCTGTCCCGCCGTCAGCAGGATCTCGGAAACACCGAACAGCCCCACCGCGACCGGCACGATGCCGATGCCATCGCCCAGTTCAATAATGCCGAAACTAAAACGCGTATAACCGCTCATTGCATCGATGCCGATCATGCCGAACAACAGTCCCAGCACCGCCATCGCCAGCGTCTTCGTCATCGAGCCGCCGCTCATGTAGGCCAGCACGAACAGGCCCATCATCAGCAGCGCGGTATATTCCGGCGGTCCAAAGCGCAGCGCGAACGAGGCCAGTGTTGGCGCCAGCAGCATCAGACCGATCACGCCGACGGTGCCAGCGAAAAACGAGCCGATCGCGGCAATCGCCAGTGCCGGACCGGCGCGGCCGTTCTGGGTCATGGCATAACCGTCGACGCAGGTCATCACCGACGCCGCCTCGCCCGGAATGCGCATCAGGATCGAGGTTGTCGAACCGCCGTACATCGCACCGTAGTAAACGCCGGCAAGCAGCACGATAGCGATGATCGGATTCAGGCCGAAGGTGGCTGGCAGAAGAAGACTGATGCCGGCGAGCGGGCCGAGCCCCGGCATCATGCCGACCAGCGTGCCGATGATGCAGCCAGCGAAGGCATACATCAGCACCTCCGGCTGGAACGCCACCGAGAAGCCCAGCATCAGACTGTTAAATGTTTCAAGCATCAGAATCCCCAGGCACCGACTGGCAACGGCACATGCAGCAGAACGCCGATCACGTAAAACGACAGCAGGCTGAATCCGGCGGATACCATTGCAACGGCCAGCGGTGGCTTGCGCTCGACCACACCGATGAAAAATACCAGGAAACCGAAGATCGTCAGCCGGTAGCCGAGGTATTCAAGTGCCAGCCCGGCCACCATGCACGCAGCCAGGATGATCGCGGCACGCTTCGCTTCGGGCCAGGGAATTGCCGACAACAACTCGGAGCGCCCGCCAAAAACGGCAATCATCAGCCCGATGGCTCCGAGTCCGATCGCGAGCAGCAACGGCACATAACCCGGCCCGGGATCAGCCAGTGTGCCCACCGGGAACTCCTGATTGAGCCACCACACATAAACCGCCAGGGCAGCCAGCACCAACCCCGAGATCTGGTCGCTTTTGAGGCCTTTGACAGGTTGCCGCGGTTTGGCCGAATCCGTCATGTTCTACTTGACCTTGCCAACCACCTGCACCACCGCCGCCAGACGTTTGGCATCGGCATCCCAGTACTTGGCAAATTCCGGCGCATCCAGGTATTGAATCGGCGAATTGAGCTTGGCCATCTGTGATTTGAAATCCGCATCCTCAACGCCCTTGCGAACCGCATCACGCAACACCTTGGTCACCGCCGCCGGCGTACTATGTGGCACAAACAGTCCTGCCCAGATGTAATACTCGATGTTGTAACCGGATTCCTTGAATGTCGGCACATCCGGGTAATTGGGATGACGCTCACCGCCCCAGCTGACGATGGTGCGCAGCTTGCCCGCCTTGACGTGCCCGCTGATCGCAGCCGGACCGCCGGCAGTCATTGTGACGTGTCCGCCCAGCAGTTGTGTGATCGCCGGACCGCCACCGGTCGTCGGCACATGGCGCATCTGCAGTTTGGCGGCATGCATGAACATTTCCATCGGCATGTGCAGGGCGCCGTAAACACCGGAGGACGAGAACGACAGCTCACCCGGCTGCTTGCGCGCCAGTGCGATCACCTCTTTCACGGTTTTCACCGGCAGCGACGGATGCACCACCAGTATCATCGGGTCAGCGGAAATCAGCGCAATCGGATCCAGCTGATCCAGCGTGTAAGCCGGCTTGCGGCTGAAGAGTTTGTCCGCCTCGGGAATCACCGAAATGCTCGACAGCGCCATCAGCAGCGTGTAGCCATCGGGTTTGGCGTTGGCGACCGCCGCATTGCCCACTGCACCGCCCGCGCCGGGACGGTTGACGATTGCAACCGGCTGCTTGAGTATTTTTTCCAGTGTTGCAGCAGTCGGACGCCCGGTGGTATCCGCCACGCCGCCCGGCGGAAACGGCACGATCATCGTCAATGACCGCGACGGAAATGCGTCCTGGGCCTGCACACCGACTGCGGTCAGCGCACTCAACACTGCCAATGCAAAGCGTTTCATGATTGATTCTCCCCCGTTATTTATAGATTGATTAATGAGATCACGCCGCTGCAACAACCCTGTTCCTGAGGCGACCGACGCCGTCTATCTCACATACCACTTCGTCCCCCGCTTTCAGATAGCCCTTCGCCGTCACTACATCCTTGCGCATCGGCTTCTTGCCACCCAGTTCAGCGTCCGTGCCCCAGGCGGTGCCACCCGGTGTTCCGGTCGAAATCACCGTGCCCGGCTGCAGGGTCACAAAGGTCGAGAAAAATTCCACCAGCTGCGCGCAGGTCCAGATCATTTTCCCGGTGCTGTTGTTCTGCCGCAATTCGCCATTGACATACGTCCTGAGCTGCAGATTCTGCGGATCCGGCACTTCATCCGCGGTGACGATGGCCGGACCGATGGGCGCACAGGTATCGAAATTCTTGCCCGGCCCGAGATTGTAAACCGATGAGCCGTCGGGACGCAGCGAGACCTGTCGGTCACGCGCGGTGACATCGTTCATGACGCTGTAGCCATAAATGTGTTCGTGCGCACGGGCCGCCGGAATATGCCGCCCCGCCTTGCCGATGACGATCAGCAGCTCGGTTTCGTAATCGAGCTTCTGCGTCACCTTCGGGTCGAGCAGAACATCAGCGCCGGGGCCAACGACGCCGAGCCCGGTCTTCAGAAAAAACTCCGGGTCCTTGCGCGTGACTTCGGGTTTTTCTTCGCGGTGGTCCCAGTAATTTTCACCGCTGCACACGATCAGCGAGGGCAGCAGCGGCGCCAGCAGCTTCGTTTTTTTAAGCGGCATGCGCATCGCCGCACCCGCGGCACGCACTGCTGCAGTGGTCGTCCTGATGCCTGCGTCACCGGCGGCAATCAGCAGCGTCATGTCGGCAAAAGCCGCCAGCAGGTTCGCCGGGGTACCGGGCGGCGCGGCATCCAGCAGATCCACCACGCTGTCGCCATCCAGCGCGCCCAGCCGCGGTGCGCCATTGCGATCATATCGGACGAATCTCATGCTCAGGTCACCGGGTTTTCCAAAGTACCGATGGGCTCGATGGTGATGGCCACATGGTCACCCGGCTTGAGGTACTTTGGCGGATTGAAACCGATGCCGACGCCAGCGCAGGTGCCTGTAGCGATCAGGTCGCCAGGCTCCAGAGTCATGACCTTGGACAAATCCTCGATCAGTCGCGGAATGTCGAATATCAACTGGCTGACAAAAGCATCCTGGCGCAGCTCACCGTTGACCTTGGTGGTCAAGCGCAGCTGGGTCACATCCTTGATTTCATCGGCGGTGACGATGCACGGCCCCATCGGACAGAACCCGTCGGGGCTTTTGCCAAGGAACCACTGCTTGTGGCGGTTCTGCAGGGTGCGCGCGGTGACGTCGTTGATGATGGTGTAGCCGTAAACATGTTTATAGGCGTTTTTCTGCGTGATATTGCGACCGCCCTCGCCCATGACCACGGTCAGTTCGCCCTCATAATCAACGGAATTGGTGTAGTCGTTGGCGCTCGGTATGGCAACGCCCGGGCCGATGACCGAGTTCGGCCATTTGGTGAACATGATCGGCACATCGGGAATGGCGTTGGCGCCGGCACTGGCATCAAAGCCGCTGTTGTGGAATTCCATGGCGTGGTCGTGATAGTTCTTGCCAACGCAGAGTATGTTTTTCGCCGGGCGCGGAAACGGCGCCAGCAGCTTGACGCTCGCCAGCGGCAGACGGCCTTCGCCGCTTTTCACCACCTTGCGCGCGCGGGAGAGGCCTTTCTTGCCCAGCGCGACAAACGCCGTCATCTCCTTCGGCAGTCGTGTGGATGCCGACAGATCGACGACGGTGTTGGATTCCTTGTCGTGCACGCCGATGCGCGTACCCTTGTCATCGGAAAAAGTGACCAGACGCATTTATTCAGCTCCTTGCAGTACGTTTAACAATTTCTTTCAACGATTTCGCTCAACGATTTCGCTCAACAATTACGTTCAACATAAACAACCGTTCAATCAGGTTTTGCACCCGACACCTTGATCACCTGCGCCCACTTCGCAATATCGACATTCAGGTATTTTTCAAATTCGGATACCGACATGATCAGCGCCAGCGCACCCTGCTTGTCCCAAGCTGCCGCGGTTTCGGGACGCGAGGTCACCTTGGTGATCTCGGCATTCAGCTTGTCGGTGATCGCGCGCGCCGTACCTGCTGGCGCCATCACGCCCAGCCAGATCGGCGACTCATAACCCTTGACGCCTGCCTCCGACACCGTCGGTACTTCGGGCAGCACTTTCGAACGCTTCAGCCCGGTGGTGCCCAGCGCCCGCACGCGGCCAGCGCGAACATTCGAGGTCATCGTCGTCACTGCATCGAACATCATCTCCACCTGGCCGCTGATGACGCTGGTGCGCGCTTCGCCGCTGCCCTTGTGCGGAATGTGCACGATGTCCACTTTTGCCATCGACTTGAACAATTCACCGGCAAGGTGGTACGGTGTGCCGTTGCCCGACGACGCATAGTTGAGGCCCTTGGCTTTTGCCTTGGCCAGCTTGACCAGTTCGCCAACCGTCTTTGCCGGCACCGAAGGATGCACCACCAGCACCAGGTCCGAATAATTGATCGGCGCCACCGGCACAAAATCCTTCATCAGCGCGAAAGGCTTTTTCGGAATCAGCGTCTCATTGATGGTATGCGTGTTCGACATCAGCAGCAGCGTGTAGCCGTCGGGTGCCGACTTGGCAACCACATCGGTACCGATGATCGAACCCGCGCCGGGCCGGTTCTCGACCACGAAAGACTGCCCCAGCGGCTGCTGCATCTGCTGCGAGAGATAACGCGCATAAAGATCGGCCGGACCGCCCGCACCAAAAGGCACGATGATGCGGATCGGTTTGGTCGGGTAGTTCTGGGCGGCAGTCACACCGGCTACAGTCACCAGCATGAGTGTCGCCAGTCCGTGCAATGCCAAACGTGAACAATGCATCGTGTTCTCCTCCGGGAATGGTCAATCACCACGGGAAGCGCCAGCTGCGGATCACACCGGCAGGCGCTGATTGTCCACATATTGTAACCCACAGCCTCCGAAACCAACACCGTGCGTCATGCTGCATCGCGCGTGCAACCCGCTATACTCGCCTCAGCTGCACAGGAAAAATACATCATGCAGACGTTGCCGCTCACCATTGCAAGTCATGCGAAAACGCCTGTCACCCTTGATCCGATGTTCCAGTCTGTCGTGCCTGCAACCGGAACGATGTTTCATGCAACATGGCTGGTGAAAACGCCTTGCTGAGCCGAATTGTCACCGTGCGCCCGGGCGAAGTCCGCGCGTTGCTGTGGTCCTTCGCCTACTTCTTCTGCCTGCTCGCCGCCTATTACGTATTGCGCCCGGTGCGCGACGAAATGGGCCTCGCCGGCGGCATCAAAAATCTGCCCTGGCTGTTCACCGCGACTTTTGTCGTGATGCTCGCAGTGGTGCCGATATTCGGTGCTGTGGTCGCGCGTGTACCGCGGCATCGTTTCATCCCGCTGGTCTATCATTTCTTCGTCGTCAACATCGTGATCTTCTGGCTGCTGCTGACTTTCAAAGTGGCCATGGCCGACACCGCACGCGTGTTCTTCGTGTGGATCAGCGTATTCAACCTGTTTGCGGTATCGGTGTTCTGGTCCTTCATGGCCGACCTGTATGGGTCGGAACAGGGCAAGCGTCTGTTCGGCTTTATCGCCGCCGGCGGCTCCGCCGGCGCGCTGCTTGGGCCGCTGATTGCAGTCGGCCTCGCCGAACCCATCGGCCGCGCCAACCTGCTGCTGATCGCGGCGCTGTTGCTCGAAGCTGCGGTGCTGTGCGCGATGCGTTTGGAAAGCGCTGCTGCAGCTTTCAAAAAATCCACTGAACCTGTCGCAGCCACCGCTTCCCGGAATGACGGACTGGGCGGAAGCTGGATCGCCGGCCTCGGCATGGTGCTGCGCTCACCCTACCTCGCCGGTATCGCACTGTGGGTCGCGCTGCTGTCGCTGGCCGGTACCTTCCTCTATTTCCAGCAGGCCAGCATCGTCGCCGCACTGTCGGATGATCCCAACCGGCGCACGGCGATTTTTGCGCGCATTGATCTCGCCGTCAGCCTGCTCACCATCGTCGTGCAGTTCGTTGTCACCGGAAAAATCATCCGCCGCTTCGGTGCGGGACCGGCCGCTGCCTTTCTGCCATTCGTGTTCGCAATGGGATTCCTCGCGCTGGCACTGACGCCGATGCTATGGGTGGTCATCGCCTTCCAGGCCTTGCAGCGTGCGGCAAACTTCGCGATATCGAATCCGGCGCGTGAATTGCTCTTCACCGTGGTCGAGCGCGAAGAAAAATACAAAGCCAAATATGTGATCGACAATGTCGTGTTCCGCGGCGGTGATGCCGCGAGCGGATGGTTTTTTCATGCGCTACGCGGGTTGGGTATGGAGCTCAGCACCATCTCGCTGGCCACAGTACCCGTTGCGCTGGGTTGGCTCGCACTGGCACTGACACTGGGACGCGCGCATGAAAAACGCGCAGCGGCCCATCCTTCACCCTCACCTGCAGAGATATAAATTTATGAATAAAATCAATAGTTTATACTCGCGCCGCGAAATGCTCGTGCTGGGCGCAGGCGTGACGGCCGGCGCTTTGCTCCCCGGCCTCTGTGCAGCGCAGAACAGTGCCAAACACCTGCTCGCTCGGGCTATTCCCAAATCGAAAGAAATGCTGCCGGTGATCGGCCTCGGCACTGCAATCATTTTTGACATTGACAGCGATGCCGAGAAACGCGCCGAACGCACCAAGGTCATCCACACGCTGCTCGATAGCGGCGCAAAACTCATCGATATAGCACCTTCGTACGGCACTGCGGAGGCCGTGGTCGGCGATCTGCTCGCCGCGATGAAGGTGCGAGACAAGGTGTTCCTTGCCACCAAAGTGCGCTCGAACAACAACGAGGCCTTTGTCGCGCAGATGAAACAATCGCAGCAACGACTGCATACGCCAAAGTTCGACCTAATGCAGATGCACAACGTCGGCTTCCTCGACCGCAAGATGTTCGCTTCGCAGCTCGCCATCGTGCGCGAGTGGAAACAGCAGGGCATCTTCCGCTACCTCGGTGTCACCCACTCGCAGGATCAGGAACGTGCCAATGACCGCCTGATCGAAATCATGCAGCAGGACAAGCTCGACTTCATCCAGGTGAACTACTCGATGGCCGAGCGCAGCGTCGAGCAGCGCCTGCTGGCGGCAGCCGCCGATACCGGCACGGCGGTGCTGTGCAACCTGCCCTTCGGTCGCGGCCAGTTGTTTCGTGCGATGCGCGGCAAAGCGGTGCCGGACTGGGCGGCAGAATTCGACGCCACGACCTGGGGTCAGTTTTTCCTCAAATACCTGCTGTCGAATAACGCTGTCAACGCGGTGATTCCCGGCACCGACAAGGTTGAATACATGGTCGACAATCTGAATGCCGGACGCGGCCGCCTGCCCGACGCGGCAATGCGCAAGCGGATGACGGCATTCATCGATCCGCTACTTTGACAGAACTGACACAAAATCGTCGTCACTCCGGCGAAAGCCGGAGTCCAGAATACTGGCTCAACGAAAGCAAGGTCCCTGGATTCCAGGCTTTCGCCGGAATGACGCAAATTATATGTAGGGCGCAATAACCAACGGGCATTGCGCCGTATGGCAATCGGTGCAATGCCCGTTGGTTATTGCCCCCTACGAACCGCCCCAGATTACTCACCCTGCATCATTTTTCTTTTTATCAACCTGACCATGGCAGAACCGATAGCCCATCAGGCAAGAATCAAGACAACTATTCCACTCATTAAAATCATCATATAAATTTCTGAGCCAGGTTGCCCCACAATCGCCGCATTCACGTCAATTCCAAAAATAGCCGCAAGCCTTGCGCCATACCACTCGCCTAAAACAAGCACGAAAATAACGGCGGTGATTGTTGGCACCGCAACCAATGTCGATATTGGCCCACTGGTTAATTTACTCAACAACATTTACTCCTATGCCCGCTTCACCGGTCGTATCGCCACGCCATCCGCGCAGATGCGCTGATTCACCAGATTCACGCAAGCCGCCACGACATTCAGCGACGGCGTCGCCACGCCCGTCAGCGCGCCAAGTTCCAGCACGACGTTGACGATCGCATCCATCTCCAGCGGCCGGCCGGCGCGCACGTCCTGCAATGTCGAGGTCGGCAGCGACACGCGTTTGGCAACACCACTGACGATCGCTTCGGGATCGGCATCCAGTTTGGTCCCCACCGCCGCCGCCACCGCGATCACTTCGCGCATCAAAGCCACGGCCAGCGGCCGGGTGCCGGGAAATTCCGCCACTTCGCGCCCGGTGGACTGGGTGATCGCACCCAGCGAGTTCCACACCGCATTGCCGGTCAGCTTGGTCCACTTCACCTTGCGCACATCGTCGGACACCCTGCCGTTCCAGCCGGCGCGGGTGGTCATCGCCGCGATTTCCTGAACGCGTGGCGTCACGCTGTTGTTGATCTCGCCGATGACCAGCGCATCGGTCTCGGCATCCGGCAATTTGATGTGCCCCGGTGCAATCATGTCCGCCGGTTTCAGTGCCGTGCCGCCGATGATCATCTGCGGCTCGAAGGTGCGCGACAGTACGCCGTCGGGATCCACGGTTTTCAGCTGCGTGCCCTTGTACTTTGAATCGATGCCCTGGAAATACCACCAGGGGATGCCGTTCTGCGGAAATACAAACACGCCGTCCTTGGCCACCAGGCCGCGCAGATGCTGGGCCGCGTCCGCGATCTGCTGCGATTTCAGGGTCACAAAAACCACATCGTACGGCCCCTTCTCTTCGCCGGGTTTGCACACCCGCACCTTGATCGGCTCGGGGCGTCCGCTGCGCGGGCCTTCGAGCTGGATGCCGCGTGACGACAGCGCATCGTATTGCGCGCCGCGCGCCACCAGGGTCACGTCCTCGCCCGCTGCCGTGAGAATCGCGCCGAGGTAACCACCGATTGCGCCTGCGCCATAGACCAGTATTTTCATGAGCAGGATTGCCTTGTCGTTGTTGTGATCAGTTGCTTGGATTGCAGACTTGAAATCATTTTCGGATATTACCGGTATACCTCACTGCGGCTACCGATCTGGACGACCAGCACGCACAACGCGCCATCCTGCATGTCACAGATCACCCGGTAATCACCCACGCGGTAGCGCCAGAATGTACCCAGGGTATTGCCCGTCAATGCTTTGCCCGTATTGCGCGGATCAATGCTGGCAGCAACGCGGTCATCCATGTAATCGACAATACGGCGCGCAACTTGGCGGTCGAGCTTGCTCAGCTGGCGTGTTGCGGTCCCGGTATAACTAATCGTCCAGGCCAAGCTCTGTTCTCACTTGCGCACTTGAATAAACAGGCTCCTCGCCTTTGCGCACCTGTTCGAGCGTATTCGCAGCAAGGTAATAATCTTCGAGATCTTCAATACCCCGCTCGATCATTTCGCGCAGGTAATAGGCTTTGGTGCGCCCCGTTTGCGCAGCCAGCTGGTCGATGCGCTGCTCGACTGTGGGGTCAAGGCGGATGGAAGTGGCCATGAAAAATCCTCAGTTTGCTCAGAAAGTGAAGGTGGAAATCAGCATGTGAATACGTGTATTCGATGTATTCTACGTCAAATTTGCCACCCCTCCAATTTCGAATAAAGCCAAGGCGATATTCATCGCTGAATAATAATGCTAATAAAAACAATTAATTACGATGAATTTCCGGCACTACTCGCGCCTAAGCTGCTACCAGCTTCGCCAGCGCCGGCTCCAATGCCGCATCTGCCAGCGCCGCCAATTCCGCGGCTGTGCGATTCTGGATCGGATGCGACACATAGACGATGGCCGGGTCAAAACCCAGCGCCTTGCTCTGCACCGCCACGGCGTCCCTGAATTCGGTCGTCACCACGGACACCCCCGGCAGGCCCAGCCCATCAAAGGTCATCAGGTCGTGCAGACTGCACGACGTGCATGACCCTCAGTCCGAGAGCCCGATCAGCACCACATCGACTTCTTCAACCACCTTGGCGACGACTTCCTGCGGTGCAACCTTGGCATTGGTCGGCTTGGCATAACGCTTGGTCTTGATGCCGCGCTCGGCCATGCGCTGTTCCACTCGATTTAAAAACTCATCGCTGCGCGTCTTGCCGATGTCGAACAGGCCAACGGTCAGGCCATCGAGTGATTTCGGCGGTACGCGACGCGCGCGCATCACGGCTTCGGTTTCGGCTGTCGGATCGCGCAGCCAGGTGAGTTGTTCATTGGTACTCATGTTGGCATTCATCAACGCACCTCCTTGGTCACGGGTTGTAGTTCAACAGGGTTACGACCGGCCAGCCATCCCGGCAGGATCGCCGAGAACAGGCCGGCTGCGCCGCCGGCACGCACCACCATCAGACAGCCTTCATGAAACTTCGGCACCTGTTCGCCGGCGCGGCTCGCCGGGATGCCTTCACCAACACCGTCAACACCCGCAACGAGTTCCGCACCGGGGCGTATCGTCGCCTCATGCAGTGCGCGCTCAATCTGTGCGCGATCCCAGCCGGCCTCTTTGTAAATCGCGTAATGCTCCGGCGACAGCACGACCACCACCCGCGCCGACTGCACCAGTTTCGGATGGCCGATTTTCACCAGTGACATTGCGAACGACTTCGTCAATGCTTCCGCCGTTCGTGATTTCTGGTCGACAAAGGCTTCCGGCCCGTGACCCTGGAACAGTGTCACCGTCGATGTGCCGGGCGCAAAACCGCGCGCCACCGACAGCGGCTGCCATGACGAATCCGATTCATCCTCGGCAAAACACAAAGTAAACTTGCTCGGCGCGCCCAGCGTCGAACGGTCCGCTTCACCGGGACGCCCGCCACCAACATTGCGCACAATCAGGTTCAGCGCGCGACCGATGCTGGCATTGGCGCGGTTGCCCTGCCCCAGCGCATTGATGCCGCTGTTCATGCCGATGCGCTTGGCAATGGGGCCATTGACGATGATCACCGGACTGGAAAAATAAGTTGTCGCCAGCACGCCGTGCAGGGTAAATACCGGCTCCAGCGCGGCCTCGATCGCGGCGAGCAGCACCGGCATGTATTCGGGCCGGCAGCCCGCCATTACCGCGTTGATCGCGACTTTTTCGATGGTGCATTCGGCGAGGTTGGGCGGAATTTTTCCGACGATCTCATCGGGCTTGCGCGGCGTGCCCTTCAGCATCGCAATCACGCGCTCATCGGTCGGCGGTGTCACCGGCAGGCCATCGGTCCAGCCGCGCTGGAAACAGATCTCGACCGGATCAGATTCAGCAGCATAGCCAATTTTTCGCGCCGCCAGCCACAGGGCGCCGCTGTGTTTTGCTTCCAGTTTCTCAGCCACCCCGGGCATGAGTGAAAGCGACCCTCATCCGGGCTGGAGTTTGGGATGCTGCGCGCCGAGATCGGCAATTCCCGTCAGCCGCTGCCAGGCTTCGCGATCCCAGCCGACCACGCGCTCCGCCTCGCGCCCGGCTTCAAAACGGATCAGCGTCGGCATCAATTCAATATGGTTGGTCCAGGACAAATCAAGCTCCCGGTCATCGACTATGGCATCCACCTGCGCCGGAAATCGCGGATCATCCTGCGACACAATCTGGAAATTGCGCGCTTCCCGCACCGCACGCTGCATTTCATTCTCGATCAGCACGCAGGTCGGGCAGGCGCGCTTGGAAAACACCACCAATCCATCCTGTAACAAGGTTGCCGGCACGATCTGTACTCCTTGATATTCTTTTCCTCGATATTCTTAAATTCCCGGAAACCCGGGGCAGGAATGCTACTCTAACCCAATATGCTTCGCTTCCCGCATCGCTTCCCTTTACCACTGTGCCGGTTGTACGCTTTGCTTGCGGTTTTTACGCTGCTCGCAGCGTGCGCGCCGCTCGAGTGGCAGAAAACCGGCACCGCCGACCCCGGTGATTTGGAAAAAGACCAGGCACTATGCCTGAACAAGGCGCGGCTTGAAGCACGCCAGCGCATGCAGCTGAAACCGCCCATCGTGCCGCAGGTCGTGGTAGGGCAGCAGGGCCGGACCGTAATCACGCACAATGAACTTCCCGATTCCGAGCGTTTTTTTCTCGAGCAGAATCTGCTCCGGCAATGCATGACGGAAAAAGGCTATACCCTGCAACCCGCAGAACCCTCGCTCCCGACAAAATGAGCAAACATCATGGACAAACCAACAAGCCCGCGGCGGCGCATGGTGCTGCAAACCGCTGCCGCACTATTGCTGACCATGCCTGAGGCGCGCAGCGCCCCCGCCGGACTGATCACGCGGCCGATTCCGCGCAGCGGCGAACGGCTGCCCGCCATCGGCCTCGGCACCTATCAGGGCTTTGACACACCGGTCGGGCAACTGGCGGGTACCGAATTGCACGACGTACTGCGGCGCTTCATCGAGCTCGGCGGCAAGGTCATCGATTCCTCGCCGATGTACGGCCATGCCGAAGCAGCAACGGGTGCGCTGGCCAGTGCCTCCAAGGCGCATCAATCCCTTTTCATCGCCACCAAAGTCTGGATCAACGGCGGCGCCGCCGGCATCCGCCAGATGGAAGAGTCGATGCGCCTGCTGCAAACGAAAACCATAGACCTGATGCAGGTGCACAACCTGCTCGATCTCAAAACCCACCTGCCGGTGCTGCGCGACTGGAAAAATTCCGGGCGCATCCGTTATCTCGGCATCACGCATTACACCGCCGGCGCCCACCGTGAACTGGAAACGCTGGTCAAAACCAAAGATTTCGATTTCGTGCAATTCAACTATTCCCTCGACGAACCCGAAGCCGAGGCCCGCCTGCTGCCGGCCTGCGCTGATTCAGGGACTGCAACATTGATCAACCGGCCGTTCTCGCAGGCGGGCCTGTTCAGCAAGGTGCGCGGCAAGCCGCTGCCGCCGTGGTGCGCCGACATCGACTGCACAAGCTGGGCGCAGTTTTTCCTGAAATGGATCATCAGCCATCCCGCGGCAACCTGTGCCATCCCCGGCACAAAACTGGTCCGCCATATCGAGGACAACATGGCGGCCTGCACCGGTCGTTTGCCGGATGCCGCAACACGCAAGCGCATGGCGGAATATTTTGTCGGTCTGTAAAAGGTTTTTCCCGTAGCAAGACCCGGCCGTCAATGCGCACAACTCACGCGCCCTGCCTTCTCGGTCTAT
>JBBQAO010000046.1:0-27647 GCA_038316355.1 Burkholderiales bacterium
GCCCACCGGTATCTTGTAAATATCGAGCAGCAACATCTTGATTCCGATGAACACGAGAATGAACGCCAGACCGTACTTCAGCAGATGGAAGCGGTTGGCGAGATCGGCCAGCATGAAATACATCGCGCGCAGCCCGAGGATCGCAAAAACGTTGGATGTCAGCACGATGAACGGGTCTAACGTGATCGCAAAGATCGCGGGAATGCTGTCGACCGCGAAAATGACATCGGTGATTCCGATCATCACCATCACCACGAACAGCGGCGTGAACCAGCGTTTACCATCACGCATCACAGTGAAGTTCTCGCCATGAAACTCGTCGGTGATCGGAATGTGCCGGCGAATCCAGCGCAACAGGGGGTTCTTTTCCAGATCCGGCTCGCTCTCGGCCATCATCAGCATCTTCACGCCGGTAAACAGCAGGAACAGGCCGAAGATATAGAGTATCCAGTCGAACTTGGTGATCAGCCACGCGCCAATCAGGATCATTATGGCCCGCAGCACAATCGCGCCGATGATCCCCAGTATGAGGACGCGCCGCTGGTATTGCACCGGCACGCCAAAGAAGGTGAACAACATCAGAAACACGAAAATGTTGTCTACGGCGAGCGACTTCTCGATCAGGTAGCCGGTGAAGAACTCCATCGACTTTTCATTCGCCAGCTCACGCCCGTGATTGGCGTCGAGGTACCACCACAACAGGCCGTTAAAGACAAAGGAAAGAACTATCCAGACAATCGACCAGTTAAGGGCTTCCTTGAAGGAAACCCTGGCCGTGCCCTTGGACTCGAGCAGCAGCAGGTCAACGATGATTGCAACAATCACGAATGCCGCGAAAGCAGCCCACATCCACCAAGTGCCGATACTTTCCATTTCCAGTCCCCTGAAAATACTGCTGCCTGCGAAAATGCCGGACGCAGGCCGCATGCAAGCGCCTCCGCCAGCTTCTTGGCGAAGGTCTCGCTCGGACCGGATTGGACCCCTGCGCGCCGGAGGAAAGATTCCCCGGGATGACGACGTGCAGGCTGTTGAGCTACTCCCCTTCATCCGCAGGGCCCTCGCATCAAGCGCAGGCCCCGCAGCACTACTCAATCATTTAAACACGGCCAAAGTTTAAATTTCCATGGATATCAATGAAAGATGGCAACGGCAGCTATTCAAAAATGGGCGCATCTATAAATTCACCAAACCCCGTTAGGGCTGAGCCGGTCGAAGCCTTTAGCTAATAAAAACAACCGCTTAGTGAGCAGGCCCTTCGACAAGCTCAGCGCGAACGGTAATTTATAGAGGCGCCCAAATGTGAACTCATGCAGGAACCGTGGTTACCGTGAACATAAAAAAATCCCGCCGTGACGGCGGGATTCTGATCTTCTCCCGGGAGAAGCCGGAACTTGTTAAAGGAGAGAGACTGCGAGCAACATCGCGGCTACGGCGCCTACGCCTGCAGGCAGTCCGACCTTCTCGAAACGCGACACCCCAGGGCCAACGATGATTTCGACCGGAATCTCCACGATCTGGAGCACGCTGCTGGTGACTGAATCCTCGATGATCCGCGTCAACGAATTCTTGCGCGCAGTGCCCATGACAATCTGGTTCGCCTGCAGATGCTCAGCCACCTCGCGTATTGTTTCCGCCTTGTCGCCAAACTCGACATGGTCAGTATGGCTTATACCCGCGCGGTTGAGCGCGTCGCGCGCCGGCGCAAGCGCACGCTCGACTTCCTGCTGGTTGTAGGCCCGAAGGTCCTTGCGAGTGACGAAGCGGGCCATGTATTGGGAGAACGGCACCCTCACGTGCAGCAAGTGCACTTCGAGCGGTGCTCCTGCGCGATCGCGATTGATCACATGTTTAACCGCTTGAAGCGAATTCTTCGTCGCATCCACCGGCAGCAGTATGCGGGTAACGCCGGCGGCGGCCGGCGCAAGCGCTGCGACGCCGGCTCCGGCGATATGCCCCGCTACCCGTGCGCGCACCGGCACGTGGTTGACCCAGAAACCCAGCCCCAGCACGCCACCCATAATCGTCATGTACAGAAGGGCCACAAGTACCGGATAGGTATTGAATAAATCCCTGACCAGTGGCTCGCTGGTGATCATCTTTGCCGCAGTCCACGCCAGCACTCCACCGCCAACATAGACGATGCCGGGGAAGCGCTCGACGAACTTGAGGATGATCTGGCTGCCCCAGATGACAATCGGAATGCTGATCAGCAGGCCGATCACCACCAGCAGGAAATTGCCATGGGCGGCACCCGCGACCGCCAGCACGTTGTCCAGTCCCATCACCGCGTCGGCAACCACGATGGTTTTCATTGCGCCCCAGAATCCGCTGGCAGCACTCACCTCGTGACCGTCGCTTTCGTTGTCAGCGAGCAGCTTGTAGGCAATCCACACCAGCAACGCTCCGCCCAGCAGCATCAGACCCGGCACCTTGAGCAGCCAGACGACGACCAAGGTCATCGCCGTGCGCACTGCAATGGCGCCGAAAGTGCCCCAGAGAATCGCCTTCTTGCGCAAATCGGCGGGCAGGTTGCGCGCAGCAAGCGCAATGACAATCGCGTTGTCGCCGGCAAGCACCAGATCAATGACGATAATGGCAAGCAGGGCCGAGAAAAATTCAGCAGAAAGGAATTCCATGAGCAGTTCTCAAGTTATGAAGCGAGTTACCCTATAAGCAGCTGATGCCGTTACCGCGCATCTGCCGCCACCTGGTCTCGCTTGCAGCTGGAACACTGCCGGTGCCACCGGGGCAAAGCCCGTATTGACGACAACACCACTCGCAGCACCTTTGCGGTGCCACCGAAGCTACTCCCCAGCCCCCCCTGCACAGCTGCCACCCGGAAACCATACCGGAGCATCCGTTGCGCGGCACCCTCGACGCGCGGGCGGATTATCAGAAAAACCCCGCAATCGTGTAAAATGAATGTACGCAATACTGATTATTATGAATTGCAAAGGCAGCCCCGGGCAGACTCGTTGCCCTTCGCAAGTTGTCATGCCCGGCATCATGTGGTGTAGTCCAACCCGCTCGCGCAGCAGCATTGTGCGGGCACCTCCAAAGGGGAGTAGCTTGAGCGGCTCAGGCCGCGACGGTGCAGTCGTCAATACGGGATAGGTCTTGATCCCCGGCTGTCCGGCAATGCGGCAAGGCCCAGGCCCTGTCCTTGCAAGCGAGACCTTTGCCTGAACGGGCAAGGCGCTACTCCGCTGATCCAGTTGCCTGTTTTTCCGGGGTCGAGTTGCGCACGCCGTCGCCGCATGACGCCTGCGTTTGGCATCGCTGAACCAGAAAGGACCGATATGCCGCAATCTGCAATCCGCCGCTACCTGAAACATGGCACGCTGCCGCAACTGAGCGTGTTCGAAGCCGTTGCCCGGCTAGGCAGTTTCACCAAGGCCGGCGAAGAACTGTTCATGGCTCAGCCCACTGTATCGGTACAGATGAAGAAGCTGTCCGAAACCATAGGCCTGCCGCTGATCGAACAGGTCGGCAAACGCGTCCAGTTGACTGATGCGGGACGCTTATTGCACGAAGGTTGCCTTGATCTTTTCAAGGCGCTGGCCCGGGTCGAGCAGAATCTTGCCGATCTGCGAGGTCTTGAGACCGGCAGACTGCAGCTTGCCGTCAGTACCACTGCTGAATATTTCATGCCCCGGATACTCGCCGAATTTGTCAAACACCATCCCGGGATCGAAGTTTCACTGCAGATACTCAACCGCAGCGCGCTGATCGATCGCATGTCCAGAAACCTTGACGACCTCTATGTCTTCGGCGGCGCGCCGGAAGGCGATGATGTGGTCTCACACCCGATACTGCCCAACCCAATTGTGGTACTGGCCCACGCCGAGCACCCCCTGGCACGCGAAAAAAACATACCATTCGTGCGCTTCGCCGAAGAACCGTTCCTGATGCGGGAAACCGGTTCAGGCAGCCGGGTCACGGCCAGCGAACTGTTCACAAAACACGGCATCGCGCCACGGGTGCGCATGGAGCTGTCGAACAACGAGGCGATCAAGCAGGCCATCATTGCCGGCCTTGGAGTATCAATCATGTCGCGTTATGCGCTTGGGCTCGATGTGCCCCATGAGCAACTGGCGGTGCTGGATGTCCAGGGATTCCCGATCGACCCTGGCTGGGCTTTTGTGCACCCGGCCGGCAAACAATTGTCGCTGGTCGCGCAAAGTTTCATGGCCTTCACGCTGCGCGAAGCCAAAGCCCTGGTGTTCGACCACTTGTCAAAACCCTGAACCGGATCCGGACAAGCCGTGCCACAGCACCGGAAGATATCGCTTCCAAGGCTTTAAAATACCACCCCGAACTGTTCCCATGACCCACTGACGGCGCGTAAACCGCGCCGTTGCTTTTTTGCCTGAGGATTCCGCAATGCGATTGTCCACCTACACCCTGCTCTCCGCTGCGCATTCCGTACACATCGGCGCCCAGCTCGACGGCAGGATGCTTGACCTGGTTGCCGGCGAACGCGCGCTGAACGACGGCAAGCAGTTGATACCCGTATCAATGAAAGGCCTGCTGGCGCTGGGTGAAGCCGGCCTCGCCCGCGCCCGCGCCGTACTCGAATTCGCCGGCAAAAACGCTGCGAAACTGGACAAAACCACGCTGGCGCCGGACACCGACGTGCATTACCTGCCGCCGATCCCCGATGCCGACAAGTTCCTCTGCGTCGGCAAGAACTACCGCACCCACCTTGAAGAACTGAAACGCAACGACCTGATCAGGGAAATGCCGGGAGAGCCGACCGGCTTCGTCAAACTGAATTCCTGCCTGACTGGCCACGGCGCCGATGTGCCTCGCCCCAAAACCGTGACCCGTCTCGATTACGAACCGGAAATGGTCTTCGTGCTCGGCAAACGTGCGTACGAAGTCAGCGGCGACAATCCGCTGCAGTACATCGCCGGCATCACCATCCTCAACGACCTGACCTGCCGCGACACACAGAAAGCAGAGGTCGCCTCGGGCTCGCGTTTCTGGACCTCGAAAAACGCGCCGTCCTTCGGTCCGCTCGGCCCCTGCATCATCACCATGGACGAAGTGCCCGATCCGTACAACATCTGGGTCACCTGCAGCGTCAACGGCGAGCAGCGCATGCGCGTCAACACCAGCGACCAGATCTGGAAACTACCCGACATCATTCCGCATTTTTCACGCCTGCTCGATCTGCAGCCGGGCGACATGTTCTCCACCGGCGCACCGGGCGGCGTTGCGGTCGGCAAGGCCAACGCGGAGTCGCTCTATGTAAAACCGGGGGACGTCATCGAATGTGCATTCGAAGCGCCGCACATGATCCTGCGCAACCGCATCGTTGCGCCTTAACCATCGTGCAACGACAAAAAAGCGGCCTGCGGGCCGCTTTTTTATTCATGCCTGTCTGATTTTTTTGATTGCCGCCGGATATCAGACACCCTGGCGCAGGTTGATGTGCGACAGTTGCACTTTTTCGATCGCCTCCAGCTTCTGCAGCCGTTTGTCGATCTGCTCAAGCGCGACTGTGGCCAGCTTCAGTTGTTGCACACCGCTCAGCAACATCACGCCCCAGTCCATTTTCGCCAGCTGCAGCCGCGTCGCTTCAACCTCGCGGCCCATCGCGCGCAGTTGCAGCACCATCACCAGCATCAGTATCGCGGCAGCCAGCAACAGCAGCAACGCCACGCCTATCAGCATTTTTTCGCCGGTCATAGCCTCGTCCCCCGTGGCCTGTCCGGCGCCCAATGTGCCGGACTTGAGCCCACGATAGCAGAAATTACCGGGCCGGCAAGCCCTGCACGCCTCCTGCCGACGCCGGGGCTATAATCCGGCACACCGTAGATTCAAGCGGAAATATAGCCCGCTTGCGACTGAAAATGGCCATGATGCGCAAACTTGTATTACTCGCCGGCTGCCTGCTGCTGAGCACACAGGTTCCGGCCGGAGAGCCGGCTCCGGCGACGGCTTTTCCCGCCAAAGTCACCGAATGGCCGCTGCCGAAACCGATGTTTGCCCGCAGTTCTGCGCTCGCCCCCGACGGCAGCATCTACATTGCGGTACCCAACGACAACAAGGTACTGCGTTTCGATCCGAAAACGCAGGGCTTTAAGGATTGGGAGCTGCCGAATGGTCACCAGCCGAACAGCGTGGTGATCGACCGCAAAGGCATGGTCTGGACCACCGGTTACGGCAACGGCACCATCGGCAAGCTCAAACCGTCGAACGGCGCGATCGCGGAATATGCCGTGCCTTCGGGCAACGTCAGCGGGCCGCATACCCTTGTACTCAGCAATGATGATCAAACCCTGTGGTTCACCATGCAAACCGGCAACCGCATTGGCAGCGTCGACACGCTCACCGGCAGGATCGCCGAATACGAAACCGCGGGTAATCCGGGCGGCATCACCGTAGACCGCGCCGGCAACGTCTGGTGGTGCCGCCTCGGTGATGACAAGCTGGGACGCCTGGATCCGGGGACCGGAAAAATCTCCGAACTCGACATGGGCCGCAGTTCACGGCCGCGCCGCATCGCCACCGCGCCCGACGGCATGTTATGGGTCACCCTGTCCGGCAACGGCCGCTTGGCCAAAGTCGATCCCGCCACCAACCGCATCGTTGGCACTTACGCGCTTCCCGGCGGCAATGCCGGCGCGTATGCGGTCGCAGTGGACGATGCCGGCATCGTCTGGGCCAATCAGATCAAGCTTGACGCAGTGATCCGCTTCGATCCTGCAACCGCACTGATGCAGACCATTCGCTTGCCGTCACCCAATGCAGGCATCCGCAAGCTGACCACCGATGGCAACCGCCTGTGGTACACCGGGTCGCATAACGGCAGACTTGGTGTCATTGAATAAACAGTCAGCAGCAGAAAAATCCGCCGGCCTTTAATAGCCTGATGGCTGTGGCAATGCAGCATTAAATGTTGCATTGCGATGACTGTTTTGTGATTTCATCTCGTGGTGTGTCATTGCACCAGCGCAATGAACTGACTACCATTGCGGCTACCTGATCTGTGGCCAGGCCGCGAAAAATCAAAACCGCGCCGGCCTGCAGATTCATCTCACATGAGGAGTTTTTTACATGCGTACCTACAAAATCCTGATTCTGGGCGCCTCTTACGGTTCACTGCTGGCGACCAAGCTGCTGCTCGCCGGACATACGGTCAAGATGATCTGCCTGCCCGCCGAAGCCGAACTCTTCAACAAGGAAGGCGCCATCGTGCGCATGCCGATCAAGGGCCGCGAAGGCCTGGTCGAAATCCGTTCGCGCGACCTGCCGGGCAAACTCTCCGCCGGCGGGCCCGACTCTGCCAATCCGGCCGACTATGACCTGATCGCACTGGCGATGCAGGAGCCGCAGTACCGCGCCCCCGGCGTGCGCGAACTGCTCGACAAAATCGCTAAATCCCGTGTGCCCTGCATGTCGATCATGAACATGCCGCCGCTGCCGTACCTGAAACGTATCCCCGGCCTCGACGCCGAAGCCTGCCGCGACTGCTTCACCGACAGCTCGGTATGGAACAGCTTCGACCCGAAAACGCTGACACTGTGCAGCCCCGACCCGCAGGCCTTCCGCCCGCCCGAGGAAAAAATCAATGTGCTGCAGGTCCGACTGCCGACCAACTTCAAGGCCGCGCGTTTCGACTCCGACGCGCACACCGCCATCCTGCGTCAGCTTGCAGCCGATATTGAGGGCATCCGTTTTGATCCAGGTGACGGCAAGAAAATCGAACTGCCGGTCAAGCTCAAGGTGCATGACTCGGTTTTCGTGCCGCTGGCGAAATGGGCGATGCTGATCGCCGGCAACTACCGTTGCGTGCAGAAGGACGAAATGCGCCCGATCAAGGATGCAGTGCACAGCGACCTCGCCGCCTCGCGCGCCGTTTACGAATGGGTAGTCAGGCTGTGCGTGTCACTGGGTGCGGACGAAAAAGACCTGGTGCCCTTCGAGAAATACGCCAACGCGGCGCTGTCGCTGGGCAGTCCGTCGTCTGCCGCACGCGCGCTGGCTGCCGGCGCGCCCAACATCGAACGCGTCGATCGCCTGGTCAAAACCGTTGCCGCGCAAAAGGGCATGCAGCTCGCCGCGGTCGATGACACCGTGGCGCTGGTCGACAGCTGGCTGGAGAAAAACCGCAAAAAAGCGGCCTGACCATGCAGTGCCGGCGGATTTTCATTCAGATCTGCCGGTCGCTCCGCATCATCTGCGCAGGCAATCCAACCGTGACCGATGCCGGCAGATACCCGCTCGATGCGTATTGAGTAATACGCTGTCGATGCCCTGAAAGACGCCAACACCCAATAAAAAGCGGCATTGCACCGCCGTCACCAAAACGGGATGCAATGCTGTGCGTCGGTGAAAAAGTTACTTCCTGGTATCCAGAGTCTTGGGGGCGGATTTCATGTCGCCCTTGCCTTGCTGCTGCGCATCCTTCAGGCACGCGGTACGCGCGTCACCACTCAGACCGACGCATTTTTTTGCCGAATCGACGTATTCGGCGCGGTCATGCCCGGCCTTCTGCTGCGTCTGGGCATGGCTCACCGCGGTCATCCCGAACGCCGAAATCACTGCAATCATCATCATGCTGTTCTTCATTTGAAACTCCTTGTGGTCGTCAACATTATGGGGTTGCTGTGTTATTGAATCAGTGCTTGTCGCTGCTGCCGGCGCTCCGCCCCTGTCCAGTCGGTGGCGAGGAACGCATTGCGCATCTCCCAGGTCATCACCTGGCGCTCCGCATCTTCCCGGGCAATGCCGTAGGATTCCTGGGTGCCGCCAACCAGCCGGTCACGTTTGCCGGCTATCCGTTCGAGGCGGTCATCCGACAACCGCCTCCATTGTTCGCGGACGGCGCCCTTGACCTTCTTCCAGTTGCCTTCGATGCGATCCCAGTTCATGAGTGCTCCTTCCGTTGAGTTGGTGAATGTGTATGGCCGTCGCGGCGGCGCGCTACATTTTTTTCCTGTTGTTTTTGGCGGGGTCCTGCAGTTTCTCGCCGCCACGCTCGATGTCACTGCCAAGCCCTTCCATGGTGTTGCAAGCCGTCAGACCGATAGCCATCAACAGGGCCAGAACCAGCAAAATCCTCTTTTTCTTGTCGAACTCCTTTTGGTTATTGCAGGCAAACAGACGCAACTCATCATCGTCATGACTTGCGGTTTATTCCGGCCATGAATTACACGACCGTTGCGCTGCTATCAGCATGTGCCATGCCAGTTATATTTTTATAAGCAAAAACAAATACTTATTTATTTTCCTGTAATTTTGCATGCACACTATCCGTCGCCCCACAACGACGCTGAACCGCCATGAACTGCCGTACCCGGTGATCAGCGGCCTGTCGTCGGATGGGGACAATTCACAGTGCGCGCAGAGGCATCCGGCAGATACAATCCACACTCGGTGCATGCGCCGTCATCTCTCCACCATTCATCCGCAATCAGAACCGCAGATCACCAATGCGTAAACCTTACGATCCACTGACGGCCGAGTCGCCGGGCAATGGCGAGACGCATATGACTTCCTACTGGACCGCTACGGCAGGCACTGCACCGGAAGATGATGGCATCGCACCGGTCGCGGCTGATACCGAAGTCGCCATCATCGGCGCCGGCTATACCGGCTTGTCCTGCGCCCTGCATCTGGCAAAAACTTACGGCATCAGGGCCATGGTGCTGGAAGCCAATCGTACCGGATGGGGCTGCAGCGGACGCAACGGCGGGTTTGCGCGGGCCGCGATCGGTCGTCATAGTTACGCAAAAATGATCGAGCTGTGGGGGCACGACATTGCGCGCCGCGTTTTTGCTGAAAGCCTGACCGCCGTACGCAACGTGCGCAGTCTAGTGCACGAGAATGGCATCGATTGCGATGCTACGGACACCGGCCACCTGAAGATTGCACACCGCCCCGGCCGCGTTGATGCACTGACCCGCGAAGCGGGGTTGCTGCAAAACGAATTCGGCTACCCCGCAGAACTTCTGACCGCCGCACAGGTGCGCGACAACCATATCGGTGGCACCCAGGCCCACGGTGCACTGCGCATCCCCGATGCGCTTGCCGTGCATCCGCTGAAACTCGCACACGGTGTGCTCAGGCTCGCACGTGCCGCCGGCGCCACGGTACATGGTGCAAGCGGTGTGCTGACGTGGAAAAAAGACGGTCGCACACATGTGCTGGGCACACCGCACGGCACCGTTCGCGCCCGCACGGTGATTATGGCCACCAACGGCTATACGCCGGAACATCTGCACACCGATTTACGCGGCACGCTGCTACCGGTGCTCTCCCATATTATCGTCACGCGCCCAATGACTGCGGAAGAAAAAAAGGCCAGCGGATTCCAGTCCCGTCACTTGCTGACCGACACGCGCAACCTGCTCTACTACTGGCGACGCCTGCCTGACGACCGCATCCTGTTCGGCGGCCGCGGGCAGATTACCGAGGTTCCGGGCGGCCGTGAACGACAGCGGGATTTTCTGCTATCCGAACTGCGGGCCAAATTACCCGCGCTGCGCGACATTACGGTTGATTACGACTGGTGGGGCTGGGTGTGTCTGACCGCGGATTTTCTGCCGCATATCCACTGCGCAAAGGATGATCCTTCAGTGCACTACGCGCTGGGTTATCAGGGCAGTGGCGTCTCTTACGCGCTGTACGCAGGCAAACTGCTGGCGCAACGCGTCGCCGGAGACGGCCCTTGCGATGCGGCATACCCGGTCACCACCGCGCTGCCGCGGTTTCCGTTTCCATCATTACGCCGTATCGGGCAGCGCGCAATGTTTCACTGGTACCGGATGCGCGACGGCATGGGTTGACCGCCGCGCAGGCATCAAACATTTATTGTCTGGGCACGCCCGCCAGCTTGATCACCTTGCCCCATTTGGCGATTTCCTCTTTCATCTGCGCAGCGAGCTGTTGACCGGTATTGCCTTCCGGCTCTATGCCCAGGGCATCCATGCGCGCAATCACTGCCGGCGTTTTGGCCATCGCCGCAATCTCGCGCTGAAAGCGGTCGATCAGCGCACGCGGCGTCCCGGCTGGCGCAAAGATGCCATACCACGAAGTCACTTCGTAACCCGGTACAGTCTCGCCGATGGTCGGCAAATCCGGAGCGGCCTGCAGCCGTTTGGCACCGGTCACCGCAAGCACGCGCAGCCTGCCCGCCTTGGCGTGCGGCACCACCCCGGAATAACCGGTAATCAGCATCTGCACCTGACCGGCGATCACGTCAGTCAGTGCCGGCGCCGCGCCCTTGTACGGCACATGCACGATGTCGATCTTTGTCATCGCCTTGAACAGTTCGCCAGCCAGATGCGCTGTGGAACCGGTACCCGATGACGCGAAGTTCAGCGCGCCCGGCTTGGCTTTCGCCATGCCGACCAGATCTCCCACGGATTTTGCCGGCAGCGGCATCGGCGCCACCAGGGCCAGTTGCCCGGCGCCGACGCGGCTGATCGGCGAAAAATCTTTCAGGGGGTCGTACGACATCTTCTTGTGCAGATTCGGTGAAATTGCCATCTCGCCGTTGGCGCACAGGCCGATGGTGTAGCCGTCGGGATTAGCCTGCGAAAGGATTGTGGCCGAAATGGTGCCGCCAGCCCCTGCCCGGTTATCGACGATTACCTGCTGCATCATCGCTGTCGACAGATACTCTGCGGTAATGCGCGCCGTGATATCCGTCGGTCCTCCCGGCGGATAACCTACCAGCATGCGCAACGGCCTGCTCGGGAATGTCTCTGCAGCCTGGGCGGTAACCGCCAGCACCGTCATGACCGCCAGCACCGACGGTGCCAGACAGCGTTTCAGGAAAAATAGATAAGTCATGGGGATTCCCGATCATCAATGAAGTTGCCGTTACTGCGACAGGGCATTGCGCCGCACCAAACCGAAGAATAGCCCTTGCGTGCCGATTTTCCAAACCTGATTTGGCGGATGCAGTCGCAGCAGCGGCGCGAACACCACCTGAATCAACGCGGGAAAGGCAAGGTTTGCGCGAATAAAGGGGAACTGCCGGCACCCATCAACGCCGACACTTGATCAGGAATCAGGTTGCTGGGCCGCTGCGCCGGACGGCCAATCAGGAAACCCTGCGCATTGTCGATGCCCAGATCACGAAGTATGCAGAAATCTGCCATGGTCTCGACGCCTTCGGCGACCAGCGATGAACCGCAGCCTTCGGCGATGTGCTGCAGCGATTTGAGAAAATGGTACTTCACCTTGTCAGTGCTGACACCCTGCACGAAGTGCATGTCAATTTTGACAAAATCCGGCTGCAATTCGGACCACAGCCGCAGGCTTGAAAAGCCTTCGCCGAGATCATCCAGCGCCACGCGGAAACCGGCTTTGCGAAACAGCATCAGCGCGTCGCGAAAAATAGACCGGTCCGAGATGTACTGGCTTTCCGTCAGCTCAATCGTGACTTGCGCAATATCCATGCCGCAGTCCCTGATGAAACGGCTGATGCGCTGCACCTCATCGCGCACGTCCAGCACGGTCTGGGGGGTCACATTCATGAAGAGCTGCTGCTGCAGGCCAAGCCTGGCGTACTGACGTACCACTTTCAGTGCGCACAGCATGTTCAACTCGATCAACTGCCCGGCGCGGGCAGCAGCATCGAACAGCTTTACAGGCGTATGCAGCGGGCTGTCATCCGGTCCGCGGATCAGGCCCTCATAGGCCAGGATCTCGCCTGTTCCGAACGCCAGTATCGGCTGGAATACCGGCTGCACCGCGCGGCTCTCGATAATCCGCAGCAGTTCTTCCAGTTCACGAAACCGCGTGTTGCTCCGCGGCCTGGCTGCAGGACTGCCGGCGTCATTGCGCGCCTGCGCTCCAGCATCGCCCGACTGCGGTGTCTTGAAAGTCATTGAATATCCCGGCGTCTGCAACATATCCGGTTACTGTGCCCGGCTCAGGTTTCGGCGCCATTACCACCGCAACCCGAGCATGATTAAAGCATAATTTCAATGACTTGGCCGGATTCCTGCAGCAAAAACAAGCCGCCAACGCAAGCAGCCCGATCGCCGTCGATGTAACGGCGCTTACCGCCCCAGCGCCAGCATCAGCTGGTTCAGGCGTTTGACGAAACCGGCAGGATCCTCAAGCTGACCGCCCTCGGCCAGTAGCGACTGGTCAAATAGCACCGCCGAAAAATCACCGAATCGTGATTCATCGGTTTCCGCCTGCAGGCGTTGCACCAGCGGATGCTCTGCATTGATTTCGAGAATCGGTTTGGCCATCGGCACTTTCTGCCCGGCCGCCTTCAGCATGCGCTGCAGCCCGCCAGTCATGTCGTGTTCATCGGCGACCAGGCAGGCCGGTGATTCCGTCAGGCGCAGCGTCACGCGCACCTCCTTGACCCTCTCCCCCAGCGCCTTGCCGATGCGTTCAGTCAGCGCCTTGTGCTGTTCCGCGGCCTCGGTCTGGGCCTTTTTCTCGGCTTCATCTTCCAGCTTGCCGAGATCCAGTGCACCGCGGGCCACCGACTGCAGCGGTTTGCCCTCGAACACGGTGAGGAAGGACATCATCCATTCGTCAACCTTCTCTGAAAGCAGCAGAACTTCGACCCCCTTCTTGCGCAGCACCTCAAGGTGCGGGCTGGCCTTGGCTGCGATGAACGAATCCGCAGTCACGTAATAAATCTTCTCCTGCTCGGACTTCATCCGCGCCACATAATCCGTGAGCGACACTTCCTCGTCGGCGGTGTCCTTCAGCGTCGTGGCAAAACGCAGCAGCTTGGCGATGCGTTCGCGGTTGACCTGGTCTTCACCGACGCCTTCCTTGAACACCCGGCCGAATTCCTTCCAGAACGTCGCGAATTTCTCCTTCTGGTTTTCCGCAAGATCTTCGATCATCGACAGCACACGTTTTACAGATGCCGCACGAATGATTTCGATGTCCTTCGATTCCTGCAGGATTTCGCGCGATACGTTCAGCGGCAGGTCGGCAGAGTCGATGACGCCACGCACGAAGCGCAGGTAATGCGGCATCAGGTTGTCGGCGTCATCCATGATGAACACGCGCCGCACATAGAGCTTGATGCCGCGCCGCTGTTCGCGGTCCCACAGGTCAAACGGTGCGCGCGCCGGGATGTACAACAGCTGCGTGTATTCCTTGCGCCCCTCGACCTTGTTGTGTGACCAGATCAGCGGCGCCTCAAAATCATGCGACACATGTTTGTAGAACTCGACGTATTGTTCATCGCTGATATCGCTTTTCGGGCGTGCCCACAGGGCGCTGGCCTGGTTAACGGTTTCGTCCTTGTCGGTAGTGCGTTGTTTACCGGACTCCTGATCCCACTCCTCTTTCTTCATCAGGATCGGCAGCGTGATGTGGTCGGAATATTTGCGCAGGATGGTGCGCAGACGGGTGCCTTCGAGAAAACCGTCTTCGTCCGCAGTACCGTCCCCCTTATGCAGATGCAGCGTGACCTCGGTTCCACGTTCGGGTTTCGCCATGGCCTCCAGCGTATATTCGCCGCCGCCGTCGGATTCCCAGCGCACACCCTGCTCCGCCGCGAGGCCGGCGCGACGCGTGACCAGCGTGACCTTGTCGGCAACGACAAACGATGAGTAGAAACCGACGCCGAACTGGCCGATCAGCTGCGCATCCTTCGCTGTATCACCGGTCAGCTTGGCGAGGAACTCGCGGGTGCCGGAACGGGCAATGGTGCCAACGTTGGCGATGACTTCCTCGCGCGACATGCCGATGCCGTTGTCGGTGATGGTCACCGTGCGCGCCACCGGATCAAAGGCGACGCGGATTTTCAGCTCGGCATCACCGTCCAGCAAAGTCTTGTCGGTCAGCGCCTCAAAGCGCAGCTTGTCGCAGGCATCCGAGGCATTGGAGATGAGCTCGCGCAGGAAAATTTCCTTGTTGCTGTACAGGGAATGGATCATCAGCTGCAGCAGCTGTTTGACTTCGGTCTGGAAACCCAGGGTTTCCTTGCCGGTTTTTGGGGTGGTATCGGTATTGGCGGTCTCGGCCATGGCAACTCCGGAAAGGGTGAACAAAAACGGTGACGAAAAGGTGTGGCGAAAAGGTGGGGCCGGCCGCGACTGATTTCAAGCGCGGGCCGGGGGCTGCCGGCGCGCAGGCGCCGGCAGCAGGGATTTACTATAAGTAATTGATTTTATTAATTATTTATTGAGGATGCGGGCGACCAGCAGCACCACCGCACCGATCGCCAGCACCCCCAGTCCGACCAGTGCATGGGTGCCGTGGTAGGTCAGGCTGGAATACAGCAGATAGCCGCACATCAGCACGAACACGCCAGGCAGCACCGGATACAAGGGCACCTTGAACGGCCGCGGCGCAGTCGGCTCTTTGGCGCGCAGTACAAACAGCGCAATGCCGGTCAGCAGGAAAAAACCCCAGAACACCGGCAGCGAATATTCCACCAGGCTCTTGAAGCCGGAATTCTGCAGTGCGCCCAGGCCAACCAGCGCCAGCGCAATCACGCCCTGCACCAGCATCGCATTGCGCGGCGAACCACTGGCTTCGTCCCAGCGGCCGAGGTAACCCAGCATCGGCCAGTCGCGACCCAGCGCGTAGTTTGACCTTGCACCGACAATCATCGAACCGTTGACTGAGGTCAATGCAGCGATGGCAATCATGATGGCGATCAGTTTTTCACCGGTGCTGCCCCACACGGCTTTCAGCAGGTCTGCGGCGACGGCATCCGAACGCGCCATCGCGTCGTAACCCAGGCCTTTCAGATAGGCCAGGTTAACCAGCAGGTAGAGCAAGGTCACGATACCGATTGCCAGAAGCAAGGCGCGCACCATGTTGCGGTCACGGTCGCGCACCTCGGCGGAAATATAGGCTGCATCATTCCATCCGCCGAAGGTGAACAGCACGAAAATCATCGCCGAACCGATGCCGGCGCCCATGTACCAGGGCTGGCCGGCGCCGGCAACAGCAGGAACCGCAGCCTGCGGCGGCGCCGCGAAAAACAGTCCCGCGACCACGATCAGCACCAGACCACCGACTTCAAGCACGGTGAACATGTTCTGCGTCGCCTTGCCCTCGCGGATGCCGCGGTAATTGACATAGGTCAGCACTATCACGATCAACGCCGCCCAGATGGGTGATGAATATGCCCCGAGATTGACCACGCGCGACATGTAATCGCCGAACAGGTACGCAAACACCGCGATTGAGCCGGCAACGATCACCGTCATCCGCGCCCAGCCGTAGAGGAAGGCCAGCGAACGGCCGAAGGCGCGCTGGATGAAATGATATTCACCGCCCGCAGACGGGAAGGCCGTGGCCAGTTCGGCGTAACACAGCGCACCGATGATCGAGAATATGCCGCCGGCGATCCACACCGCGTACAAGGTGGCTTCTCCGCCTACCGCACCAGCGACAATCGACGGTGTGCCGAAGATGCCAGCACCGACAATCAGGCCGACGATCATCGCGCAGGCATCGGTCATCGACAGGGTCTGGCGCGGCGTCGCCGCGGTGCTCGGTGTGCTCATGTGAACTTCTCCGCTGAAGCCGGAATGTTTTCCGGCTGAATATTCTCGATCGGTTATTTTCCCGCAGTTATTTTCCCGCGGTTATTTCTCCGCGGTTATTTCTCCGCAGTTATTTCTCCGCAGTTATTTCTCTTCAGGTAATTCGTCAGAGGCACGCTTCAATTCGCCGCGCTGGATCTGCTTTGCGGTCCACGCCACCTGCTGCCGCGTCGCGCCCTCACCGATGACCAGGTTGCCCGTGATGGAACCGTCGCCGATCTGCCCGGCAAACTCGTGGCGCGGCACACCGCTGCGCCCGCCGGCCACGATGCGAATGCGTTCGCCCGTGATGCGGCCGCGCAGGTCGGTGCTGCGGTCGCGAATCTCGACCTTGCCTTCGATTTCCTGGAATTCCTGCTGCAGGTTGAATTCCATGGGCGTGTCACGCCCGCCGATGTTGACCAGCGACTGCCATTTGCCGGGAACACGGGCCGGCACCACATACGAAAAGAGGTAGCTGATGCCGGGCGTGCCGACTTTTTTCTCGGGGACGATCAGTTCACGCTGCTCGTCCGGATCCCATTCGCCAAGATGGTAGTCATGGGTCACGATGCGCGTGCCCGGCTTCAACGCCATGAATTTGGGGCGCAGCCTGAGGTTCATTTCCGGCAGCAGATAGGTGCTGATCACCGTTGCCCGCGACAGGTCTGTGGTGAACAGGTTTTCCTCGATGAATCGTACCTTGTCAGTGACGCCGGCCTTTTGCGCATTCTGGTTGGCGAGTTTCAGCAGATAGGTATCAAGATCAACACCGAAGGCGCTGGCGCCGTACTTGGTCGCCGCGGTAATGACAAAACGACCGTCACCCGAGCCGAGATCGATCAGGAAATCCTTGGGACCGATTTTTGCCATCTGCAGCATGGTGTCGACAACGATCTGCGGCGTCGGCACATACACCACGTCGCCGCGGCCTTCCTGCGCGGCTACAGGCAAAGTCAGCCCGCTCAACACCAGACCGCCTGTCAGCAGCGCCACACCGCCCAATATTTTTGCAAAATTCATTTTTGCAATTTTCGTGCTTGCCATATTCATCACCGCTCCTTGTTGGACCGCCTGTTGTGGCATGCTGCGCCGGCCTATATGCCGCTGATGTTGATTTTCCCTGCCTTGACCCGTTCTGCCCGCCACGGCTGTGCGCGCTCACCGCTGCGCAGCACGACCTCACCGTTGATCCCATTGCCGCTGATGCGCCCGGTATAACGCTGCACGCCAGCCTCACCGGTGACCGTAAAACTGACGGTATCACCCTTGATGCGCGCCTCGCCCAGCCGCAGCGGTTCCCCCCGCGCCACGGCCGCACCAGCCAGCATCTGGAATTTCTGCTCCAGGCGCAACTCGTAACCGGCGGCGCCCGGCAGTGCCCATTGCCAGGCACCGGCAAAATTGGCCGGCACCACCCACAGCATGATATCGCTGCGCGGCGGACCGTAGGCCTTGTCCGGTACATCGATGGTGATTTTCTGGTCGGGCCGCCAGTCGCCAAAATCAAAATCATGGGTCACGATGCGCGTGCCCGGTTTCAACTGCTCGAACAGCATCGGTCGCAGGCGCAGGTTGACCGAGTGCAGCAGGTACGCGGTGATGACAGTGGCGCGACCGAGGTCGGTATCGAACAGGTTCTGCGCATCAAAGACCACCTTGCCGTCCACACCCTGCTTTTTCGCATCGACGCGCGCCATTCTCACCAGGTTGTCATCAAGGTCCACACCCATGCCGCGGGTACCAAAACGGGTTGCGGCACGGATCGAAATGCGTCCATCGCCCGAACCAAGGTCGATCAGATAATCATCGGGGCCGACACCACCCAGGCCCAGCATTGCATCCACTACATTCATCGGCGTCGGCACATACGGCACATCGGAGGCCCGCACTGCTCCGGCATTAAGGAATACTGCCGCCAGCGCGATGGCAAAGCTACGCGGCAGCAGCGCAGTCATGGCGCGGGGGCGCGCACGGCGCGCCAGTTGTGCACGGTCTGCACAGTGCCGGTGCCGCGGCGAAAGCTGCCCTCGATCACGTCACCGCTGACGCGGCCTTCAAAGTAAAGGCTGGCTTCGTTGTCACGATCACGGTCGTCGACCATGACAAAACTCAGCCTGTCGCCGGACAGGCGCGATTCCCAGATCTGGGCATGCCGGCCGTTGAATCGCGCAAAACCGTCAACCTCCTGGTATTTCTGCCGCAGTTCCAGGGAAATCGCCTGGGTAGTTGCGGACGGGCCAGTGCCGGGCAAGGTGAATTTCATCTCCCATTTGCCCGCAACATTCGCCGGCACAATCCACAGGAATGCATTCTTGCGGATCTGCGTCGTGGCGTCCGGGTTCCAGTCTTCGAGCCGGAAGTCGTGCGACACCAGCCGCGTCCCCGGCTTCAGGTTGAGCAGATTTGGCCGCAGCCGCATCATCACGCCAGGCAGCAGGTACATGGTGATGACCGTCGCCTGGCTGATGTCGGTCTTGAACAGGTCCTGCTGCAGGAACCTGACGCGGTCGGCCACACCCGCTGCTGCTGCCGCTTCAATGCTTTCAGCGACCAGATCACCGTCGAGATCGACACCCGTGCCGCGCGCGCCGAATTTTTTTGCGGCGGTAATCAGCACACGGCCATCGCCGGAACCGAGGTCCATCACAAAATCCTGCGCCGTGACATTGGCCAGTCGCAGCATTTCCTCGATCACCACGTACGGCGTCGGCACAAACGGCACATCGAACTGCCAAAGTGGCGGTTGCGGCGGTTGTGCCTGGGCGCGCGGCAGCGTTATCAGCGCCAGTGCAGCCGACAAAAATATTGCCCTTAAAAACAAATACTTATTCATGGCCTTACTGTGGTGGGCCGAATTCACGGATCACCGGTGGCGGCGCAATCACATGCGCTGCATCACGCAGTTCGATACGCACTGCGCTCCACGGCGAACCCTTGTTCGCGCTTTTAACGTCCTTATTCGCCGCGCGCATTTCACCTTCAAACACCTGGTTGATGCGCAGGCCGCTGAACGTCACCCGGCCGCCCTCCGGCAATTGCAATGTCACCTCGATCATGCGGCCCGTCAGTTTCGCCTGCTCGACCGGTACTGCGCGGCCATCGAGTGTTGCCGTGGCCGCCAGCTTCTGGAAATTCTGCCTGACATCCAGCTCAACCCGCTGCGGCTTGCCGCCAATATCCACGGTCCAGGTCCAGCGCCCGGCGACAATGTCGGGCACCACCCAGTACAGCACTTTGCTTTTTTGCGAACGGCCGACCGGTTTGCCCGGCGCATCCATCTCATACTCGATGTCCGGCAGCCAGTCGCCGATGCCGTAGTCGTGCGACACGATGCGCGTGCCAGGCGCCAGCGCCAGCAGCTTGGCTCGCGCCATCAGGTTCACTTCGGGCAGCAGGTAGATCGTGATCACCGAAGCCGGCGACAGATCGGTCTCGAACAGGTCACGGGCATAAAATTTCGCGCGGTCGGCAACGCCGGCCTTGCGCGCATTCTCATTGGCCAGCTTCACCAGACGCTTGTCGAGATCGACGCCGAAACCGCGTGCACCGCGTTTTTTCGCTGCGGTAATGACCATGCGGCCGTCGCCGGAGCCGAGGTCGATCACATAATCCTTGCCGGTAACCTTGGCCGTCTCCAGCATGGCATCGACGACATTCTGCGGCGTCTGCACATAAGGAGTGTCGCCAAAATCCTGGGCCTGCGCCGCTGCAGTCAGCGCCAGCAACAGCACGCCGGCCATGACCCGCACTTCACTCGTTCGCATCTGAATCTGCATCAATGAATTGCCTCCATGCCGGCAACACGGGCTGCGCGCTCGGCGATCCATTCCACCCGCGCCGTCAGGCGGCTGCCCGACAACGCGGCCTGGCCGATGATGCGGCCGCCATCGACGCGGCCGCTGAATTCATGCTTCACCGGGGCGCCGTTCACTTCCGCGGTGAACGAAAACGTCAGTTGCGCACCGCGCAGTTTGGCGTCGGGAATTTTCACCGGACGACCGTTGACCTGCACCGTGCCGCTGACTAACTGGTATTTCTGTTCAAACATGAATTCGTAGGTCTGCGGCTTGCCGGATACCGGGAATTGCGAACGCCAGCCGCCCGCCGTTTTCGCCGGCACCACCCAGAAATACAAATCGCTGTCGCCGCCGGCACCGGAAAATTTGTCGGCAGCGCCCATACGCACCGACACATCGGCCTTCCAGTCCCCCATGTCGAAATCGTGGGACACCAGGCGCGTGCCCGGCTTCAGCTCCAGCAGCTTCGGCCGCAACTCGAGGTTGACGCGCGGCAACAGGTACATGGTGATTACCGTCGCCTGCGACAGGTCGGTTTCGAACAGATTGCGCTGGTAAAACGCCACCTTGTCGGTAACGCCGTTTTTGCGCGCGTTCGCGTTCGCTTCATCAATGCGCACCGGATTCAGGTCAACACCAAAACCCCGTGCACCGAATTTTTTCGCGGCGGTGACAACAATGCGGCCATCACCGGAACCGAGGTCGATCAGGTAATCCTGCGCCGTGACCTTGGCCATATCCAGCATGCGGTCGACCACCGCCTGCGGCGTCGGCACATAAGGCACACTCGGCTGGTTTTCGGCGCGCGCCAACCCGCAAAACAGGACGCTCGCACAGGCCAGCGCCGGCGGCACTGTCCTGATTACTCTTCTGAACACCATCAACAGACGCTGCATGATCGCCTCCATGGCGCACTGCTACGTACGCGCACCGGTTGGATGTCGCGGATTATCAACAGGACACCTGAACATCTGGAACAGTCACCACGCGCGCTCGGAACGGCATTCCAGTCACCTGGATGAGACTGCACCTGTGGTAGATTGGCGGCGCATTATAACCGACAGATTATCGACAGCCCGCTTCTTCCAGTTCCTTTCAGCCCCCTCCCATGCCCTTTGCCCTGATCTTCATTTCCGGCGGCGCGATCCTCGCGCTCGAACTGCTGGCCTCACGCATCATGACGCCCTACTTCGGTGTCAGCCTCTATATCTGGACCGGCATCCTGTCGATCACGCTGGTGTCCCTGGCCCTAGGTTACTGGTGGGGCGGTCGTCTCGCCGGCAACGCCGGCGCCGCTCCGGCGCGGCGCCTCGGACTGCTGTTTGCCGTCATGCCGGCGCTGGCCGGGCTGGCGATCATCGCCGCCTGCGCGATTTATCCCTTTGTTTTCCATCCACTGGCCCGCTGGAGCCTGAGCGGCGGCGCCTTCGCTGCGTGCATGATCCTGCTGTTCCTGCCGCTGGTCGCGACTTCCTCGATGAATCCGCTGCTGGTGGCGCTGCTGCTGCAAAAAAAGGAGAAACGCAATGGCGACGCCGGGGCCGGGCTGGTGTTTTTTGTCAGCACGCTGGGCTCGGTGGCCGGCGTCATCATCACCGCATTCGGATTGATTCCGTACATCAGCAACTACACCGCGACATTGATGGTCGCCCTGCTGCTTGGCGTGCTGTCGCTGGTTGCAGCAGCATCGAAGCTGACAATGTCCGGCCGCGGCACGGTCACCGCCTGCGGCATCGCCGCCCTGCTCGGCGCCGCGCTGCTGGCGTGGCAGGGTGACCGTTATACCGGACGCCAGGGTCCGGTAGCCTTCAGCGGCGCACAGTGGCAGGTCGAGGGCAGCCACAGTTCCCTGTTCGGTACCGTGAAAATCCTGCGCAGCGCCGCTGACGCCGACGGCAAATTTCTGCGCATGTATTTCCATGACGGACTGATCCAGAACAGCGTCGATTCCAACCAGCGTTCGATCTCCTTCTATACCTGGGCGCTGGAGGCGCTGGCGCACGCCTACCGGCCGCATATGCAGGATGTGCTGATGCTCGGTCTGGGCGCAGGCATCGTGCCGTCGCGCCTGGAGCGCGCAGGCGCCCGCGTCGAAGTGGTCGAAATCGACCCGGCATCGCTTGCGGTGGCACAGCAATATTTCGGATTTGATGCAAAACGCGTCACTACCCACCAGGCCGACGCGCGGACGTTTGTCGGCGATTGCACGCCGCGCCACGACGTGGTGCTGGTCGACCTGTTCCACGGCGACGGCACGCCCGATTACCTGATCACGCGTGAATTTTTCCGCGACCTGAAACGCTGCCTGAAGCCCGGGGGCGTCGCGATTTTCAATACCTTCGCCAATCTCGACGACACACGCAGTTATTCCCACCTGCTGGCGACGCTGCAAAGTGAACTGCCGCATGTCGCGCTGTACCGGCCCGCCTGGCCCGGCGCGCGGCAGATCAACAGCTTCCTGGTCGCGTCACCGGAACCGCTGCCGGTGCCGCAGCGCGTCACCATTAACGACGTGCCGGAGCACCATGCCGCCGCGTTGTGGGACATGCTGGCGAAACCACAGGTGGTCGGCAGTGCAATGACTGCGTCCGGAAAAATCATATATGACGCCTGGAATGCCGCGGCGCTGGACATCGCCGCCAGCCAGGCCGCGTTCCGGCAGGGGGTGCTGGACGCCGCCCCGCCGGCGCTGCTGATGAACTAAAAAAAACAGAAAACGTTAAACGCAGATGAACGCCGATCAACGCCGATAAAATCCAGAACATCGGAAAAACCAACCTGCTTCCCGACATAAAACACGCCTTATTGGGCAGGTTTAATCTGCGTTCATCGGCGGTTATCGGCGGTTAAATTGCAGTTATTTTTTTCTTCCATTAAGCCCCAGCCTAGGAACCCCTGCTCGCACTCCAGCGCAGGGGCTTGCCGTCGCCGAAATCGGCGGTGCCTTCGATGCGATCGCCATTGACCTGGCCGGTAAATTCGCCGCGGTCCGTACCCCGCATCATCACAAACCGGATTTCGGTGCCGTTTATTTTCGGCGAAATCAATCCGCTCTGGCGGCCACCGCCTTCAGCCGTACCTTCAAAGACCTGGTAACGCTGCTTCAGCGCGAGCCTGTATTCGCTGCCGCCATCAAGCTGCATGCGCCAGCCGCCGTCCACCCGTGCCGGCACGATCCACAGGTACAGGGTCGCATGCGGCACACCGGAAATGAATTCCTTCTCCGGCACATCGAAGCTGATGTCATCGTCGTGCTGCCATTCTTCGAAATGATAATCATGCGACACGATGCGTGTTCCCGGCCGCAGCTCGTTGAATAGCTTGGGCCGCAGCCGGCGCATGAATTCCGGCAGCAGATACAGCGTCACCACGGTGGCCTTGCTGACATCGGTCTTGAAAATGTCCTTCGCCTCGAACAGCACACGTCCGGAAACACCCAGGCTTTTCGCGCGCTGGTTGCTGAGCCGTATCAGCTCCTCGTCGATGTCGACGCCGTAACCGCTGGACTTGCGCTGATGGGCCGCGGTCAGCACGATGATGCCGTCGCCTGAGCCGAGGTCGATCACATGATCCCGCTCGCCGACATTGGCGAAACCCAGCATCCGGTCGACCACCACGTTCGGCGTCGGCACGTACGGCCCGCCGTCGCGCTCGTATTCCGGCGGCACGTTGAGCTGCTTCTGCGCCGCACCCGCGATAGCCATCCACACCATCCCCGTCACCACTGCCGCTGCCCGCCAACTGCATTTCATCTGTCCGTATTTCATCTACCACCTCTCCGTGACTATTCTTCTGACATGACCCGGATGGCCGTGTTTGCGCGCGCCAATATAGCGCATTGCCGCGATGTCAGCGGCGCCTGGCTTCGCCCTTGCTGGCCGCACAGGTTTCGCCCAGATCATGAATCGAAATTTCGCTGGTGAAGGTCAGCCGGACTGCGCGCCGTATCATCGCCAGTTCATCCGGCTTGAAGCGTTCGCGCAGATCACTTTTTTCGGTTTCAGCCATCACCTGGCTCAACGATGCGCCGCGGTCGCGCATTTCCAGGCCCGCCTGCGCGGCTGCGACGAGCTGCTCACAGCTCATTGCGGCAGTCACGGATGCGCTCTGCGCGCATACCGCGCCGCTCAGCAACAGTCCCGGCAATCCGATCCACATCCGCACCATGGCCATGACCTCCGAATCACATCCCTGAATCACATCCCTGAATCACATCCCTGAATCACATCTCTATCTCTAGTATCTAGTATCTAGTACGCCGCCACATCCAGCGCCAGCGTGCTCGCAGCACCCTGGGTCACCGTCTGCGCCAAAGCGCCGGCCTGCGGCAGCAGGTGCTCCAGGTAAAACCGCGTGGTCGCCAGTTTGCTTTCAAGAAAGGCGCGGTCAGCGCCCGGTGCTGCCAGACCTTCGCCTGCGGTCAGCGCCGCGCGCGCCATCATCCAGCCGCCGGCCACCGTGCCGAACAGTTTCAGGTACGGCACCGCCACCGCAGCAGTCGCCTCGGGTTCCTGCCGGTAATGATCGACCAGCCAGCGCGTCGCTGCCTCCAGTCCGTCCACAGCCTGCGTGAATGACGCGCGCATCAATACAAACGTTTCTCCGGCCGCTGCCAGCGGAGCATCAAGCGCGCGCATCTCGGCAATCAGCGCCAGCGCGGTCGAGCCCTTTTCCGCACCGACCTTGCGCCCGATCAGGTCGTTGGCCTGGATGCCGGTGGTACCTTCGTAAATGGTGGTGATGCGCGCATCGCGCAGGTACTGCGCGGCGCCGGTCTCCTCGATAAATCCCATGCCGCCGTGGATCTGTACACCGAGCGAAGCAATTTCCACCGCCAGTTCCGTGCACCAGCCCTTGACCACCGGCGTCAGCAGATCCAGCCGCGACTGGTGGCCGGCGCGCTCCTTTGCATCGGCATGGCGTTTTGCACGGTCGAGCGCACCCGCGGCGAAATAACCCAGCGCACGCATGGCTTCGGTCTGCGCGCGCATGGTCATCAGCATGCGCCGCACATCCGGGTGATGGATGATGGTGACACGGTCACCGCTGCGCTGGCCGATCGCGCGGCCCTGCACCCGCGTCTTCGCGTATTCCAGCGCATGCTGGTAGGCGCGCTCGGCAATTGCCACACCTTCCATGCCGACACCCAGCCTCGCGTGATTCATCATCGTGAACATGTATTCGAGCCCGCGATTGGCCTCGCCGACCATGTAACCCACAGCACCGCCGTTATCCCCATAAGCCAGCACGCAGGTCGGGCTGCCGTGGATGCCCAGCTTGTGTTCGATGGACACGCAGCGGATGTCGTTGCGCGCGCCGGGGCTGCCGTCGGCATTCAACATGAACTTCGGCACCACGAACATCGAAATACCCTTCACGCCCTCGGGCGCATCGGGCAGGCGGGCGAGCACCAGGTGCACAATGTTCTCCGCCATGTCGTGTTCACCCCAGGTGATGAAAATCTTGGTGCCCTGGATGCGGTAATGGTCGCCTTCGGGCACGGCGCGCGTGCGCACCGCCGACAGGTCGGAACCGGCCTGTGGCTCGGTCAGGTTCATGGTGCCGGTCCACTCGCCGGACACCAGTTTCGGCATATAGGTTTTGACCAACTCCGCCGAACCGTGATGGCTCAGCGCTTCCTGAACGCCAGTGGTCAGCATCGGGCACAGGCAGAACGCCATGTTGGCGCTGTTCCACATTTCCTGCAGCGGCAGGGCAATGCAATGCGGCAGGCCCTGTCCGCCGAAATCAGGGGCTGCCGCCAGTCCGTTCCAGCCGGCCTCCACAAACTGCGCATAGGCCGCCTTGAATCCGTCCGGGGCGCTAACCGTGCCGTCGCGCCATTGCGCGCCTTGTTTGTCCCCGCTGCGGTTCAGCGGATCGAGCACGCCCTGGGCGAATTTTCCGGCCTCCGTCAGCACCGCTTCGACCAGTTCGGCATTGACATCGGCGCAACCCGGCAAGGCAGTGATGCCGTCGAGTCCGGCAAAACCGGCAATGGCGAACTGCATGTCTTTCAACGGTGCGTTATAAGTTGACACGGCGAATCTCCAGACTGCGTCCACAAACATGAAGGGCGCTCCCGCAAGAGCGCCCTTCATGTTACCGCATCCGGTCTGACATCAGACCCGCACCTCAGCCCCGCTCCTCAGCCCCGCACCTCAACCCAACTCCTGGGTCAGCTCCGGCACCGCCTTGAACAGGTCTTCCTCCAGCCAATAGTCGGCCACCGCGAAAATCGGCGCTTCCGGATCCTTGTTGATGGCGATGATCACCTTGCTGTCCTTCATGCCGGCCAGATGCTGGATTGCGCCGGAAATACCAACGGCGATATACAGGTCCGGTGCGACGATCTTGCCGGTCTGCCCGACCTGGTAATCATTGGGCACAAAACCCGAATCCACGGCTGCGCGCGATGCGCCGACCGCGGCGCCCAGCTTGTCGGCCAGCGCTTCGAGAATTTTAAAGTTCTCGCCGCTGCCCATACCGCGGCCGCCGGAGACGATAATGCGTGCCGCCGTCAGTTCGGGCCGGTCGGATTTGGACAATTCCTGGCCATTGAATTTCGACAGCCCGGTATCGGGTCCTGCTGCAAGATTTTCTACCGCAGCGCTGTCGCCCGCATTGCCGACTTCAGCCGCCGCATCAAAGCCGGTGGCGCGCACGGTGATCACCTTGACCTTGTCCGCGGATTGCACGGTGGCCAGTGCGTTGCCGGCGTAGATTGGCCGCACAAAGGTGTCGGCAGAAACCACGGCGCTGATTTCCGAAACCTGCTGCACGTCCAGAACGGCGGCTACGCGCGGCATGAAGTTTTTGCCGAAGCCGGTGGCCGGCGCGAGGATGTGGGTGTACTGGCCGGCAATGCTCAGCACCAGCGCAGCGATGTTTTCAGCAACTCCGCCGGCATACTGCGGCGCGTCGGCCAGCAGCACTTTTTTGACACCGGCAATTTTTGCCGCGGCCTGCGCCGCATCGGCGCATTGCTGGCCGGCGACCAGCACGGTGATGTCGCCACCGATTTTTGCTGCGGCAGTGACCGTGTTAGTGGTGCCGGGCTTCAATTGTTTGCCGTCGTGTTCAGCAATGACGAGTACGGACATCAGATCACCCTGGCTTCGTTTTTGAGTTTGGCAACGAGTTCTTTCACGTCAGCGACTTTGACACCGGCGCTGCGCTTCGGCGGCTCCTCCACCTTCAGCGTTTTCAGCCGCGGCGTGACATCCACGCCCAGCGCTTCCGGCTTCAGCACTTCCAGCGGCTTTTTCTTCGCCTTCATGATGTTGGGCAGCGTCACATAACGCGGCTCATTGAGGCGCAGGTCGGTGGTAATCACCGCCGGCAATTTGATCGTCAGCTTCTC
>JBBQAO010000112.1:0-9992 GCA_038316355.1 Burkholderiales bacterium
AGCGCCCTGGCTCACGCCGCAGAATCCGTACGACCTCGCACAACTCGACATCCTCGATGCCAAACTGGCGCCGGGTGCCGCCAGCGCCGCCGGTTACACCCACTGGCTGGGCACCGACGACCAGGGCCGCGACATGGTCTCCGCCATTCTCTATGGCCTGCGCATCAGCATCGGCGTCGGCGTGCTGTCCACGGTGGCCGCACTGGGGCTGGGTCTGGTGATCGGCCTGGTCTCGGCGCGCGCCGGCGGCTGGCTGGATGCGCTGATCATGCGCATCGTCGACCTGCAACTGTCGTTCCCGGCGATCCTGGTGGCACTGATCCTGCTCGCGCTGGCCGGTCAGGGCGTCGACAAAATCATCATCGCGCTGGTCGTCGTGCAATGGGCCTATTACGCGCGCACCGTGCGCGGCGCAGCGCTGGTTGAACTGAAAAAGGAATACGTCGATGCCGCGGTCTGCGCCGGCTACAGCGGCACGCGTATCCTGTACCGCCACGTGCTGCCCAACGTGCTGCCACCGCTGATTGTCGTCGCCACGGTGCAGGTCGCCCACGCGATCGCGTTGGAAGCGACTCTGTCCTTTCTGGGCCTCGGCATGCCGATCACCTCGCCTTCGCTGGGCCTGCTCATTGCCAACGGTTACACGCACCTGCTGTCGGGGAAATACTGGATCAGTTTTTTCCCCGGAATCGCGCTGCTGATAACCATCGTCGCGATCAATCTGGTCGGGGACCAGTTGCGGGATGTGCTGAACCCGCGCTTGAAATAAGGCGGCCCGGCCGGGCTGAATGCGCCTATTCGAAGAAAAATGGCCTGATGCTCGGCCACAAGGCTTTGTACGTGAATACCGCCACAACCAGCAATATGACGTATTTGCTGGTGACAAGACCGTAGACCATTTCGAACAGTGTTTTTTTCTCAACGCGGCGGTGCGGCTGCCTGGAGCCTGGCATTTTTTGGTGGCCGCGTTCCGCACCAGCGCCTCTCTGCGGTGCGCCCCATACATCTTTACTTTTCAGGGCGTCATCCTCCATCTGCACCTTGGCAAGGGCATCACGCAGGCTGATTTTCAACCGTTCCTGAATGCCCAGGGCACGACGCAGTTTGTTGACGTTCTGCAGCCAGAGCAATTCCGCTCCGACGGCCATCGGCAAACCCTTGCGCTCTCCGTCCCGGGAATCCATCACCAGAGAATTGATATAGGCGTCGAATTCGAGAGTGCCCCACATCATGCAGACCCTCTGGCAAAGATGCGGCAAGGCTTCGAGCGCGGCTGGATTTTTTTCCATCATATGATTTTCAATCAGGGCTTGAGCATTCGTCTGTACGTTAAGCAACTTACCGGTATGTGACTTTTCACACCGTTCACACCGTTCATACCGTTTCACACATTTTATTTCTTGCCTGATTCCGACTGCTTCGCAAAGCAAAGGTTCAAGGCACGCCTCATTGAAGCAAGCAAAACACCAGCCGGGCGCTCGTGCTTGATTGAAGTTTGGAGATGGGAAAGCCTGGGAACTTCCGCCAGGAACCCGAAGCTGCAGACCACGCCATCGCGCTCGATGCCACGCCGTCCTCTCCGGGCTTCAGTTCAAGCACCCGCCGGCGATCCGCCCAAGGTAAACACATCATCCACCTGCAGGTTGTGCGGCAGATTGTGCGCGATGAACAACATCGTGACCTTACCCTTCAGTTGATTAATCGTCAGCGCAAACTGCTCCGCAGTGGCCTGATCGAGTCCGCTGGTCGCTTCGTCAAAAATCAGGATCTTCGGCCGTTTGAGCAGCGCGCGGGCAATCGCCAGACGTTGCTTCTGCCCGCCCGACAGCCCGACGCCGTGTTCGCCCAGCCAGGTCTGGTAGCCCTGCGGCATTTGCTCGATGACCTCGTGGATGCCAGCCATGCGGCAGGCGGTGATGACATTCTCGAAATTCGCATGCGGACTGGCCATGGCGAGATTTTCGTAGACGGTAGCGGCAAACAACTCGGTTTCCTGCGGCACCACGCCGTAATACTGGCGCAGTTCGTTCGCCGGCAGATGGCGGATATCGCGACTGTCGATTTCAATACGGCCGTCTTCCGGCGGATAGAAACCCTGCAGCAGCTTGGCCAGCGTGCTTTTGCCGCAACCCGAAGGCCCGGTAATGACGGTGAGCTTTCCGGGTTGCAGCGTCAGCGAGAGGTCACGGAACAAATACGGGTGTTCTTCGCTGTAGCGGAAGGACAGTCCGGTAATGCTGATCTGCCCCGCGCCTCCGGGCGCGCGGGCCGGAGTCAACGCATGGGGTTCGGCCGGCGCGTCCATCAAATCACCCAGCCGTTTTACGGCGATGTCGGCCTGCTGGAATTCCTGCCACAGCGAAGCCAGCCGCAGCATGGGCTGCGCCATGCGGCTGGCGAACATCTGGAACGCCACCAGCATGCCGATGGTGAATCCGTCGTTCTGCATGACGATCAATGCACCCACGCAGAGGATCGCCAGCGTCTGCGTCTGTTCGATGGCATTGGCAACGGTGTTGGTGGTGTTGGACAACTGCCGCGCACGGAATCCGGCATGCAGGTAGTCCGCCAGCAGGGTTTCATATCGTTTTTCGAGATAAGGCTCCATCTGCAGGGATTTGACGGTTTCCATGCCGACGACGTACTCGGTGAGGAAGGCCTGATTACGCGCGCCTTTCAGGAACTGTTCATTGACCCGCTCGCGCAACAGCGGGGTAATCACGATGCTGAGGACGGCCAGCAGGACTACCGTCGCAACCGCGATCAGCGACAACTGCCAGCTGTACCAGAACATCACCGCCAGAAATACAAACAGGAAGGGCAGATCAAGGAACAAGGTGACCGCGGCACCGCTGATGAACTGGCGGATGGTTTCCACGCCGTGCAGGCGTGCGATCAGTGTGCCGGTGGGCCGCTGCTCGAAATAACGCAGGTGCAGCCGCAGCAGGTGGCGAAATACCTGGCTGCCGAGCACGGCATCGATGCGGTTTCCGGTATGGAGGATGAAATACTGCCGCAGCCAGTTCAGGAACGCATTGAATATCAGGAACATCGCCAGACCGGCGGCAATCGCCAGCAGCGTGCTTTGGGTCTGGTGCACCACGACCTTGTCGATGATCACCTGCGTGAACAGCGGCGTGGTCAGGCCGACCAGTTGCAATACCAGTGAACCCAGCAGCACGTCGCGCCAGATGGTCTTGTGTTTCAGCAGTTCCGGAATGAACCAGCGGAATCCGAACTTTTGCGGGCCGTGCATCTGCAGGTCGTCGGCCATTATATTTGCAGCGGCTTCGTGTGTAAGCAGCAAAACTTCCGGCTCAAACCGCTGCACGAACTCTGCGACGGCCATGGTCTCCGCGGTATTGCTTTGCGCCCGGAAAAACAGCAGGCGCTCATCATCGGCCCTGACCACCAGCGCCAGGCCGACCGGTCGGATTGCAGTATCAGCAACCGCTTCCGCATCGCGCAATACCGCAACGAACGGAAACGTCAGGCCTGAAACCGGGTGTGCATCCGTATCACAGCGCCCGGTCTTGAACCCCAGTGCGGTAGCAGCCTCGACAAAGGTCGTTGCGGAATGCGGCGGGGGATACTGCCGGCTGACGAGCGCCGGATCAAACGGAATACGATGGATCCGGCACAAGCTGCCCAGCATCCACACCAGGTCCTGCGCCAGCCACGGTCGATCCACATGCCTCCCCTGCACTGCTGATCGTTTTGTCCGCAATCAATGTGCTGCGTTACCCCGGTGCAATATAGCAAATAAAGCAGCCGGTAATGCGCGTGGCGCACGCCGCGCATCCGGCCATCAGGATCAGTTGCCCGGCACTGCCTTGAAAATCAAAAAAACCGCAGCGCCCTTCCCCCTACTCGTCCTTGATATTCGCCGCGCGCACGACTTTGCGCCATTTCTCGATCTCGGCCTTGATGAACGCCGCACTCGCCGCCGGCGTGGTGCCGATGACCTCGGCACTGTAACGGATGAAATTCTGCTGCACCGAAGGCGTATTCATGACCTTGTTGAGATCCTCGTTGAGCCGGATGACGATGGCCCTGGGCGTCTTTGCGGGCGCGAGCATGGCAGTGAAGGTGCCGGCCTCGACACCAGCCACGCCGGCCTCCTTCATCGTCGGCACCTCGGGCACTTCGGCCGAGCGGTTCACCGCATTCACGGCGAGCGCCCTGACCTTGCCGGCCTTGACGTGACCGATCGCCGAAGAAATCTGGTCGAACATGACGTCGATGCGGCCGCCGATCAGGTCCAGCATGGCCGGAGCGCCGCCCTTGTACGGCACATGCGTAAAGCGCGTGCCCGTGACGCCCTGGAACAGTTCGCCGGCAAGCCGGCCGGTGGAGAAATTGCCTGAAGAACCCATGATCAGTTCGCCGCGGGATTTGGCATAAGCAACGAACTCCTTGACCGATCTCGCCGGCGACGACATCGGCACCAGCATGATGACCGGCACGTTCGACACCAGATTGATCGCCTCAAAATCCTTGACCGGATCGTAACGCAGTCTGGCTGAGACGGCCGGCGCGATGGTCAGCGACCCGGTTGAAGAAAACAGCAGCGTGTAGCCGTCAGGAATCGATGTCGCCACGATTTCCGAACCCACCGCCCCGCCGGCGCCGGCGCGGTTATCGATGATCAGGTTGCGGCCGAGCAGATCAGCCATGCCCGGCGCAATGGCGCGCATCGTCAGGTCGACATTGCCGCCGGGCGCGAATGGCACGATCACCCGCAGCGGCCGCTCCGGATAAGCTGCCGCCGCGCCCTGCCAGCAGGCCGCGAACATCGCTACCAGCAGGACATCTGCAATTCTGCTTCTCATTTTTCGCCTCAGCTTTATTCGTGGTATCAGACACTCAGCGCCGCAACAATCCTGTCGCGCGTGAACGGCATGTCGCGCAACCTCACCCCCAGCGCGTTATGGATGGCATTGGCAATCGCCGCCGATACGGGGCCCTGTGTGCCTTCGCCCGCACCCACCGGCGGTGCTTCCGGCCGGTTGATCAGCGCGACTTCGACATCAGGCGCTTCGACAAAGGTCAGGATCGGATATTCCTGCCAGGTACGTGTGGTCACGCCGTGATGGTCGAAATCGACGCGTTCCTTCAACGTCCAGCTCACGGTCTGGATGATGCCGCCTTCGATCTGGTTGATCACGCCGTCGGGATTGATCGCCTGGCCGACGTCGACCGCCGCCCACAGCCGCGTCACACGCACTTCTTCGGACATCTGCACTTCGGCAACCACTGCAAAATACGCCGCGAGGTTCTTGTATCGCGCAAAGGCGATGCCGCGACCGCGTTCGCCGTCGCCTTTTTCCTTCGCTTGCCATTGCGCCATCTGCGCGGCCTTCCCGATGACTGCTCTGGCGCGTACGTCTTTCAGGTGACGCAGGCGGAACTCGACCGGATCGGCGCCCGCGGCTTCAGCCAGTTCATCGATGAAACATTCGATGGCGAAGACGTTGGCATGCGCGCCCAGCGAACGCAGGGCGGAGGCGCGTACCGGCGATTCCCGGATCAGGTGGTTGGTGATTTTCTGGTTGGGAAAATCGTACAGCGGCACTGCATTGCGATGACTGCCGCCACCGGGCAGCGGCGGATTACCGGGTTTGGCCGCGGGCAGCGGTTTTTCCAGATGCCAGGCCGCCAGCAGGTTGACGCCGCCGCGTCCTCCCGGCCGTGTGCTGTGCGCGTGGCTCCACAGTTCATGCCCCCAGTTGACGATGTTGCCCTTGACATCCAGCGCTGCAGTCATGCGCATGGCCATCGTACTGCCGTAGGGCTCCCAGGCGAATTCATCTTCGCGCATCCACTGCACACGCACCGGTTTGCCCGGCACCGCGCGCGCCAGCAGCGCCGCATCCAGCGTCACATCGTCGGCGGCGTTGTGGCCATAACAACCCGCGCCTTCAGCGTGGGAGATGATGATGTCGGCTTCGGCCATGCCCAGCACCTTTGCCATGTCACCGCGCAGCGGAAAAATACCCTGGCTGTGGGTCCAGATTTTCAGTTTGCCGCCGTCCTGCTGCGCGATTGCGCATGACGGCGCCAGTGAAGCATGGGCGATGTACGGTTTGGTGTATTCCGCGCTGAGTTGTTGCGCGCCGGTGGTCGCGGGGTCGCCTTTTTCATTGATGACTTCGGTTTCGGCTTCGAGCGTTTGCAGGCGCCGCGGATCGTTGTCGGGCAAAGGCGCGCCCGCATCCCATTGCGCGATACGCGCCAGCCGCCGTTCGGCGCGTATCGCCTGCTCTTCACGCTGCGCCACAACACCGAGAAAACTGCCGTCGCGAACCACGGCCACCACACCCGGCATCTGCGCCACTTCCTTCAAATCCACACTCTTCAGCCGCGCCCGCGGCCCCGGCGGCCGCGTGATGCGTCCGTGCAACAGGCCGGGCAAAACCATGTCCTGCACGTACGACGGTTTGCCGGTGATCTTGCTGAGGATGTCGAGGCGCGCCAGTGAGGTACCGACCACCACATGCTCCGCCGGCAGTTTTTCGACGACATCAAAACTCGCTTCGCGCGTCAGCAGATCCGCTGTCGCAAGCTCCCAGTACGTCACCGACCCGCCGCTGCGCGCAGAGATGACGCCATCGGCAACCGTGAGGTTCTCCAGCGTCACGCCAAGCTTCTGTGCGGCGCGCGCCAGCAACAGATCGCGTGTTTCCGCAGCGACATGGCGCAGCGCGAGGCCGCTGTCCTGGATCGAACGGCTGCCCGAAGTAATGCCTTCGTCGGGACTGAAGGCCGTGGTTGCCGGCGCGAGGCGGATGCGTGCCGTATCGATATCGAGTTCCTCGGCCACCATCTGCACCAGCGCGGTGAGTATGCCCTGGCCGATTTCGACCTTGCCCGGGGTCACGGTCACCGTGCCGTCATTGTTGATCTGCAACCAGCGGTCGAGCCGGCGGTTGGTGTCGAGACTGCCCGGCAGTTTGCGTGCGGCGGGATCTTTGGTCAGGGCCATGGTCATGACCCTCTCATCTTTTTGGCTGCGCTTCTGATCGCGCGCAGGATGCGGCCGTGGGTGCCGCAACGGCACAGATTACCTTCGAGGGCAGCGCGAATTTCGGCATCCGACGGATCCCTGTTCACATCGAGCAATGCTTTCGCCGCCATCAGGATGCCGCTGACGCAATAACCGCATTGCGCAGCCTGTTCCGCGATGAACGCGCGCTGCAGCGGATGCAATGCCTGATCGGTGCCCAGCGCTTCGACGGTGGTGATCTCCTTGCCGACGGCCGCCGACACCGGCAGGTCGCAGGACTGCACCGGTTTGCCGTCAATGATCACGGTGCAGGTGCCGCACTGGCCGAGACCGCAGCCATAACGCGTGCCGATCAGCCCCAGATCGTTGCGCAACGCGTAGAGCAACGGGGTTTCCGCGTCGGCCTCTACAGTTCGTGTCTTGCCATTGACTTGCAGTGTCAGAGCCATATTAAATTATTCAATAAAAACAATTGGTTATAATTTTTCCGGGTTGCCGCTGGACAACACCGGGCCTATACTGCCGTTCCCCCTTCAGCACCTGCTGCCGCAATGGAAGACCGCACCGAAACTGACAACATCGAAGCACGCCTCGTCGAACTCAAGCTCGAACATCGCGATCTCGACGACGTGGTGCAGCGGCTGATGCAGACACCCGTGCAGGACCAGTTACAACTGCAACGCCTGAAAAAACGCAAACTGCTGGTCAAGGATCAGATCGCCATTCTTGAACGGCAATTGACCCCTGACATTCGCGCCTGATTACCGGCGACCCGCGTTCCGCGCTGCGCACCACGCCAGCCAGATCATAAAACCGCCAAGCAGCACGAACCAGATCAGCGACCAGCCGGCAATGGTCAGACCGAGAAATTTCCAGCCCGCTTCCGCACACTCCCCGGATCCGGCCAGCACGCTCTGCAGCATGCGCATCAGCGGAAACTGCTCCAGCATGTAGGAGAGACCGGGGCCGCAGGCCGGCACCTGATCGGCGGGCAAACTCTGCAGCCAGACATGACGTGATGCGAGGCCGGCGCCGGCGGCGGCACAAATACTGCCCAGCACGCCATAAGCGATGGCGCCGGCTTTGCCGGGGCCGTGCAGTGCTGCCACCAGGAACACCAGCCCCAGCGCAATGAATGCCACGCGCTGGAAAATGCACAACGGGCACGGCTCCTGGCCGGCGACATGCTGCAGGTACAAACCGAAACCGAGCAGCACTGCGCAGATCGCAGCGCTGGTGATATAACCATAACGGGTATTCATCATCCTGTTCATCGTTTTCTGAACCTTTTCCTATACGTAAGCGAGCAGGCGGCCGCAGGCGAGCACGCTGAACCAGATCAGCAGCGACAGCAGTGCATGTATTTTAGCCGCCACCGGCGTGGCCACACCGCTGTCCCAGGCCGCAACATTGCGGAACACGCCGGTATGGAATACCGCGGCATTGATGCCGGCGCAGAACAGCAGCGACATTTTGGTGATAAACGCCGGATTGCTGATGAAATCCCCGGCGTGGGTGATGAACATCAGCAGCCCGCTGGGCACTATCAGCGCCAGCGCGCCGATGGACCACGGCAGCACGTGGCGCGCCAGCGCACGGACCGACAGCGTTTTTGACAAACCCAGCAGACGCAGATCGAACACGATGATCGAGCCGACCAGCGTAACAAAACCGATGATGTGGACGATTTCGACGCTCGGGTACAGCCACAGGTCGTGGCGCATCGCGACAGCCAGCGGCAGACGCTCGATCGCCGCCAGCGGCGCGCCGGGATCGGATGTCAACTGAAAACCTTTTTTGCCACTGAGTTCACAGAGGCCGCAGAGGCCACAGAGAAAAGCCGGAAAACTCCCGACCTCTTCGCAAAAACGCCGCCCGGGTTTTGCAGTTCTCTGTGCACTCTGTGACCTCTGTGGCTGGCTGTTGCTTTTGACTTTACGCTTAGCGCAAGTCGACCGTCTTGGCTCCGACGATGATGCGTTCGGCGCGCATTTCCTCGGGCTTGTTGCGGTTGGCGTATCCGACCACGGTGACCGTGCTGCCGACCTTGAGGTCTGCAGGCGGCAGACCGCGCGAGGTCATCCGCGACGGCGGCGCCAGCACCGCGGTCCAGGTCTTGCCGGGCGTGACCAGTTTGATATGGCCGTGCGGATGTTCGTAACCGGACTCGGCAATGGTGCCGGTCAGTTTCAGTTCGCGACTCGCGTCGTATTCACTCCAGCCGTGGTGGGCAGCGGCCGACAGGCTGAACGCCGCAAACAGTGTGAACAACAGGATCTTGATTCGGGGCATGGCTAATCTCCTGACTATGTACTGCGGAAGATTCCGGCGCGCTACTCTATACTTATTCCATTATGCGAGTCACGCGCAGCATCACCATCGACGAATCCGAACTGACGGAGCGTTTTATCCACGCCTCCGGACCCGGCGGCCAGAACGTCAACAAGGTCGCCACCGCGGTGGAACTGCGTTTCGATGTGCGGCACTCATCCAGCCTGTCCGATGCCGTGCGTGCGCGGCTGACAACGCTCGCCGGAAAACGGCTGTCCAGCGCCGGCGTGCTGGTGATCGCCGCCCAGCGCTTCCGCAGCCAGGCCCGCAACCGCGAGGATGCCCGCGCCCGGCTCGCGGCGCTGATCGAAGCCGCAGCCACGCCCCCCAAGCCGCGACGCGCCACCAAGCCCTCACGAGCAGCGAAACGGCGACGGCTCGACGACAAGCGCCACACCGGAACCCGCAAGCGGGAACGCAGCGGCAGCGGTTGGGATTGACGGACATCCAGTCATCATAAATACCGATTCAATAACAAAGACTTAGACCCCGCTCATAATGCTGCGACAGCGGCAAAAAACGGTCCCGGCCTGTTACACTGCGCCGCGTGCGGGAATAAAAATGCCCGCTAATGCGTTAACGAAATGTTTTGTTTGGCTTTTTGTCATAACCCACGGGAGACCCCTCAATGAAACAAGCACTGCTTGCTGCAATC
>JBBQAO010000101.1:0-11564 GCA_038316355.1 Burkholderiales bacterium
CACCTTGCGCGGGGAATCCGTGTGCGGCCCGAGCTTGTAATTGGTGATGTCCTGTACCAGCAGGGTCTCGGACTGGAACTCAAGGTCGGGCCTGTCCTTGAAGCGCTGCTCGATGAACGGCCTGAACTTCTCGAATACCAGCGTGCCGAAGTTGCCCTTGACCACCAGCCATTCATTGAGTTGCCGCCAGAATTCCCGTTTGGCTTGCGGTAATGTGGCAAGACTTTTTGCGTTGAAATCGAGCACAAAGCGCTCCGGGTAGCCCGTGACCGGCCGCGCCTGATCGATCGGAATCATCGCCTGTGGATCGGGCAGATTCTGCTGGATGATCTTGTAAAATTCGGCGGGAAACACATCCGGCACATAAAAATGCGGATAGGGAAACATGTTGAACGGCGTGTTTCCCACCTTGTACGCCAGCTGCATTTCAGCGTCTAAAAACATGCTCTGCCACTCCCTTGAAGGTTCCTTCCTTGCGTTCGGCCCGCTGCACCTGCGCGCGATCATGCATCAAACCCATGGCGTTCAGCTCCAGCACCATGGCGCGGTGATCTTCGAGATTCTGGTTGGTCTCGATCAGCACTGAGCGCACGGCCGGATTCGCCAGCGTGGCGCGGGCGCCGGCGATCACCTTGGGCTCGAAGCCGTCGACGTCAATCTTGATATGGTTGGGCACCGGCACGGCGCCGTCGGCCACCAGCTCGTCCAGCGTGGCGGCGACGCAGCCCTGCACAAACAGGGCTTTCAGCGGCTTGTGTTCGAAGTCCAGCGCCTCATCGACCGAATGGCAGGAGCCACCGACGCGCATGTCGGCCATGTGCAGATCGAACAGTCCCGCCTTGTCCGACAGCCCCATGCAGTACGCCTTGACCAGATCCTGCAGCTTGTTGTTCTGGATGTTGCGGTTGAGCAGCGCGTAATTCTGCGATTCGGGCTCGAAGGCATAAACCCGGACCTTGCGCGTGGCCGCCGCCCAGATCGTGTACATGCCGACGTTGGCACCGCAATCGAGCAGGACCTCGCCCGCCTGGAAAGTGGCAATCCACTCCAGCGTCCAGGGCTCCTTGGTGTAAATCGACTCCACCCGCCAGCGGGTGAGCTGGCCGGGCGTGGCAAACACCATGCCCACGCCCTCGTGTTCAATCGCGCAGTGCGGGTTGAGGCGCTCGTATTCTTCCAGGGTCAGGCTCATTTGCGGATTTTTAGCCGAATCAGATTTATTTTTTGCGATTCTATACCAGCCGGCCACGGATCCGTGCCATCACCGCAGACCGGGCACCGCTACCATCTTGTACAATCCGCAACATTCCCACTGGAGCCCACCCTTGAACCAGCCACTGGACGGCGTACGCATCCTCGACCTGAGCTCGGTGGTCATGGGGCCTTTTGCAACGCAATTGCTCGGCGACCTCGGCGCCGACATCATCAAGGTCGAATCACCCGACGGCGACATCCTGCGCCATGTCGCGCCGATGCGGCATCCGGCAATGGGCCATATTTTCCTGCACCACAACCGTAACAAACGCTCGATCGTGCTCGATCTGAAAAAGCCCGAGGGCCTGGCGGCGCTGCAAAAAATGATCAGGACCGCGGACGTGCTGTTCTACAACGTGCGGCCGCAGGCGATGAAGCGGCTGAAGCTGTCCTACGAGGACGTCGCCGCGATCAATCCAAAGATCATCTATGTCGGCGCCTACGGTTTCGGCCAGCGCGGCCCCTACGCCGCGCAGCCCGCCTACGACGACCTGATCCAGGGCATGTCGGCAATACCGGCACTGTTCCACGAAGCGGGGGCCTCCAGCCCGCGTTATGCGCCGCTGGCCATCGCCGACCGCATCACCGGGCTTGCCGCAGTGAATGCAGTGACCACGGCCCTCTTCGCGCGCAGCCGCAGCGGCCGTGGCCAGTCGGTCGAAGTGCCGATGTTCGAAACCGTCAGCCAGATGGTGCTTGCCGACCACATGGGCGGCCATACCTTCCGCCCGGCGGAAGGCCCCTACGGTTACGCGCGCATGCTGGCGCCGCACCGCGCGCCGTACGAAACCCGCGACGGTTACATGTGCGTACTGATCTACAACGACAAACACTGGCGCGCATTTTTCAAGCTCATCGGTCAGGAGTCGATGTTCGACAGCGATCCGCGCTTCAGCAGCCACGAGGCACGTTCGCGCAACATCGCCGAGGTTTACGCCTTCGCGGCAGAGCACCTGAAAAAACGCAGCAATGCGGAATGGGAAAAACTGCTGCTTGAGGCCGACATTCCCTCGGCGCCGATGAAAACCATCGAGGATCTGCTCAATGACCCGCACCTCGCGCAGACCGGGTTTTTTACTGAAACCGAACACCCCAGCGAAGGCAAGTTGCGTGAAATGACGCTGGCCAGCCACTGGTCAGACGCCGATCCGATGCCGCACCGGCCGGCACCGCGGCTCGGCGAACACAGCGCGGAAATCCTGCGCGAAGCGGGTTATGGCGATGCCGACATCCAGCGCCTCGCGGCGGCGGGGGCGACCAAACTCGCCTGAAGCACGGAGGCATTGCATTCCCCGGATAGCGGCCTTCGGCCTCATCCGGGCTACAAAACCACAAAACTTAATCAGATCGAACTTCAAAAACCTTAACGCAAAGGCGCAAAGGAGGAAGAGAGGCGCAAAGAAAAGCGAAGGAAGAACAGGGGCTTAAAGATTTTGATTTCCTTTGCGCCTCTCGGTTCGCTTTGCGTCTTTGCGTTAAAGCAGTTTTTGCATTCAATTCCCGCAGGGCGGGAGGAACGGAGTGGGTCCCGCCGTCAGGTGCAATCACGGAACGGCGGGATCCGCCCCGAAGGAAGTCCCGGGGGACGTTTCACACCTCCCGTTCTACAAATCCGAATCAGCCACCACTCAGAACTGCCGGCGGTACTGGATAAACCCCGGGTTCTCGGCCACCTGATCGTAGAGTTTGCGTGCTGTGACATTGGATTCCTGCGTCATCCAGTAGACCCGCGGTGAACCCGCGGCTTGCGCCCGCTCATAAACCGCTTCGATCAGCGCACGGCCGATGCCCTGCCCGCGCGTCTCCGCGGCAGTGAACAAATCCTGCAGATAACAGGTCGGGCCCAGCATCGCGGTATTGCGATGAAACAGGTAATGCACGAGGCCCAGCAGTTTGCCGTCGCGCCCGGCGACAACGGCATGCATGGGCTCGTAGGCATCAAAAAACCGCGACCAGGTCATCTGCGTCACCTCCTGCGGGATGGTGCGCTGGTAGAACGTGTTGTAGCCCTCCCATAACGGGAGCCATTGCGCAAAATCGGCGGGCACTGTGGAACGGATGATCAGACTGGTGGACATCAAAGCTCCTGTTTTCTCTGGAAAAACACTGCTGCTGAATGCGGCCATAGGGCCTGGTAACCATCTTCAGGTTTTCTGCGGTTGCTGCCGGAGTATCACCAGGGCAATCCCGCCGAGTATGGTCGCCGAGGCCAGCACCAGCCGCAGCGTCAGGCTTTCACCGAGGAAGAGGATGCCGCCGATGGCCGCGATCACCGGCACGCTCAGTTGCACCGTAGCCGCACTGGCGGCTTTGAGTCCGGGCAACGCGGCAAACCAGATGGCGTAACCGATGCCGGACGCGACAGTACCGGATGCCGCCGCATACCAGAATCCGGCCTGATCCCAGCGCGCATCACCGAGCAGAGCGAGGCTCAGTGCCAGCGCAATCGGCACCGTGCGCAGGAAGTTTCCGGCGGTCGCGCCCACGGGATCACCGCTGCCTTTGCCGCGCAGCGAATACACGCCCCAGGACATGCCGGCGACAATCATCAGCAGTGCGCCGCTGAGCGGCGGCGCAGACAGTCCCGGCAACATCAGCCCCGCCAGTCCAGCCAGCGCCAGCACCAGTCCGATCCATTGCCGGCCGCGCAGGCGTTCGCCAGCCCACAGGCCGTAGCCGATCATCGTCGCCTGCACCGCACCGAACAGCAGCAAGGCGCCGGCCGCGGCACTCAGGCTGCGATAAGCCAGGGAAAAGGCAATGGCATAGGCAAACAGCGCCAGCGCGGAATACCAACTGCCGGAAACATCCGCTTTGCCGCTGCGCAGGCCGACGATCAGCCACAGCGTCAACGCGCCGGCGATCATCCGCACCGTGGTGAAGGTCACGGCGTCAATGGCGGTGTCCCGGAGCGCAACGCGGCACAACAGTGAATTGGCGGCAAAGGCGATCATCGCCAGCGTTGTCAGCAGCGCGATGCGCGCAGCCGTCATGTTACGACCGGGAATGGTCATGCTGCGCTCAGGAGCTGCGCGCCATGACCTTGAACATCGCCCAGTCGAAATCCTCGCCGCCCTCGGCCAGCCGCGAGGGCATCAGCAGATAGGCCTTCTTGTTGACCACCATGTCGAAACTGTCGCGCGAGCTGAATGTGCCGTCGCGCAACACCACGCCGACCTCGCCCTTGCTGTCCGGCGTCGTCGACAGCAGCAGCGCGGAATCGGTGGGTGTGGCAAGGGCGGATGCCCCGGCAAAAGCGCCGCCGGATTTGCCGACGCGCACCGGGATCGCGATTTTCGACAGCAGTTGCACGCCGACGCGGCGCTGCTGGTGCTCGTCGCGGATGACGCGGCGGATGATGCCGATGCCCCAGTGCTGCGAGGTCTCGGTCTTGACGCCAATCAGCGCGCCGACGCGCACCCAGTCGCTTTTCGCCGCCGGGATGATCGCGCCATAGCCGCCGTCGCTGACATTTTCGACGATCCAGCTCTCGGCCGAGGAATCGGTGCTGAAATCGAGGTCATCGCTGTTAATCGGATCCAGCGTCTGCAGGATTTCCGCCATGCCGTGCAGCACCGTCATCCGTGTTGCTGTCTGGCGCCGCTGGGCACTGCGCGACGGTGCGTCGTCCGACCAGTACAAAATCAGGTGGCGCAGCACCGGCAGCACGGTGTCGTTGTCATAGTTGCCGCCCAGATGCACGCTCGACGGAATTGCGCCGGTTTCGCGGATGGTCGCCTCGACTTTCAGCAGTTGCTCCAGCGCCTCCCCTGCGCCGAAATAACGCGCCGTCGCCGGCTGCGCTTTTTCGCCAACCACGCGGAACGGCGGTTTACCGCCGGCTATATCAAAACAGTAGCGGCAGCCGGGGCCCGGTTGCTGCGCAATGCAGAAACCGGACGAAAAATGCGCGACTGCGCGCTCAGCCAGCTCCTGGCGCACGGGGCTCAGACCGTCGGTCGACGACACGCTGAGCATCAGCGACTTGAGGAATTCCTGTTGCACCGATCCGCCACCGTGTGACCCGGGATATATCGCCACCGCGTTGCCGGCGAACCCCACGGCTTCGGCAAACTGGTAGAGGCGGCCGATGTCGGACCACAACCGCGGATCGACCGGGCCGTAACGCACCAGTATCCATTTCAGTTGCAGCGTCAGCGCGCGCAAGGTGCGCCCCACGATCACCGGCAGGTTCCTGCGAAACGCTGTGCCGCCGGTCTGGGTGGATTCGAAGCGCGCCACACACTCCAGGTAGGCGTCGCTCAAGGCCTTCCAGAACGCGTAGCTGCCGGTCCACAACCGGCTCTCCTGGAATTTTTGCTGTCGCGATGTCGCAAAATAATCCTGGGCGAGTTTGCGCTGGTAGTTTTTCGCGGCGCCGTCGAGCAGGTCGATGTTCTCGAACAGGCGGTCGAGTTTGTAGGTTTTGGTTTCGCGCAGGCTGTCCAGCCAGTTGGTGATGTCAGCCAGCGCTTTCAGCGGGTCAGATGGCAAATCGGCGACGATCTCCCGGGCCTGTTTGATGTCGGCCATCGGATGATCCACTTTGCCGCCCGTCAGAAATCCGAGCATGGCTGCCGTCCCCCTGTCATGTTGTCCCGGACATTTTTTGTCGCCGCATTGAAGTCTGCAGTTGATGCCATTCTATCGGTCGCCCCCGTCAGCGCCAACCGGATTCAGTGCGGCGGCGCGCCCGCGCGCAGCATCCACCCCGGCGATGATGGCGATGCCGGCGACAAAATAGGCGCCGGTGATCAGGATCGCCAGCCGGTGATCGCCCCCCGACAGCCAGGTCACCACGCCATAGGTCAGCGGGCCGAGGATCGAGGAAAACTTCACCGCCAGCCCCCATAGCCCGAAAAACTCGGCCTGCCGCCCCGGCGGGCTGAGGTACCCCACCAGTGCGCGGCCGGCGGACTGGCTGGAGCCGAGGCAGACCCCGACCATATTCGCCGCGACCCAGAACAGCGCCGGCCCTTCGGCAGCCCAGGCCAGCAGCACGGTCACGATCCAGCCGATCAGCGTCAGCACGATGGTGCGCACGTGGCCGAGGCGGTCCTGCACATAACCGAAAGCGAAGGCGCCAAGCGCGGCGGTGACATTGACAACGAGGATCAGCAGCAGCGTGTCGCGGGTGGTGAAGCCCATCGCCTGCTGCGCATAAATCGCCGCCAGCGCAATCACCGTCTGGATGCCGGCCTGGCAGAACACCAGGCACAGCAGGAAGCGTCGCAGATCGCGGTAACGATGGGCGCTGCGCAAGGTTTCGCGCAACTGCGCAAAAGCAGCGCGCACCGCCAACCCGCCGCCGGGCTGTGCCACCGCGCGTTCCTTCAGCAACAAAAACGTCGGCAAAACAGCCACTGAAAAAATCGCTGCGGTGATCAGCATGGTCACCGGCACAAAATCGGTCGCTGGCAAGCCCTGCGCCTGCGCCCGGGTCACGTAAACCAGGCTGGCGCCCAGCGAAACCAGTCCGCCCAGATAACCGAGGCTCCAGCCCCAGCCCGAGACCCGGCCCATGCCCTCGCCTTCGGCGAGTTCCGGCAGGAAGGCGGCAATCAGGTTTTCGCCGGTGCCGAAGAAAAAATTCGACAGGATGATCAGCGTAACGCCAGTGGCCACATCGCCGCGGCCGGCCAGCGCCAGTCCCGCAGTAAAGGTCACACAGCCCAGCGTGGTCACGGCGAGCAGGCGTTTTTTTGCGGCGCGGGCATCAGCCCAGGTGCCGAGTACCGGCGCAGTCAGCATGATCAGCGCATAGGACACCGCCAGCGCGGCAGTCCACGCCAGTGTCGCCCACGGCGCGTTGCCGGCGACCTCGGCGACAAAATAGGCACTGAACACGGCGGTGATGACCACTGTGGTGTAACCGGAATTGGCAAAGTCGTACATCGCCCACGCCCAAACTTCGCGCCGGCGTACGCCGGGCGCGAGACTGTTGCGCAGCGATTCACTCACCGGCGTTTTTGTAACGGGGTGTCATGGCGCGTGGCATGGTAACAGTCCGGCTCGGCATAGGCGCTCAGCAGCAGACTGATTCGCGTCCGCAATAAACGGTACAGCCGCGGTGCCACCCACAACATCACAATCCCGAAATAAATCATCAGCATGATCAACAGCATACTCATGGCACACCTCGCTTTCATCATTGTTGCTGCAGCTAATACCTGCATAAGCCGTACCCGGATTCAGGCCGACAGGCGCGCGCGCGCGACGGACCAGCGGCAGGCCGCGGCAACACCGCGTCGAAGTCCGGACAGCGGCGACGATTTCACGCCACCACCGGAGCAAACCGCGGATAAACCCGCCCGGGCTGCCTGCAGTCTCCGGCGGGAGACAAAAAAATCAATTAAAAACAATAACTTGGATGGAGATTGCGGAGCATGTCGGGTTGCGGCGACAGTCTTGCCCTGCAGAGATTCAATAACTAATTGTTTTTATTGGTATTTTTATGCTGGCACGGTGCCTGCAATGTATTGCGCCAGGAATTCATGACACACCGCCATACAGAGAACAATTCAGTGCAAAAAATCACAACCGTCTGCCTGTTGGCAGGCACTTTGGCCACCGGGGGTTGCGTAACCACCCCCACCAACGCTCAGATCGGCGCCACCACCGGCGGTGTGCTGGGTGCCGCTTTGACCGGCAACACTGCGTCACCGTGGTTGGCGCGGGCACAGGCGCTGCGGTCGGCCACGAGATCGGCAAACGCATCAAGTAAGCAGTAAAGCCCGGATACCTCTACTCCGCGGGGCATTACGCAACGAACCCCTGTTTTCCCCGGCGCAAGCCGGGGTTTTTTTGTACGTCGCCGTTCAGACGGGGGTATCGATATCCGGGGTATCCACATTTTTGATCACCACGCGGTTGCGTCCGCCCTGTTTGGCTTCGTACATCGCATGATCCGCGATACGTACCAGACCTTCGGCGGTTTCAATCAATTTGCGGCTGACAGCAACACCGAATGAAGCGGTGACCGTGCCCAGCGATTCACCGTCGTAGGTCAGTTTCAGTCCGGCGATTTCCAGGCGCACCCCTTCGGCGCGGGCCAGCGCAATCTCCGCGTCAGCCTCGGGCAGCACGATGACAAATTCCTCGCCGCCGTGGCGCGCGACAATATCGGAGCCGCGTACCACGGTGCGGATGGCGTAAGACACGTTTTTCAGCACCAGGTCACCGGCCTCATGGCCCCAGCGATCGTTGAACTGCTTGAAGTGATCGATGTCGAGCAGGATCACCGCCAGCGGCGTCTGTTTGCGGCGGGCGCGCATCAGTTCGGCGCTCAGCGCTTCCCACAGGTAACGCCGGTTCGGCAGACCGGTCAACTGGTCGGTCGCCGCCTGCTCGTTGAGCCGATGCAAGGCGGCCTGCAACTGCCTGTCGCGAATCTGCAGTTCCTGCGCCATCGCATCGAGCGCTGAACCGAGCCGGGTCAACTCCTCATTGCCTTCACCGAAACCGCTGCGGGCGGACAGGTCGCCGGTGCGGATGCGGTCGGCGACGTCGAGCAGCGTCCGCACACGGCGCAGCACCAGGGTTTCGGCGCCGAACCAGGCGATCACCACCAGCAGGATGGTGATACCCAGGATGCCCAGGGTCGTGCGCAGCAAGTTCTGGTCCGCCTCCGCAAAAATCTTCTGCGACGGCGTGCTGACGATGACGCGCAGCGGTGCGACGCCGTCGGGATTGATGCCGGCGTTTTCAGCCGCATACAATCGCGACTCCCCCGCCAGGTCGGTGGTGGTGAACAGGGTGTTGCCCGGTATGGACAAGGCCTCGACGACGCGGGGATTCGGATATTTTTCACCGACTGTCGCATTGACCATCGGGTATTGCGCAAGGACGACGCTGTTGCGGTCGAGGATGGTCGCCACCCGGCTGAGGGAGCGCCGCAAACCCTCGCGACGCGATTCGCCCTGCTCGATGAAGGTATCCATGTTCAGACCGGCGAATACCACCGCCTGCAGGCGGCCGTTGGCGTCCAGCACCGGGTAGGCGAAATTGATCCCGGCCGAACCGGTCACGCGCCCGACCTGGTATTCACCCACGCTGAATTTTCCGGTCGCTGCCGCCATCCCGAAATGGGAACGGTCTTTGACATTGATCGAGTCGCGGCTTTTGCTGACAATCGAACTGCAGAAAATATCGCCGTTGGGCTGGATCAGCCCCAACGACCGGTACAAGCCGCCGCCTTCGGGCAACAGGCGGTGAAAGTAACGATGGCAGTTCTGACGATCGGACAACAGGTTATCGACCTGTCCACCAATGGCAAACAGCAACTGGTGCACACTTTCGATGATCAGTTCGGGGCGTTTGGCCGTCAGCTCGGCGATCAGCCGCAGTTCCTGCTGCTCACTGCGTTCGGCGGCATCGCGCTGCACGATGCCACTGTAGACCGCCAAAATCAGGATGGGCAGCCCCGACGCAAGGATCAGTATTGCAAGACGGGCGCGGATGCTGAGATTTTTCAAGATTAGCAGCTATTTTTGTTCGGTTCAGCAATTACGGAACCAGAGTAACAATCCGGAACTGCCGCGTCCAGCACCTTTCAGCGCGGGTTGATCGGGGTCTGCGGCGAAACCGCCAGCAGTTGCTCCAAGTACGCTGCATGCCCGAATAACGCGGCCTCGCCGCGCGGCTTGCCCACCATCTGCAGGCCGACCGGCAATCCGCCACGGGTAAAGCCGCCTGGAATCGCCATCACCGGACAGGCCGTCATGGTCAACGCATAGGTCAGCACCAGCCAGCCCATGTAACCGTCGAAGGCCACGCCATCCCAGCTTGCAGGATAACGCCAGTCGACGTCGAAGGGCGGACACAGTGTCGCCGGGCAGATCAGCGCATCGTACTGCTCGAAAAATGCGGCAGCGCGACGGATGATCTCGCCCTGCGCAATTTCTGCGGCAACGACATCGCTCAATTTCAGGCTGAGACCGAATTCGGCATTCTCCACCACTTCCGCTTTCAGCACATCGCGGTACTGTTCGAGCAGTGGCGCGACTCGGGCGATATACACCGCACCGCGCAGTGTCAGAAAATTTTTCCCGGCTTCGCCAAGATCGGGATGGGTATGCTCGACTTCAACACCATCGGCGGCCAGTTTTTCCGCCACCGCGTCCAGTACAGCGCGCACTTCGCGATCAACGACGGGTGCCACACCAAGATCGGCGCTGACCGCCACGCGCAGCGGTTTTTGCGGACGCGCTGCGGCCTGCACAAATGACGGCAGCGGCGCGCGCGGCGACAGCGGATCGCGGGCGTCGAACCCGGCCTCGGCATCAAACATCAGCGCCACATCAGCCACGGTGCGCGCCATCGGCCCTTCGACCGACAGCGGATTGAAAGGCTGTTTCTGGATGCGTGCGACCATGCCCGGGCTCGGCCGCAGGCCGCTGACCGAACAGAAGGCAGCCGGTGTGCGGATGCTGCCGCCGAAATCGTTGCCGGTGGCCAGCCACACCTGCCCCGCGGCCAGCGCCGCAGCACTGCCGCCGGAAGAACCACTTGCGCTTTTATTGACATCCCAGGGATTGCGCGTCGCGCCGAACACATCGTTGAAGGTATTGCCGCCGGCAGCGAATTCCGGGAGATTGGTTTTGCCGATGACAATGGCACCGTGGGCTTCGAGCCGGCGCACCACCGGATCCGACGCCGCCGCAATACGCTGTTCATGCACACGCGAACCGGAGGTGCAGCGCACCCCTTCGACGTCGGTGTTGTCCTTGACCGCGATCGGCAGGCCATGCAGGAATCCCGGCGGAACGGCTGCGGATTTCTGCTGCATCAAGCGTCGCGCCTGCGTTCGTGCGCGGTCGAAACAGAGTGTAACCATCGCGTTGATCTGCGGATTGGTTTCTGCAATGCGTGCCTCGGCGGCATCGATCAGCTCCAGCGGTGACACATCGCCGCTTTTCAGCCGCGCCACCGTCTCGACAGCAGTCCATTTTATGAATTCGTGCATCGCCTTCCCCCTTACGCGCGGCACCCGCGTGCCGGCCCGCAGTATAGCGGTCAAAACCGGCGTGAACGTGATAGGCTTTCTCTCCCCGCACCACCCGAAATAAAACAGCACAGGAACGCACCCCCATGACGGCAAAATCCGCCACCCGCCCGCTGCTGCAGACCGGCGCGCAAATTCTTGTCGATGCGCTGATCACCCACGGCGCCAAGGTCGGCTTCGGGGTACCGGGTGAGTCGTACCTCGCGGTGCTCGATGCAATGCATGATCGCACCGACGATTTCAAATTCATCATCTGCCGCCAGGAAGGCGGCGCGACCAACATGGCCGATGCCTACGGCAAACTCAC
>JBBQAO010000129.1:0-7996 GCA_038316355.1 Burkholderiales bacterium
GATGATGCGGATCGCCGATTCGTGGGTAGTGATGACGATTTTTTTGATGTCGGCGAGACGGTCTTTGACCTGCGGGTGCAACTGCACTGCGCATTCCACTGCGGTTTGCGCGTGGAACTCCGCCGGGAAGGAGATCTTGAACAGCACGTTTTCCATCACATACGAACCGTAGTTGCGGGTGAATTTGAACGGTTTGCCCTTGAACAACACGTCGTAAAAACCCCAGCCCTGGGCCGACAGGCCCGAGGGATAACCCATTTCGCCTTTGGCCGCCATCAGTACCAGGCGTACCGCGCGGCTGGTGGCATCACCTGCAGCCCAGGACTTGCGCGAGCCAGTATTCGGCGAGTGGCGGTAGGTGCGCAGCGACTGACCGTCGATCCAGGCATTCGATACGGCGTTGATGGTTTCGTCGCGAGTCAGCCCCATCAGGCTGGAGACCACTGCCGTGGAGGCGACCTTGACCAGTAGCACATGGTCGAGGCCGACGCGGTTGAAACTGTTTTCCAGCGCGATCACACCCTGAATTTCGTGGGCCTTGATCATGCCGGTCAGCACGTCGCGCATCAGCAGCGGCTTGTTGCCCGCGGCCACGGCCTGGCGTGACAGGTAATCCGCCATGGCGAGGATGCCGCCAAGGTTGTCGGAAGGATGGCCCCATTCCGCCGCCAGCCAGGTGTCATTGAAGTCGAGCCAGCGGATCATGCAGCCGATGTTGAACGCAGCCATCACCGGGTCGAGCTGGAACGAGGTGCCCGGTACTTTCGCGCCATTGACCATGGTCGCGCCCGGCACCACCGGCCCCATCAGTTTGGTGCAGGCGGGGTAGGACAGGGCTTCAAAGCCGCAGCCCAAAGTGTCCATCAAGCACAGCCGGGCGGTGTTGTAGGCCTCGGCGCTGCTGATCTTCGCCTTGGCGGCGTAATCGGCGATGTCGGTGATGACTTTGTCGGGTTTGGGGCGGATGTTGGAGATGTGTGCGGACATTTTTTAAACCTTAAAAGCGTGAAGGGGTGAAGACGTGAAGGTGTGAAGGGGTGGAGGGCCGGGTTTGCTCATTCACTTCTTCACTCCTTCACTCTTCACAGCTTTATTGCCGCGCTGCGCCAGTGGCACGAACTTGCGGTTTTCCGGCCCGGTGTAGACGGCAGTCGGGCGGATGATCTTGTTGTCGATGCGCTGTTCGATGACATGCGCCGACCAGCCGCTGGTGCGCGCAATGATGAACAGGGGGGTGAACATTGCCGTCGGCACGCCCATCCTGTGGTACGACACGGCGGAGAACCAGTCGAGGTTCGCGAACATTTTTTTCTCGCGCATCATCACGGCCTCGATACGTTCTGCGATATCGTACATTTTCAGATCACCGACATCCTTCGACAGTTGAAGTGCAACGGACTTGATCACCTTGTTGCGCGGATCGGCGATGGTGTAGACCGGATGGCCGAAGCCGATCACCACTTCCTTGTTGGCGATGCGGGTGACGATGTCGCTTTCGGCGGCATCGGGTGTTTCGTAACGGTTCATCACTTCGAAGCCGACTTCGTTGGCGCCGCCGTGTTTGGGGCCGCGCAGCGCGCCGATACCGCCGGTGATTGCAGAGTGGATGTCGGAGCCGGTGCCGGCGATGACGCGGGCAGTGAAGGTGGAGGCGTTGTATTCGTGTTCGGCGTAGAGGTTCAGCGAGGTGTGCATGGCGCGCACCCACAGCGGTTTCGCCGGTTTGCCGTGCAGCAGGTGGAGGAAATGGCCAGCGATGGAATCGTCGTCGGTTTCGACGTCGATGCGCTGTCCGTTGTGGCTGTAGTGGTACCAGTAGAGCAGCATCGAACCGAAGCAGGCCATCAGCCGGTCGGCAATGTCGCGTGCACCGGGCAGGTTGTGGTCTTCGCGCTCGGGCAGTGCCGCGCCCAGTGCCGAGCAGCCGGTACGCATGACATCCATCGGGTGCGCTGCAGGCGGCAGTTGTTCGAGCACATTGCGCACCACGGCGGGCAGGCCGCGCAAGGATTGGAGTTTTGATTTATACCCGCGCAGTTCAGCGGCGTCGGGCAGTTTGCCATGCACCAGCAGGAAGGCCACTTCCTCGAATTCGCAGGTTTCGGCGATGTCGAGAATATCGTAGCCGCGGTAATGCAGGTCGTTGCCGCTGCGGCCGACCGTGCACAGGGCGGTGTTGCCGGCGGGCACGCCCGATAGTGCGACGGATTTTTTCGGCTTGAAGCCGGCAGGGGCGGGTTTCTCGCTCATCAGGGACCTTTCAGTTCAAAATAAAAAAACGGACGCTGCGTTGCTGCAGTGTCCGCTTTTGGCATCGGCCATCGCGCCCGGATCAGCCGAGCAGTCCGAGAACGGAGTCGCGTTCTTCCTGCAACTCCTGCAGCGTGGTCTGCATGCGCGCCTTGCTGAATTCGCTCTGTTCGAGGCCTTTGACGATTTTGTATTTGCCGTCCTTGCAGGTCACCGGGAAACCATAAATGATGCCTTTCGGGATGCCGTAGCTGCCGTCGGAGGGGATGCCCATGCTGACCCAGGTGCCGGCCTTGGTGCCCTTGACCCAGTCGCGGATATGGTCGATGGCGGCATTGGCTGCGCTCGCTGCCGAAGACAGGCCGCGGGCATCGATGATTGCCGCGCCGCGTTTCTGGATGGTCGGGATAAAATTGTTTTCGAGCCAGGCCTGATCCTTGATCATCGGCCAGATTTTTTTGCCGCCGGTGGTGGCGTGGAATACATCCGGGTACTGGGTGGCGGAGTGATTGCCCCAAACCGCGAGTTTCTTGATGTCGGTGATCGGCTTGCCGATTTTTTGCGCGACCTGGGTCAGTGAGCGATTGTGATCGAGGCGCATCATCGCCGAGAAGTTCGACGGTTTCAGTTTGGGCGCGTTGTTCATCGCGATCAGGCAGTTGGTGTTGGCCGGATTGCCGACCACCAGCACCTTGACGTTGCGTTTGGCGACTTCAGACAGCGCTTTTCCCTGGGGCGCGAAAATGCGGCCGTTGGCTTCGAGCAGATCCTTGCGTTCCATGCCGGGACCGCGCGGGCGGGCGCCGACCAGCAGGGCGACGTCAGCATCGGCGAAAGCAACCATCGGGTCGGAGGCCGGCACCATGCCGGCAAGCAGCGGGAAGGCGCAGTCGTCGAGTTCCATCATCACGCCCTTCAGCGCTTTTTGCGCGCGCTCATCGGGGATTTCCAGCAATTGCAGGATCACCGGCTGGTCTTTTCCGAGCATTTCGCCGCTGGCGATGCGGAACAGCAGGCTGTAGCCGATCTGGCCGGCGGCACCTGTTACTGCCACGCGCATGGGTCGTTTCATCTGGAAGCTCCTGAATTTCCTTGGTTTTTGGGAAAATACGCCGATGCTGCGGGGCGGAATTTCAGTTGCGTCGCGCATACCGGATAACTTCTGAATGATAGCGAACGCAGGGAATTACGGTCAACCGGATGCCCGCGAGGTGGAATCGTCATGCGCGTGTCATGCACGGTGGACATTGTGTCGGGTACTTTGCCGCGAGCCGGTATGACATGGCGGGGTATGGAAAACATGTTGCGGCGACTTTACGCGCGCGTCAACGCAAGTGGATCGCATGAACAGTTTTTGCTGTCGGGAGGCCCACTTTTGCGTTTATCGGGTGGCTGAAAGCTGGTAGTATTTCATGCGTTTAATTGCAGTTACCGGTAGTTTTCCGATAGTTTTCGTGAGTGCTAAAAACTCTCAACTGATGCGGCGTCTGCAGCGCCGCATTAACGCCAGTTTCGCTGGACCGTGCAGCATCACAACCGCAGTTTTGCAGCCCAGTTTTCCAGGCTCCCGCCGGCGCGCCGGCGTATCGAGTCCGAATTCGTAACCAAGGAGAGCGCGTGTCGTCGACAGCAGCCAAACCCAGGCCCAAGCATCTGAACCTGATGCAGATCCGGCAGCCCATGCCGGCCATCATTTCCATCATGCACCGCATCAGCGGTGCCGTTTTATTCCTGCTGATTCCGTTGTTGCTGTGGTTGTTCCAGGCGAGCCTGGAGTCCGTGGTGACCTTTGCCGAGTTCCGCGGTGTCGTCGCGCATCCGCTGGTGAAGCTGGTGTTGATCGGCCTGTTGTGGGGTTATCTGCATCACCTGCTGGCCGGTCTGCGCCACCTGTTCCTCGACCTGGATATCGGCACGGAGCTCGAAACCGCGCGCCTGACCAGCATCATCGTGCTCTCCGCCGGCATCGTGCTGACACTGGCGGTGGGAGTGGCGTTATGGTGAACCGCGAGGTGGTTGGCGCCCATTACGGCGTACGCGACTGGCTGGCGCAACGCGCCACCGCGGTGATCATGCTGGCCTACACGCTGCTGGTGCTGATGGCGCTGGTGATGCTGCCGAAGTTTGATTATTGGCACTGGAAAGCGCTGTGGCAGCTGCAATTGATGCGTTACGCGACCTTACTTTTTGTCATCGCGCTGCTGTTCCATGCGTGGATCGGCGTGCGCAACATATTCATGGATTACATCAAGGATGCCGGCGTGCGGTTGACGCTGTATGTGGTGGTGATCTTCGCGCTGATTGCCTACGGGACGTGGACAGTGCAGATACTGTGGGGCAAATAAGTGGTCCAAATAAGCGGGATAAAATAGAAATGGCAATTACGACAAGAAAATTTGACGCAGTCGTGGTGGGGGCAGGCGGTTCCGGCCTGCGCGCCGCGCTGCAACTGGCCGAGGCCAACCTGCGGGTGGCCGTGCTGTCCAAGGTGTTCCCGACGCGTTCGCACACGGTGGCGGCGCAGGGCGGGGTTTCCGCTTCACTCGGCAACGAAGAACCGGACAACTGGCACTGGCACATGTACGACACCGTGAAGGGCTCCGATTACCTCGGCGACCAGGACGCGATCGAATTCATGTGTCGCAAGGCCAACGAAGCCGTGATCGAGCTTGAGCACTACGGCATGCCCTTCGACCGCCTCGACAACGGCAAGATTTACCAGCGCCCGTTCGGCGGCCACACCAGCAATTACGGCGAACGCGCAGTGAAGCGGGCGTGTGCTGCTGCTGACCGCACCGGTCACGCCATGCTGCATACCCTGTATCAGCGCAACGTGCGCGCCAATACACAATTCTTTGTGGAGTGGATGGCGCTGGACCTGATCCGCAACCAGGCCGGCGACGTGCTGGGCGTTGTGGCGATGGAGATGGAAACCGGTGAAGTGATGGTGCTGCAGTCAAAAGCGACATTGCTGGCCACGGGCGGGGCGGGGCGTATTTATGCCGCCAGCACCAATGCCTTCATCAACACCGGCGACGGTCTCGGCATGGCGGCGCGCGCCGGGATTCCGCTGGAAGACATGGAGTTCTGGCAGTTTCACCCGACGGGGGTTGCCGGTGCCGGCGTGCTGATTACCGAGGGTGTGCGCGGCGAGGGCGGGTTTCTGCTCAACAAGAACGGCGAACGTTTCATGGAACGTTATGCGCCGACGGTGAAGGATCTGGCCAGCCGCGATGTGGTGTCGCGCGCGATGGCCACCGAGATCAAGGAAGGCCGCGGCGCCGGCAAGGATGCGGATTACATCCTGCTCAAGCTCGACCACCTCGGCGCCGACGTGATCGACAAACGTTTGCCCGGTATCCGCGAGATCGCAAAGAAATTCGCCAACGTGGATCCGGCCAAGGATCCGATTCCGGTGGTGCCGACCTGTCATTATCAAATGGGCGGAATCCCCACCAACATGCATGGTCAGGTTCTTGCCGGCCAAAATGGCGGGGTGATCGTCAAAGGACTTTACGCGGCGGGTGAATGTGCCTGCGTATCCGTGCACGGTGCGAACCGGCTGGGCACCAATTCGCTGCTCGACCTGCTGGTGTTCGGCAAGGCTGCGGGCGAGCAGGTGGTCAAGGATCTGGCCAGCGACGCGGTGGCGCATCAGGACCTGCCGAAAGATGCAGCGGATCGCCCGCTGGCACGGCTGGCGAGGCTGGATTCGGCCAAGTCGGGCGAGAATGTTTTCGAAGTGGGTGCGGAGATGCGGCGCACGATGCAGTTGCATTGCGGTGTGTTTCGTTTTCCCGACGGCCTGGCCGAAGGCGTGCGCAGGATGGGCGAAGTTTCCAACCGCGCCGGGCAGTTGTTTTTCAAGGACAAGAGCAAAGTATTCAACACCGCCCGCGTCGAAGCCCTCGAACTGGAAAACCTGGTCGAGGTGGCGGTATCGACGATGGTTTCGGCGAACGCGCGACAGGAGTCGCGCGGGGCGCACGATCGTAGTGACTTCCCGAATCGCGACGATGCCAAGTGGATGAAACACACGTTCTGGTACAAGGAAGGCAACCGGCTTGAATACCGTCCCGTCAACCTGAAGCCGCTGACCGTCGAATCATTTGAACCCAAGGCCCGGGTCTATTGAGTGATGGGTATTGGTAATTGGTATTGGTAAATGGTAATTGGTAATTAGTGATGGGTCATGAGTGATGGAAGATGGGCTTGCCCTTCACCAATGACCAGTCACAAATATGATTGTTCACCAGTGACACGTTTGAATTTTTAATCTGGAATCCGGAAAAATGCGCCTCTCGATTTACCGTTATAACCCCGACGTCGATGCCAAGCCGTACATGCAGGACTACGACATCACGCTGGAGCCGACCGACCGCATGCTGCTGGATGCGCTGATCCGGCTGAAATCGGTTGACGACACATTTTCCTTCCGTCGCTCATGCCGGGAGGGTGTGTGTGGTTCCGATGCGATGAATATCAACGGCAAAAACGGCCTCGCCTGCATCACCAACATCAGCGGCCTGAAGGAGCCGGTGGTGATCCGCCCGCTGCCCGGTCTGCCGGTGATCCGCGACTTGATTGTCGACATGTCGCAGTTTTTCAAGCAGTATCATTCGGTGACGCCGTACGTGATCAACGATACGCCGCGCCCCGAGAGCGAACGCCTGCAGTCACCGGAAGACCGCGAAGAGCTGAACGGGCTCTACGAGTGCATACTCTGCGCCTGCTGCTCGACCTCCTGCCCGTCGTTCTGGTGGAATCCAGACAAGTTCGTCGGTCCGGCGGGGCTGCTGCAGGCTTACCGCTTTATTGCCGACACGCGCGACCAGGCGACCAACGAGCGCCTCGACAATCTCGAGGACCCGTACCGCCTGTTCCGTTGCCATTCGATCATGAACTGCGTCGATGTCTGTCCGAAGGGGTTGAATCCGACCAGGGCGATCGGCAAGATCAAGGATCTGCTGGTGAAGAGGACTGTGTAGCGTCGCAGATATGGCCGAACTCGACCGTATCCGCTGGCAGTGCCGGCGCGGGCTGCTGGAACTGGATCTGGTGCTGAACCGGTTTGTGGAGCGGGAGCTGGACGGGCTGGATGCCGGCCAGGTGCAGGTGTTCAAGGAGTTGCTGAACGAGCAGGACCCCATGTTGCTGGCCTGGGTGATGGAGCAGGAGGAGGTGCCCGGACGTTATGATTTTCTGATCAAACGGCTACGGCAGGCTTAGTTGCAACAATGAGCGGTAACAAAAGTATCAGATACAACTTCCATAATTTCATCGGAACCAACAAGCAGGTTGATCATACGGAGATTGTCATGAAGGAAAAGCTCGCAACCCTGTCGTTCAGTGATGGTAGCCCCTCGATAGACTTCCCGATATTTGGCGGCACCATCGGCCCGGACGTGATCGACGTCCGCAGCCTGTACGCCAAGACCGGCAAGTTCACCTATGACCCGGGATTCATGTCGACTGCGAGTTGTCGATCCAACATCACCTACATCGACGGTGATGAGGGCATTCTGCTGTATCGCGGCTATCCGATCGAGCAACTGGCCGAGAAATGTGATTTTCTCGAAGTTGCCTACCTGATTCTCAACGGCGAACTGCCAAACAAAAATCAGAAGTTCGAGTTTGACGACATCGTCACCAAGCACACCATGGTGCACGATCAGATGAACTTTTTTTTCCGTGGCTTCCGCCGCGATGCCCACCCGATGGCCGTGCTGTGCGGCGTGGTCGGCGC